>NZ_JARGDK010000009.1 GCF_029210495.1 Pseudothioclava nitratireducens | reverse complement strand
GACCATACACCTCGATGGCCACCTGAGATTACACCGAAGACGGCGCTGAATTTACACCACGTCCGTGGACGCTACCGACTGGCCGCACCACGGGCCGTTACAGAACAGCGCCACGGGTTTGACATCGGCGGGGCATTCGAAGCCTTCGAAATCGGGTTCGCAGCCCAATTCGCCCAAACGGGTCGACATCTCGTTATAGGGCATTGAAATCGCGCCGGGAATCGTGCCGCCCTCGTAATCGGGGCGCACGCGGCTGTCGATCACCGTGGCCGAGCCGGTTTCAAGAAACTCCAGCAGCTCGATCTCGCCGATCGTGGTGACACCGGGCGCGGGCGTCATTGGCTGGATACAGAAATTCGGGCAGGGCCGCGAGGTGCGCGCCCATTCGCCCGACAGCTCATTCGCATTGTCCTGAATGCGCGAGATTTCAGCCGGGCCATCCTCGGTCTGAACGGTGACCGAGGCGGTGTCGGGACGAATATTGACGGGGTCCGCAATGGCGGGGGTAGCAAGCGCGACAAGCGCGGCGGCAAAGATATAACGCATTCTGAAATCCTCCCTGATCGCTCAGAGGATAGCGCATCCCCGCTTGCCGTCCAGAGAGCACGCGCCTAGCGTGCCGCCATGACGCTTCGAACGGCCTTGATCCTCGGCGCGGCGGTCTGGCCCGGCGGGCGCCCCTCGCCCACGCTGGAACGGCGCACCCGACACGCGCTGGACCTCTGGCGCGCCGGGCGCGTGGACCGGATCATCTGTTGTGGCGGCATGGGTCGGCACCCGCCAAGCGAGGCCGAGGTGATGGCCCGCATTCTGCGCGAAGGCGGGGTCCCCGAGGACGCCATCCTGTGCGAGGACCGCTCTGTCAACACGTGGGAAAATATAGCCCATGCGCGTGCGATCTGCCCTGATCTGGGTCCGGTCATCCTCGTGACCGACCGCTACCACCAGTTGCGAGCGCGGCTGATTGCGCGCCACCTTGGACTGCGCGCCCAAAGCGAGGGACCGCCCGCCACCGCCGTTGCAAAAGGTGCAAGGCTGCGGGCCCATCTGCGCGAGTCGGCGGCCCTGATCAAGATGGTCTGGCATATGACCATTCGATGAAATTCCTGACCGATTGGGCGAAATTGACCTGTGTCAAAGTAACGCATGCGGATTCGCTGCATCCAAGGACGTTCCAATCTTTGCTGGAGCGCGAACATGAAACCCGACCTGACCCACGCGGCACAACGGTGCCCCGTCCTGTCCAAGGCCAGACCGGATACAAGAAAACTACTGGTTGAGTCCGCAAGCCTGCGGCGCCTCGACCGCAGCGACAGCCTTTTTCTGCATGAAACCCATGCGGACCAGTGTTTTGTGATCGTGTTCGGCTGGATCAAATTGTATCGCATTCTGCCCAATGGCTCCGAAGCCATCATCCGCATGCATACTGCGGGCGAGACGCTGGCCTTTGCCGATTGCCTGCGCGACGGGCAACACCAGACCGGGGCCGATGCGGCCTCGGAGGCGACGGTGCTGTGTATCCCCGCCGCCCTGCTGCGCGAGGCGATCGCCTCCGATCCCGATTTCGGGCGCATCCTGCTGACGAATTCCTTCGATCAGATCGATTCCCTGAACGAGCAACTCGAGTCGCTGAAATGCCAGACCGCGATTCAGCGCGTCGGCTGCTTCCTGCGCCGCCACGCCCGGCTGCGTGAGGGACGACTGGTCGTGCTGCTGCCGTTCGAGAAAGGGCTGGTCGCGTCTTATCTCGGAATAAAACCCGAGAGCCTGTCGCGCGCACTTGGTCGGCTGAAAGGCCACGGCGTGCGATCGGGGCGCGAGGAAATCGAGATCAGCGATCCCGCCGCGCTCGACGCGTTGATCCATGACGATGCGGGCAGCCTTGCCTATACGGGCTGATCATTCGAGATTGAGCAGCGCATGAAGGAGGGCGGTCACCTCGGCGTGACCGGCCCCTTTGCGCGGCGCTTCAAGCACACCCAGCCCCTGCCCCAGCGTTTCCGCAAAGACCACGCGGTGGCCAAGTGTGACCTCGACGAGGTCCGCCTCGAGCTGCGTTGCGGCATCGCGCACCTGATCGCCCAGACGGGTCTTGGACTTGGTCCGGTTCAGGACGATCTTCGGGCGTTTCCCCTCGCGCCGGGCCAGATCGAGCACCCCTTCGGTCGCCCAGAGATCGACATGGCTTGCCGCGACTGGCACGAGGATCAGGTCCGCCTCGCGCAGGGCCGGGCGCAGATCGCTGTCCACTTTGGGCGGGGTGTCGATGATGACCACATCGACCTGCTTGCGCAGCTTTTCGCATTCGTAGCTGACACCCCAGGCCGAGGAGGTCGAGAATTCAAGCCCCGCCTCACCCAGCGCCTCGCGGCGTTGCATGAACCAGCGCCCCAGCGACCCTTGCGGGTCGGTGTCGAGCAGCGCGACCGAGCGCCCTTCGCGCAAGAGCGCGACCGCCAGATTGACCGCGAGCGTCGTCTTGCCCGCGCCGCCCTTCTGCTGGGCCACCGTGATTACCAGTCCCGACATACAAATCCCCCGATGCTGCGTTGCAGCATAGGGTGAGTCGCCCTGAATTGCACGTCTTTAAAGCCCCCGTGGCAGGCGCGGGCTCCGGCTGTCCGATAGAGGTTCAGAAATTGTCCATCACATCATACATAACCGGCTCGAAGCTGCGGCAGAGCTGATTGATCTTGCGATTGCGCTCGATCATCTCGGGGGTGCGCAGCATCGCCTGATAATCGCCGCGCTTCTCCCATTTGGAATAGTTGGCGATCCGGGTCTGGGCATCGTTCATATGCAGCCCCGCGCCCAGAAATCCGGGCTGGTGGCGGATACAATGCTCATAGGCGTCCTGAAGCGCCTCCATCAGTTCACTCGCGGTGGCCGGGGTCATTTCGAAGGTGCAGATCACAGTCTGCCCGTTGAAATCCTTGGTGATTTCGGTCATGGCGGTCCTCCTTTCCCTGCATGCTGACACAGCGCGGGGATTCTGTCATCCCTGCGCAATGACCAGAACATGCCTGCCCCCGGCAACGCCACTTTTCCGGGCAAGGCACAGGCAATGTAACGGGGTTGTAACGGAATTGTTGCGCGAACCTCAGAATCGGGCAAATCTTGCCCAGCCGGTCAAAAGATTTGCCGGACAAGGCGCCATGTCGCGAGACTGTCACAATAAGGCGCGTAAGTGCGTCACGCGCGGCCAACCCGCGCTGGCTCAGATACTCAATGGGGAGTTGATCTATGAATACGACTACAAAGCACTGGCTGACCGGTGGTCTCGCGGGTGTCGCGGCGCTGCTCGCCACGAGCGCCATGGTTCAGGCGCAGGACATGGCCGCGCTGGAAGCTGCCGCAAAAGCAGAGGGCATGCTGACCACCATCGCCCTGCCCCATAGCTGGTGCGGCTATGGCGATGTGATCGCGGGCTTCAAGGCGAAGTATCCCGAGATCACCGTGAACGAGCTGAACCCGGATGCGGGCTCGGCGGACGAGCTTGAGGCGATCCGCGCCAATATCGGCAACACCGGCCCGCAGGCGCCCGACGTGATCGACGTGGGCCTCGCCTTCGGCCCCGCCGCCAAGGACGAAGGGCTGATCCAGCCCTACAAAGTCGCCACCTGGGACGAGATCCCGGAAAGCATCAAAGACCCCGATGGCTACTGGTATGGCGACTATTACGGCGTCATGTCCTTCATGGTGAACAAGGATCTGGTCGATAACACGCCCACCGACTGGGCCGACCTGACCAAGCCCGAATATGCCGGGCAAGTCGCGCTTGCGGGTGACCCGCGCGCCTCGAGCCAGGCGATCATGGGCGTTCTGGCGGCGGGTATGGCCGCAGGTGGCGCCGCCGGGGCGGAGTCGGGCGAGAAGGGCCTCGAATTCTTCAAGACCCTGAACGAGAACGGCAATTTCGTCCCCGTCATCGGCAAGGCCGGGACGCTTGCGCAGGGTGCGACGCCGATCGTTCTGGCGTGGGACTATAATGCGCTGTCGTGGCGTGATGAGCTGAACGGCAACCCGCCGGTTGACATCGTCGTGCCGAAAACCGGCGTGACGGCGGGTGTCTATGTTCAGGCCATCTCGGCCCATGCGCCGCATCCGAACGCGGCCAAGCTGTGGATGGAGTATCTCTATTCCGACGAGGGCCAGACCGCCTGGCTCAAGGGGTATTGCCACCCGGCACGCTTCAACGCGATGTCGGCAGCGGGCAAGATCCCGCAAGAGCTGCTCGACGCGCTGCCGCCGGCCGAAGCCTATGAGGCGGCCTATTTCCCGACGATCGACGAGCAGAACGCCAATAAGGAAGTGGTCACTGGCGGCTGGGATGCCGTGGTGGGCGCGAACGTTCAGTAACGCCTTGCGCGGGGCCACTGGCCCCGCTCTCCCGCCCCGGTTTCGCGCCGGGGTGGGGCTCCTTCTTCGTCCCTCACCGACTGAAAGACCCGCGTGACCGAAACTTCTCTTGCCCCCCCCGACGCAGAGCCCGCAGCGCCCCCGCCGCGGATGCGCCGGTTCCGGCCCTCGCTGACATGGCTCGGACTCTTGCCCTTCGCGGCCTTCGTGATCCTGTTTCTGTTCGCGCCCACGATGAAGATCGTCTTTGGCGCGTTTCAGCGCGCCGATGGCAGCTTTACCTTCGAGAATATCGCGGGGCTGTTCACCCCTTCGATCCTGTCCAGCTACTGGATCTCTATTAAAATCTCGGTTGCCTCTTCGGCGCTTGGCTGCCTTGTGGGCTTTCTGATGGCGGCCGCCGTGATCCTTGGCGGTCTGCCCAAAGGCATCCGCTCGCCGCTGCTGACCTTCTCGGGGGTGGCCTCCAACTTCGCGGGCGTGCCGCTGGCCTTCGCATTCCTTGCGACGCTTGGGCCGCTGGGGCTTGTGACGGTGTTCCTCAAGACGCAGTTCGGCATCAACCTGCGCGCGATGGGGTTCAACATCCTGTCCTTCTGGGGCCTGACGATTACCTATCTGTTCTTCCAGATCCCGCTGATGATCCTGATCATCACCCCCGCCATTGACGGGCTGAAGCGCGAGTGGCGCGAAGCGGCGCAGGTGCTCGGCGCCACGGGGGCGCAATATTGGCGCATGGTCGCGCTGCCGATCCTGTTCCCCTCGATCCTTGGCACCTTCGCGCTTTTGTTCGCCAACGCCTTTGGCGCCGTGGCCACGGCAATCGCGCTCACCGGGTCGAGCCTCAACATCGTGCCGATCATGCTGTTCGCGCAAATCCGGGGCGATGTGCTGGGCAATCCGCATCTGGGCTACGCGATGGCGCTTGGCATGATCGTGGTCACCGCGACGGCCAACGTGATCTATATCTGGCTGCGGCTGCGCGCCGAGAGGTGGCTCAAATGAAGAAGTTCGCAGCCTGGGCCATCTTGCTGCTCGGGGTCACCTATTTTGTCCTGCCGCTGATCGGCATGACCGAGTTTTCGCTCTCGATGCGACGCGGAGAATACAGCTTCGACGCCTATGCAAAGGTCCTTGCCGACCCACAATTCCGCCAAACCTTCGGCTATTCGGTGATCATGTCGCTGATGACCATCGCCGTGGGCGTGCTGCTGGTGGTGCCCACGGCCTTTTGGGTGCAGTTGCGCCTGCCCCAAATTCGGCCGCTGATCGAGTTCATCACGCTCCTGCCGCTGGTGATCCCGGCCATCGTCACGGTGTTCGGCTATATCCGGCTGTATAACACCTCAAGCTGGCTGCCGCTAACAGGCTCGCTCTGGGGCACCAACTTCCTGCTGCTCATGGGGTATTCGACGCTTTCCCTGCCCTATATGTATCGCGCGGTCGATACCGGGCTGAGGGCCATCGACGTGCGCACGCTGACCGAAGCGGCGCAGAGCCTTGGCGCAGGCTGGGTGCTGATCCTCGCACGCGTCATCATGCCGAACGTGCTGGTGGCGGTGCTGTCGGGCGCCTTCGTGACCTTCGCCATCGTCATGGGCGAGTTCACCATGGCGGCGCTTCTGAACCGACCGGCCTTCGGGCCTTATCTGCAACTCATGGGCGCGAACAAGGCCTATGAGCCCTTTGCACTGGCCGTGATCGCATTTGCCATCACCTGGGCCTGTATGGGGCTCTTCCAGCTTGTCACGCGCTTCTCGAAACACACCAAGGCGGCCGGCTGATGTCCTTTCTGACGATTGAAAACCTAGAGAAATCCTTTGGCGCGAACCGCGTCGTGAAGGATTTCGACCTGAGCGTCGAGAAGGGCGAGTTCATCTCGCTGCTCGGGCCATCGGGCTGCGGCAAGACCACCGTGCTGCGCATGGTGGCCGGGTTCGAGACGCCTTCCTCGGGCATAATCCGGATCGACGGGCAAGAGGTCGTGCGCCTCAAGCCCAACCAGCGCAATATCGGCATGGTGTTTCAGGCCTATGCGCTGTTCCCGAACCTGACGGTTGCGCAGAATGTGGGCTTTGGCCTCAAGGTGAAGGGCACTCCGAAATCTGAGATCGACACGCGCGTGGCTGAGATGCTGGACCTGATCGGGTTGTCGGATCTGGGCGGACGCTATCCGTTCCAACTATCGGGCGGGCAGCAGCAGCGCGTGGCGCTGGCCCGCGCGCTGGCGCCGCGTCCGCAGGTCCTGCTGCTCGATGAACCGCTCTCGGCGCTCGACGCCAAGATCCGCGTTTCTTTGCGCAACGAAATCCGCGAGATCCAGCGCCGCCTTGGCATCACGACGATCTTTGTGACCCACGATCAGGAAGAGGCGCTGTCGATGTCGGACCGGGTCGTGGTGATGCACGAGGGCATCGCGGATCAGGTCGGCACGCCGTTCGAGATCTACAACGCCCCCGCCACCCGCTTCGTGGCAAATTTCGTGGGCACGCTGAACACGCTCGAAGCGCGGGTTCTCGATCCGGCGAGCGGGCGGGTGACGCTTGGGCAGACGGAGATCGCGCTGAACCGGCCCCTGCCCGGCCCGACCGCGACGCTGGGCCTGCGTCCCGAGATGGTGAGCCTTGGGCGCGGCACGCATGACACCGCTCTGAGCGGGACGATCACCGAGGTGGATTTCCTTGGCTCGGTGATCCGCTTGCGCGCTGATCTGGGTGGGCAATCGCTCGCCTTCGATACGTTCAACACCAACCGCATTGCGCCGCCGAAAGTCGGGGATCGGGTTGAGTTGGGGATCGACGCGGGCGACCTTCTGGTCATCGAGGGGTGAAAGGCGAGCCGTGAGGGGGCCCTGCCCCCTCTGGCGCAGAGCGCCATTCACCCCCGGGATATTTGACGCGATTGGAAGGCTTACTTGCGCCCCCGGAAGAACCGGGCGCGGGCGTAGAGGTCTTCGAGGCGTTTCATTCGCGCCTCGGTCTCCGACCATGTGAGCGACTGCACTGCCGAGAGCAGCGTTTCGACCAGCACCTGAATGGCCACCGTCGAGTCCCAGGCCGAGGGGACCTCGATCTGAGCCGAGAAGCGGTAGCGGGCATGGGCGGCGGCGGGGCTCACCCAAGGGTCGGTGATCAGGATCACCTCGGCCCCTTGCTCGGCAGCAAGCTCCACGAGTTGCAGCACGTTGTTCTCGTAGCGGCGGATGTCGAAGACGAGCAGCACATCGCCGGCTTTCATTTCCAGAAGTGCGGGCGGCCAGGCGTTCGAGACTGGAGGCAAGAGTTCCACGTTCGAGCGGATCACCTTCATATGGGCCACGAAATACTCCGCCATGGCGAGCGTAATCCGCCCGCCCGTGGCAAAGACCTTACGGGCCGGATCGGCGAGCAGTTGGGCGGTCGCGTCGAATTGCGCGTGGTCGATTTGGGCCAGTGTCGCCTGAAGGTTGCCCAGCACCGCATCGGCAAATCGGTTGAGGACATGCGTATCGGGCGCGTCGCCCGCCCAGCGGTCATGCTTGGCCAGCGGGCTTTCGAGCCGCGCCTCGACCTCGTCGCGCACGGCCGATTGCAGGCCCGGATAGCCGCCGAACCCCATCTTCTGCGCGAGCCGGACGACCGTAGGCGAACTGACCTCGGCGGCCTTTGCGAGCTGCGTGACCGACCCCAGAAGCGCCACTGGATAGTGGCGCAGGATGTGGCCCGCCAATTGCCGCTCGGCCCGGGTCATCGTGTCGATGGACCCGCGCAGCATGTCTTCGATCGTTTGCGTGACTGCCGCCAAATTGAGCACCTTTCGATCCGGGGCGCTCCGCGGGAAGCGACTCGCCAGAGAACAGATTGTAACAGAATTTTCATTTTTGAAATAATGTTGACAGACACGTTTCCAGCGCACAGCCTGATCAAAAGATCAAAAATCAGAATCGACGCTGGGAGAGACATGACGGGACACGCGCATCCTTTGGCTGTTGCCATTGAGAACCGCGACGCTGCGGGGCGGTGCGTGATCGTGTGCGAGCACGCTTCGAACGCCTTTCCCGAGCCGTGGGGCGCGCTTGGGCTGAGTGATGCGCAGCGCGCGGCGCATATCGCGTGGGACCCGGGGGCGCTTGGGCTCGCGCGGGGATTGGCGGAGCGGCTTGGATCGGTGCTGATCCATGCCGGGGCCTCGCGGTTGATCTATGATCTGAACCGCCCGCCCCAGTCGCGGGGTGCTATGGCCGAACGCTCCGAGATCCATGACATCCCCGGCAACCGCGCGCTTGCGCCAGAGACCCGTCTGATGCGGACCGAGGCGCTATATGTCCCCTTCCACGCGACGGTCCGGGCCGAGATCGCGCGGCGGCTGGCGCTGGGGCTCGATCCGGTTCTGGTCACGGTGCACAGCTTCACCCCCGTCTATGCCGGGAAGCCTCGCGCGGTCGAGCTGGGCGTGATTCACGATGCCGACCCCACGCTGGCGCGTGCCGTTCTGGCCGAGGCCGAGGCGCGTACGCCGCTCGTCACGCGCCTGAACGAACCCTATTCCGCCGCCGATGAGGTCACCCATACCCTCGCGCTTCATGCGACCCCGATGGGGATCGCCAATGTCATGCTGGAGCTGCGCAACGATCTAATCGCAACGCCCGAGGCGCAGGTCGAGATGGCTGATCGCCTTGCCCCGGTATTGGAAGGCGCGCTGGCGCGGGCCGCAAATGTCGAGGGGGCCGCGTGATGCCGGGCTGGACCAAGACCTATGTCCGCTGGATCGAGGCGCTGAACTATCGCGTCGGACGGTTCGCGATGTATCTGCTCTACGCGATGATGGCGATCCTGCTCTGGTCGTCGGTCACGAAATTCATCCATATCCCCGCGCTCTGGACGCTGGAAATGGCGCAGTTCACGCTGGTCGCCTATTACATGCTGGGCGCGCCCTACTCCCTGCAACTGGGCACCAATGTGCGCATGGACCTGCTCTATTCGCGGTTCTCGCCGAAGGGGCAGGCGATCTGGGACGTGTTCACGATCTTCGCGTTGATGTTCTACCTCGGCGTGATGCTCTACGGCGCGGTGGACTCTACCGCCTATGCCATTGAATTCAATGAACGCAACCCGACCGCCTGGCGGCCGCCGCTCTGGCCGATCAAGGTCATCATCTCGGTCTCGTTCCTGCTGATGCTGTTGCAGGCGAGTGTCCATCTGATCCGCGACATCGCCGTGATCCGCGGGGAGGAGATCTGATGGACTACAATCTGATCGCGCTTTTGATGTTCTCGACGATGCTCCTGATGATGCTGACGGGGCAGCGGGTCTTTGGCGCCATCGGCTTTGTGGCGGTGGTCGCGGCGATGGCGCTTTGGGGGCCGGGCGGCACGGATATGGGCTTCTCCGCCGTGATGAAGCTGATGAAATGGACGCCGCTGCTCACGCTGCCGATGTTCGTCTATATGGGCTACGTCATGTCCGAGAGCCGACTGGCCGAGGACCTTTACCGCATGTTCCATGTCTGGTTCGGGCCGATGCCGGGCGGGCTTGCCATCGGGACGATCCTGCTGATGGTGATGATCTCGGTGATGAACGGGCTGTCGGTCGCGGGCATGGCGATCGGAGCGACGATTGCGCTGCCGGAACTGTTGCGGCGCAACTATGACAAGCTGATGATTTCGGGCGTCATTCAGGCGGGATCGAGCCTTGGCATCCTGATCCCGCCTTCAGTGGTGCTGGTGCTGTTCTCGCTGATCGCGCGCCAGCCGGTGTCGGAACTTTGGCTCGCAGGCGCGGTGCCGGGGTTGCTGATGGCGGTGCTGTTCATCGCCTATATCACCATCCGCTGCCGCCTGAACCCCGCACTTGCGCCCGCCATGTCCGCCGCGGAACGCGCGCAGATCACCTGGCCCGAAAAGCTGCGGCTCCTGCGCGCGGGGCTGCTGCCGATCTTCATTTTCGCCGCGATGATGGTGCCCTTCCTGAACGGCTGGGCGAGCCTGACCGAGGCCTCGGTGATCGGCGCGCTGTCGGCGGTGCTGGCGGCGGTCGTGAAGCGCCGCTTCACATGGGCCGTGTTCGAGACCGCCACCCGCAACACGCTCGCCATCACGGTGATGTTCATGCTCATCATCACGGCGGCGCTCAGTTTTGGCGCGGTGTTCGACGGGCTGGGCGCAGGCCGCGCGATCGAGAATTTCTTCCTCAAGGATCTGGGCCTCGGCCCGTGGCAAATCCTGATCCTGATGCAGCTGAGCTTCCTCGTGATGGGGATGTTCCTCGACGACACGGCGATGCTGGTGATCGTGGCCCCGGTCTATGTGAGCCTCGCCCGCGCGCTTGGCTTCGATATGATCTGGTATGGCGTGCTTTACACGATCACCTGCCAGATCGCGTATCTCACGCCGCCCTTCGGCTATAATCTGTTCCTGATGAAGGCGATGGCCCCGCCGGAGTTCACGCTGCCGGTGATCTACCGCTCGGTCTTTCCCTTCGTGCTGGTCATGGTGCTGACGCTGATCCTCGTGATGGTGTTCCCGCAGCTCGCGCTTTGGCTGCCGCAAACGGTTCTTGGACGATAACAGACCCCGCAAAATCAGGGGCGTAACCAACAAGGAGAGAGAAGATGACGACGACAAGACGGAAGTTCCTCGCCACCGGCGCGTTGGGGGCCGCGGCTGCGGGGCTCGCAGCGCCTGCGCGTGCGCAGGAGACGATCAAGTGGCGGATGCAAACCTATGCCGGCCCGGCGCTGGCCGAGCATGTGGTCAAGCCCGCCATCGACGCGTTCAATACCATCGCCAACGGCCAGATGGAGATCGAGCTGTTCTATGCGGATCAGCTCGTACCAACCTCAGAGCTGTTCCGCGCAATGCAAAACGGCACCATCGACGCGGTCCAGTCGGACGACGACTCGATGGCGTCCCCCACCGAGGTCACCGTGTTCGGCGGCTATTTCCCGCTCGGGCTGCGCTATTCGCTCGACGTGCCGGCGCTGTTCAACGAATGGGGCCTGAACGAGATCTGGGGCGAGGAATACGCCAAGGTCGGCGTCAAGCACATCTCGGCAGGCTCGTGGGACCCGTGCCACTTTGCCATGAAAGAGCCGGTGAACTCGCTCGCGGACCTGCAAGGCAAGCGCGTCTTCACCTTCCCGACCGCAGGCCGCTTCCTCGCGCAGTTCGGCGTCGTGCCGGTCACCGTGCCGTGGGAAGACGTCGAGGTCGCGATGCAGACCGGCGAGCTGGACGGCATCGCGTGGTCGGGCATCACCGAGGACTATACCGTCGGCTGGTCCAAGGTCGCGCCCTATTTCCTGACCAACAACATCTCGGGCGCGTGGATCGGGCATTTCTTCGCCAATATGGAGCGTTGGGACGCGGTGCCGCCGCATCTGCAAGAGCTGCTGAAGGTCTGCTTCGAGCAGTCGCATTACTACCGCCAGCACTGGTATTGGGCGGGAGAGGCGAAGCTGCGCGTCGAAGGCACCGATATGCAACTCACCACGATCCCCGATGCCGAATGGGCGCAGGTCGAAGCGGCCGCCGCCACCTTCTGGGACGAAATCGCGGCCGAGTCCGAGACCAAGGCCAAGGTCGTCGAGATCATCAAGAAATATAACGACACGATGACCAAAGCCGGGCGGCCCTATCGCTACGGCTAATCACCGCACCAAGGCGCGCGGGGCCTTGACCGTCCCGCGCGCAAGATCAAACTAGGACGCCGCCCCAAGCCGTGGGCGGCGCGTTTCAGGAGGACTCGTGAATGCCCGCCAATCTGAGCTTCGATGCCTTGAAACAGGCCGTGTCGGAGGGTGAAATCGACACTGTGATCGCCTGCCTCGTCGACATGCAGGGCCGGCTGCAGGGCAAGCGGTTCCACGCGCAGCATTTCGTCGATGGCGCCTGGGAAGAAACCCATTGCTGCAACTACCTGCTCGCCACCGATCTCGAGATGTATACCGTCGAGGGCTACGAGGCGTCGAGCTGGTCGCGGGGCTATGGCGACTATGTGATGCGCCCCGATCTGAGCACGCTGCGCCGTATCCCGTGGGTCGCTGGCACGGCGCTGGTGATGTGCGATGTGCTCGACCATCACACGCATGAGCTTGTGCCGCACGCGCCGCGCACCGTCCTCACCCGCCAGATCGAGCGCGCCCGCGCGATGGACTTCGAGCCGATGATGGCGACCGAGCTGGAATTCTTTCTCTTCGAGGAAAGCTTCCCCGAACTGTTCGACGCGGGCTACCCGACGCCCACTCCGATCGCGCGCTACAATGTGGACTATTCGATCTTCGGCAATGCGCGCGGCGAGCCGATCATGCGCGACATCCGCAACGGGCTTTATGGCGCGGGCATTCCCATCGAGTGCTCGAAGGGCGAGGCCGAGCGCGGGCAGGAAGAGGTCAACGCGAAATATTCGGACGCGATGGACACGGCCGACATGCACACGCTCATCAAGCAGGGCGTCAAGGAAATCGCGCAGGCCCATGGCGCGAGCGTGACCTTTATGGCGAAATATCAGACCGGCAAGGCGGGTTCGTCGAGCCACGTTCATCAGTCGCTCTGGAAAGACGGTCAGAACGCTTTTGTCGATGACACCAAGCCGCATGGCATGTCCGATCTGATGCGGCATTTCCTCGCCGGGCAGCTCGCCCATGCGCGCGATATCACCTATTTCCTCGCGCCCTATATCAACAGCTACAAGCGGTTCTGCGTGGGGCTGTTTGCGCCGACCAAGATCGTTTGGTCGCTCGACAACCGGACTGCGGGCTTCCGCATTTGCGGCGAGCATACCAAAGCCGTGCGCGTCGAGTGCCGGATCGGCGGGGCGGACCTGAACCCCTATCTCGCCTGCGCGGCGCTTCTGGCGGCGGGGCTCGACGGGATCGAGAAGAAACTCGATCCGGGCCCTGCGATCGAGGGCGATGTCTATCAGGCGGGCGAGGCGCCCTCTGTGCCCGGCACGCTTCATGAGGCGGTCGCCGCGCTTGAGCAAAGCGATATGCTGGCGCGCGCCTTCGGGGCCGATGTGGTCGGTCATTATGCCCATGCCGCCCGCTGGGAAATCGAGGAATTCGAACGCGCCGTCACCGATTACGAGCGCGCGCGCGGGTTCGAACGGGCCTGAGGGCCGAAACAGAATGGCAGCGCCCGCCAAGGGGGCGTGATGAGGACAGGGCTGCGCAGGGCGCGCGGCCAAAGGAAGGTCATGATGACGAAAACGCTACAGTGTATCTCGCCGGTGGATGGGAGCGTCTATGCCGAGCGCGCCACTCTCTCGCTTGCCGATGCCGAGGCGATGGCGGCCCGCGCGCGCGCCGCTCAACCCGCATGGGCCGCGCGCCCTCTGGCCGAGCGTATCGCGCTGGTCCAGGCCGGGGTCGCGAAGCTCAACGAGATGAAGGATCAGGTGGTCGAGGAACTCGCCTGGCAGATGGGCCGCCCAACCCGCTTTGGCGGCGAATTCGGCGGCGTGAACGACCGCACCGCCTATATGTCCGAGATCGCAGCCGAGGCGCTCGCGCCGATGGTGGTCGAGGAAAGCCCCGCCTTCAAACGCCAGATCGCGCGTGAGCCGGTGGGCGTGGTGCTGATCATCGCGCCGTGGAACTACCCCTATCTCACCACGATCAACACGCTGGTTCCGGCGCTGATCGCGGGTAATACGGTGGTGCTCAAGCACGCCACGCAAACCATGCTGGTGGGCGAGCGTATCGCCGAAGCCTTCCACGCGGCAGGCATCCCCGAGGACGTGTTCCAGAACGTCTTCCTCTCGCATGACGTGACCGAGGCGCTGATCGGCAACCGCGCGTTCAACTTCATCAACTTCACCGGCTCGGTCGGCGGGGGTGCGGCCATCGAGCGCGCGGCGGCGGGCACTTTCGTGGGCCTCGGCCTTGAACTCGGCGGCAAGGACCCGGGCTACGTGATGGACGACGCCGATCTCGACGCCGCCGTCGACAGTCTTATGGATGGCGCGATGTTCAACGCGGGCCAGTGCTGCTGCGGGATCGAGCGGATCTATGTCCACGAAAGCCTGTATGACGCCTTCGTCGAAAAGGCCGTGGCTTGGGTGAAGACGCTAAAACTCGGCAACCCGTTCGACGCCGACAGCACCATCGGCCCGATGGCCAACAAGCGCTTTGCGGATATCGTGCGCGCCCAGATCGCCGAAGCCGTGGCCGAGGGCGCGACCGCGCTGATCGACCCGGCACTTTTCCCGGCGGATGACGGGGGCGCCTATCTCGCGCCGCAGATCCTCGTCGATGTGAACCACGAGATGCGGGTGATGCGCGAGGAAAGCTTTGGCCCGGTCGTCGGCATCATGAAGGTCAAGGACGACGAAGAGGCCATCGCGGTGATGAATGACTGCGATTACGGGCTGACCTGCTCGCTCTGGACCTCGGACCCGGCGCGGGCCGAGGCCATCGGTGCACGGATCGAGACCGGAACCGTGTTCATGAACCGCTGCGACTATCTCGACCCGGCACTGTGCTGGACCGGCTGCAAGGACACGGGCCGGGGCGGCTCCTTGTCGGTGCTCGGCTTCTATTCGGTCACGCGCCCGAAATCCTACCATCTCAAGAAGGTGACGAAATGAGCGTTCCCACGATGAACTGGTCCTATCCGACCGCGATCAAATTCGGCGCGGGCCGGATCAAGGAACTCGCCGATCACTGCAAGGCGGCGGGCATCGCGCGCCCGCTTCTGGTCACCGACAAGGCGCTGGCGAGCCTGCCGATCACGGCGGCTGCGCTCGATATCCTCGACGCGGCCGGGCTGGGTCGCGCGGTATTCTCCGAGGTCGATCCGAACCCGAACGAAGCGAACATGGCCTCGGGCATCGCGGCCTATAAGGCAGGCGGCCATGACGGCGTTATCTGCTTTGGCGGCGGTTCGGCGCTGGATCTTGGCAAGATGATCGCACTGATGGCCGATCAGGACGCCGCGCTCAGCGTCTGGGATCTGGAGGATATCGGCGATTGGTGGACCCGCGCGGACAGCTCGAAAATCGCGCCCATCGTGGCCGTGCCGACCACTGCCGGAACCGGCTCCGAGGTCGGGCGCGCGGGCGTTCTGACCAATTCGGCGACGCATAAGAAGAAGATCATCTTCCATCCGAAACTGCTGCCCGTGGTCACCATCTGCGACCCGGAACTGACCGTCGGCATGCCCGCCTTCATCACCGCAGGCACCGGGATGGACGCGCTCGCGCATTGCCTTGAGGCCTATTGCTCGCCCTTCTACCACCCGATGAGCCAGGGCATCGCGCTTGAAGGCATGCGGCTGGTCTTCGAGAACCTGCCCCGCGCCTATGCCAATCCGACCGACCTCGAGGCGCGCGCGCATATGATGTCGGCGGCGGCGATGGGGGCGGTGGCCTTCCAGAAGGGCCTCGGCGCGATCCACTCGCTCAGCCACCCGATCGGCGCGGTCTACAACACCCATCACGGCACGACCAACGCCGTGGTGATGCCGATGGTGCTCGACTTCAACCGCTCCGCGATCGAGGACCGGATCACCCGCGCAGCCGCCTATCTGGGCATCGCTGGCGGGTTCGACGGTTTCCGCGCCCGGATCATCTCGCTGCGCTCGGAACTGTCGATCCCCGAGAGCCTCTCGGAAATGGGCGTTGAAGCCAGCCGTCTTGACGAGTTGACCGAGATGGCGCTCGAGGACCCGTCCTGTGGCGGCAACCCGATCGAGATGACGCGCGAGAACACCCGCGCGCTGTTCGAGGCCTGCCTCTGAGACAGATCGCACTGCCCGGCGACGATACCGGGCGGTGCGCATCTCGCGCAACACATCGCGCGAAACTCCGGTTTTTGCCTCCCTGCCCCCTCGCGCGCGGGCGCGAAGCACGTTAAAGAGGGCAAAATCGTGGAGGGACCGATGGCTGGCAACTTGCGCAAATTCAGCTCCGTTGGCGTGATCGCACTTCTGGCGGGCACGGCGCCGCTGGCGATTGGCCTGCGCGCGGGCGCAGAGCCGCTGACCAGCTTCGGCTATGGCACGTTCGGCACCCCCGGCCTGATCGACATGCCGACCGCCGAAACCCGGCCCGATGGCGAATTCGGGGCAACGGTCGCGGCGCGCTCGGGCGATACGCGCGGCTCTTTCGCGTTTCAGATCCTTCCGCGGCTGAGCGGCGCTCTGCATTTCTCGACCAGCGACGATCTGGGGCCCGGCGGCACCACGCGTGACGACCGCAGCTTTGACCTGCATTGGCAAGTGCTCGAAGAGGATGGCTGGCGCCCCGCCGTCGCCATCGGCATGCGCGATATTCTGGGCGATGCGCATTACGGCAGCGAGTATCTGGTTGCGACCAAGACGCTTTCGCCACGCCTGCGCGCGACGGCGGGCCTTGGCTGGGGTCGGCTTGCGACCAAGGGCGGGTCGGGCGGCGGCACGCGCCCGGCGGCGGATGCGAATGGCGGCCTGAACTCTGACGCATGGTTCCGTGGCCCGGTCGCGCCCTTTGCGGGCCTCGCATGGCAGGCGACCGACAAACTCACCCTCAAGGCCGAGGTCAGCTCTGACGCCTATCTCGACGAGGTTGGCGCGGGCTTCGACCGCAAGACCTCGGTGAACCTTGGCGCGGATTACCGCTTCAACAAGATGCTCTCGCTCGGGGCCTATTACCTGCATGGCTCCGAGGTTGGGCTGCAATTCAACATCGCGCTCGATCCGCGCGACCCGCCCGCGCCCTCGGGGCTGGAAAAGGCACCCCTCCCGGTCCGCCCGCGCCCCGCGCCGGGCGCCGATGCCGAAGCATGGTCCGGTGCGTGGAGCGCCGATCCGACCGCCCGCCCGGTGATCCAGCGCACGTTGGCCGAAGCGATGGCCAAGGACGGCCAAGTCCTTGAGGCGATGGCGCTGAGCACCGACGCGGTCGAACTGCGCGTGCGCAACGAAACCTATGACGCGCGTCCGCAGGCCATCGGCCATATCGCCCGGATGCTCACCCGCGCGATGCCCGCAACCGTCGAGACCTTCACCATCACGCTGGTCGAGCGCGGCATGCCGGTGTCCTCGACCACGCTCAAGCGCAGCGATATCGAAGCGCTGGAAAACGGGGCTTCGAACGAATTGCTCGCCCGCGCCGAGATCGGCGAAGCAGGGGCGGCGAGTGTCACGGGCGCGGCCTTCTCGCCGAACGACGACCTTTATCCGCGCCTGAAATGGGCAATCTCGCCCTATCTCGAACTGTCGAACCATGTCGAGGGTCAGGATCAGCGCGCCGATGTCGGGCTGCAATTCAAGGGCCGCTACGAACTCGCGCCGAATCTCGTGCTGTCAGGCACGCTGCGCCAGAAGGCGCTCGGCAACCTTGACGAGTCGACCTATGTCTCGCCTTCGCCGGTGCCGCATGTGCGTTCGGAGTTCGCGGAATACCAGAAAGAGGGCGATCTGACGGTTCAGAACCTGACGCTCGCCTGGTATGGCCGCCCGGCCGAGAACCTCTATGCGCGCGTGACCGCGGGTTATCTGGAGCGGATGTATGGCGGCGTCTCGGGTGAGATCCTGTGGAAGCCGGTCGACAGCCGTCTCGCGCTCGGAGCCGAGGTGAACTACGTCAAGCAGCGCGATTTCGACCAGCATTTCGGCTTCCGCGACTATGACACGGTGAGCGGGCACCTCTCGGCCTATTACGATTTCGGCAAAGGCATCACCGGTCAGCTTGATGTCGGCCGCTACCTCGCAGAGGACTGGGGCGCGACGGTTTCGGTTGATCGCCGTCTGGCCAATGGCTGGACCGTGGGCGCCTTTGCGACCGTCACCGATATGGATAGTGCCGATTTCGGGCCGGGTTCCTTCGACAAGGGCCTGCGCATCTCGATCCCGCTGAGCTGGGCCTCGGGTAAGCCGACGCTGGCCACCTTCGATCAGACAATCCGCCCGTTCACGGGGGATGGTGGCGCGCGCGTCGAGGTCGAGGGCCGCCTCTACGAGACGATCCGCGATGGCCATGTTGGCGCGCTGTATGAGGATTGGGGCCGGGTTTGGCGCTGAGCGGTTCCGTGATGCGCCCCCTCCCTCTTCTCCTCTGCGCGGCGCTTCTGGCAAGCGCCTGTAGCCGTGACAGCGCCGATATCGGCGGTGGCAGTCCCTCCGCAGGTGGCGTGGTCAAGGCGACCGTTTCCAAGGTGCTGCCCAGCCGCGAGGCCAAGGCACAGGCCGAAGCGGCGCAAGCCGTGACGCCCGAGCAAATCGCCGCCGCAGCACTCCAGTCGATCAAGGGCCCGGTGCTTCTCGCGACGCTGGAAGCCGCAGGGGCAACCACCGTTTTCGGCCAGCAAGGCCGCAACGGCGCGATGCGCAGCTATGCGACACCCGACAATCGCGGGCTGGTTCTGCGTGACGGGATGCTGGCGGCGACGCGCGGATTTGGCCGCGATCTGATGTCCTCCGAGACCGAGGAAAGTGCGGCGCTGATCCTCGCGCGTCAGGAAGGCACCGCGCGCCGCGTGCAGCGCTATCTCGATGGCAGCGGCACCGAGCGCCCCGTTCCGATGACCTGTGAAATCCGCCGCGGCGAGACAGTCACCCAAGGCCCGATCACCGCCACGCAGATGATCGAACTTTGCGCCCCGGTTGATGCTCAGAACAGCTATCTGGTCAATGAGGCCGGGCAGATCGTCGCCTCTCGGCAATGGATCGGCCCCAAGCTGGGCTACCTGTCGCTTCAGGTCCTGCGCGACTGATTTCCGACTCCCACGCATGAAAAAACCGCGCGACGCGCGGTGGATAGGCCTGTCGGTCGCTCGCCATCCAGCCAGCACCTCAGCCGAAAATGAGAAGGCCGGGAAGCGGTGCTTCCCGGCCCTTCATTTGGCTTACGCCAAAAGATTAGTCGCCCGAAGCCACGACTGCGATGCCGACGAGCAGCAGCAGCGGGACGAGGAGCGAAGCGTTCGACGACGATGCACCTTCGGTGACGATCGGTTCTGCTTCAACGACCGGCGCGGTGTAGCCGCCAGCAAAAGCGGTCGACGCGGTGAGGCCGAGGGCCAGGGCGAGGGTAGCGATTTTTTTCATAGTAATCTCCGTCATTACTGTAGAGAGCCGCCAACGCTCGGCAGCATCGAAGGGACAGTTGCATACACTCTGTGAATTGCAAAGGGGGAATCGCTGCGCACGAAAACAGTGCGATCAATACTGTTGCAGTTTAGCACGGCTTTAACGTTTTCAGGGCAGATTTTGACGAGAGAAACCTTCAACCGCGCAAGGCACGGCACGAAGACCTGCCCATTTTTGCGCATCGGACCAGAAAATAAAATGATTCCGGCGGCTTGCGGAACGTTGGGCGATTGACACCCGGAACGCGAGAATCAACTTTAGGATAGTGTTTCCGCAATAAAGGCTATGTCATGAAAATCGTGATGATCGGCACCGGCTATGTCGGGCTCGTTTCCGGGGTGTGCTTCTCGGATTTCGGCCATGAGGTGATCTGTGTCGACAAGGACCCGCGCAAGATCGAGATGCTCGAAGCCGGGCAGGTGCCGATCTATGAGCCGGGGCTCGATCAGCTGATGGCCAAGAACGTGGCGGCGGGGCGGTTGTCCTTTACCGGCGATCTTGCGGCGGCTGTCGATGGCGCGGAGGCGATCTTCATCGCGGTGGGGACGCCCACACGGCGCGGCGATGGGCATGCGGACCTGAGCTATGTGATGGCCGCCGCTGAAGAGATCGCGCATGCGATGACCGATTACGCGGTCGTGGTCACCAAATCGACCGTTCCGGTGGGCACCAACCGGCAGGTGAAACAGGTCATCAAGAAGGCCCGCCCCGATCTCGAATTCGATGTCGCCTCGAACCCGGAATTCCTGCGTGAAGGCGCGGCAATCGACGACTTCATGCGTCCTGACCGCGTCGTCGTGGGCGTCACCTCGGAGCGCGCGCAAGAGGTCATGGGCGAGATTTACCGCCCCCTTTTCCTGCGTGAATTCCCGATCCAGTATACCGATCTCGAAACCGCCGAGATGATCAAATACGCCGCCAACGCCTTCCTTGCGACCAAGATCACCTTCGTGAATGAAATCGCGCGGCTGTGCGAGAAAACCGGCGCCGATGTGAAACAGGTGGCGCGGGGCATGGGGCTCGACGGGCGGATCGGCAATAAGTTCCTGCATGCCGGACCGGGCTATGGCGGGTCGTGTTTCCCCAAGGATACCAAAGCCTTGGCCCGGATCGGGCAAGACTATTCCTGCCCGATGGAAATCGTCGAGACGGTGATCAAGGTCAATGAGGACATCAAGCGCCGGATGATCGACAAGATCGAGGATCTTTGTGACGGCTCTGTCAATGGCAAGACCATCGCGGTGTTCGGCGTGACCTTCAAGCCGAATACCGATGACATGCGCGATGCGCCGTCGCTGACCATCGTGCCCGCCCTTGTGGGTGCGGGGGCCAAGGTCAAGGTGGTTGATCCGCAGGGCCGCACCGAGGGCGAGCATCTGCTGCCCGGCGTGCATTGGGTGCAGGACCCTTACAAGGCCGCAGCCAAGGCCGATTGCATCGTCATCCTGACCGAATGGAACGAGTTCCGGGGCCTCGATCTGAAAAAGCTCGCCAAAAAGATGGCGAGCCCGCGCATGGCCGACCTGCGGAATATCTACCACCCGAAGGACGCCAAGAAGGCCGGGTTCGAAGCCTATACCGGCGTCGGGCGCTGAAGGTCGCGCAGGGCCTCACGCCCTGCGCCGAACCCCCAGAGAGAGCACAAAGAGACAGGCGGCGGCGGCCACGATCGACGGCCCCGCCGGTGTGTCGAACTGCATCGATGCCAGCAGCCCCGCCATCACCGATGCCGCCCCGCAACCGACCGCGCCCATGGCCATTGCCTCGGGCGTGCGGGCGAGCTGACGCGCGGTCGCGGCCGGGATGATCAGCAGCGCGGCAATCAGCAACGCTCCGACAATCTTGATCGACACCGCCACCGTCAGCGCAAGCGCCAGCGTCAGCGCCAGCCGCTCCCGACGTGGGTTCAGCCCCGAAGCCTGCGCCAGCTCCTCATTAAGCGTCGCCGTCAACAATCCCTGCCAGCGCCAAAGCATCAGCCCCAGCACCGCCAACGCCCCGCCCCAGACGATGGCCAGATCGGCGCGGCTGACCGCGAGGATATCGCCAAAAAGCCAGGCGCTCAGATCGACGCGAAGCCCCGAGAAAAAGGACGCCGCCACAAGCCCGAAGGCCAGCGCGGAATGGGCCAGCACGCCCAGCACCGTATCCATCGCGTGCCCCCGTCCCGACAGGCTCGCGACCGTCAGCGCCATGCCAAGCGCCACGGCCAGCGTGCCGATATAGACCGACAGGCCAAAACCAAAGCTCAGCGCGACCCCGAGGATCGCGGCATGCGCCGTGGCGTCGCCAAAATAGGCCATCCGGCGCCAGACCACGAATGCGCCGAGCGGCCCGGTCGCCAGGGTCAGGCCGATGCCCGCGAGGGCCGCGCGGATCAGGAAATCGTCAAGCAGGGTCATGATGGTGCTCATGGTGATCGTGGTCGCCGTGGTCATGCGCGCAAGCGCCCGCCTCGTGATCGTGGTCATGTTCGTGGCGATAAAGCGCAAAGGCCCCGCCGGTGCCATGGCCGAAGAGCGCGCGATACTCGGGCGCAGCCGATACGACCTTTGGTGTGCCCTCGCAGCAGACATGGCCATTCAGACAGATCACCCGATCAGAGGCGGACATGACCACATGCAGGTCATGGCTTACCAGAAGCACCGCGCAATCGGTCTGTGCGCGCACCTCTTCGATCAGGTGGTAGAAGGCCGCCGTGGCGGGCTGGTCGAGGCCCTGCGTCGGCTCATCGAGGATCAGGATCTGCGGCTCCGCCAGAAGCGCCCGAGCCAGCAGAACCCGCTGAAACTGCCCGCCCGAAAGACGCGCAAGCTGGCGCATCTCCAGCCCCTCGACGCCCGTCCGCGCAAGCGCCGCCCGCGCCGCGCGGTCGGACACACGTTTGGGGAGCGAGAGGAAACGGCGCACGGTCATCGGCAGGCTCGCATCAATATGCAGCTTTTGCGGCACATATCCGATCCGCAGGCCGGAGGCCCGGTCTACCCGCCCCTCTGCCGCCGGTTCCAAGCCGATCAGCGCCCGGATCAGGGTCGATTTGCCCGACCCGTTCGGCCCGACCACGGTCACGATTTCGCCCGGATGGATCGTGAAATCGACATGGGCAAGCACCGTTGTCTCGCCATGCCGGATGCTGAGGCCCCGCGCCGCGATCAGGGGGGTCATGCCTCGGTCTCCGCGCAGGCCGGGCAAAGCCCGAGCGCCTCGATATTGCTGCGTTCGACGGTAAAGCCGACTTCGGCGGCGGCGGCATCAAGCGCCGCGCGGGTCGCCCCGCCCGCAGCTTCGGCCACCGCGTTACAGGCCCGACAGATCAGAAAGACCGGCGCATGATCCTGCCCCGGATGCATACAGGCGGCAAACGCATTCAGCCGTCGAACGCGATGTGCAAGACCTTGATCTACAAGAAATTCGAGCGCGCGATAGGCGACCGGCGGCTGGCTGCCAAAGCCCTCCTCGGCCAGCCGTTCGAGCACCTCATACGCCCCCATGGCCCGATGCGCTTCGAGCAGGATTTCAAGCGTGCGGCGCCGCACCGGCGTCAGCCGCGCCCCACGATCCGCTGCGACCGCCTCGGCCTTGGCCAGAAGCGCATCCGCGCAATGCGCATGGTCGTGATGGGCGAAAGCAAGCGGCGGATCGAGCGGAGTTTCAGCAGCGGGCATGTTATTTTATCACATTTCTCTTGACCTGTTACGATATAACATAAATAACAAGCACCCGATCCACAAGCCGAAGATGACAGAGGTTTTCATGCGTCCCACCCTGCTTTCGCTCCCCCTTCTTGCCCTGCCCGGTCTCGCCGCTGCCGCGCCGCCCGCGGTGGTGACCGATATTCCCGCCGTGCAATCGCTTGTCGCCCAGGTCATGGGCGATCTCGGGACGCCCACTGTGCTGCTTGAGAAGGGGGCCAATGCGCATAATTACCAGCTTCGGCCGTCGCAGGCCCGCGCGCTCTCCAAGGCGGATCTGCTGATCTGGATCGGGCCGGAAATGACGCCATGGCTTGCCCGGAATGCCTCGGATGGCGACCGGCACGCGCTGTCGCTCCTGCACGCGCCGGGCACCTTGATCCGCGAATTCGGCCATGAGAGCGAAGCCGAAGCCCATGACGCAGAGGACCATGCCGAGCACGACACCCATGCGCATGACACGCATGACGCGGCGGAGCATGATCACGACGGGCTGGACCCGCATGCCTGGCTCGACCCTGCGAATGCCCGGATCTGGCTTGGCCTGATCGCCGAAGAACTTGCCCATCTCGATGCGCCCAACGCGGCCATCTATCGCGCGAATGCCCAAGCGGCGCAGGACCGCACCGATCAGCTTTTGGCAGATCTGACCGCGATGCTGGAGCCGGTGGCCGATAAGCCCTTCGTGGTGTTCCACGACGCCTATGGCTATTTCGCGGGACGTTTCGAGCTGCATGTGGCGGGGGCGGTCGCGCTTGGCGATGCGGCGGCTCCGGGGGCGCAGCATCTGGGCGAATTGCGCGAAACGCTGGCGCAGGCGGGTGTGGTCTGCGCCTTCCCCGAGGCGCAACACGACCCCAAGCTGCTCGCACAGCTCGTCGAGGGCAGCGCGGTGCGCCTTGGGGCGACGCTTGACCCTGCGGGCAGCGCGCAAGACCCCGGTCCCGGCTTGTATGATGCCCTGATCCGGGGCATGGGCGCGGCGATTGCGGACTGCCTCGGGCAGGATTGAACGCGCGGCCCGGACATGGTTTCTAGGGCGCATGAGCACGATCAGCTTCATCAGCATTGACGACGAAGGCGGGCGCTGGACGGCGCGCGCCTTCGATCATCGCGGGACCGTGGTCGAGACCGCGCAGGCCCCGCTTGACGCGGCCCCGCCGTTACAGGCGACCGGGGTCACCCGGCTTTGGGCCACGACGGGCCCCGACGCCCCTGCCCCGCGCGCCCTGCCCGCAAAGCCGCTCTCGGTAACGCAGGGCCATATCTCCGCCCTGACCCAAGCCAATCCGCCCGAGCGCATCCACCCGGTCGAAGCCGCGCGGATCGCCGGCCTGCTGGCCGTGCAACCCAATTTCGACGGGGTGATCTGGCTGGCCGGACCGACCAGCCTTTGGGCGCATGTATCCGCAGAAGAGATCGTGAGCGTCACCCGTGCCGCGAGTTACGCGACGCTTAGCGGGCTGGGGATCGTGCCGACGGATGGCGCCGCCTTCTCGGAAAGCTGCGCAACCTGCCTGTCGCGGCCCGAACGGATGCTGCGCATGCTGGCAAATGCCGCGCAGGGGTTCGAAGGCGCGGATGCGGCAAGCGGTGCCATACTGGGCGCAGAACTGGCAGCGGCCCGGCCTTGGTGGCTCGGCCAAAGAGTGATCGTACTCGATCACCCGCGTGCACCCGGTTGGGCAACCCTTTGCGCCGCCGCGCTCGAAGCGCAGGGCGTGCCGCTGACGCTGGGTTCGGGGGAGGCTGCGCTGCACGCAGGGCTGGCACGCGCCAGCGCGCTCTAGCCCTCGCGCGCCATCGGCACGACAGCGCCCGTCAGCGGCGCGCCTGGCGCGGCGGTCTCGGGCATCTCCTCAAGCAGGTCTTCGATGAACAGGCTGAGCAACTGGCTCCGGCCATTCACCCCCGCCTTGCGATAGATGGCGGCGGTCTGCGCCTTGACCGTCCCTTCCGAGGTGTTGCGCAGCCCGGCGATCTCGGCGGTGCTCATCCCTTTGATTGCGAACAGCGCCACGTCACGCTCCGCCGGGGTCAGGCCCCATTGGGTGAAATGCTCCTCCAGAACCTCGGCAAAGGCTGTCGAAGCGCGACGCAGCTTTTCGCGCGCAAGGCGGCTCTCGCCAATCGCGCGCCAGAGCATCCAGCCCCCCAATACGAGCCCGAGGATCAACCCGATCGCCGCCCCGATCTCCAGTATCTCCCGGCTTTGCCAGCTCAGCGGGGCGACGTAGAGCCCCAGTATCGACAGCAGGATGTCCGACACGAAGAACAGCGCGCAGACAAGCTGGATCAGCAGCACAAGGACCAGAGGCAGCACCCGCTTCATCGCAGGCCCTCGATCGCCTGAACCGGATCAATCGTCATCATCGTCGTCATCCGACCCTCCGCCAGAGCCGGAATTGTCGTCGTCATCGTCGTCGTCATTGCTGTTGCCCGAGCCGGAATTATCCCGGTCGTCGTCCCGATCATCGTCGCGGTCGTCCCGATCATCGTCGTCCCGATCCTCGTTGTCACGGTCGTCATCACCGTCATCCGAGAAACTGGTGCCACGGTCATCACGTAACTCAGGCGCGCGTCCGCCGCCGCCGCCCTCCCGCACGAGATCGCGCAGGATTTCCCCGGTGCGCGGGTCGAGAACGATCTCACGGCTGGATTGCCCGCGCCGGCCCGTCACCCGCATCCGGCCCAGAAGCGTGCGGCTCACCCGCACATTCCGATAGCCAAAGGACTCGAGTTGCCGGATCACCGCGTCCACCGGAGCTTCGGCCATTGCGGCCCCCGCGCCAAGCATCAGCCCCGCGCCCGCACCGCTCAGTCGCAATAGGAATACGCGCCTGTCCATCATCCCGCCTCAGGTTCCCTAACCGCAGATAACCGCGCCCCCATTATGCGGGGGCGCGGGGCAGCCCCGCAAGTCTGCAAGGCGCCTGCTCGATCAATCGTCATCCGAATCGTCGTCATCCGAGCCGGAATCGTCGTCATCGTCGCTGTCGTCATCGCTGTCGTCACGATCCCCGCCATGGTCGTCATTGGCATCGTGATCGGGGCCATCGTCCGAACCCGAGCGATCATCGTCATCATCGTCATCGTCGCGCCCGCTGCGACGGTCATCGTCGCTGTCGTCGTCATCGCGATCATCGTCATCAATGAAATCGTCATTGCGATCCCGGACGGTGACGCCGCGGCCCATATCTTCACCGGCGCGGACGCGATGCTGTTCCTGCTTCATGATCTGGCCCGTGGCGCGGTCATAGACGACCTCGACCTGCGTAGTCCCGTTGATCGCTTCGACTTTGACCTGGGTCGGGCCGCGCTTGATCTCGATCCGGTCGAAGCCTTTGCTGGTCAGATCGTCGATGATCGACTGGGTGGACACTTCGGCGAATGCGGCAGTGCCGATCAAGGCGGCGGCCGCTGCGAGGATAGTCAGTTTGCGTTTCATGTCTGGTCTCCCTTTGGTTGGCGGCCCCGCTGGCCGCGCTGTGAGACCAGTTGGACGCGCCGCACCCGACGCCGCTATCCGCCAAACGGGGTAGAGGCCGGATTTAACCCACTGGAGGACGCGGATAAACTCAGGGTTATGACATGAAAAAGGCCCGCGCTTTTGACGCAGGCCCCTGTAATTGTTTGTATTTTCGGATCAGACTGACATATCGAAGCCAAGATGCTTCGCCACGGTGAAGATATCCTTGTCGCCTCGCCCACACATGTTCATCACGATGATATGGTCCTTGGGGAGCGTCGGCGCGAGCTTGATCACATGCGCGAGCGCGTGGCTCGGCTCCAGTGCGGGGATGATTCCCTCCAGCTTGCACAAGAGCTGGAACGCCTCGAGCGCTTCCTTGTCGGTCGCGTTGACATAGGTCGCGCGGCCGGTGTCATGGAGCCAGCTATGCTCCGGCCCGATGCCCGGATAATCGAGACCCGCCGAGATCGAGTGCCCCTCGAGGATTTGCCCGTCCTCGTCCTGAAGCAGATAGGTGCGGTTGCCATGGAGCACGCCCGGACGGCCGCCGGTCAGCGAAGCGCAATGCTCCATCTTCTCGTCAACGCCCTTGCCGCCCGCCTCGACGCCGACGATATTCACGCTCGGCTCATCGAGGAATTCGTAGAACAGGCCCATCGCGTTCGAGCCGCCCCCGATCGCGGCGATCACCGTGTCGGGCAGTCGCCCCTCGCCCTCTTGCTCTGCCAGTTGCCAGCGAACTTCCTTGCCAATGATCGACTGGAAGTCGCGCACCATCGCCGGATAGGGCGCGGGCCCTGCCACGGTGCCGATGCAATAGAACGTGTCGCGCACATTCGTCACCCAGTCGCGCAGCGCGTCGTTCATCGCATCCTTGAGGGTGCCGCGCCCAGAGGTCACCGGAACCACCTCGGCGCCCAAGAGCCGCATGCGGAACACGTTCGGTGCCTGCCGCTCGACATCGGTCGCGCCCATATAGACCACACATTTCAGCCCGAAGCGCGCGCAGACCGTCGCCGTCGCAACGCCGTGCTGACCCGCGCCGGTTTCCGCGATGATCCGGGTCTTGCCCATACGCATCGCCAGAAGGATCTGCCCCAGCACATTGTTGATCTTATGCGCGCCGGTATGGTTCAGCTCGTCGCGCTTGAGATAGACCTTGGCCCCGCCCAGATGCTCGGTCAGGCGCGGCGCATAGTAGAGCGGCGAAGGCCGCCCGACATAGTGCTTCCACAGATCGTCCATCTGCGCCCAGAAGGTCGCGTCGGTCTTGGCATGTTCGTACTGCGCCTCGAGTTCGAGGATCAGCGGCATCAGCGTTTCCGACACGAAGCGACCGCCATGAATGCCGAAACGGCCATTCTCGTCGGGCGCGGTCATGTAGCTGTTGGGGCGATCTTCGGGCATGGGACTTCCTCGCGCTTGGGTTCTAGCGGGATTACTGCGAATGGGCCGCGGGGTAAAGCGGGCTCAGCCCTGCGCCGCGGCGATAAAGGCACGGATCAAGGCCGGGTCCTTGACGCCGGGGGCGCTTTCGACGCCAGAGGAGACATCGACCTGACGCGCGCCAGTGCGGGCGATGGCTTCGGCAACGTTGTCGGGCGTCAAGCCGCCCGCGAGCATCCAAGGCTTCTCGAAGACCTGCCCTGCGACCAGCCGCCAGTCAAAGGCCAGCCCATTCCCGCCGGGCAGCGCCGCGCCCTTGGGAGCCTTGGCGTCGAGCAGGATCTGATCGGCCACGGCCTCGTAGTCGGGCAGCACCGCAAGATCGGACGCCTCGGCCACGCCCAGAGCCTTCATCACCGGCAGACCGAAACGCGCGCGGATCTCTGCCACACGTGCGGGCGTCTCGCGGCCGTGCAGTTGGAGCATATCGAGCGGCACGCGATCCAGAATCGCCCCGAGCTCTTCGTCGCTCGCATTCACGACCAGCGCGACCTTGGCCACACCCGGCGGCACTTCGAGGGCCAGATTACGTGCTTCGGTAATGCTCACATGGCGCGGGGATTTCTCGAAGAACACAAGCCCGATATAGGCCGCGCCCGCCTCTGCGGCCACGGCCACATGGGCCGGTTCTCGCAGCCCGCAGATCTTGACACGGGTGGTCATCGGATCAGCGCGAGGGCGCGTCGAGGAGCGCCAGAACCTCGTCCTTGGGACCTTGGGTCCGGGTCTTGAGCCGGTCGACCTCTTTCTCGAGATACTGCGCCTTGCGCGTCGCCTTCACTGCGGTCGAGCGGATCTTGTATTCGCGCAGCCATTCCCAGACAAAGCCGATCAGCAGCCCGACCAGAATGCTCGCAAAAATCACAAGAAACAGCGGCACCGGCAGCGACCAGTTCGAACCGACATAGGGCGCGATCTCATCGGGCAGGAGTTGCAACGTCACCACCGAGCGGTTGGCCAGCGCCACCGCGATCAGGATCAGGGCAATCGCGCCCAGAAACAGCAGGCGAAGCAGTTTGAACATCTCAGCCCTCGTCACCGTTCAGCCGGTCGCGCAGCAGTTTGCCGGTCTTGAAGAAGGGCACGTGCTTTTCATCGACCTGAACGGCGGTGCCGGTGCGCGGATTGCGCCCGGTGCGCGCGTCGCGCTTCTTCACCGAGAACGCCCCGAAGCCCCGCAGTTCGACCCGGTCGCCCCGCGAGAGCGCCGAAACGATCTCTTCGAAAATGGTGTTCACGATCTTCTCGACATCCCGCTGAAACAGGTGCGGGTTTTCTTCCGAAATCTTGGCGATCAATTCGGATCGGATCATCTGGTTTCCCCCCAAGGGCCCCCGGGCGGCAGAACCCGGATCTTTTTCTGTTTTGCTGACTATACGGAAAAGTTTTCGCCGCACAAACAGCAAAGGCTTGAAATACTATCCAATTCGCGGGTGCCGAATGGATAGATCGGCGCATTGGCGCCGGTTGCCGTCGGGAAAGGCCGCATCGAAGGGCCGCTTGAAGCGGCGCAACGGGGCCGCTGCACCACGATCTGCGAATCGCATGGAAAAGCCCCGCCCCCTTGCGAGGGGCGGGGCTGCAACCGACCTGTGGGGCCGATTAGTTGTCGCCTTTGAGCGCTGCGCCGAGGATATCACCCAGCGATGCACCCGAGTCCGACGAGCCGTATTGTTCCACGGCTTCTTTCTCTTCTGCGATCTCGCGGGCCTTGATCGACACGCCCAGACGGCGGGTTTTCGAGTCCACGTTGGTCACGCGCACGTCGACCTTGTCACCGACCTGGAAGCGCTCGGGGCGCTGGTCGGCACGGTCACGGGCGAGGTCCGAACGGCGGATGAAGGACTTCATGCCGTTGTAGTCGACTTCGACGCCACCCTCTTCGATCGCCGTCACTTCGACGGTGATGACCGAACCGCGCTTCACGCCGTCAACCGCATCCGAGAACGTGTCGGCATCGAGCGCCTTGATCGAGAGCGAGATACGCTCTTTCTCGACGTCCACTTCGGTGACAGCGGCCTTGACCATGTCGCCTTTGCGGTAGTTCTGGATCGCGTCTTCGCCGCGCTGTTCCCAGCTCAGATCCGACAGGTGAACCATGCCGTCAATGTCGTTCTCGAGGCCGATGAACAGACCGAATTCGGTGATGTTCTTGACTTCGCCTTCGATGACGGTGCCAACCGGGTGGGTCTCAGCAAAGACTTCCCACGGGTTGCGCATGGTTTGCTTGAGGCCGAGCGACACGCGACGCTTGGCGGTGTCGATCTCGAGCACCATGACGTCGACTTCCTGCGAGGTCGAAACGATCTTGCCGGGGTGCACGTTTTTCTTGGTCCAGGACATTTCGGACACGTGGACCAGACCTTCGACACCGGCTTCGAGTTCGACGAATGCGCCGTAGTCGGTGATGTTGGTGACGCGGCCTTTGTGGACCGAACCCAGCGGGAACTTGTCTTCGACCGAATCCCACGGATCGTTCTGGAGCTGCTTCATACCCAGCGAGATGCGGTGGGTGTCTTTGTTGATCTTGACGACTTGAACCTTGACGGTTTCGCCGATCGTCAGGATTTCCGACGGGTGGTTCACACGGCGCCATGCCATGTCGGTGACGTGCAGCAGGCCGTCCACGCCGCCCAGGTCAACGAACGCACCGTATTCGGTGATGTTCTTGACCACGCCGTCGACCACTTGGCCTTCGGTGAGGTTGGCGATGACTTCGGCGCGCTGTTCGGCACGGCTCTCTTCGAGGATCGCGCGACGCGACACAACGATGTTGCCACGGCGACGGTCCATTTTCAGGATCTGGAACGGCTGTTTCAGACCCATGAGCGGGCCAGCGTCGCGCACGGGGCGCACGTCGACTTGCGAGCCGGGCAGGAAGGCCACAGCACCGCCCAGATCGACCGTGAAGCCGCCTTTGACGCGGCCGAAGATGGCGCCGTCGACGCGCTCTTCTTTCGCATAGGCTTGCTCCAGACGATCCCAAGCCTCTTCGCGGCGAGCTTTCTCGCGCGAGATGACGGCTTCGCCGCGGGCGTTTTCAACGCGGTCGAGGAACACTTCCACTTCGTCGCCAACGGCGATCGAGGGGGCCTCGCCCGGGTTTGCGAATTCTTTGAGTTCGACGCGGCCTTCCATCTTGTAGCCGACATCGATGATGGCCTGGCCCGCCTCGATGGCGATGACCTTGCCTTTGACGACCGAACCCTCTTGGGGGGTGTCGATCTCGAGGCTCTCGTTCAAGAGGGCTTCGAATTCTTCCATGGTTGCTTTAGCGCACATGCGTCTCAGTTTCCTTTACATGAGTTTTCTGGCCATGCGGTTGGCTCCGCCGGTCTCTTATCCAAATGCCAAACGGGGAATGGACTCGCCATTCCCTGCCGGACCGCGCCCGTATAGGCGCGATCGACCAATGTCACAAGGGGTTTCGTGGTTTTTCTCGCGCCGCTCTGCTCAGCCGATTTCAGCCAGACGTTCGAGATAGGACTCCGTGGTCTCGCCGCTTCGCCGCGCATAGGGAAAGCCCGATCCGAACAGCCGCGCGGTCTCGGCGGCGCTGGCGATGCGGGCGTAGATCTCCTCGGCCTGTGCGCGCGAGAGCGACGGGCGTTCGTCACCCTCCTCCAGATCGACCCCCAGCTCCATCGCCAGAAAGTGATCATACCCCATGGACCACTCCGCGAACGGGGTCTGCGGATCAGCCTCGGTATCGAGCAGGATCTCCATCTCCGCATGGCGCGGATCGGATTTGATCTTCGCGATCAATACCTCGAGCGCGGCCTCCGGTCCGTGAAGCGCCTGAAAGAACTGACCATTCGCGCGCCACAGATAGCCGGTGATACCCACCCGCGCATTGTTACGGATCGCGCTGCGCAGGATAGCGATATCAGAGCGGTGAAAATCCGCCTCTGCCGGAATCGAGCGATACAGAATGCGGCGGTAACCTGTCGAACGGGACATGCGGGGCCTCGAAACATCTAGAGAGCAGAGTCATACCGCCGTGCGCGGGTCCGGCAAAGAGCCTTTTCCCGTTGAGTGGCCTTTCGTCTCCGATCACCCGCGGTGGCGCAAGACCTCGGCACAGGCGCGATCAGCCGCCTCGTCGATGCTCAGATCCGAGGTGTCGATGATCACCGCATCCTCGGCGGGTCGCAGCGGCGCATCGGCGCGGTTCATATCGCGCTCGTCGCGCTCACGCACCTCGGCCAGAACCTGCGCCTCATCGCCACCCACCTCGAGCCAGCGGCGATGCGCCCGAACTTCGGCGCTCGCAGTCACGAACAGCTTCACATCGGCTTCGGGGCAAATCACCGTGCCGATATCGCGCCCGTCGAGCACGGCGCCGCCCTCGGCGCGCGCGAACCGGCGCTGAAATTCCAGAAGCGCCCTGCGCACCTCGGGGATCGCCGCTACTTTCGAGGCCGCCTGCCCTGCCTCGAGCGAGCGCAGATCGTCCCGCGCGAGGTCAGACTCGGACAAAGATTGCGCCGCCTCGATAGCCTCCGCACCCTCGGCCACCTTCGCACCCACGGCACGGTATAGCAGCCCGGTATCGAGATGCGCGAAGCCGAACCGCGCTGCGATCAGCCGCGAGATCGTCCCCTTGCCAGCAGCGGCCGGCCCGTCGATGGCCACGGTAAATTTCATGGCGTCCCCCCGTGGCGCGTGCCCGGATATTGCGGGCGACCGTCGCAAATCTCATAGTAATCGCCTTTGTCGGCAACGAAGATATGATCCTCGATCTCAAGCCCCGTCGGCGCATCCAGCGTGCCCGCCGTAACCCAGCTCGCTACGTGATCGGTCCAGATCAGGTATGAGCCGCAATTGGGGCAAAAGCCGCGCCGCGCCTCTGGCGAAGCGTGATACCAGCGAATGTCCCCCGTGACCTCAAGCGGTCCGTCGACCTTGATCGAGGCCGCGTAATGCCCGGACTGGCGGCGGCACTGGCTGCAATGGCACGCGAGAACGCCTCTGGCAAAACCCTCGGCGCGGTAGCTGACCGCGCCACAGAGGCAGTGCCCGGTGATCATGCCACACCCCGCTCGATGGTGGCGCCGAGCCCCGCCATCAGATCCTCAAAGACCGGGAAGGAGGTCGCGATGGGCGAGCCATCATCGACCGAAATCGGTTGTTGCGAGGCCAGCCCCAGAACAAGGAAGGACATTGCGATCCGGTGGTCGATATGGGTCGCGCAGGTCGCCCCACCCGGCACATTGCCCGGCCCCATGCCATGCACGATCAGCGTGTCCTCATCCTCTTCGATGCGCACGCCACAGGCCTCGAGCCCGCGCGCCATGGCGTCGATCCGGTCACTTTCCTTGACGCGCAACTCATGCACGCCGGGCATGATCGTGGTGCCGGTCGCGCAGGCCGCGACCACCGAAAGCACCGGATATTCGTCAATCTGTGCCGCCGCACGCTCGGCGGGCACGGTGATCCCGTGGAGCTCCGAATAACGGACGCGCAGGTCTGCGACGGGCTCGCCGCCCTCTTCGCGCTCATTGAGGAATTCGATATCCGCGCCCATTTCCTTGAGCGTCAGGAACAACCCGTTTCGGGTCGGGTTCTGGCTCACCCCCGGCACGAGGATATCCGAACCCGGCACCAGAAGCGCCGCACAGACCGGGAAGGCCGCCGAACTGGGATCGCGCGGGACGGCAACCGTTTGCGCCTTGAGCTCCGGCTGACCCTGAAGCGTGATCTTGTGGCCTTCGGCAGTATCCTCAACCGTAATCTCGGCGCCAAAGCCGCGCAGCATGCGCTCGGTGTGATCGCGCGTCGGCGTCTTCTCGATCACAACGGTCTGCCCCGGCGCGTTCAGCCCCGCCAGCAGAACCGCCGATTTTACCTGCGCCGAGGCCATCGGCGTGGTGTAGCTGACTGGAACCGGCTCCGCCGCGCCAACGATGGTCATCGGCAGCCGCCCGCCCGCGCGCCCATAGGACTGCGCCCCGAACAGCGCGATCGGGTCGGTCACCCGCCCCATCGGCCGCTTGCGCAGGCTCGCATCGCCCGTGAAAGTCGCGGTGATCGGGCTTGTCGCCATGCAACCCATGATGAGCCGCACCCCGGTGCCCGAGTTGCCGCAATCAATGACGTGATCGGGTTCTGCGAAACCGCCGACGCCCACGCCCTCGACCCACCACGCGCCCGGCCCGTGCTGGGTCACGGTCGCGCCAAAGGCCCGCATCGCCTTGGCCGTATCGAGCACGTCCTGCCCTTCAAGAAGCCCGGTGATCTCGGTCCGGCCAACGGACAGCGCCCCAAGGATCAGCGCGCGGTGGCTGATCGACTTGTCGCCCGGCACCTCGGCCACGCCACGGAGCGCCCCTCCCTTGCGGGACGTCATCGGAATCGGATCGCCATGGCCGGACATGCACTCACTCCCTTTTGGTCGACCCCTGTTAGCGCATGAAAAAAGGGGCGGCAATTCCCGCCCCTTGGCCCCGACGAAAAAACCGATCCCTCAGGGGCGGCGATAGGTCAGGTAATGCGGCTTGCGGCCCTCGCGCAGCGCCTTTTGCTCATAGCGCGTCGAGATCCAGTCGGACCAAGGCGTGTCCCAGTCGCCCGAGACCTCCGCCGGGTTCTCGGGATCGAAGGCGGCGGGCACTTCGAACTCGGCCACGAAGCCAGCTTGCGGGACTTCCTCGATGCTTTGACGCACGTAATCGGGGATGTCGGTGGCGATGCGGAACTCGGCGCCGGGCTTGAGCTTGCGGAAGAGGGGTTCCAGATGCTCTTGCGTGACAAACCGGCGACGGTGGTGGCGCTTTTTCGGCCAGGGATCGGGGTAAAGCAGAAACGCCTTCTCTAGTGACCCATCCGGCAGCACATCCAGCAGGTCGCGCGCATCGCCCGGATGCACGGACACGTTCTGAACGGCCAGCCGCCGGATCTTGCCCAGCAGCATCGCGACACCGTTTATGAAAGGCTCGCAGCCGATGATCTCGACCTCCGGGTAGGTCTCGGCCATATGCACCAGATGTTCGCCGCCTCCGAAGCCGACCTCGAGCCAGACCGGCTTGCCGTGGAACCGCGCGGCCATGTCCAGAGGCTCGCGGGTCGGGTTCGCCTCCCAGCTCACCGCACCGGGAGACAGCGCGGCGAGATCCTCGTCGAGATAGTCTTTTTGCGCCTGATTGAGCGTTTTCCCATGGCGGCGGCCATAGAAATTGCGCCAGCCGCGCTCGGGATGATCGGGGGTTTTGGGCGTGTCACTCATGGCCCGCGCCTCTAGCGCCGCCCCGCCCGCCGGTCAAGCCTTGAGGATCAACACAAGCCCCATCGCCATCGACCCGAGCCCCGCCGCCCGCATGAGCGTGATCGGACGCTCGATCGCGCCGAACAACCCGAACTGGTCGATCATGGCGGCGGAAATCATCTGGCCCATCAGCACGAAGAAGACCGCGTTGCCCACCCCGAATTTCGGCGCGACCCAAGTGACCGAGAGCACGTAGAAGCACACCAGAAGCCCCGCAAGGAACAGATGCTTGGGCTGCGCGGGAACATGGCGGAAGGCAAGTGGCCCCTGGGTCGCGAACATCACGATCACCGCCCCCGTCAGCGCCACGCAAAACAGCACCACCGCCGCCACGACCGGGGACCCGATCCGCCCGCCAAGCTGCGCATTGAGCGCCGCGAGAACCGGAATGCCGATCCCTGCCGCCAACATGATCGCGGCATAGCGCACCGTCTCACCCATCGTTCCCTCCCTCATCAGTCGGCACACCCTGCCCGCGCCGCCCCCCGCAAACAAGCCTTTTCATCAAGCCCGAATTACTCCGGACGAAGGCGGAACCCGGGAGAAGCGCCCCCCGGGTTCCGCCCAAACAAAAAGGCGGGCCGAAGCCCGCCTTTTCATCTCATTGCCAAACCCCTCAAAGCGCCTTTTTCAGCGCTTCGGTGAGGTCAGTCTTCTCCCAGGAGAAACCGCCATCCGCCTCGGGCGCGCGACCGAAATGGCCGTAGGCGGCAGTGCGCGCGTAGATCGGGCGGCGCAGGTCCAGATGCTCGCGGATGCCGCGCGGCGTCAGGTCCATGCACTGGCCAACGATGCGCTCGATCTCTTCGTCCGGAACCTCGCCCGTGCCGTAGGTGTCAGCGTAGATCGAGAGCGGTTTCGCCACGCCGATCGCGTAGGAAACCTGAATGAGGCATTTCTTCGCCAGACCCGCCGCGACGACGTTCTTGGCCAGGTAGCGCGCGGCATAGGCAGCCGAGCGGTCCACCTTGGTCGGGTCCTTACCCGAGAACGCGCCGCCACCATGAGGTGCGGCCCCACCATAAGTGTCGACGATGATCTTGCGGCCCGTCAGACCCGCATCGCCATCCGGCCCGCCGATCACGAAAGTGCCGGTGGGGTTCACCCACCACTCGGTCTCCTCGGTGATCCAGCCCTCGGGCAGGGTCTCGCGGATATAGGGCTCGACGATCTGCCGAATGTCGTCCGAGGTCTGGCTCTCATACATATGCTGGGTCGAGAGCACGATCGAGCTCACGCCGACGGGTTTACCGCCTTCGTAGCGCACCGAAAGCTGTGACTTGGCATCGGGGCCAAGCGTCGGCTCGGCGCCCGATTTGCGGGCCTCGGCCAGACGACGCAGGATCGCGTGGGCATATTGGATCGGCGCCGGCATCAGCTCGGGCGTCTCATCGGTCGCATAGCCGAACATGATGCCCTGATCGCCCGCCCCGTCCTTGTCGACGCCTTGGCTGATATGGGCCGATTGCGGGTGCAGGTAGTTGGCGAATTGCAGCGTCGCCCAGTGGAACTTGTCCTGCTCGTATCCGATATCCTTGACGCAATCGCGCACGATCGTGTCGATCCGGCCCATGAACTCGGCGAGGCGCGCCTGATCGGACAGGCCGACCTCACCCCCCACAACGACCTGATTGGTGGTGGCAAAGGTCTCACAGGCGACGCGGGCATTGGGTTCCTCAGCGAGGAAGGCATCCAGAACGGCGTCGGAAATCCGGTCGCAGACCTTGTCGGGGTGCCCTTCCGAAACGGATTCGGAAGTGAAGATGTAATTCTGTCGGGTCATTGGGAGGTGCTCCATTGGTTGATCCCCGTCACGCCAGGAAGCCGTTGTGACGGTTCGATGAGCTTGCCTACAGGGAGGTTGATTTTCGGTCAACGCGATTTCGCGCGGTGAACGCAAGGAAAGCCCAAAGCGCGACAATAAAGCCCAGCGCGGGCCAATCCCCCCAGCGGGCATAGGGCGGCTGATCGAGCCCCGGCGGCAGGCGCGCGTCAATCGTGCCGATCTCGCCAAGGCCCAGCATCTTGACCACCTGCCCGCGCGCGTCGATCAGGGCCGAGATGCCGGTATTGGCCGCGCGCATCATGGGCAGCCCCTGCTCGATCGCCCGCATCCGTGCCTGCGCGAGGTGCTGCCACGGGCCGGAGGTATTGCCGAACCACGCGTCATTGGTCACCTGCAACAGCCAGTCGGGCCGCGCGCCAAGGCCACGCAAATCCTGCGGGAAAATCGCCTCGTAGCAGATCAGCGGTGCAACCTTCCCCAAGGCCCCGAGATCGAGCAACCGCGCGCCCGGACCGGCGCTATACCCATTGCCCTGCTGTGCGGCAAAGGCGGCGATCCCGAACCGCGCCATCACGTCGCCAAAGGGGATATACTCGCCGAAGGGCACCAGATGCGCCTTGTCATAGAGGCCCGCGACCGTTGCATCGGGCGCGATCACCGCAAGCGAGTTGTAGTACCGCGCGCCTTCCGAACGCTGAATGCCCAACGCGACAGGTCGTCCATTTGCGGCCTCCGCGATCATCTCCAGCCCCTCGCCCGCCCGATCAAGCAGGAAAGGCACGGCCGTCTCGGGCCAAACGATCAGATCGGGGCGCGGCTCACCCTCGGCGGGCGGTGCAGCGGTCAGGTCGAGATGGCGATAGAAATATTCCAGCCGATGCTCGGGCAACCATTTGAGATGCTGCTCGGCATTCGGCTGCACGATGCGGATCACCGGCGCATCGAAACGTTCAGGCATCGGTTCGGAAAGCCGCTCTGCCCCCCACATCCAAAGCCCCGCGAGGACGGCCACTCCAGCCGCGCCCGCGCCCAATCGGGCACCCCGCGTCGAGACGGCAATCGGACCGCCCGCGAGCAAGACCGTCAGCGCCCCAAGCCCCAAAGGCCCGATCCAGCCCGCGGCCTGCGCCACCGGCGTATCAATCCAGACATGTCCCAAAAGCGCCCATGGAAACCCGGTGAAAACATAGGATCGCAGCGCATCCATCCCCGCCAAGCCAAGCGCCGCACCCAGCCCTCGCGCCGCGCGCCCCTGTCCGGCCAAGGCACCGATACCTGCTCCCAGCGCCCAGAACGCCCCCATGCCCGCCGCCATGAGAACCAGCGCGAAAGGTGCCATCCAGCCGTAAATCTCCGGCTCGACGAAGAAGGGCTCCACGATCCAGTAGAGCGTGCTGAGCGCATAGCCAAACCCCGCCGCGAAACCGAGCCACGCGACTTGGCCCGGACGCAAGGATGCGGCCATCATGCGAAGAAGTCCCGCGAGACCGATCAGCGCCACTGGCCACCAGCCCAACGGCGCCTGCCCCAAGCCCACCGCCGAACCCGCACCCAAAGCCATGCCCAAAGACGCCCAGCACGGGCGCAGCGGGGGCCGAAAAAGGCGCGCAAGCTGCATGATCACTCGGCCGGCGCCACGCCCGGAAGTCGCACCCGAAGCCGCTTGATCCGGCGCGGATCGGCGTCGATCACCTCATACTCGACCCCGTTCTCGGCAACGATCACCTCGCCGCGCGCGGGCACGCGACCGATCTGCATGAAGACCAGCCCGCCAAGCGAGTCGACCTCGTCATCCTCTTCGGGGCGCGCGAGCTTGAGGCCGATCTCGGTCTCGAACTCGCTCAGCGGCGCGCGGGCCTGCACAAGATACTGGCCCGGTTTTTCCTCTTTCCAGTAAAGCCCCTCGGCCTCGTCGTGCTCGTCCTCGATCTCGCCGATGACCTGCTCGATCAGGTCCTCAAGCGTGACCAACCCGTCCACGCCGCCATATTCGTCAATGACAAGGGCCATGTGGATGCGCTGAACCTGCATCTTCTGAAGCAGAACGCCGATCGGCATCGACGGCGGAACGTAAAGCAACGGACGCAGGATCTTGCGCACGGAGAACCGGCCAGAGCCGGATTTTCCAAAACCATGCTCCAGCGCGAGATCCTTGAGGTGCACAAGCCCGAGCGGCGTGTCGAGCGTGTCCTTGAAGACCGGCAGGCGCGAATAGCCATGCTCACGGAACACATCGACAAGGGCATCACGGGTGATGTCCGAGGAAACGGCCACGATCTCCACTTTGGGGATCGCGACATCACCCACCCGCATCCGGCGCAGATTGCCCAGACCGGGCAGCGGGCCGACCTTGGCCACCTCGATCAGCGGAGCCGACGCGGGTTCGGCCTCGCCCGAGCCGAAGGCATCAAAAATGCGTCCCAAGAACCCGCGCGAGGCGGGCTCGGACGAACTCTCGCCCGCGTCGGTCTCCGACGAGGGCGCGTTGGCGGAGGATGCTCCGTCAGCGACTTGTCCCATGAATCCTTTCCAAATTTATTGCGTCAGGCCGCCAGATTGACCGCCAGTCTTACTCATATGGGTTAACAATCCCCATCCGATCAAGGATACGCCGCTCAGTTTCTTCCATAAGTGCGGCATCTTGGTCGTCGATGTGATCGTATCCCAATAAATGCAGGATCGCATGGACCAAAAGATGAGTCACATGGTCCTGCGCCGTTTTTTGCTGCTCCTCGGCCTCGCGCAGGCATGTTTCATAGGCAATAGCCACATCGCCAAGCGCGATCATGCCGAACATATCGGGCACCGGCGCCGCGGGAACCTGCCCCGGCAGGTCGACGCCTCGCTCCTCGGCGGGCCAGCTTAGCACGTTGGTCGGCGCCGGCTTGCCCCGAAACTCGGCGTTCAGCTCGGCGATCCGCGCATCGTCGCATCCCAACACCGACAATTCGCACTGATCCGGCGCAAGGGCACGATCCGCCGCCACGCCCATTGCCGCGCGCGCCGCCAGAGTCGCAAGGTCGAGCGTCGCCCAGCGCGGGTCCTCAAGGTCGATGTCGATCTGCATATCCATATGCCCGCGTTACTGCGCCCACCGAAAAAAGGAAAGGGGGCGCTGCCCCCTCGGCCTGCGGCCTCACCCCCGGGATATTTGGAGCAATTGGAAGTTAAACGCATGGCTCCAATCGCGGGAAATATCCCGGGGTGAATTCGCCGTCAGGCGAAGAGGGGCAGCGCCCCTCTCTCAGATGTTTTCCTCGCCCTTCTCATAGGCGTCGATGATCTTGGCCACGAGCGGGTGGCGCACGACATCCTTGGCGGTGAAGTAGTTGAACGAAATCCCCGACACATCGCCCAGAATACGTTCGGCATCCGCGAGCCCCGAGGGCATCCCGCGCGGCAGGTCGACCTGGCTGCGGTCGCCGGTGATGACCATGCGCGAGCCCTGCCCCAGACGCGTCAGAAACATCTTCATCTGCATCGTTGTCGCGTTCTGCGCCTCGTCGAGAACGACGAAGGCGTTCGACAGGGTGCGGCCGCGCATGAAGGCCAGCGGCGCGATCTCGATCCGCTTCTCCTCCATCAGCTTGGCCAGCTGCTTGGCAGGCAGGAAGTCGTTCAGCGCATCATAAAGCGGCTGCATGTAGGGATCGACCTTGTCCTTCATGTCTCCGGGCAGGAAGCCCAGTCGCTCGCCCGCCTCGACCGCCGGGCGCGAAAGGATGATCTTGTCCACGTGACCGCCGATGAGCATGGTCACGCCGACCGCCACCGCGAGATAGGTCTTCCCGGTCCCGGCGGGGCCGATCCCGAAGGCCATCTCATGCTCGAAGAGATGCTTGACGTATTGCTTTTGCGCCTCGGTGCGGGGCTCAACCTGTTTCTTACGGGTGCGGATCTCGTATTTTCCGGCGGCGAACATTTCGAGTTGTTCGTCCACGCTGACACCCGCACCGCCCAGATCGGCCATGCGGATCGAGGCGTCGATTTCCTCAGCGTCGATCGGCTTGCCCTGTTCGAGGCGCTGATAGAGGTGGTGGAGGATGCCCGCGGCTTGCATCTTCGCTTCGGGGGCCCCAACGATGGCAAGCTGGTTGCCGCGTCGCAGGATATGCACGCCGAGTTTGTGCTCAATCTGGGACAGGTTGCGGTCGAATTCACCGCACAGGTCGATCAGAAGCCGGTTGTCGGGGAACTCAAGAAGCGTCTCATGCGTGTCCTGAGTGTTCGGCGGGGGTGTGATCGCGCTAAAGCCCAAATACGTCTCCCTGGCAGAGGTTGGTAAAGATATGGTGCCTTCACCCCCCTTTTCACGCAAGCCCTTGTTTTGATCTTCGCCCATCACGCCCCAGATTTCATGTTTCTGCAATGAAACAGGCCGCGCGGAACCCGCACGGCCTGTTTTTTGTGCAGTTGCACGATCTCACAGCGGGTCGCGGACTGCCGAACCCGATTTGTAGGGGCCAACCGCCGTCGAGGCCGGACCTGCGCCCGAGCAGATCGGACGACCATAGTCGTCGACTCGGGCGGTCAGGTAGCCCTCAACACCATCGTCAATGATCCAGTGATCGCATCCTTCGGGGTCGATCCAGACGCCCGCCTGAAGTTGGCTCAGGTGCTTGCGGTCGGTGCCGCGGTCAAAGGTCTTGTCGATCGACACGCCATCACAGGCCGCCAGTCCAAGAGCCGCACCGAGCAGGGCGAGTTTGGAAATCGTTTTCATGGCCTGCCTCACTTCACACAAATGATTTCAACGCGGCGGTTCTGCGCCATGCCGGCGGCAGTGCCGTTGGTGGCACGCGGCTGACGCTCGCCATACCAGTTGACCGAGAGCACATTTGCCCCGATCGACGAGGCCACCGACGCAACCGCTTCGGCACGGCGCTTGGACAGGCGCATGTTGTATTCGTCCGAGGCGCGACTGTCGGTGTGCCCGGTGATGATGAAGGCGCGGGCCTGCGCGTTACGGAAGAAGCTTTCGAGATACTTGCGGCCCGAAGCCGAAATCGCCGATTTGTCGGTGGCGAAAAGCTGATCGGTCGGCACGACACCGCACACGTTCCGGTGGCAAACCGGGCGACCGTCGCGGGTCTTGCGGGCATCCATATACCCTTCGGCACCGTCGTCCATCACCCAATGCTCACAGCCATCGGGATCGATCCAGATGGTCGGAATATAGCGTTCGTCACGGCTCACCTGTTGCCCGCTCTGCGCCATGGCAGGCGCCGCAAGGCTGGATACGGCCACAGCGGCCACAGCCGTCAGCGCCGCGATCGGCTTGAGAAATCGGGTAATCGTCATATCCACAGCATTCGCCTCCTCGGAATGAGACAATGCGGGTCGCCAAGGTGACGATCCGCACATTTCCAGCCGGAATTTATCAAAATCCAGCAATTTAGAAAGCCACTTCCGCAACATATCGTAGCCGAACACAGGACAAATGAACAAAAAACGCGGCATCACAGTCGAAGTGGAAACATCAGGTCATGTTTTTGCCGCACCTTTCGCCTAGCGCAGCGCGACTCACCCGGCAGTCAACTCACCAGCCAGAGAGTTGGGCGCACTGGCCGTGATGCGGACCCGGCGCAGGCTACCCGGTCCGATCCCCTCGCCCGCGACATGCACGGCTTGCAGGTAATCGGACTTGCCGACCCATTGTCCGGGAAGGCGGCCCGGTTTTTCAAAAAGCACCGAGACCTCACGCCCGACCATCGCCAGTTGCGCCGCCCGTTGTTGCTCGGTGACAAGCGCCTGAAGCGCCTGCAACCGCTGATCGGCAATCGCGGCCTCAACCGGAGGGCGATCGGCCGCCGGGGTGCCGGGCCGCGCGGAATATTTGAAGGAGAAGGCCGCGCCGTAGCGCACCTCGCGGATGAGCGCGAGCGTGTCCTCGAAATCCTGATCGGTCTCGCCCGGAAAGCCGACGATGAAATCGCCCGAAAGCATCATGTCGGGGCGCGCGGCCCGGATCTTCTCGATCAGGCGGATATAGGCTTCGGCGCTGTGCTTGCGGTTCATCGCCTTGAGGATGCGATCCGAGCCGGACTGCACCGGCAGGTGCAGATAGGGCATCAGCTTGGGCTCTTCGCCATGGGCCGCGATCAGGTCATCATCCATGTCGTTGGGATGGGAGGTGGTGTAGCGGATGCGCTCCAGCCCTTCGATCCGGGCCAGTTCGCGCACCAGACGCCCCAAGCCCCAGTCCCCGTCCGGGCCTTCACCGTGATAGCCATTCACGTTCTGACCAAGCAGGGTGATTTCGCGCACACCCTTGTCCACGAGCTTTTGCGCTTCGCTCAGAACCTTCGAGACGGGGCGCGAAATCTCGGAACCGCGGGTGTAGGGCACAACGCAGAAGGCGCAGAACTTGTCGCAACCTTCCTGCACCGTCAGAAACGCCGTGGGACGCGCCGAAACCGGGCGCTGCGGCAGGTGGTCGAACTTGTCCTCGGCGGGGAATTCGGTGTCGACCGGCTTCTCGCCTGCATCGACCGCCTTCACCATCGCGGGCAGGCGGTGGTAATTCTGCGAGCCGACCACCAGATCGACCAATGGCATACGGCGTTGGATCTCTTCGCCCTCGGCCTGCGCGACGCAACCGGCGACACCGATCTTGAGATCGGGCTTTGCCTCTTTGAAGGGGCGCAACCGCCCGAGATCGGAATAGACCTTTTCGGCGGCCTTTTCCCGGATATGGCAGGTGTTGAGCAGCACCATATCGGCCTCGGCAACATCATCCGTCAGCACATAGCCCTCGCCGCCCATGGCCTCGGCCATACGCTCGCTGTCATAGACATTCATCTGACAGCCATAGGTCTTGATATGCAGCTTCTTCGGCGCGTCAGCCATCGCGGGCCTCCCAACTCGGTTGCAGGGCGCGTGATACTGCGAAAGCCGCCCACGCCGCAACCATTGCCGCGCGCAGGTCTTGCAATGGCACGCGCATTGGCCGATCCTGCGCCAAATCTGAGGCCCCACAGAGGGCGAACCGGGACAGGCATGGACTATCAATCTCTCGACGCGTTTCTGACCGAGGCCAAGGAGGTGCTTGCCCCCGGGCCGGTTGCGATGATCTTCGTCGAAGATCAGGTCGAGGTCGTCTCGACACTGCGCCACCATATGCGGGCGGGGTTCCCGACGGTGCTGGTGCTCGGGCCGCAAGACCTGTCACTGCCGCCCGAAATCGACCTGCGGGTCCACAAGATCCCCTATGACGCGCATCGCACGGATGCGGTGGCGCAAGCCGTCAACAAGGTCAACGAGGCCTGCGCGCCCGGCACATGGCTCTATTATTGTTTCAACGGCGAGTATCTGTTCTACCCGTTCTCCGAGACCCGCAATATCCGCGAATTGCTGACCTTCCACACCGAGGAACGGCGCAGCGCGATGCTGAGCTATGTCATTGACCTCTATGCGCCGGACCTCTCGAAGAACCCGAACGCGGTCAATCTCGACGAGGCGATGCTGGACCGCGCGGGCTATTACGCGCTGGCCCGCCCCGATCCGGCCAATGACAATCACCCCAAGGAACGCCAGCTCGATTTCCATGGCGGGTTGCGCTGGCGATTTGAGGAACATATCCCCGAGGCCCGGCGCAAGATCGACCGCATTGCGCTGTTCCGCGCCCGGCCCGGTCTCAGGCTGCGCCCCGATCACACGTTCAACGTCGAGGAATACAATACCTATTCCTGCCCGTGGCACCACAACCTGACGGCTGCGATCGTGTCCTTCCGCGTGGCCAAGGCGCTGAAATACAACCCCGGCTCGACCTATGACATCCACAGTTTCAAATGGCACAATTCAGTGCCGTTCGAATGGAGCAGCCAACAGCTCATGGATCTGGGGCTGATGGAGCCGGGTCAGTGGTTCTAAACCCTTTCAAGTCCCTTTGAGACCCCGCCGCATTCCGGCGGGGCTTCTCGTTGCGGGCAAAATTATTTCTGAGTAAAAAAATCAGGCTTTACAAATCCGATTCTTTCACTCAGATTATCCGCATCGCCAGTCACACCGACCAGCCGGACATTCAGACATTCAGGAGACCGAGGATGAAACGCGCCCCCTTCCCCGGCCCGGCCGACCGGGCCCCGATGACCAGACACAACGACCCGCTGCGCCTAGCCGATATCGTGCAGGCGCTCTGCGCGGGGCTGAGCCCCAGTGCCGAAGGGCTTGAGCAGATGCTTGACCGGATCGAGAGCGTGTCATGACCATCAATGCCGATTTTACTCAGGCCCTGTCGCAGGCCCTGCCCGCCCATGATGCCGAAACGCTGACCGAGGGTGGTCGACAGGCGCATATCCTGCTGCACGGTCAGGTCTACACGCTGCGCATCACCCGCGCGGGCAAGCTGATCTTGACGAAGTAATCCCTGCGGGCGGATCACCACAGACCGCCACGCGTCCCGAAGAGGGTCGGTTCGCCGGCCCTCTTTTCGTATCCCGACCCATGATCAAAGGAAATTCTGGAGCGGGTAGCGGGAATCGAACCCGCCCCATCAGCTTGGAAGGCTGAGGCGCTACCACTACACCATACCCGCGCTCTGCCCCTGATTTAGCCGCGCCTTACCGCCAGTGCAAGGGCGTATCGCCCGGCCCGGCTCAGCGGCGCCACGCCGCCCGCGCGATTTCGATGCGGGCTTCCATCATCGACATTTCCTTCATCAGATCATGCCGCTTGGTGCGATCCCCGGTCTCACGCAGCTCGGCGCGCAGTTTCTCGAGTTCGCGGGCCAGAAGGACGAATTCGGGCGTGCCGCCATTTTCCTTCACGATCCGGTTGAGCACCGCGTTTTCGGGATCATCGCAGGGGGGCAAAGGCTTGCCCGCGCCTTCGAGATTGTCAAAGGCGCCCTCGGCTTCCGCCTCGGCGATACGCTGGTTGATCAGGTCGATCAGCGGATGATCCATGGTATCCCCAATGAAAAGCCCCCGCCAGACTAGCGGGGGCCGATCCATTTCTCAAAGCGCTTACTTGCGGGTGATGCGCCCGTCGAGCGCGGGCGTGTAGGGCCCGACCTTGGCCATATACTCGGCGGTGACATCCGCGAGGTCCGGGCCGTAGTCATAGGCATTCATGCCCTCGGCATCGAACATCTTATAACCATCGCCACCCTGACGGACGTAGTTGTTGGTGACGACGCCGTAGACTTTCTCCGGGTCGATCGGCACCCACGCGCCGCCGTCCATCACCATCACTTCCGAAATCCGGCTGCCCGGCGCGGCGGTCGAGTCGAGCGTGTATTTCAGACCCGCCACTTGCGCGAAACGGCCAGCGCCGTCCTCAAGCTGGCTCGCGCCATTTTCCAGAGCCTTCACGACGGTCGAGCCTTTGGCTTCGAAGGTGGACAGCGTGTTCTGGAACGGCAGGACGGTGAGCACATCCCCCATCGAAACCTCGCCTGCCCCGATCGAGGCGCGCAGACCGCCACCGTTCTGGATCGCGATACTCACACCCTGTTCCTTAACGCGGTCGAGCATCGCCTCAGCCACGAGGTTCCCCATGGCGCATTCCACCTGACGGCATGTGTCGCGCGAGCCGTCGATATCGGCGGTAGCTTCGGCGACGATCTTGGCTTTCAGCTCCTCGATGGGCGCACCCATTTCGGCCACGCGCGCGGCGATTTCCGGGTCCGGGGTCACCGAGGCGTCAAGCACCAGCGTGTCGCCATCCGCGAATTTGAGATTGCCCGCGTCATCGAAAGTCAGTTCCAGATGGCCGAGATATTTCGAATAGGCATAGGCCTGCACGACAGGGACCATCTTGCCTTCGCCCTGATCGACCCAAGTCGGATAGGCGCCCGCACGGTTCGGATCGCTGGCCGAAAGATAGGTGTGCGAGTGCCCGCCCACGACGGCGTCGATCCCCGGCACCTGCGCCGCGATCTCCTGATCCTTGTTATAGCCGACATGGGTCAGCGCAATGATCTTGGTGACACCCTCTGCTTCGAGCGCGGCCACATCGGCCTTGAGGCTCTCGATTTCATCCTGGAACAGGACCGCCGGGCCCGGCGAAGAGGTCTCGACCGTATCGGTCGCAAGCACCGAGACCAGACCGATCTTCTCGCCACCGACCTCGAGCACGACATGATCGCGCACCTTTTCATTCAACAGGTTCGACTGCGACAGGTCGAGGTTGCCCGAAATCACCGGGAACTCCACCTTCTCGATCAGGCCGGCAAGACCCTCGGGACCATCGTCGAATTCATGGTTGCCGACCGCCATCGCGTCGAAGCCGATCTTCGACATGAACTCGGCCACTTCGGCGCCTTTGTAGGTCGAATAAAAGAGCGAGCCTTGGAACTGGTCGCCCGCATCGAGCACGATCACGTTCTCACCGGCGGCGGTCAATTCGCCGCGCAGTTCGTTGATCTTGGTGGCAACCCGCGCGATGCCGCCGAAGCACTTGCCCTCGGCCTCATCCTCGGCGCCGCAGGTCGAGTCGTATTTGTTGATCGACTCGATACGGCTGTGCAGGTCGTTGATATGCAGAACATGCAGCGTGTAATCGGCGGACGCGGCACCAGCGCTGAGCGCGAGGACGGCGGCGGACGCGAAATAGCGGGCGAGCATGGAAACCTCCGGTTCTTATTGGACTGCCGACAGCTTGCGGCCATTGGCGTGACGAGTCAAAGGGCTCGTGCGGGGCGCAGAGTGCAAGCCGCCCGTAACGGGCAGATGACGTTACGGCCCCTCTCGGCAAAAGGCGGGATTGACCATTTCGCAGGCACAGGGCAATGAGGCCTCATGCTGATCTACAAGATTTTCCGCCGCCCCGAATGGGATGCGTTCCGCGCGGCCGGACAGACCGCCGGCGCGCCGGTCGATCTGGCCGATGGCTATATCCATTTCTCGACCGCCGGGCAGGTCGCCGAAACGGCGGCCAAGCACTTCGCCACGGAAAGCGATCTCGTGCTGCTCGCCATTGACGCCGATCGCCTTGGCCCCGCCCTCAAATGGGAACCGTCGCGCGGCGGCGCGCTGTTCCCGCATCTCTACCGCAAGCTCGAACTCTCCGAGGTGGTCTGGGACAAATCCCTGCCGCTCGGCGCGTCCGGCCATATCTTTCCCGAGGCCCTGCTGTGAGCATTCTCGAACGCGCCGGGCTGGCGCTGTTTCACCAGATCGACCCCGAAACCGCCCACGGGCTTTCGCTCAAGGCGCTGCGCTCGGGACTGGTCTCGCTCCCGGGCCCGGTCACCGGGGCGCGGCTCAAATGTCAGCTTGCCGGGCTTGACCTGCCGAACCCGGTGGGGCTCGCGGCTGGTTTCGACAAAAATGCCGTCGCGCTTCCGCAACTGATGCGGGCAGGCTTCGGCTTTCTCGAGGTCGGCGCGGCCACGCCCCGCCCGCAAGAGGGTAATCCGCGTCCGCGCCTGTGGCGTCTCAAGGAAGATCGCGCCGCGATCAACCGGTTCGGCTTTAACAATGAAGGGATGGAGCCGATCACCCGCCGCCTCGCGGCGCGCCCGGCAGGCATCCCCGTAGGCCTCAACCTCGGGGCCAACAAGGACAGCGCCGACCGGGCCGCCGACTTCGCCCGTGTGCTCGCCCATGCCGGGCCGCATGTCGATTTCGCGACGGTGAATGTGTCTTCGCCCAATACCGAGAAGCTGCGCGATCTTCAGGGCCGCGCCGCACTTGAGGCGCTCTTGGCGGGCGTGATTGCCGCACGTGCGGAACTCGACCGACGCGTGCCGGTCTTCCTCAAGATCGCACCTGACCTGAGCACTGCAGAACTGGAAGAAATCGCCGAAGTCGCGCTGAGTTCGGGCATCGACGGTGTGATCACGACGAACACGACCCTCTCGCGCGAAGGTTTGAAATCTGCTCATCGCGACCAACAAGGCGGGCTGTCTGGCGCGCCTTTGTTCGAAAAGTCCACGCGCGTGCTGGCACAGATGTCGCACCTGACCGCCGGGAAACTGCCGCTGATCGGTGTGGGCGGCATTTCGAGCGCGGACCAAGCCTATGAGAAGATCCGCGCGGGCGCCTCCGCGGTGCAGCTTTACACGGCGATGGTCTATGGCGGTCTGTCACTGGCCGCAGAGATCGCGCGCGGCCTCGATGCGCTGCTGGCGCGTGACGGCTTCGCTTCGGTCTCCGAGGCCGTTGGAACCGGGCGCAGCACATGGCTTTGACGATCTGGCACAACCCGCGCTGCTCGAAATCACGTGCGACGCTCGCACTTCTGACCGAGCGGGGGCTTGCCCCCGAGGTGCGGCTCTATCTGGACATGCCGCCCACCCGGACGGAACTTGAAGAGACCCTGCGCAAACTCGGCCGCCCAGCCGCCGATCTGCTGCGCTGGGGCGAAAAAGACCGCCCCACCGCGCTGAGCAAAGACGCAAGCGACGCCGAAATCCTAGATGCACTCTGCGCCAATCCGCGACTGATCGAGCGTCCCGTGGTTCTGACGGACACGGTTGCCCGGATCGGGCGCCCGCCCGAAGCGGTTCTCGATATTCTCTGATTTCATCAGGCCCGAAATACGCCGGGGATGAATGGCCAAACGCCAGAGAGGGCAGCGCGCCCCGCCCTGACTCAGTCGTTCAGGTCGCGGATCAACCGCCCATGCTTGCGCACCTCGGCCACCACCTCGCCAAAGGTCGTGAGACCGCGTGCCCGCAAGGCTGGCAACAGCTTTAGGAACGCATCCGCGGTTGCCACCGTATCTCCGATGGCCGTGTGGCGCGCCTCTTCGGGGATGGTGATCCCCAGCCGGTGGGTCAGCGCGTCGAGGCTGTGGGTCTCGGATTGCCCAAACACCACGGCGGACAACAGCACCGTATCAAGCGTCGGATTGTCGAAATTCTCGCCAATCAACAACTCCTTGCGACGCAGAAACTCCATGTCGAAAGGCGCGTTATGCGCCACCAGAACCGCGCCTTCGACGAATTTATGGAAGCGCCGCCCGACCTCGACGATATCCGGGGCGCCCTCGACCATCGCATCGGAAATCCCGTGCACGGCGGTTGAGGCGGGGGGGATCTTGCGCCCGGGATTGACCAGGGTGTCGAAAATCTCGGTCTCGACCCGACGCCCGTTCACGATCCGCACGGCAGCGATCTGCACGATCTCATCGCCCTCGGTCGGCAGAAGCCCCGTGGTCTCGGTGTCGAAAACGACATAGGTCAGGTCTTCGAGCTTGCTATCGACGATCTCGGCCTCGCGCGCCTTGGCCAGCAGGTCGAAATCATAGACCACCGCGCGCGGCACCGGGGCCGGGCGCGAGGTCACAAGCCGCGCCTCACGCAGCGGCAGACAGAGACGTCCGCGCCCATCCGGCAAAGGTTCGGGCCACAGCTCCGAGGCATGGCTGGTCAGCACCCGCCGCCCGGTCACATCCGGCATCCCGGTATCGAGCGGTTCCTCGAGCCAGCGTTCCAGCTCGGACACACCAACAGGCGCACCGACCCATTCGATAGCGATCAGCGCCCCGGCGCCATCCTCGGTGATCTCAAGCCGGATATCCTTGCGCCCGGTGAGATGCCCGACCAGTTTCGCCAGAAGCGCAACCATCTCGAACCCCTCGCAGCGCAGCATCAGCGCCGCCGTCACCGAGAGAATCTCGCCGCCCTCCGCCGCCACCCGCGCGCGCACAGCATCGCCCAGATCGGACGCCCGGATCATCGCCAGCGGCCACCAATCGGCACGGTTCTGCTCGTGGCGCTCAAAGAGCGTGTGGATCGCCTCGGCCAGATGGCGCGCTTCTGAGCGGGCCGCGACACGCACGCGATCACGCTCTGGCCCGGTTGGACCATTATCGTCGGTGAGCACGCCCGTGAGCGATTGCAGCGCCGCCGCCGGGCGGCGGATACGGTCGAACAGCTCATCCATCAACTGCTCACGCTGCGCATGTGCCCGCATATCGCCCGACACGTCGCGCAGCGTCAGCACATAGCCCGGACGCTTCGCCAGATGGTGATCCTCGCCCTCCGACAAGAGCCGCATCCGCGCGGCCAGCACCTTGCCGTCGGCTTTGGTCGCACAGAGGAGATCCGAGGCCGCGTCGGGATCTTCGATCTCCATCAGCCGCTGATAGGCATGCGCAATGGGCTGTTGGTGCAAGTAGTCGAAGACCCGCCGGTCAAGGCCGGGCGCGTGGCTGCTGCCCAACAGGTCAACCGCCTGTCCGTTGTAGAACACAAGCTGATGGTCCGCGGAGCACAGCAGCACCCCCACGGGCACGTCCGACAGCAACGCCTCGAGGCGCTCCTTCTCGGCGGCCAGACGCGACGTTTCGCGCTGCACGGCCTCGGTCAGTGCCGACCGGGTTTCAGCGAGGTGCTGTGTCACGGCGGCCGCAGCCGGGGCCAGATCGCCCAGATAGCGCGCCGCCTGCTGGTCCAGTTCCCCCTCGATCTCGGCATGGGTCCGCGCCCGCATCACGCCCGCAAGACGTTCGATCGGTTTCGAGACATTCTCGTCGAACAGGAACCAGACCCCGGCAATCAGGCCGAGGATGACAAACCCTGCGACCGTGCCGCCGATGATGAAGGCATTGAGCACCGACGGATCGCCCAGACGCTCATAGCCATAGAAAAGCCCCGCGACGAGCGCCGCGATATTGCCTGCCGCGAGAGCCGCGAAGAACAGGAACACCCTTATTCTCAGGCTCAACCGCGTCAGATCCATCACGCGCCCTCCCGGTCCAGTATCCGGTGAAGTTCTTCGCGCAACTCCTTCAATTCGAAGGGTTTCGCGATGAAGCCATCCGCCCCGAGCGCAAGCCCCTTGCGCCGTTCCATCGCGGAGCCGCGCGCGGTCATCATCAGGATCTTCACATCCGCCAGACCCTCATCCGCCCGCACTTCCTGACAGATTTCATAGCCCGACACTTCGGGCAGCATGACATCGAGGAGCACCAGATCGGGGTGCAATTCACGGATCTTGTCGAGCGCGCCCGCCCCGGTCGCAATCCGGTCATGCTCAAAGCCTTCGCGGCTCATCAGATAGTCGAGCGCGATCGCAATATTGTCCTCATCCTCCACGATCAGGACGCGATGCTTTCTCCCCCCATCGGCCATCTTACCCTCCGTTACATGCCACACGCAGAGCGGCGTCATCGCGCTCCAGCGGCAACCAGTCTCCTCCGCGCAACGCCCCGGTGGCGTCGAGTTCGGTTCCGTCGATCAGATCCGCCCGCGCATTGGCGAGGCAGTCGAAAGCGACCGGAACCGCACGCACCGGCGCCCAGCGTTGCACAAGCAGCAACTCGCCCCGAACCAGCGTCGCCGAGCCGCCCGGATGGGTCAGCCCATTCCGGTCGATCGCCATGAAGCGCGTGGTGATCGGCGCGACATAGGTCCAGGGCCGCCACCAGGAGCTTTCGCCCGCCGACATAATGACCTCGACTCCCTCATTCAGATTGGCGCGGGTCTTGGGATACCAGTCGTATTCCGCGTAGATCGTATAGCCCAGCATGGCGAGACCCGCCGCCGCCGGCATCACCCATTTCGGCAGCCTGGAGCCGGTCACTTTCCGCACCGCATGGTTCGCCGCATAGACGATCGCCACGGCCAGAAAACCGGCTGCCAGCATCGAAATGAAGTCGTTGATCATCGGCGGTCTGGTCCTTTAGCTGACGGAGCCTTTGCCATGTCCGATCGCGGATTGCATCGTGCGCACCACCACGAAGGCGTCGCGCAGGTGCGAGCGCTCGAAATCGCTCAGATCGGAAGGGGCAAGGAAATTATCGGGTTTGCGGCCCGAGCGGACGAGATGCGCCTGGTTCTCAAGCCGCATCGTCGCAATCAGGTCATAGGCTTCGATCAGGTCGCGCGCGCCCGAGGCCGAGATGACGCCGGCCTCTTCGGCGGCGTGCAGCCGGGCGCGCGTATTGACCTCGGTCAGTCGTCCCTTGAGGGCATAGACGCGCGCAAGATCGGCCACCGGCACGACACCGTTATGCTTCATGTCGATATGGTTGCGATGCTCGCCCGAGCGGATCGTCGCAAAGCCACGCAGCAGCCCGAGCGGCGGAGCATGCTTGAGCGAGTTCGACACCATATGCGCCACGAAGATCGAGTTCTGCGCGGCTTTGTCCAGCGTTTCCGCCTGAAGGTCCTGGAACAGATGCGCGCCCGGCCCGCCGATGGCGCGCAGGTCGAACATCACCGAGGCGAGCATCTGTGCCTCGGGGTTAGGCTTATTGATCCAGCCGTCGAAATACTTGCGCCAGACGCGCACCGGCTGGCACCAGCGCTCGGCGGTGGCCATCATGTCGCCGGGACAATAGATATAGCCGCACGCGTTGAGCCCGTCCGAAACGAATTTCGCCAGCTGGCGGAAATACTCCATATCGTCGGGCGTCACCGCATCGTCGAGGATCAGGCAGTTGTCCTGATCCGACACACCGGTCTGTTCCTGCCGCCCCTGTGAGCCACAGGCCAGCCACAGATACGCCACGGGCGGCGCGCGAAGTTGCTCTTCGGCCATCCGCAACAGGCGTCGTGTCACTGCATCGGCGATGTCGGTGATCAGCCGTGTGACGACCTCATGGCTTTGGTGCCCGCCGACGAGCTGCACCAGAAGCTGCGGAATCTGTGCGGTCACCCGCGCCATGTCTGCAATGGAGGTCGACGAGGCGATATCGCGGATCAGAACCGCCGAGGACACGGCCTGGAACCGGGTCAGGTCGGTCTGGGTGATCATGCCGGCAAAACGCCCGTGATCGACGATCGGCAGGTGCCCGATCTTGCGCTCGAGCATGATGTGCAGAATATCCGAGCCAAGCGCATCAGGCGGCAGCGAGATCGGGTCCGGGGTCATCACCGTTGCCACCGGGGTCTCGGGCGCCATACCGCCGGCGAGAACCTTGTTCGACATATCCCGCACGGTGATGACGCCGCGCAACGCGCCCGCGCCGTTCTCTTCGCTGGTAACCCCGAGCGAGGACACCCGAGCGTCCCGCATGATCTGCGCCGCTTGCTGCACCGTCGTTTCGGGCGTGCAGGAGAGCGGCTTGCGCGCCAACAGGTCCGAGACCTTCATCGTCGCAATATCATTCTTGCGCGGTTCGACGCGGCGCGAGCGGTCGAAGAACCGCTTGAAGCTTGGCGCGGTCTCGAGCAGGCGCAGGAATTCATTGGAGGGAAGTTCGAGGAGCACGCTGTCCTCGGCGGTGACCGCATTGGTCAGCGCGAGCCCTTCGCGCATCAGGCCACGCTCACCGAAGGAGTTGCGCGGCCCGAGGATCGAGACGAGCGCCCCGTTCTCATCGGTGATTTCGACGCCGCCTGCCTTCACAAGATAGAGGCCTTCGAGCGGTTCGTTCAGGCGGTAAACCGCCTCGCCTTTGGCAAGCACCCTGCGGCTGAAGAAACCGGCGACCCGCACCAATTCGTCCCGCGTCAGGGTATCGTAGGGATGGACGCCTTCGAGAAAAGCGATAACTGGCTGAAGATCCGCGCCCATGACCTGCTCCGAAACTGATGGAGGCGCCCAACGCCGTCGGGCGCCTCCGGCATTAAGTGTTCGGGCAGAGCTTAACACTCCGCCCGAAGCGTGACTCAGTGGTCAACTGCCGCACCAGCACCACGCGGGATGCGGATCGACTCGACCAGTTCCTGGATTTCTTCCGGGGTGTCTTCGGTTGCACCGGAGACCACATAGGCCACGACGAAGTTCACCAGAGCACCGATCGCGCCGAACGAGGTCGACTTGATCGAGAACAGCAGCGGATCGCTATCCGAGAAGGACGCGGTGTCTGCGATGAAGAACCAGCCTTTGTGCAGGAAGATGTAGACGATCGTCACCACCAGACCGGCCAGCATGCCAGCCACGGCGCCCTTGTTGTTGATGCGCTTCGAGAAGATGCCCATCATCAGTGCCGGGAAGATCGACGCGGCTGCCAGACCGAAGGCGAGTGCCACGGTTTGCGCCGCGAAGCCGGGCGGGTTCAGACCCAGGTAGGTCGCAACAGCGATTGCCACGGCCATCGCGATACGCGCCGAGAGCAGTTCGCCTTTTTCCGAGATGTTCGGATTGATCTGCGACTTGATGAGGTCGTGAGACACGGCCGACGAGATCGCCATCAGAAGACCCGCTGCGGTCGAGAGCGCGGCGGCAAGACCACCCGCGGCGACCAGAGCGATAACCCAGCCCGGCAGGTTCGCGATTTCCGGGTTCGCCAGCGTGATGATGTCACGGTTCACGGTGAACTCGTTCGCGTTCGCATCAGCCACATACTGGATGAGGCCGTCGCCGTTCTTGTCTTCGAAGGTCAGCAGACCGGTTTTTTCCCAGTTCTTCACCCAATCCGGACGCGCTTCGTAAGCGAGCGGAGCCGCTTGCGTGCCTTCCGGGTAGACGGTGTTGATCAGGTTCATGCGCGCCATGGCCGCCACTGCCGGAGCGGTGAGGTAGAGCAGCGCGATGAAGACCAGCGCCCAGCCAGCCGACGAACGTGCGTCCTTCACGGTCGGAACGGTGAAGAAGCGAACGATCACGTGCGGCAGACCCGCGGTCCCGATCATCAGCGAGACGGTGAACAGGAACATGTTCAGCGTGGTGTCTTTCTGATCGGTGTAGGAGCCGAAGCCGAGGTCGTTCATCAGACCGTTCAGGGTCGTCAGGATCGGCTCGCCGGTTGCTTTCGCATCCGAGAACAGGCCGAGCGGCGGCAGCGGGTTACCCGTCAGTTGCAGCGAAATGAAGATCGCCGGGATGGTGTAGGCGATGATCAGAACGACGTACTGCGCAACCTGCGTGTAGGTGATGCCTTTCATGCCGCCAAGAACGGCATAGGCGAACACGATCGCAGCACCGATGTAGAGGCCGGTCGCGTTATCCACTTCGAGGAAGCGCGAGAAGGCCACGCCCACGCCGGTCATCTGACCGATAACGTAGGTCACCGACGCAACGATGAGGCAGATAACAGCCACGGTACGGGCGGTCTGCGAGTAGAAACGGTCGCCGATGAATTCCGGAACCGTGAACTTGCCGAACTTGCGCAGGTAAGGCGCGAGAAGCATGGCGAGCAGCACGTAGCCACCGGTCCAACCCATCAGGTAGGCCGAGGTGTCGTAGCCACCGAACGCGATGATCCCGGCCATCGAGATGAACGACGCGGCCGACATCCAGTCTGCGCCGGTCGCCATACCGTTGACGATGGGGTTAACGCCGCGACCAGCGGCATAGAACTCTGCGGTCGAACCCGCGCGGGCCCAGATCGCGATGCCGATGTAGAGCGCGAAAGTCGCGCCGACCACCAGCAGGTTGAGGGTAAACTGATCCATTGTCCCTGCTCTCCCTTACTCTTCCACGCCGTGTTCTTTGTCCAGTTTGTTCATCCGCGCGGCATAGGCGAAGATGAGAACCAGGAACACGAGGATCGAGCCTTGCTGGGCAAACCAGAAGCCCAGATCAGTGCCGCCGATACCAATGCCTGCGAGCATCGGACGAAGCAGGATGCCAAAGCCAAAGGAACACACGAACCAGATGACCAGGAAAACCTGGATCGTCTTGATGTTCGCTTTCCAGTAGGCGTTGGACGAAGATTTGTCCGCCATGAGCGTAACTCCCTGTTGTTATCCTCCAGACGGGCCCCTCACAGGCCCGCCCCTCCCCAAAATCAAGCCGAAACGCGTCTTACGATCGACCCAAGACCCGAAGCGATCTCGTCGATGGAACCCATCGCGTCGATCGTTTCGAGAACGCCGAGCTGCCCGTAATGGGCGATCAGCGGAGCCGTCTGGGCGTGGTAGGCTTCCAGCCGCGCACGCGCCGTCTCGGCATTATCGTCGGCACGACGCTTGAACTCCGTGCCGCCGCATTTGTCACAAGTGCCCGCAACGGCGGGCTGCTTGAATTCATCATGATAGCCTTCGCCGCAGGCCGCGCAGGTGTAGCGGCCCGAGACGCGCTTGATCATCGCCTCGTCATCGACCTCAAGGCTGATCGCGGCCGTGACCGCCTGACCCTGATCGGCCAGCAGAGCATCGAGCGATGCCGCCTGACCCGCAGTGCGCGGGAAGCCGTCGAGGATCACGCCATTGGCGGTGTCGGGCTCGGCCATGCGGTCCTTGAGGATCGCGAGCACGATCTCGTCCGAGACGAGACCGCCCGCCTCCATGACCGCTTTCGCCGCGAGACCAGCCTCGGTGCCCGCCGCGACGGCGGCCCGAAGCAGGTCCCCCGTCGAAAGCTGCACCAGACCGAACTGCTCTTCGAGCATCCGGGCCTGCGTGCCCTTCCCGGCGCCCGGAGGACCGAGAAGGATCAGAACCGCCGATTTGGTGGCTACGGTGTTATCTGCCGTGCTCATCACTCAGCCCCGGTTCATACGGTTTTCGATAAGCTCTTCGACGACCGACGGATCGGCCAGCGTCGAGATGTCGCCCAGCGCGCCGAAATCGTTCTCGGCGATCTTGCGCAGGATGCGGCGCATGATCTTGCCCGAGCGGGTTTTCGGAAGGCCCGGCGCCCACTGGATGCAGTCGGGCTTCGCGATCGGACCGATCTCGGTGCGGACCCATTTCTCCAGCTCTTTGCGCAGATCGTCGGAGGGCTCCACATCATTCATCAGGGTGACATAGGCGTAGATGCCTTGCCCCTTGAGTTCATGCGGGAAGCCAACCACGGCAGCTTCTGCGACCGCTGCGTGAGCGACGAGCGCGGATTCGACTTCCGCAGTGCCCATGCGGTGGCCCGACACGTTGATCACGTCATCGACGCGGCCAGTGATCCAGTAGTAGCCGTCCTTGTCGCGGCGGCAGCCGTCACCGGTGAAGTAATAGCCGCGATATTGCGAGAAATAGGCTTCCTGGAAGCGCTCGTGATCGCCCCAGAGCGTGCGCATCTGGCCCGGCCAGCTGTCGGAGATGCAGAGCACGCCTTCGGCCTCGGTCTCGTCCTGACGCACGGCGGTCTGCGGGTCGAGGACGACCGGCTTCACGCCGAAGAACGGGCGCGTTGCCGAACCCGGCTTCGTGGGGGTCGCGCCCGGAAGCGGGGTGAGCATGTGGCCGCCGGTCTCGGTCTGCCAGAAGGTGTCGACGATCGGGCATTTGCCCTTGCCAACGAACTTGTCATACCAGGCCCAGGCTTCGGGGTTGATCGGCTCGCCGACCGAACCCAGCACGCGCAGCGAGCTCAGGTCGTATTTCTCGACCCATTCCGGACCCTGACCCATCAGCGAGCGGATCGCGGTGGGGGCGGTGTAGAACTGGTTGACCTTGTGCTTTTCACAGACTTCCCAGAAGCGGCCCGCATCCGGGAAGGTCGGAACGCCTTCGAACATGATCGTGGTCGCGCCGTTGGCGAGCGGGCCATAGACGATGTAGCTGTGGCCGGTGACCCAGCCCACATCCGCCGTGCACCAGAACACGTCGCCGTCTTGGTAGTCGAAGGTGTATTGATGCGTCATCGACGCGTAGACGAGGTAGCCGCCGGTCGAGTGGACAACGCCCTTCGGCTTGCCGGTCGAACCCGAGGTATAAAGGATGAACAGCGGATCTTCGGCGTTCATCGGGCGCGGCGGGCATTCGGGGCTCGCATGCTCCATCAGGTATTTCAGGTCGACGTCACGGCCTTGGACCCAAGAGGTCTGGTCGCCGGTGTGCTTGACCACGAGGCAGCGCACCTTGTCCGAGCAGTGCAGAAGGGCGGCGTCGGTATTGGCCTTGAGCGGCGTGCGACGGCCACCGCGCGGTGCGGTGTCGGCGGTGATCACCACCTTGGCGCCGCAATCGTTGATCCGGTTGGCCAGCGCGTCCGGCGAGAAGCCCGCGAAGACGATCGAGTGGATCGCGCCGATGCGGGCACAGGCCAGCATGGCATAGGCGGCTTCCGGAATCATCGGAAGGTAGATCACCACGCGGTCACCGCGCATTACGCCCTGCGAGAGCAGAACGTTGGCCATGCGGTTCACTTTTTCCGCGAGTTCACGATACGTGATGTGCTGCGCCGGGTCCTTGGGATCGTCGGGCTCGAAGATGATCGCGGTCTGGTCGCCACGGGTTGCCAGATGGCGGTCGATGCAGTTGTAGGACGCGTTCAGCACGCCATCCTCAAACCACTTGATCGAGACGTGACCAAAGGTGAAATCGGTGTTCTTCACCTTGGTGTAGGGCGTGATCCAGTCGAGGCGCTTGCCCTCACGGCCCCAGAACTCCTCCGGGTTCGTGACCGATTCCTGATACATCGAACGGTATTTCGCGGTATCTGCGTGAGCGTTTTCAAAACCTGCCGGAATCTCTTTGATTTCGGGCACGACGCTCGCCTGTTCCTGAGTGGCCATGTGGCAACCTCCCTAGAATTCCTCACGCGACCGTTTCCAGTCGCTCCCTGCCCCCGGGGAACCGGAGACGCTCTACCCCGACGCCATTGTAAACCAGAATTTAATCTCCATGTAACCCCCCATGTGTATTGATTTTTTCTGTTAAGTTTTTGACACAGGTAGCGATAACGTTGTAAACTTTTTTCGGGCGGACATTATTTTGACATGATCTTTCAAGCGCTTGCCTGTTCACAAGCTGGTGAAGAGCGGCGCAGCATTTTTCTTGACCTTTAAATCAAGATTTACGCCGCGCCGCAGCATCTCATTGCCAGCACCCTGACGGGACGACACCACGAACTCGAATCGAGCGGTTGACGCGCCCGGCACCGCGTCGCAGCGTTGGCGCATTACACAATGGTCCGAAGGTGCAGTTCCATGACCCAGCCCATCAACCCGATACGCGATCTCGATCCCGAGGCCCGTGCGCTTGCGCATGATCTGATCGCAGGCGCTCGCCATGCGAGCCTTGGCACCATCGATCCTGATACAGGCTTTCCCATGGTGACACGGATTGCGTTCGGCACCGATCCGAACGGGGACCTTTATACCTTCGTCTCTGGCCTCTCGGTACATAGCAGCGCCCTACGCGCCGACCCACGCGCGAGCCTGCTGATCGGAGAGCCCGGCGCAAAAGGGGACCCACTCACGCATCCCCGACTCTCGCTGCGCGCCAACGCAACCCTGATCCCCCCAAGCGCCCCCCGCACCGGAGCGCTGCGAGCATGGTGGCTGGCGAGCCATCCGAAGTCCAAGATCTACATCGACCTGCCGGATTTCTTTTTTGTCCGTTTCGAGCCGCAAGACGCGATGCTCAACGGCGGGTTCGCCCGCGCCTATCGGCTTGAAGCCGAGGACCTGCGCGCATGACAAAGCGGGCGCCCTGAGGCGCCCGCATCCGCCCCATTCCGGGGCACCGGCCCGCAACAGAGGGCGCGATCATTTCGCTCAGTTCGGGTTGTCCATCCGCACCTTGAGATGCACCCGCCCCTTCGCGGCTTCGGGCCAATGCACGGTTACGTTCTGCGAGACCGGCCCCTGCTCGACATTGATGAAGGGCATTGCCGTGACGCGCTGACCACCTGCTCCGGTGATCATCCCTTCGGCCACGAGGCTCTCGACATTGCGCGCCCAGCCACCGAAAGGCAGATACGGACCCGGCTCAGCCGTCCAGGTGCTCTGGGCAGTGTTCTGCTCGACTTCGAGGAACACAGGGTTCGATACCACCTCCCGCACGGCGTTGAACATATTGCCCTGAACTTCGATATTGCGCATCCGGCCGTTGTCGAGGGCAGCGAAGGTCGTATCGACCTTCTCGATCCGATCCACCATCGCGTTGAGCGATTTGAACACGTTCCCCGAAATGGTCAGCCCGTGAATGAAATGCCCTGCCCCATAGGGCTTGACCGAGAACCAGGTGAACCAGGGCGCGACGTTGATGCAGACAAAGGTGTTTCCGGTCACCGTCAGCCCCCCGAAGGAGTACTGATTGCCGAAATCGGGCTCTGCCGAATGTTCGTTGGTCCACTCGATCACCGAGTTGTCGATATAGTTGCCGGTCACCGCCGACTGCACGTTGGTCTGGGTGAACACCAGACCCGCAACGCGGACGCCATTGGTCTCTTCATCGCCCTGGAACCAATGGTTGCCCACGATGAGATGCCCCGACCCGTTCAGCACGAAGGTCGTCCCGAACCGCACGAAGCGCGAGTCGCGAATCTTGCTGTCATTGGCGTTGACATTCATCACGATCGACGTGCGGTCCTGCGCAGGCACCAGCATCTCGTTCGAAAGGAACTGGCAGCGGTCCACCAGAATGTCCTGACAGCCGCGCCCGATCGAGGTGATGACACGGTCCTTCGGCCGCACGACATAGGAGTCGCGGATCTGGAACATCTGCCCGTCGGGCGGAAGCATGATGCAGCTCGCCGCGCCGTTGCACAGGAATTCCACATCGTCGATGTTAAACCGGTCGAGTTTCGCCATCCCCGAGAAGTCGAGCACATATTTGAACCGTCGGAAGGTAAAGGTCCGCGTTCCCGAACCGCCATAAAGCGGCTGCGACAGCGTAAGCGTCCCCGCCCCCACGTTCTTCGCCTTCACATAGACCTCGCGTCCGACGCCCGCTCCGGTGACAAGCGCACCCACCTCGATATTGGCGATATTGGCGACATTGGTCAGCTGCGTCTGTTGAGCCGTCGAATAGGTCGCCTGGGAGGTGACCACGGCGTCATCCCAAGTCGGCCCTTCGATCACGTTGATCTGGCCATTGCGCAGCACGCGACGGTTGGAGAATGAGCTCAGGTCGGGCGCGATATCCTTGATGACGATCGGTTCGGACACCTCCACCCGCCGCCCCTTAAGGTCGAGCGCATTGTGATCGGTATAGCCAAACAGCGCCTGAAGCGCCTTCTTGAAGCCCAGAAGCTCATCCCCGAAGGCTTCGGCATAGGTCGGGAAGTCGTAACTTGCCAGCAAAGACAGACGCGCCGCGGTCGGCATGACCAGCGTCCCCTCAAAACGGATCGGCGACTGGATCGCGAGAGAGGCCCCAAGATAATATTGCCCGGCGGGTACAAGGATCTGCCGCCCGTTCGCTGCGGCATCTGCCGCCTGGAACGCCGCCGTGTCATCGGTGCTGCCATCGCCCAGCGCGCCGAAATCCTTCACATCGACCCAATCCATCATGTCGCGCAGGAAGGCCGAGGTGATATCCTCGATCTCGATATTCTCGATGCGCACCGTTCCGCCATTGGCGCCGGTCAGATCAAGCCCGAAATGCCCATAAATCGGCGTGCGCCCCCAGGGCATATCGACCCCGCCGCGGCTGCCCGTCCCAACGATTCCCGTCACTTCGACGACCGAACCATAGGTTTGCAGCGCGACCGTATCCCCGACCTCGGTCAGCCCCGCGACATGAGTGCCATTCGCTGCGCAAGCATAGCCCGCGACCCGCACTTCCGGCAGGTTCCCCGAGATCGCCTTTACGCGCGCCTTGATCCGCAGATAGCAGCCCGGAATGATCGGGGTCTGCCCCATATAGCGCAGCTTCTGCACATTCCGCGTCTTGATCAGTTCAAGGCAGTTGCCAAAATCCGCATCCGCCGTTGCAATCGCCGCATTCGGCGCGCCGTCATAGGTATCCGAACCCGGCGTGCCATCTTCGCTCGACCACACGTCCAGCCCCAGTTCGAATGCGGGCGGGGTCAGCACCAGCCCATCGGTAATCGCCTTGTTCATCCAAGAAATCCTCTCGTGGTGTTCCGGCCCGCCTGAGGATCACGGCGCAAAGCAAGGCCGGGCGCGAACTGAGGCCCGCGCGACCGCTTCAAGCGACATGTCTCATGCTGGGAGTGCCGCGGCGGCGCCTTGCCTCCGCATGACAAGAACTAGCCCGAAAGGTTAAAGAAGTGCTGACCGAAGCGTGCGCTCCAAATGAAACGGGGCGAGAGCCTGCGCCCTCGCCCCGTCAATCCATTCCCGTGTCCGGGTTAGCCTTGAACCAGCTCACCCGCCAGCGCCCGCTCGATCAGGGCGATGGTTTCGGCAACACCGTAAAGGGCTATGAACCCACCAAAGCGGGGGCCCTGGCTCTGGCCGAGCAGCGTCTCGTAAAGCGCCTTGAACCAGTCGCGCAGGTTCTCGAACCCATTGTTCTTGCCGATGGCAAAGACCACCGATTGCAGGAACTCGTCGCTATGGAAATCCGCCACCGGAAGCGGCTCGTCATTGCCCATCGCCGCGTTCTTCTTGGCAATCGCCGCCAGCGCCGCGTCTTCGCTGCGCAGCGCCGCTGCCAGATCCTCCAGCGCCGCGCGCTCTTGCGCATCGGGCGCACGGAAGGCTAGGTCCGGCTTCACGAAGTCATTGAAGTAGCGCACGGCAAAACCCGCCGCCTGATCCAGATCGGGATGGGTCTCGGGGCTGGCCTCGGGTGCATAACGCTTGATGAAACCCCACAGCCCGCTCTTGTCCGCAGCCCCCGCAACCGACGCGAGGTTGAGCAGCATCGAGAACGGCACCACCATTTTCGACTCCGGCGGGTTGCCGCCATGAATGTGCCAGACCGGGTTCGCTACCTGCTGTTCGAGCGTCTGATCGGGATAGGCCCGCAGTTGCTGGTGATACTCGTCCACCATCTTCGGGATCACGTCCCACCAGAGCCGCTTCGCGGTCTTGGGCTTGAGGAACATGAAATAGGCGAGGCTCTCGGTCGAAGCATAGGTCAGCCATTCATCAATCGACAGGCCATTGCCCTTCGACTTGGAAATCTTCTCGCCATTGGCATCGAGGAACAGCTCATAGGTGAAGTGCTCGGGCTTCTTGCCACCCAGAATTTCACAAATCCGGTCATAGATCGGCGTGTTGGTCGAGTGATCCTTGCCATACATCTCGAAATCGACATCCAGCGCCGCCCAGCGCGCGCCGAAATCCGGCTTCCATTGCAGCTTCACATTTCCGCCCGTCACCGGGAGGGTCCATTCGCGCCCGTCAGGGTCGTCGAAAGTGATCGTGTAATCCTGTGCGTTCACTTCCTTCATCGGAACGTAAAGCACACGCCCCGTCTCAGGATGGATCGGCAGGAAGATCGAATAGGTCTGCTGACGCTCCTCGCGCAGCGACTTCAGCATGACCTTCATGATATCGTCATAGCGCTCGACGGCGCGCTTGAGCACCTCGTCGAACTGGCCCGACTTGTAGAATTCGGTGGCCGAGTAGAACTCATATTCGAAGCCGAACGTATCGAGGAAGCGGCGCAGCATTGCGTTGTTATGATGCCCGAAGCTCTCAAACTCCTCGAACGGGTCCGGCACCGAGGTGAGCGGCTTCTGCTCATGCTCGCGCAACATCTCTTGGTTCGGAACGTTCGTCGGCACCTTGCGCATACCATCAAGGTCGTCAGAGAAGCAGATGAGCCGGGTCGGCAGGTCCGAGATCGCCTCGAACGCGTGCTTGATCATCGTCGTCCGAGCCACCTCGCCAAAGGTGCCGATATGCGGCAGTCCCGACGGGCCATAACCCGTCTCGAAAAGCACGAACCCCTTCTCAGGCGGGGCTTTTTCGTAACGTTTGAGCACCCGGCGCGCCTCTTCAAAGGGCCAAGCCTTGGAGTTCATCGCTGCGTCGCGCAAAGTGCTCATGTCATACCTCTTCGGGGCGCCCAATGCGCCCATCCGCGCTCCACCTATTGAACGGGGGGCGGATCGTCAATAATTTGCACTCAAATCCCCTTAGGAGGCTGCTCAACGTGTCCAACTCTTTGTCTTCGCTTTCGCCTCAGGACGCGCTGGTCGCCGTCATGGTCGCCGTCTCCGTCTCGGATGAAAATATCCGCACCTCCGAACTCGTGGCGATCGAGCGCATGGTCAACCACATGCCGATCTTCGCCAGCTACGACATCGACCGCATCTCGACAGTGGCCCAAACCGTCTATGCGCTCTTTGAAGAGGAAGAAGGGCTCGAAGCGCTCTTCGGTCTCGTCCGAGACGGCCTGCCCGAGCGCCTCTATGAAACCGCCTATGCGCTGGCCTGCGATGTCGCGGCTGCGGATGGCGTTCTGCATCAACCCGAATTGCGTATGCTCGAAGAAATTCGCGGCGAGTTGGCCATCGACCGTCTGCATGCCGTCGCCATCGAGTGGGGCGCTCGGGTGCGTCACATCACGGTCTGATCGCTCAGCCGTAAAGCAGCCCCCAGCGCTCTACGAGCCGGCTTTGCAGGATCTTTGAGCGCTTCACCCACTCACCAGCGCCTTCCGGGGCCTCGGCATTCTTCGCGCGCGCGCGCCGCGCCACATCACCGGTGAAGATTGCGAATACGAGCTCTGTGCCATCCCTTGCGGTCAGATAGCCAGCCAAGGTCGACACAAAATTCAACGTGCCGGTCTTGGCGTCCACGCGGATCGGATGGTTTTTGATCGTGCGCCCCTGATCGTCACGCAAACTGAAACCTTTCATCAAACCGCGCAGCCCCATCGGCGCGCCCACAACGCGCAGCGCATGCACCATGTCCGCCGCCGAGACACGGGTCTGAACATTCAGGCCCGAGTGATCGACGAATTTCGCGCCGCGTATGCCCGCACGAGCAGCGAGCCAGTCACTCATCGCGGCGCCCGACCGCCCCAGCGCCGGGTTCGCGCCGCGCGCAGCGCTCGCGGTCATGCCCACGGCTTCTGCGGTGAGGTTGGTCGAGTATTTCATCATGTCACGCAGGATACCGGGCAGTGCTTCGCTCGCGTGGCTGACCAGAACCGTACCGCCCGCCAGATTGCGCACCGGCTGCGGCGCAGGCAAATCGACGCCTTGCGCACGTGCCAAGGTCTGAAACACATCGCCCGCATAAAGCTCCGGCTGGCGCACCGGCAACCAACGGCTGCCGCCCTTCCCCAACCGTGCGGCGGCTACCGTCCACTGCTCCTTGCCGCCCTGCTGGCGATAGGTGAACAGCGGATCGCGTCGGTTCGCCAGCGCGGCGCTGGCCGTATAGGCGCGCGGGCGGTGGCTCTCCCCACGCGCATCCATCGCAAGATCATAGCCGTTGCCCGCGCGCCGCCACTCGAAATGGACCCGGTTGTAATTCAGGATCATCCCCGAAATCGCCGGGTTGTAGCCGACATGGATCGGCTGATCCGTGGCGATCTCTTCAGCATAGGGGATCGCACCGCCCCAGACCTGAAACCGACCCGTGATCCGACGCAAGCCTGTGGCGGCGAGCCGCGCGGCCATCGCTCCCAGATCATCGGTTGAAAGCGTCGCATCCGCACCGCCCGCAAGGATCAAATCCCCTTGCAATACTCCGCCCGAGATTGGCCCCGTCGCAATCACCCGTGTGACGAACCGGTAGCCCGCCCCCAGTGCCTCAAGCGCATAGAGCGAAGTGATCGCCTTGGCGGTCGAGGCCGGCGGAAGCGCCTTGCGGGCGTTATGCTCCTCCAGAACCAGCCCGCTACGCAGATCCGCAACCAGATACCCGACGTCTCCGCCCAGTTGCGCGGTCCGTATAAGGTCGCTTCCCGCGCGCACCTGGACAGTTTGCGCCCGCACCAGAGCCGGGCTGACGAGACCGGCCGCGCCGATCAGACACCCCGCAGTTCCGCCAAGAAAACGCCGCCGGTCCATCGTGTACCCTGCTCCCCAAGCCCGTTACCCTCACCCTATCTCGGGCGCGGTTCGGGCTTCAAGGCGAATGCCGCTTCCATTCCCCGCGCGCACGGATTTCCGACGAGGAAAGATCGCTCAGCGGCACGTCAAGAAAGGCCCAGGCTGGCGTGTTGGCCAGCGCCAGATTGCGCGCCTTGGCACGTCGCAGTTGCGCACGACGGAAGATGCGCGCGGCCCGCGCGCGGCGGCCCCGCATCCGCGCACCCGGACGGGCCATGACCCCGACCGGCACCATCTCCATGATCTCGCGCCAGCGGTCCCAGCGATCGAATTGCACTAGGTTGTCTCCGCCCATCAGCCAGACGAATCTTACCCCCGGATACAAGGCGCGCAGACGGCGCAAGGTTTGCGCCGTGTATCGTGTGCCAAGCCGACATTCGAGATCGGTAATATCGACCCGCGGATCGGGCATCACCCGGCGTGCCTGCGCAAGACGCCTGCGCATCGGCGCCGGACCCTCGGCCTTTAACGGATTCCCCGGACTGACCAGCCACCAGACCCGATCCAGACCGAAGAGCTTGAGCGCCGCACGCGTGATATGCGCGTGCCCCTCATGCGCCGGGTCAAACGACCCGCCGAGGATGCCAATACGTTGCCCCGGTCGGGCGATGGGAAAGCCGCGTTTCATCGCAACCAGCCCTATCCGATCCGAGGCCCGGCTGAAAAGCCCATATTGGCAGGCTGCACATATCACAAAGGCAAGCCCGCCGCGCCTATGCCTCCAACGCGTTATCGCCCGCAAATGAACAACAGCCACGCCCGGCGCTCTTGGACCGGTAGAGCGCCGCGTCGGCCATGGCCAGAAGCCGCTCTGCCTCTAACACCTCCAACTGGCTGGATAGCGCGACGCCGAACGACCCGGAGATCCGGCATTCGCGGCCTTCGAACGTCACCGGTCGCTCCAGCCGTCCGATGATGCGCTGCGTCATGGCTTCAATCGCCCCCGGATCGACGGGACTGCGCAGCAGAAGGATGAATTCATCCCCTCCGACACGCGCGGCCAGATCACCCTGCCGTGTCTCCTCCCGTAAAATGCGCGACACCTGTTCGAGGATGAAATCGCCAGCGGCATGACCCAGCGTGTCGTTCACCGCCTTGAAGTGATCAAGATCGAGATGCGCGACCGCAAAAGGCGCGCCACCATGCCGGACCCCGGCCACAGAGCGCCCGAGCGCGAAATCAAACGCCCTCCGATTGGCAAGGCCCGTCAGCGCGTCCGTCATCGCCTTGTCATGCGCAGCCGCGCGCGCAGCCTCCAGCCGGGTTGTCAGACCGCGCAACTCTCCAAGGACCGCCGCCTTGGCCTCTTGCAGATACAATAGCTCCATCGCCAGATCGGTCGGGGCAAAATCCGCATCACTCAGCGCGAAGCGGCGCACCGCATCGGACAGATGAATGCCAAAAGACAGATTGAGCAGCACGCCATCCGCGTCACTGCCCAGCGGAACGCAAACCCCGCGGAGCTGGATATCGGGATGCCGCGTCAGGCCAAGATACACCCGCCGCCCCGGCAACGCGCTCCAGTCGCCAATTCGCAACGGATCAGGCAATGCTTCGAACTGAGCATCCCCCATGGTGTGCCCCGGCTCTCCCCTGAACCCGCCATTCGGTGCCCAGCCGCGCCCCACCCTGAAGACCTTCTCCATAGGCTGGCCAGACACGTTTTCCCCCAGAACTTTCTCCAGAGTAGAGCCGACTTCGACAATGCGCCCATCCCGATCAAGCCTCAGGAACATCGGCATCAGTTGCGCGATGCCCTTCACCGAAAGCGTGACGCCAGCAAGAGCCGGATCATGCCGGGGGCCGCTGCCAAGGCCACCCTGATCCTCGCCACTTTCTGGCCGCGCTATGCCTGTGCGAATATAGCTCATGCCGGGGCCTCCTCGCGCTGCGGGCGGGCGAGTTCGAAGCTTCGGCCGTCGGTATAGCGCGCCTCAAGGAGCGTCACATCGATCCGCTCCTCCCTTCCTGAATCTTCCCATTCGATCACCGCGAGGGCGCCGTAATCATCGGCCATGGCACGCAACAACCCCGCCATGACCGCGCCCCAGCCGGGCACCTTACCCGAAACGACAAGAGAGAAATGTCCGCCCCCGTCTTCGCGCAGATCCAGCTCGGGCAACTCCAGATCGACCAATGCCATAAGGCTACGCCCGGGCAACTCATCGAGCGAGCGCAGGAAATCCCAGTAATCCCCTCCTCCGAAACGGAGCAAGCGCCGCAAACCCTCGACCGAGGCCAGATAGGCGCCAAGATCCTCCAAGAGCGCCGCGCGCGGACGGTTCTTGAGCGCCGCAGCCGCACCGATCATGCGTTCCGTCACCGCATCGTCGTAATGCAACATGGCCTCGAACCCGACAGTATCGAGACCGGTCTCCCGCGCGACCGCCTCCCACAGGGCCGTGCCATAAGAATCACGTAAAAAACACTGAATAGACTTGTTAATCAAACCATGCATCTTCGCCTCCGTGACGGGAGGTTAGCGCGCACGGGTTAAGAAACCGCCAAAAGCCACAAGCCCATGAAACGCTTAGGGGTCAAGCGGCGAATAGACCTGCGGCACCAGTGTCGTGTCCCCGAGCGACAGCGCCTGAATCCCGGCCGGAACGATGGCCCCCGCCCCGGACCAAAGCTGCGCGATCACCTCGGCGTCGCTCGCCGCGAAGCGTGAAGGCACTGTCAACGCCCCCTCACGCGCCCAGACGCCCCCACGGAACACATAGAGCTCTCCGCCGGAGAACCGCCCGACATCGCGCGCGGTGATCAAAATCGCCTCAAGCTCCGCGCCCGGGATCAGATCGGCCACGATCACGAGACAGCCGGGAACCTCTCCGCGACGCAATGCCGCGCAGCTATCACCGCTGCGCCGCGGATCGAGACGCAGCGCCTCACGCAAGACGCCGTCCGGAACCTTCGCGCCTTCGGGCCAGACCCCAAGCTCGGCGCGAAACCCGGCCAGCCGGTCATCCGCCACAGTCTCGGGCGCGCGCTCAAAGGTCCAACGATGGTCAGACGCGTCCAAGCGCTCCAGAAGCGCCGCGAACTCCGGGTCCTGCGGCGCCTTCTCGGCGCGCAACGTCGCTAGCGCGGCACGCCCCGGCACACCCCAGTCATGCGCGAACTCCCACAGCGGTGCCTGCGTCGAGGCCAACCGCCCGTCTTGAAGGCGCTGCATCTGATCGCGCGCCGAAATCGCCTCGGGATTGATGAGCGGCGTCATCCAGAGCGTCGCTGTCGCGATCAAGGCGCATGCCATGGCGATATTCACCCGCCGCGTCCAGCCCATCCAATGCCGCCCGCCCAGAGCCGCCCCCGCGTAGGCGATGCCATAGCCCATTACGGCCAACCCGCCCACAACGCCCGACACGCGCGCGGGCGTCCAGCCATACTCCCTGATCCGCAAATGCAGCGCCCAAAGTGCAATCGCCCCGAGCACCGGCACCAGAAAGGCCAGCCCACGCGCGCACCACTGCATGATCGGGGCCTGAACCGCCTCGACATCATCCTGATCGACCGCAATCGAAATCAGCGAGATCGCTCCCAGCGCCGTCACGATCAGAATACCCGCCGCCGACATATGGCCAAAGAGCGAAGACAATCCGCGCAGCGGCAGCGCCAGCACGAAGGCCAGCACAACCAAAAGAACAACCGGCAACAAGAGCCGAAGCAGTCGCAGTACCAACACCGGAGAGATCATGTCCGAGAGTTCATAAACGATCGCAAGCCCAAGGCCGAGCACCGCGCCACTCAGCGTCCAGATCACCACCGGCTCCTCGAGCCAGTCTTCGACCATATCGAGCCCGACCAGCTTGAGAAGCTGCGCCGAAAGGAACAGCACCGCGATAACGACGCCCACGAACAGGGCCGCAGCCGCATAGCGCACAACGACGCCCCAGGACTCCATGAACAAGGTCGGATACTCGGAAAGACCGTCCCGCCCATGGCGCAGGAGCGACATCGCGAAAGGTAGCGGCAGCGCGCCCAGTACGACAAGCGCCAGAACGGCATGGCCGCTCTCCATCATCTCTTCCGGAGTAGCAAAATTCGTGCTTTCCCAAAGCGCCAGAAGGGCGACCGGCAATGCGACGCCAGCCGCGCCGATCAAGGCGCGACAGACCCCAAGCGGTCCCGCCATGACCAGGCCTCCGCCAAAAAAGATGATCGCAAAGACCAGCGCCGCGAAATCGAGCCGCCCCGTCAGATCGACATGTTCGATCAGCGCCCAAAGGCCCAGCCCTGCCAGCGCTCCAAGCATAAGATGCTGCATACGAATGGAATTCATTCCCGGCCTCCAGATTTTGGGCCAGCCTAACCGCGTCCCGCGGGGCTGAACAGCCTCTCGCTCAGGTGCCCGCGTCGAGCCAGTGCTCTAACGCTCCGATATGCGGCAGGACGACATCTGCATGCGGCGCAAGGTCCGCATGTGTCGCAGGCCCCGAGAGCACCGCCACGGCCCGCATCCCTGCCGCACGGGCCGCGTGCAGGTCGTGCCGGCTGTCGCCGACCATCGCCACCTGTGCCGGAGCAATCCCGATCTCGCGGGCAAAGGCAAGAAGCGGCCCGGGCTCCGGTTTAGCACCAAACCCACTGTCATATCCGGCCACAAAGTCGAAGGCTGTCTCGACCCCGGCCTGCCGCAAATGCGACCACGCTGTGGCCTCGGAATCGTTCGTGGCCACACCCAGGCGCAACCCGCGCGCACGCAACCCGTTCAGGCAAGCGGTAAGATCGACTGGAGAGGCCAGCGGCACATCCTCGGCCGCGGCGTTCAGATCCGCGATCAGCGCTGCGCGATCTTGCCCGGCGAGATGCGGCAGCAGGTAATCGGCGACTTCTTCCGACGTGCCCGCAATGACCGGAGAGCTTGGCGCAAAGCGCGCCAACGCCAGATCGAAGCCGATCGCATTGGCCAGCCGCCCCGTCAGCGCAGCATCTCCGGCGCCCAGCCGTTCCAGTTGCCCCCGCGCCCAGACACCCCAGCTTGCATCGAAATCAAACAGGGTTCCGTCCTTGTCGAACAGGATCGCCGCGATCTGCATTCGTTAATATCCTCTCCGCTCAGGTCCAGTGCCGCATATCGCCGCCGCCCAGAATCGCACGGGCCTCGACAAGGCTCTGCGGCTCTATGGCAAGCGCCCCGGCACAGTCCAACACCCATTGATCCTGCATCAGAACAAAGTCCAGCGCGCCACATAAGAACGCCGGACTCGCAGCATTTTCCCTGACATCAGAAGCACTTGCACCCGAATTCGCAAGAAATGCCTCGAACAGATCATCGCGCGCGGCGAGCCAGCCAAGGGCCTTTATCGCCAAAACGTGAGCCGAATCCCGCCGATCCGTCATATTCGCTCGCCTCATAGAAACAATTTGTTAACCTCTTGGTAGCCATGATGGCCGTAGATTTCGAGTGGGTCAAAGGAGTGTGATGCGCCATGGCAGGCAAGATCCTGATCGTGGACGACGTTGCGACCAACCGAATTGTGCTCAAAGCCAAGCTCAAGGGGGCGCGCTATGAGACAGTTCAGGCGCGCAACGGCGTCGAAGCGCTCCGCGCCGCACGGTCGGAGCGACCCAATCTCATTCTGCTCGATGCCGAGCTGCCCGACATTCATGGTATCGAGGTCTGCCGGGAGCTGATGAAACACCCAGCAACGGCGTCGATTCCGATTATCATCGTCACCGCGCGCCCCTCCTCCGAAGCCCGGATCGAGGCATTGCGCGCGGGGGCGGCGGATTATATCGGCAAACCTTTTGACGAGTTGGTGCTCCTCGCGCGTTTGCGTGGCCTGCTCCGCACCCGAGAAACCGACGAAGAGCTGTTCCAGCGCGAGCAAACCTTCCGTGAACTCGGCTTTTCCGAGCAGGCGCAAGACTTCGTGCCTGCGGCGCGCATCGCCCTGATCGCTGACCGCCCTGAACGTGCGATCACGTGGCGCGCGGCACTCAAGCGCAGCTTACCCAATGACAACATCTCGATCCTTGACCGCAACACAGCGCTGAGCGCGACCAGTGGTGAATCTCCGCCCGACGCCTTCGTCATCGCCGCCGATCTCGCGCAACCCGCAGAAGGGCTTCGGCTGATGTCGGAGCTGCGCTCACGTCCGGGCTCGCGCCATGCGGTGATTTGTATCGCTGCGGCCGAAACGGCGCGCGAAACCGCAGCCGTGGCGCTTGATCTCGGGGCGAGCGACCTGCTGCCCCTTGCCCTCAGCGATGATCTCGCGGCTCAGGAAGCCGCGCTGCGACTCAGCGCGCAACTGCGGCGCAAACGCCGGTATGACCGGCATCGCAGCAACCTCGCCGATGGCCTGCGTTTGGCGATGATCGACCCGCTGACCGGGCTTTTCAACCGGCGCTACGCAATGCCCCATCTGGCGCGCATGGCCGAACGCTCCGAACAGACGGGTCGGCTTTTCGCGGTGATGGTGCTTGATCTGGATCGGTTCAAATCGGTCAATGACACATTTGGCCATGCAGCCGGCGACACCGTCCTGACCGAGGTTGCGCGTCGGCTGAGTGCCAATTTGCGGTCGATGGACCTGATCGCGCGGATCGGCGGGGAAGAGTTTCTCGTCGCACTCCCGGAAACCACACTCGAAGAGGCGCATGGCGCGGCCGAACGGCTGCGCGCCATAATCGAGCACAGCCCCGTCGAGCTCGCAGATGGCACCCGGATCATGGTCACCTTGTCGATCGGCTTGGCGCTTGGCGGCGGGCGGGCCCGCGAAGGCTCGGTCGATACGCTGATATCGCTGGCCGACCGCGCACTGCTGGGGTGCAAGGCGGGCGGGCGCAATCAGGTACAACTCGTCAATGCGAGCGCGGCCTGAACGGGTGACGTCAGCGATTATCCGGCTTGTCGCGCGGCGGTCCAAAGTGACGCCCGCCCCGGCGTAACCGTTCTGCCAAGGCGCGCCGCGCCTCCGGCCCCATCGCCTCCAGCCGTTCCGCAATCAGCGCGCCACCGATCTGTGCGCGCTCAAGCGTACGCTCCCGCTGACGCGCAAGCAGATCGCTCACGCGCTGCGGATCATAAGGCTCCGCCTCGATCGCTGCGATCAGCGCCTCCATATCGGCCTTGGCTTGCTGGCGCATGTCACGGAAATTCTGCCCCCGCTCCTGCGCCCTGTCGCGCAATGCCGCACGATCCTCGCGGCTGAACGCTTCGGTCAGCGGGCCGAGAGATACCTCGCCAACATTCGGCGCGGGCGGATGTCGGTCATGGCGCAGCACGCCACCGATCACGACCCCAGCCACCAACAGGTTGAGCGTCACCGATGCAATCAACAGCACCCGCACCCATCCACGCATTTTCGGGGCCGCCCCGGTAGCCTGCGTGCTCATCTCATCCCTCCTCGCCGAACAATGCCGCGAATTCGTCCCCTTCGGGCAAGAGCTCGACCGTACCAAGGCTCGCCGTCGCGGTGCTGCTCGTTCCCAGATAGCCGCTCAGCGTATCAACGCCCGAGAAGCCGATCCAGACCCCCGCAAGCGCAGCCGTCGCCATGCCACCAACTCCGCGCCAGCCGCCGAACAGGCCCATGACCGCTCCCCAAAGCCCGAGCCCGTCATCGCGGACACCCGTCTGGTCCCGTCCGCGCGCGCCAAAGGCTTGCTGCTCGGCCTCCGCGTCTTGCAGAACCCGCGCGAGGAACGCCGCGGACGGCATCGGCGCGTCAGCGCGGGCTGTCTCGAACAGGGCGTTCAACCCGTGATCTCGATCTTGCTTGTGCTCAGTCATCGCCAAACCCCAATTCCGCACGCTGGCCCGCCAGCAGTTTCGCCAGCCCCTTCTTGCCGCGTGCCGTCAAACTTTCTACGGCCTCAACGCCGATTTCCATCGCTTCGGCGATCTCGGGGTTCGAAAGCCCCTCGATATGGCGCAAAACGACCGCTTGCCGCTGCCGGTCCGGCAATTGCGACAGCGCTGCCTCAAGCGCGTTCATCCGGTCTCGCGCGATCATTGCCTGCACGACCGACGGCGCGCCATCTTCGACCTCGGGCGCTTCGTCCAGCCCGACACCGCGCCGTTTGCGCAGCCGATCCGTCGCAAGGTTGGTCACGACCCGGTAGAGCCAGGTCGAAACCTTGGCCTCGCCGTTGCGCCATTCGGGTGCGATCCGCCAAAGCCTCAATAGCGCCTCTTGCGCCACATCCTCGGCTTCCGCGGCATCCGACAGCATTCGGTAGGCCACCCGATAGGCCAGCGGCCCCATCCTCAGCGTCAGGCTGCGCGCCGCATCCCGGTCCCCATTGCCATAGAGAACCAGAAGTGTCTCGTCCGAGACATCGGTGAGCGCATCGAGTGCCATATCCATTCTGCCTCTGGCCTAACGCGAAAGCGGAAAGGGCGCAATCGGGGGCCCCGGACGGTTGCGCCCGGGTCCCGCCGGTCTCAGTAGTCGCTCTGACCGGGCGCGTTGCGCTGGAAGAACTGCCCCCAACCGTCATTGCCTTGCGGCCCCATGCCCGGACCATTTCCGCCCATACGCTGGCCGCGCTGACCACCATGATCGTGCCCGCCGCGCATCATTTTGCCGCCGTGATGATCATACCCGCCCATGCGGCCCCCATCGCGCCCACGCTCCATCCGGTCGCCGCGTTGATCGCGGCTGCCCATCCGCGACTGCATCATCGCCCTGGCCGCAGCCATTTCCTCGGCGCTCACGGCACCGTCGCCATCGCGGTCGAGACGCGAGAACATCGCCGCCGGAACAGAACGCGTCGCCAGTTCTTCGACCGACAGCAGCCCGTCCCCGTCAATATCCTGCGCCGAGATGCGCGCCTTGACGCGTGCTTCGGCCTGAACCTGCGCCCGCTTCATCTCTTGCGCGACGAGTTCTTCGGCGCTCAGTTTGCCATCACCATTCGCGTCAAGCCCGGCGATGTCGTTTTGGCGCTTTGCCTGAAACTCCTCGGCCGTGACCTTGCCGTCGCCATCCGCGTCAAAGCTCTCGAAGACCATTCCCGGCCCGTCCATCATGCCCGGCATCGCGCCCATCGGCATGCGCCCCATCGGGCCGGAACCGGTGCCATCCATCGGACCTGCGCCCGGCCCGTTCCCCGCGCCCGGACCATTGCCCGCACCCGGACCATTGCCCGGCCCGGTCCCGTCCTGCGCCTGAACACGCGGCGGGGTCTGGTCCTGCGCCATGACTGGCGCCACGGCGGCGATGCTCGTCCCGGCCATCAGAAGGGCCAGCATGACGGATTTGCTGCTCAGTTTCATTGTCATCTCCTGTTTCATGCGGCCCCTGCGCCGCTTACATCCGACAAACGCCCCAGTTCCGGCTTTCCGTCGCACCCGGCAATCACCACACGCATCCGTGACACGGCGTGATCGCAAGCACCCTCTTTTCCCGACCGACGATTTCGGCTCTAAAGAGGAAGCGAAAGGGAGAGCGCATGGACAATTACCGCGACGACATGATCGACGACCGCCCGGTCAAGACCGCCATCCTGCGCGGGTTGCGCTGCCGCTGCCCGAATTGCGGCAAAGGCCGAATGCTGGATGGCTACCTCAAGGTGCGCGACACTTGTCCCGAATGCGGCGAGACCTATTCGCATCACCGCGCCGATGACGGGCCTGCCTATCTGACGATCCTCGTGGTCGGGCATATCCTCGCGCCCGCAATCCTGTGGGTATTCATCGCCTATCGGCCTTCGCCGATGACAATGATCGCAATGTTCGGCGCGGGCACGCTCGCGCTCTCGCTGCTGCTGCTGCCGATGTTCAAGGGGATGATCGTTGCGATCCAATGGTCGCGGCGGATGCATGGCTTTGGCGCAGGCGAGATCGTCCATGACTGAGCTGCGCCCCACCGCCCCGATCGACAAAACCGCGCTGCGGCATGCGGCGACCGTGCTGATCGTGCGACGCGACGCGACGGACGGGCCCGCGGTGCTGATGGGGATGCGCGGCGCGGGCGCGGCCTTCATGCCGTCGAAATACGTCTTCCCGGGCGGTGCGCTCGATGCCGAGGACTGGGATATTCCGCTTGGCTCCGCCCTCTCCGAGACCTGCGCGCGCAGGCTTGCCTTTGAGGCACCCGACGCGATTGGCCCGGCACTCGCCACCGCCGCGGTGCGCGAGCTCTGGGAGGAGACCGGCCTCGTTCTGGGCACTGAGGGCCGCTGGCCCGGCACGCCGCCCGGCGATTGGGCCGAGTTCGCCGCCTTGGGGCAGTTGCCCGCCGCAGCGCCCTTGCATTTCGTGTTCCGCGCGATCACCCCGCCGGGTCGCCCGCGCCGCTTCGACGCGCGCTTCTTCCTGTGCGACGTGGCCGATATCTGCGGCGACCCCGAGGATTTCTCGCGCGCCTGCGATGAGCTGTCTCACCTGCATTGGGTGCCGATGGCCGAGGCGCGCGCGCTCAACCTGCCCTTCATCACCGAGGTCGTTCTGGCCGAAGTGCAGGCGTTGCTCGATGCCTCGGGCGCCCGGATCACCCCGCCCGAAAGCGTGCCCTTCTTCGATAATTCCGGCCCCCGCTCCGAGTTCCGCCGGATCGCCTGATCTAGCCGCGCGCCCCCAACACCAACAGCAAGAGCGACAGCACCACCAGAGCGATCCCCAGACCCTCGCGCCGGTGCAGCCGCTCGTTGAAGAAGAGCACCGAAGCCATCAGCGTGAAGATCATCTCAATCTGCCCGAAGGCGCGCACATAGGCCGCGTTCTGAAGCGCAAAGGCGCAAAACCAGCCCGCCGAGCCGCCAACCCCCGTGATCCCGACCCAGACCGTGCGCCGCCATGCCCGGAGCACGCGGGTCAGTTCTCCGGGCTCGAAAAACCGCAGATAAAGCGCCATGCCAAGGCTTTGCGAACAGGTCGCCGCCGCCAGCGCAATCATCGCGCGCAGCACGAAGGGCAGCGGTTCCAGCTCGACCGTGGCACCGCGATACCCGATCGCTGCGATGGCGAAACCCGCCCCCGCCAGCACCCCATAAAGCGCCGAGCGGCCCAGCCAACGCCCGCCCTGTGGTGGCCGCGACATCAAGAGCACCCCCGCGAACCCCATCAGGATCGCCACCCAGCCCAGCCCCGACACCGCCTCGCCAAGGATCAGCGCCGAGAACAGCGCGACCTGCACGGTCTCGGTCTTGGTAAAGGCGACACCCACGGCGAAATTGCGCAGCTGAAAGAGCGCGACGGTCAGGAAGGTCGCAAAGACTTGCCCCGCGCCGCCCGCGAGAACGAAACCCCAGAAACGCGGCGTCAGCTCGGGCACAGATACGCCGGTGCCAAGGACCAGCGCCAAGGCCGCCGCCGTCGCGATGGGCGCGCCGAACAGGAACCGGGAAAACGTCGCGCCCCCGGTCGAGAGGCCACTCCCCGCGAGGATCTTTTGTAAGACGAAGCGCGCGGTTTGTAGCGCGGAAGCCAGCACGACCAAGAGTGCCCAGCCGATGCCCGCACTCATTCAGGCAGCTTCCCGAGATCGTAGCCGTTGAAATCAAGTACTTCCAGCGCCGCGCGCGTCAGGTCTCCACGCGCCGCAACGTTTTCTCGGGCCAAGACGACCGCGAAACTGCCGTCCGGGGTTCCCAAAACCGCTATGCGGTAGTCCTGATCCACCCAAAGCAGCCAGACGGGCTTGGACTGATACGCAGCCCCCCGGGCCATCAGCCGCCCGCCGGGGCCGGTCACCACCGCCGTGCCCTCAAGCACAGCAGGCCGCGCCCCGGAGCAATCGACACCGCTCAACGAATAAGTCTGCGCCCCGTCGAAACCCCAGGATTGCTGCGCGCCCGCACAGCCCCCGGCCCCGCTGCGGATCACCCGCCAGTCACCGCCGAACCGTGCAGGATCGAACAACGCCGCCGAGGACATGCGCCCCTGCGTCACCAGATAATCGGGCGGCGCGGGCTTCGCCCCAATGCAGCCCGCCAGCGCGAGCATTGCAAGCCAGCCGAGGCGCGGGGTCACTCGACGCATTCGGTCACCCGTAGTCCAGCACCGGTGATGACCTCGTTGCAGCCAATCAGAGGACGGATCGGCGCGCAGCTTTGGGCGCGCGCGAGGCAAGCGCCCTCGCATTGGGTACCGTTGGTGCAGGACTTGCCGCCGTCGCGCGTCTGATACTGACAGAACGCGACCCGCTCACCGGTCCGCCAAGCCCCGCCAGCGGCCTCGCAATTGGCACGATCAAACGCCACGCGCGCCTCGCCCACGGGTTCGAGAGCATCGGGGGCGTTGGATTGCGGTTTGCACGCCGCCAACGCCAGAACCGTCAACGCTCCGAGAATGACTGCGCGCATCGAGACCGCCCTCCTCAGAACGGCATCGGATGCGCACGGTGAACGCGCGCGATCTCGTCCGAGACATCCTTGGGCAGCGCAATCTCGGCCGCGTCGATATTCACCCGCAACTGATCGAGCGTCGTCGCACCGATGATCGGGATCGTGCGCACCGGGCGTTCCATCACCCAGCGCACCGCCATCGTCACCGGGTCGAGCCCCGCCTCGCGCGCAATGCCCGCGTAAATATCGGCGATCTCGAAGGCGCGCGGATTGGCGCGACCGCCCAGATCATGCACCAGCGCCCGGCGCGACGGCGCGGGCGTGACATCGCCGGAATACTTGCCGCTCAAGATGCCCGCCGCGAGCGGCGAATAGGCCAGCAGCGTCACATCCTCATGGTGGCACAGCTCCGCCAGATCGAGATCGAAATAGCGGCACATCAGCGAGTATTCGTTCTGGATCGCGGCCATGCGCGGCCCCTTGCCCGCTTCGGCGAGGCGCAGCCATTCCGCGGTGCCCCATGCGCTTTCATTCGAGAGCCCGACATGACGGATCTTGCCCTCACGCACCAACTCGCCCAGCGTGTCGATCACCTCTTCCATATTCTCGCGCACCTGCGCGGTCTTCTGCCCGGTCGGGTCAAAGCTCCAGGTCTTGCGGAAGTGATACGAACCGCGGTTCGGCCAGTGCAGCTGATACAGATCGACGTAATCCGTTTTCAGCCGCGCAAGCGAAGCGTCGAGGGCCTCCCGCAGCCGTTTGGGCGCGATCGGCGCACCGCCCGCAACCACCGACCCGGCGCCCACGATCTTGGTCGCAATCACCACATCGTCGCGTTTGCCGCGCTTGGCCAGCCACGTGCCGATGATGTCTTCGGTCCGCCCGGCCGTCTCTGCACGCACCGGGTTCACGGGATACATCTCGGCGGTGTCAATGAAATCGACGCCCCGCTCCAACGCCGCGTCCAACTGGGCATGGCCCTCGCTTTCGGTGTTCTGCGAGCCCCACGTCATCGAGCCCAGACAGATTTCGCTCACCATCAGCCCGGTGCGCCCCAGTTCGATCTTGCGCATGCGTTTCTCCTGTTCGTGGTTTGGGCGCGACCCTGCCACAGGGATTGCACAAACAAAAGGCCCCATCCGGGGCCTTCGCGCGTGGCTCACACGAGGCGATCAGTCGACCTGCGCCATAAACGCGCCGTAGCCCTCGGCCTCCATCTCCTCATAGGGGATGAAACGCAGGGCCGCCGAGTTGATGCAGTAGCGCAGCCCGCCCTCCTCGGGCGGACCGTCATTGAAGACATGCCCGAGATGGCTGTCCCCATGCTGCGAGCGCACCTCGGTCCGCACCATCCCGTGGCTCGTGTCGCGCAGCTCGACCACATGCTCGTTCACAAGGGGCCGGGTAAAAGACGGCCAACCGCAACCGGACTCGTATTTCGCAGAAGAGGCAAAGAGCGGCTCCCCCGAGACGATATCAACATAGATGCCGCGTCGTTTCTCACCCAGATGCTCTCCGGTTCCGGGGCGTTCTGTGCCGTTCTGCTGGGTCACGCGATACTGCTCCGGCGTCAGCCGGGCGAGCGCATCCGGGGTTTTTGCATAGCGCGACATGGGGTCCTCCTGCGAAACTCTTTCCCCGCATGTAGGCGGATGGCCGCGCGAGGAAAGGTCTCGGGCTTCATGCGTCAGTCAAAGATGACCACCTGCCGGATCGCCGCCCCAGAGGCCAGCCGCTCGAACCCCTCGTTGATCTCGTCGAGCTTGATCCGATGCGTCAGCAGCCGTTCAACCGGAAGCTGCCCCTGCACCATCATCCGGGCATAGCGCGGGATATCGCGCACGGGCACGCAGGAGCCAACATAAGACCCCTTGAGCACCTGCTCGCCCGCCGTCAGAGATACGGCCGGAATCTTGAGTTCATGCGCAGGGTTGGGCAAACCCGCCGTCACCGTCGTTCCGCCGCGCCGGGTGATGGCATAGGCGAATTGCAGCGCGGGCACCGCACCCGCCAGTTCCACCGCCAGATCGACACCCCCGCCCGTCAGGTTGCGAACCTCCTCGACTGCACCGAGTGCGGATGGGTCGATGGCATGAGTCGCCCCAAGGTCGAGCGCAAGCGCGCGCTTGTCCTCGGCAAGGTCTACAGCGACGACAGCCCCGGCACCGCCCGCAACCGCGCCCAAAAGACCCGCCAGACCGACGCCGCCCAGCCCGATAACCGCGCAGGACTGGCCCGGGCGCAGATCGCCCGAATTGAGCACCGCGCCAACCCCGGTCAGAACCGCACATCCCAGAAGCGCCGCAAGGTCGAGCGGAATGTCCTTGTCGATCTTCACGCAGGAATTCTCGGAGACGACCGCGTAATCGGAAAATGCAGATACGCCGATATGATGGTTGAGTGGCGCGCCCTCGGCCGTGATCCGGCGCGCGCCACTCAAAAGCGTGCCATGCCCCGCCGCGACCGCTGCCGGTTCGCAGAGCGCCGGGCGCCCTTCGGCACAGGGCACGCAATGGCCGCAGGACGGCACGAAGACCAGCACGATGTGATCGCCCGGCGCGAAACGCGTGACACCCGGACCGACCGCATCCACCACGCCCGAGGCCTCATGACCAAGCGCCACTGGCATATCGCGCGGACGATCCCCGTTGATCACCGACAGGTCGGAGTGGCACAGCCCCGCCGCCGCCATCTTGACCCGCAGCTCCCCCGGTCCCGGCTCGGCCAGCTCCGCCTCGACGATCTCGAGCGGTCGGCTTTGGTCATAGGGGCGCGCCGCGCCCATGGCGCGCAAAAGCGCAATGCGTGTCTTCATCCTGCGATCCTCACTCCCGGCCAGACAAAACCTGCGCCAGCCCTCCCATTCGCAGAATGTCATCTCGGCTGGATTTGTCCATGCCCTAGCCTTCCGGGCCTTTCCGCCGATCCGAATGGCGCAGCCGGATGACCGCTTGACGTAGGGTCCGACTCGCGCAAAGATTGTGCGATCAGGGAACAATTCACATTCGAAACCATCGAACGACACTGGGTCTTTTCTGTCGAAAAGCCGGGCGATACCGGTTTGCATTTTGAGTAAGCGACCCGCGTTGCGATGCTGCCCCGAACTGGGGCGCACGAGGGGATCGCAAGCATGGCTGTTCTACGCCTTCTGGGCGCTTTTGATCTCGAACAGGAGCGGGGCGAGACCCTCTCGATCCCGGATTCCTGCGCGCCCGTCATCGCCTATCTGCTGTGTCACCGCGACCGCCCTGCCGACCGCAAGGCGCTGGCCGACCGGCTCTGGCCGGACAAGCCAGGACGGCGGGCGCGGCGCTGCCTTGCCACCGCGCTCTGGCGCATCCGCACGATCCCGGGGCTCGAGGACCTGTTCGATACGTCGTCCAGCACCCGGCTGCGTCTCAATGATGAGGCCCGCATCCGGGTCGATCTGATCGAGTTCGAGGACGCGATGGAGGTGCTGCTCCATCACCGCGATGCCCCCGACGCTCAACAGATCGCACGGGCGACCGAGGCCGTCGCGCTGTATCGGGGCGACGCTTTCGAGCAGATCGATGCCGATTGGGCCGATCTCGAACGCGAGCGGTTGCGGATGGTCTTTGTCGACGGCCTCGGCCTGCTCGCCCGGATCTCGGAGCGCGCAGGCGACCCCGCCAGCTCGGTGCGCTTCGGCGCGCGGCTGGCGCAACTTGAACCCCTGCGTGAGGACATCCACCGGCTGCTGATGCGCTCTTATCTGGAGCTGGGCGCCCGCGCAAAGGCCATCGCGCAATACCGCATCTGTCAGGGCGAATTGGCCAGCGCCCTCGGGCTCGAACCGATGGAGGAGACCCGCGCGCTCTACGAGCGGATGATCGCCCGCGCCGACCGTCGTCGCGCCCCCGACGAAAGCCGCCGCGCGCTCGAAATCGCGCGCGCCGTGGCCCAACGCCTGCGCAGCACCAAGCGCTCGCTCACCATGACGCGGACGGGTCTCGACGATGCGCTCGAGATGATCTCGCGGATTACCGACTAAGCCACGCACAGCCCGTCCCCTACCCGCAACCCGCGCCCCAAAGCGCGGGTTTTTCTTTTGCTTTCAAACCCGTGACACTTCGGTGACCCGCCGTGACAGCGCCGTGTCACCGCCATGCCACGCTGAAAGTCTGATTCGGAGGACGGGAGATGACCCTGAATGTCGAAGCGCACAGCCATCGGCGGCCCGGAGGCGGAGAACACCATCCGCACCCGTCATGCCAGCTACACCTTGCGCTTTCAGCTCACGCAGACGGCGGGCGGCAAGACGCTCGAATGGTTTGCGACCGTCATCGACCCCAAGACCAAGGACCGCTGGGTCTTCAACTACCTGCCCGGCCTCACGCAATTCCTCGCGCAGCGGATCGGACTCGATACGGACGAGCCGGAGGGCGGCGGGCGACGCCGCAAAGGCCCATGAAACCGCATCTCATCCTGCGCCTTGCCCGCTCGGACACGCCGCCGCCCCGGCGCGCGCATTGGACCGAGGCGATCCGTGACAAATCCCTGACCGCGCCACTCTCGCCCGCCATCGGCGCCGCCCTTGCACGCCATGGCCTGCCCGTTTGGACCACCGCCGAGTATCGCCCCGGCGCTGGTGGCCAGTGGTCGGAAGACGAACGGGCCGCCGGGCTCGACCGGATCTACCGGCTCGTGCTGGAGCGCAACGGACGCATCCCGCCCGCGCTCATCGACGAGATCCGGCTCCTGCCCGAAGTCGAAGACCTGCGCGTGGGTCAGATCGGCGCAGAGCGCCTCGCGCCGCGCCAAAGCGTCGCCCAAAGCCGCCGCCAACGCCGCCCACAGGCGCAGATCGGTCTCGATCTGGCGCATCGCATGGGGCGCGGCGAGCCCACCGTCACGGTGGCGGTGCTCGATACCGGCGTCGATATCGGCCACCCCGAATTCGAGGGCCGGATGCGCGACGGCGCGGATTTCGTGAATATCCTCTCGGGCGCCGAAGAGTTCATCGGCGATGTCATCGGCGCGGATCATGACCCCGCCGACGAGGTCGGTCACGGGACCCATGTCTCGGGCATCATCGCCGCGCGCGGGCTTGGCATGTCGAGCGGCGTGGCGCCGGGCTGCACGGTGATGCCGGTGCGCGTGCTCGCCACGATGGAACGCGACGGCGAGAAGCTTGGTGCGGGCCTCATCGAAAACATCAACACCGGCGTCAAGTACGCCATCGACCACGGCGCGCAGATCATCAACATGAGCCTCGGCGTGCGCCATGAGGGTGGCGGCCTGCCCCATCAGGAGGTTGTGGATTACGCGCGCCGCAAGGGCGTTCTGATCGTCGCGGCATCGGGCAATGACGGGACCGAGACCCTCTATTACCCCGGCGCGTTCGAGAGCGTGATGGCGATCGGCGCCTCGGGCGAGGATGGTCGCGTCGCCGGGTTCTCGACCTTCGGGCCGCAGGTGAAGCTGATCGCGCCGGGCGAAGAGATCGTCTCGGCCAGGCCCGGCGGTGGCTATGCGGCGGCCTCGGGGACCTCGCAGGCCGCGCCCTTCGTGGCGGGTGCCGCGGCCCTCCTGCAATCCCTCGCGCATCGCGCGGGCGGGCGGTTCAGCGCCCGCGACCTGACCGAGATCCTGATTTCCACCGCCGACCGTCCGGGGCCGCGCTATCGCGATCGCCGCGCCGGGTTCGGACGTCTCAACGCAGCCGACGCTATGCGGCTGGCGCGCGCGCGCATCAACTGACGGAGCAAACCATGAGCGACGCCAAGATAAAGTTCCAAACCCTGGTCGATCTGGAGGGCCAGTTCGACGCGGCCCGCGCCGCGCGCGATGACGCGCTCAAGGCGATGATGCAGGCCGAGAGCGAGGCCGGGGCGATCAGCGCCCGTATCGCCCAACTCGACGGCGCGCATGAGGTCAGCAAAAGACGCCGCGCCAATGCGCAGGGTCTGATGACCAAAGAGCAAAAGCAGCTCGAAGAGAGCGCGACGGCGCTGGACGCCGCCAAGACGGCCTTCGAGAAGGGCGCTGCCAGCAAAGGCATTTCCGATAAGGACGTCGCCCCCCTCTACAAGGCGCTGATCGAAAGCCACGCCGCCCATGTGAAGAACCGCGAGCAATTCGCAGCTTATGAGAAGCGCTTCGAGGCGGCGGATGAGATGGTTCAGGAGATCGAGATCGCGCTTGGCGACGAGGGCACGGCGCTGGACGCGGCCCGAAAGGCCGCCGCCGCCGCGCGCCGTGCCGCAGCCGCCAAGGACAAAGAGGCCGAGGCGCTGCATGATGCGCTCGAAGCCGCGATGCGCGAGCTGGGCAATGAACTTGGCGCAGCAGCCATGCCGCCGCATCTGTCGAAGCTGGTGGAGCTATTCCAGAAAGAGGGCGAAGGCAGCCGGATCGACTTTCTCTCGATCCGCACCCGCAAGATCAATTTCGACGCGTGGATCACCGAGGCGCTCGCCGCCTTTGCCGATGAGATGGAGCAAACCGCCACCACGCAAGCCGTGCGCGCCTCGGCGCTCGAAGCAGGCGTCGGCTCCGCCTGCGGTGAGGTCACCAAGCAACTCAACCGCCGCCGCATCAAGGACATCCGCCGCGAGATCCTCGCCCGCGCCTATCCGGTCCTGCTGCGCGAGCGCATCGCCCAAGCCGTCCCGCGCCGCCCCGAGCAGACCTTCCCGATCAAGGTCGAGGTCGCCAAGGACGTGACCGGGCTCGCCGATACAATCGTGCTTGATCTCGACAGCAAGGAGCCGGGCTCGATGCGCGACCGCTTCGCCGGGCTCGTCGCGGGCATCGCGGTTCGCAACATGAAACTCGACGCCCCTGCCGGGAGCGCGAGCTTCGAAATCCTCAAGGCCAAAATCTGCGCCAGCACCTGAGCGTCGGTAAGGAGTGATCGACATGGCAGAGACTATCAAATTCACGGACGGCCAGTTCGAAAGCAGCCTGAAGGGCGCGCTTTCGGAGGTGACCTCGCTCGGTGCGATCCCGGCTTGGGTCTCGGGCTATATCGCCAAGAACGAGGTCGATATCGACCGCGTGACCGACGACCCGCTCGCGCTTCAGCGCCGGATGTGGAGCTACCTCGACAAGAGCGGCGCGAATATCCGCACGGGCTTCGATCAGGGTAAGCTCGATCAGGGCATCTATGACGAGATTCTTTACTCGGCCTATGACACGGCGTTGCGTGCCCGCACGGGCGGAACCGATCCGCTCTCGGCGCTGCATGGCGGGGGCGTTCCCGGCAGTTGGGATTTCTCGGTCAACACCTTCGAGACGATCGAAGAGCAAGGCGTTCTGCCGGTGTCGATCAAGGCGGCAGGGGCCATCGACTATATCTATGAAATGGGCGAGCGGCTGAGGATCTTCGATCTGGCCGAGGCGCTGGTGCTCGACTGGGCGTCGGGGGCCGTGGATGTGGCCGAGGGTCCGGCGGCCGCAAAACTCTACCGCTACTGGAAGCTCCTCGACGACCGCTCCGCCCCCGACGAGCGCGCGATGCTCTACAAGCGCGTGTTGAACAAAGGCGGCATGGGTGTGCTCGACCGGGCCGTCGTCAACAAGGGCTTCCCGACCGTCTGGGGCGCGCTCATGGGCGAGATCGCGGACTATATCGACAAGTCCGAAAAGATCGAAAGCGGGCGCTCGGACGTGTCGCCTGTCTCGCCGAAGCCGATCTATCAGGCGCTGCGCGAGCTGCAATACAACCTCTCGGAACATTGCACCGGGATGGCCTTCATGCAGACGCAAGAGCTCTACGCGCAGCTCAACGACGCGTTCGAAGTGCTCAACGATCCCGACGTGATCGCAAGCTTCGGCGGCGTGCGGCGGCGCAATATGTGGACGGTGATCTCGGAACTCTCGCGGCGCACCTTCGGCTCGACCATGCCCGTCGCGCCGCTGGTCCGGGTCGCGGTCGACGGCAACCGCATCTACCAGATCGCGGCCGGGTTCGACGAGGCGACCTTCTCGCCCGACGATCTCGTGGAACTGGTGAGCATGGGCGAAAGCTACATCATCAATTCCAGCCTGATCGGCGAGCCAGAGACCGCCCCCGATGACGCGGAGTTCGAGGATTTCGAAAGCGAATTCGCAGATTTCGACGATTTCTGACTCCTCCTGCGGGCCGCGCGCCCGCGCCCTTGAACGGACAGGCCAGACCATGCAGGACCACGAAGCCCTAAAGGAACTCGCCCGCGCCCGCACCCGCGATGCGCTGCGCCGCTCGCGCAGTTTCATGACGCTGGATGTCGCCGAGCAGAAATCGCTGTTCCAGGACATTTATCAGGCGAATTACCGCGATCTGGCGCAAAGCTACGGCGCCGCACCGCCCGCCCGCGCGCAGTCGCAAAGCCGTCTGCCCGCCCGCGCCATGGCGGAAAACGCAGGTGACATGATCAATGACGCGCGCCACCAGAACGAACGCATCGAACAGGCCGGCGAACTGGCCGGGGATTTCGTGCAAAATGTTGATTTTCCTGGATTTGTTCGTGATCTCCTGAAGGGCGTCTTTGATGCCAACCTCGAGGTGACCCTGCAACAGATGAACTCGTTTCAGGATCTGCTGAAGACCGCGACCGAGAGTGTCTCGAAATTCGTGAACGCGATCGACGACACCGCCGCCTTCGGCTACCTCGCCGAGAACAATTCGGACGAGTTCAACATCGACTTCTCGGATGACGAGACCGATGCAAGCGGCCAGCCCGCCGCGATCCTGACCGACAGTTCGGGCCAGCCCCTCGATATCGGTGACAACGAGGTCAAATCGCGGATCATGGATGCCAAGATCGCCATGGCCAAGGAGCAGCGTGCGCTCCTGCGCGAGGTGATCTTGATGGGCGTCACCCGGCTCGTGGTCGAGCGTGGTAACGTCAAGGCCTCGGTGCTGTTCGACATCAAGGCGTCTGAGCAGATCCAGAAGGGCGACAAGGCGGCCTTGAAGGAGTCGATGTCCAGTTCTCGCAGCGGTAGCATCGGCACGGGTCTTATCGGCAAGATCATCGGCGGCGGCAATGCCGGGACGACGCGGTCGCGGCGCAAGACCCGGATCAGCCTGTCCTCGGTCAAGAGCGAGGCCTCGACCGATCTGGCCGCGAAAATTGCGGGCAGCGTCGATATCACCTTCAAGTCCGACTACTTCAAACTCGACAACTTCGCCGAGATGTATGGTCCCGTCACCAATGCCGACCGCAACGCGGCCGGGGGCGGCGGCACGGGCGGCTCCGGCGGACAGGGCGGCGGAGGCTAAGTCATGGCGCTGGCGTGGATTGAACAGGACCCGACCGACCCGGACCCGCGCGCATTTCGCATCGAGATCGGCGCGAACCGGTTCTGGCGCGTGGCGGTTGGACCGGACCGGCGCCAGACGGTCGACGGGGTCGAGTTGCTGGCAGACCCGGTTTGGGTTTCGGAACTCCACGGTCCGCTGCCGGCCGAAGCCATGGGGCGCGCGCAGTTCCAACTGCCCGACGCCGCCCTTTCAGACGAGGCCGAGGCGATCCAGCTCATGAGCTATGCGGATGCCGAGCGGAACGGTCCCGCCGTGTCCGACATCGCCCCACTTTCACCCGCGCTGCGCGTCCTGCCGCCGATCCGCGGGCCTCAACCCGGAAACGGGGCTGAGCTACCCATTTTCCCGCCCCGGCCGATCCCAATGTCGCGCGGCCCGGTCTTTGCCCGCGCCCATACCGCGCCCGAGCCGGTGCCGATGCGCTGGCGGACCCGCCCGCAGGTGCCGCAGTCGAACGCGATGTTCCTTGGCGCGCTGACCGGCGCCGCCAGCGGGCTTGCTGCCGCAATCGGCCCGCTCCTGTCGCAGATCGGTCCGGTCCTCTTGCAGGCGCTGCCCTCGATTTCGGGCATCGTGGGGGGCGCGGCCCCGGTCGTTGGCCAGCTTCTCGGCGCGCTTCTGCCGGGCCAGGGTGGCCAGCAAGCGCGCGAGGCGGGGCAGGCACTCGGCGGGCTGTCGAACGAGCAGTTGCGCCGCGACATCAGCGCCCTGACCGAGATCCTGCGCGAGACGCAACGCGCGCCCGCCGCAGCCACTGCCCCTGCCGCCGCGAGCGCCCCGGCGCCGGCACCTGCGCCCGCGTCCGGCTCCGCCAGCCTGATGCGGATGCGCGCAAAATCCCGCGCCGCCGCCCGGCGCGGAAGCTGGCAGCCGCTGGCCCGCAGTTCCACGCGCTCGCGCGCTATGATCATCGACGGCGGCATCGTCACCGGGGCGCTCGCCGGGCAGGTTCTCGGCCCGATCCTGCAAAACGTGCTCACCCCCGAAACGGTGCAGCAGATCCTGCAAATGCCGAACCAGCACATGCAGACGATCTTTAACGCGATGCGCGACGCCGCACGGCTCGGCATCGAGAGCCATGAGCAGGACTTGCGCCATCTGCGCGAGTTGAACCCCGGCGTCGACGATGCCGCGCTCGACCAGTTGCTGGCCTCGATGAGCCTCAGCCTCTCGGCGCATGATCCGGGCGCGGACTGGGTGCGCGCGGCCTCGGTTTCGCTCAAACTGCCCGAGATCCGGACTCTGCCCGTCGCCGGGCGCGAGATCAGCCTCCACGCGCAGGGGCAGCGGCTCGCCTTCCCGCTGTCGGTGACGCTGCCGACGCTGTCCGACGGTCGCACGCCGAAGCTGCGGGATGCGCGTGTGCAGCTTCAGGTGAAGCATGCCCAGACGCTAGAAATCCTGCACCATGCGACACTCGCAATCGGCACGGTCGAAGGGTCGGGCCGGCTGCCCCGCGTGCCGGAAATCCCCGCCGATGTCTCGGCCACGCTACCCTCGGACAGCGACCTGATCTTCTGCTTCACGCTGATCTGGCCGAACGCGCAAGGGGCTCTGCGCGGGGCTCCGATCCAGCATCGCGGGCGGATCGCGCCGGGCATGATCTTTGACCGGCTCGAACCCGGCGCCGAGGAAGTCGCGCTCTCGGACCGGGCGAAGTTCGGGGATTACTGGCACAAGATCTGGGCCGGGCGTTTCGCGGACGGCGCCAAGAGCTACGACCTCGAGACCCGCTATCTCTACGTGATCCCGCCCGAGTCCCGCGACACCCATCGCCGGATCGAGACCACGCTGGCCGAGCAACCCGTCGAGTCCTCTATCGCGCGGATGCAGGCCCGGTTGCGCAGCGGCATGGAGCTGTCGCCCGCCGCCCTCTCGCGGCTTGGGACGATGCTCGACCCGTCGGGCGAGGCGCTTCCCACCCGCGCGCAGGCAGCCCTCCACGCACCTGAATTCTCGCAGGCCCTCAACCGCGCGGGCCATGCGCGGCTGACCTTCCGCGGCCAGATCGGGGACCCGTTCGAGGTCTTCGCCTACCCGGTCATGGGGCTCGATACCTGCGTCTTCCGCACGCCCTCCGAAATCGACCCGCATGGGCAGGTCCTCGCGATGGGCGAGGCGCGCTTCCGCCTGCCGGTGCCGCGCAGGCTCGCGCTCCGGGTCGGATCGCTGGACACGGGTGGAACGGCCGGACGCGCGCTTGGCGACGGCACCTGGATCGCGCAGACCGACGTGGCACTTGCGCGTAGCGATCTCGTCGCCACCCAATCGCGCCGCGCCCGCCCCCACAGCCGGAGGGCCCGCCATGTCGCGTGACTACGCCCCCGAAACCCTTCTGCCGGGCCTGTCGGAACTGATCGAGATGCTCGTCGAACCTGCGCTCGCGACCGAGGGCGATCTGAGCGTCGAAGAGATGACCGTCGATCTGCCGGTCGAGCTGCAACTGACGGAAGACGCGGGGCGGCTCGGGCTGTTCGGGTCCGCGCCCACGCAGCAGATCGCGACATCGGTGCTGCCGGTCTGGCATCGGGTCCGGCTTCGGATAGGAGTGCAGAACGATGGCTGAGGCGGCCGAAAGCTGGAAACTCGAATCCTTCATCGACTCGCTCGTCCACGAGCTCGACAAGGCGCGCGACACGCTTTCGCTCAAGGGGATAACACGCAAGCTCTCCTACGCGGTTCAGGATGTCAGCTTCGACCTGCATGTCTTTCCGCAATACGACCGTGGCGCGCTGCGGTTCCGGGTGGCGCGCCCCGGTGACGAGGGGGCCTCGCGGATCGCGTTTCAGCTTGGCTCGATCACTGACCGCCAGATCACCGAGACCTCGACGGCGCCCGTCTCGGGCGACGACCTGACGCTGGACGAGATCGAGGGCATCGAGCCGGAGGTGAAGCAGGAGCTTAAGAAAGTCGGCGTCACCTCGGCGCGCGATCTCGAACGGCTGGAGCAGCGCAATGTCGATCTGGGGGCCGTGGTGCAGGACCGCACCGAGGGCCGGGCCAAGGTCGATTACGCGGACCTCGCGGACAAGATCAACGCCGCCAAACGCGGCAAGGCGCAACCGATGGTGAAGTCGATGACGCTGGAACCGGGGAGCGATGGACGTCTGTCGCTGGTGCTGACCGGATCGCATCTGGCCCCGGACATCGCGCCCGAGGGCTACCCGCGCGCGACGCTGAACGGGGTGGCGGCAGAGCTGACCGAGGCGCGCCCGGAACGTGTGGTGATCGCGCTCGGACCCGAGAACCTGCGCGCAGGTTCGAATCCGCTGAGTGTCGCGCTTGATCCGTTTGCAGAGCTGCGGCTCGACCTGAAGCGCGGAGGGCCAAAGACATGAGCCCGCGCCGCGCCCATCTGTCCGAAATGGCCGCCCGCCAGCATGAGGCGCGCGCGCCTGCGCCCTTCTCTGCCAGCGCCTTCTTCGCCGCCGATCAGCCCTGTTCTGCGCCACGTCCCATCTCCCATCCGTCCGCTCCCGTCATCCGCGCAGCACCGGCCCGCGCCCAATCCTTTGCGGGCCCGCGCGCGGCTTCGGACTGGTCGCTGCCCCCGTCCGGGATCGGCGCGACGGAGCCCCCGGAGCAAAACGCCGTGCCGGGTCAAGCCACGCTCTTTTCAATCGACGCGGCCCAGCCACGCGCCATGCCAGCCCCGATGCACGAGCCTTCGTTCGAACCCGCCGCCCCGCCCGCGCTGCCCACGCCCGAAGCCCATTCGGTCTTTGAGCGCATGGGCGAGGGTCAGAGCCTCGCCCGCAGTTTCGATCTGGGCAGCATTGATATCGACGCGCATCTCGACCGGATCGAGCGCGCGCTGTCGCGCGAGGCATCCCGCGACGCCCCGGCACCGCTCCCCCCCGCCGAGGCCGATCCGATGGCTGATCTCGACCTGCTGAGCGAAATCGCCTCGCTCGGCGAGGAACTTTCAACCCCTGACGCGTTGTTCGCCGCCGCCAACCCGGGCAGCCCCGAAGACATCGCCGGAATCGCACAGGCGCCCGAACGTGCGCGAGATGACGAGGGGGAAATCCGCAAAGCGACCCTGCGCGCGGGCGGCGATATCGAGCCCGGCGCTAAGGCGCCTTCGGACCCGGCTGCCCACCTGCGCACGCCGACCGAGGACGCCCGAGAAACCGACAATGCGGCCATCCCCGCGCGTCAAGATGGTTCGAAGTCCCCCGCCGAGGCCACACCGCAGGAAGCCACCGACGCAATCGACGCGATGCTCGACGCCGCCGAGGCGGGGATAGACGATCCAAGCGCCCCCGACACATCACAGAGATCCGACGCTGCGCCCGCGCGCCGCGCCGACAGCACAGGGAGAGATTAAAATGGCACTCAGGCTGACCGACCTTCAGAGCCGTGTGAACGGCAAGCGCCGCCGCAACGGACTGGGTGCCCAGGCACCCCGGCACCCCATAGCAGCACCCGCCAACACCCCCGCCCCGGCAGCGCTTGCGCGGCGGCGTGGCGCGGCCATGAGTCTGCGCAAAGGGCGCGCGATGTCGGGTGATCTCGGCTCGGAGATCGCACAAAAGCTGATCGCACGCGGGGTTCCAGCCGATCAGGCGCAGGCTCTGATCGAGCAGATCAACGCGGCCCAAACCGCCGAGAGCCAAAGCCTCGGGCGCGCGCTTTCGGCGCCACAAGTCACGATGCCAACCGCAACCGAGGCTTCGGAAATCGCGGCGGGTGCCTTCATCAATGCGCTCAGCCTGACGCCGATGGGCCTGTGGATCAACGGGCTCTTTATGTTGTGCGACGAGCTGGACGTGGCAATCTCGATCGGGGTTGGCTACCTCGTCGGGTTTGGTGCGGGTGGCGGATCGGCGGTAGGCATCGTCTTCGCACCAGGGCGCCGCGTCGGCTATTTCTCGAGCTTTGGCACGGTGATGGGCTGGGTCGCCTCCGCCTCGGCTTCGGTCACAGTGTCCATCGTCCGGGGCGGGTTGGCCGCCTTCAACGGGCGCTCGGTCACCTTGGGCGTGACTGCCGGCGTCGAAAACCCCGCCGAGCCGATCAGCCCCGGCGGCGGCTTCCATGAGATATTCTCGACCTCGGGCGAGTTCATCGGCATCACCGGCGAGATTTCCCTCTCTGCGGGGCTGTCTCCAATCGAGGTCTTCCGCGGCGAATGGGAAACCCGCTCGCGCACGGTTCAGGCGCGCAGCCTGCACCGGGCCGGGCTCGCAGCGCCCGCCTATCTGGGGCGTGCGCAAACCGCCACCACGCTGCAACTCGATACGCGCTACCGCGCCTTCATCCCCTCGCCCGCGATCATGGTCGAGTTGCCGGGGATCGGCACGGACCTGCGCGCCTTCTCGGGGGATGGGCGCAGCTTCTCGCACGGCTCGGGCACGTCACGCGCGCAGATTGACGCGCGGGTGCAGTTGCGCGGCGGCGGCGTGAATGCGCGTGTCGTCAGTTCAACCGCCCGCTGGGGCGAGAGCAAGCGCTACCCGATGGAGGACGTGCTCGAAGTGCCCGGTAAACCAAGCTGGTGGCGTGACACGGTCGAGAACCCACGCGTGCTGGAGCGCGCAACCCTGCCGCGCACGCCCGACAATCTGGGCGTAGAGGCCGGCGGGTTTGGCACGCAGGACGCGGTCTATGGCGTGATTTCGGACGACTCGATGTTCACCTATCACGTCGATGGCGGGTTGCCGCTCTTGCCCTCGGTGACGCCCAATATCAACGCACGGCTGCGCCTCTTGCTGCGCGCCAATGGCGGACAGGTCGAGGCGCGGCTGCATGGCAATCACGACGGGTTCCCGGCGCATGAATTCTATGTCGAAGGGGTGCGTATCTATGGCTACGACCCGGTCGCGGCTGGCAATTCGCCGCTGGCGCTCAACGGTTTGGGCGATGGCGATATCGCGGTCGACACGAATTGGGTCTCGATCGGACCGCGCGCCAACTTCATGCGCGCCGCCTGAGGGATGGCATTCGCGCCCCGGTTCAGGCCGGGGCGTGTAGCTGCGCCGAGGCCTCGATCACCAGAGGATCAAGCCCCTCGCCGCCCGCCGCGATATGGGCCAACAGCGCCGCGCGCATCCGCGGTTCCCAGAAGTCATTGATATGGTTCGCCACCCCCGGCACCCGCGCCGCCTCGGGCTGCGAAGCGAAGAACTTCGCGATCTGGTTGGCCATTCGCACCATCTTGTCAGGCGACATCGTTCTCTCCCGTTTCGATCCGCGCGGGATGGGTAAAGACCTCGAGCCCACCGCCACGCGCGCATCCTACCAAAGTCAGGCCCGCCGCCTCGGCAAGCCGCACCGCGTAGCCGGTGGGCACCGAGACCGCAGCCAGCACGGGCACCCCCGCGACCACCGTCTTTTGCACCAGCTCCATCGACAGCCGAGAGGTCATCACCACCGCGCCACCCGCCGGGTCAATCCCTGCGCGCCGCAAGGCCCCGATCAGCTTGTCGAGCGCATTGTGCCGCCCGACATCCTCACGCGCGAGGCGGATCGTGCCGTCTGGGGCCACGAACCCCGCGGCGTGAACGCCCAGCGTCCGGTCGTGGATCGGCTGATGGGCGCGCAGCGCCTCGGCTGCCCCCAGAAGCGCCGTCGGCGTCATCGTCCAGCCCGGTGCCGGGAGATGCGGCAAAGGCCGCGTGGCCTGATCCAGACTGTCGATTCCGCACAACCCGCAGCCAACCGGCCCGGCCATCGCACGCCGACGCGCGGCCAGCGCCTCGGCACGCTCGGCATCGAGCCAGAGCCGCGCCTCGATCCCTTGCGCGTGATCCGCGATTTCCAAGCGCTCGATCTGGGCGGGATCCGTGATGAACCCTTCGCTCAAGGCAAAACCCAGCGCGAAATCTTCGAGATCGGCGGGGCTCGCCATCATCACCGCCTGCGTTGTGCCGTTGCAGACAACCGCCACCGGCACCTCTTCGGGCAGGGCCCGCGCCACATGCCGCCCCTGCCCGCGCCGCAGCGCGAGCCCTGTGACCTCGGCCACAGTCGGATGCGGCATCTCGCTCATTCCGCGGCCTCGATCCGGCGCGCAAGCGCCGCTTGGGCGGCGTAGTCTTCCTGCCATTCGCTCGGCCCGTTCGACGCGCTCACCTGCACCGCCGTCACCTTGTATTCCGGGCAGTTCGTCGCCCAGTCGGAATAGTCGGTGGTGACCACGTTGGCCTGCGTGTCGGGGTGGTGGAAGGTCGTGTAGACCACGCCGGGGCTGACCCGGTCGGTGATCTGCGCGCGCAGCGTCGTCTCGCCCGCGCGCGACGCCAGCCGGACCCAGTCGCCGTCATGCAGACCGCGGTTCTCGGCGTCATGCGGGTGGATTTCCAGCACGTCTTCGTCATGCCACGCCGTGTTCTCCGTGCGCCGTGTCTGCGCGCCCACGTTATACTGCGAAAGGATGCGCCCGGTCGTCAGAAGCAGCGGGAAGCGCGGGCCGGTGCGCTCGTCGGTGGCGACATATTCGGTGACGATGAACCGCCCCTTGCCGCGCACGAACCCGTCCACATGCATCAGCGGCGTGCCGTCCGGAGCCGCGTCGTTGCAGGGCCATTGGACCGAGCCTTTCTCCTCCAGCAAATCATAGGTCACGCGGGCAAAGCTCGGCGTGGTGGCCGCGATCTCGGCCATGATCTCGGACGGATGCCCATAGGACCAGTTCGCCCCCATCGCATTGGCAAGCGCCTGCGTCACTTCCCAGTCCGCCATTCCGTTGAGCGGCGTCATCACACGACGCACGCGGTTGATCCGGCGCTCGGCATTGGTGAAGGTCCCGTCTTTCTCGAGGAAGGTCGAACCCGGCAGGAACACATGGGCGTAGTTGGCAGTCTCGTTGAGGAAGAGGTCATGCACGACGACGCAATCCATCGCCGCCAGACCTGCCGCGACATGTTTCGTGTCGGGGTCCGATTGCAGGATATCCTCCCCCTGAATGTAGATGCCCTTGAACGTCCCCTCGACCGCCGCGTCGAGCATGTTGGGAATCCGCAGGCCCGGCTCAGGGTCGATGCTGACGCCCCAGGCCGCCTCGAAGATCGCGCGCACATCGGCGTTCTTCACATGGCGATAGCCCGGAAGCTCATGCGGGAAGGACCCCATGTCGCAGGACCCCTGCACGTTGTTCTGGCCGCGCAGCGGGTTCACGCCCACGCCCTTGCGCCCGATATTGCCGGTCAGCATGGCGAGGTTGGCGATGCCCATCACGGTGGTCGAGCCCTGACTGTGCTCGGTCACGCCCAGACCGTAATAGATCGCACCGTTGCCGCCGGTCGCAAAAAGCCGGGCCGCCGCGCGCAGTTCCGCCGCCGGAACCCCGGTCAGCGCCTCGGTCGCCTCCGGCGCGTGACGCGGATCGCGGATGAACTCGACATAGTGTTGATAGTCGTCCCAGTCGCAGCGCTCGCGGATGAAGGCCTCGTCCGCGAGTCCCTCGGTCACGATCACATGGGCGAGCGCGCTGACCACGGCCACGTTGGTGCCGGGACGGAGCGCAAGATGATGCGAGGCCGCAACATGGGCCGACTTCACAAGGTCGATCCGGCGCGGGTCGATCACGATGAGCTTGGCGCCCGCGCGCAGCCGCTTCTTCAACCGGCTCCCAAAGACCGGGTGTCCGTCGGTCGGGTTGGCCCCGATCACGATCACCACGTCGGTGTGCTCGACGCTGTCGAAATCCTGCGTGCCCGCAGACGTGCCGAAGGTCTGGCCCAGACCGTAGCCGGTGGGCGAGTGGCAAACCCGCGCGCAGGTATCGGTGTTGTTGTTGCCGAAAACCGCGCGGGTCAGTTTCTGCACGAGGAAGGTTTCCTCGTTGGTGCAGCGCGACGAGGTGATCACGCCGATCGAACGCGGCCCGTGCTTCTCTTGCGCCGCGCGCAGACGCCCAGCGGCGAAACTCAACGCCTCCTCCCACGACACTTCGCGCCACGGGTCCTCGATCCGCTCGCGGATCATCGGCTTGAGGATACGATCCGGGTGGGTCGCGTAACCATAGGCAAACCGGCCTTTGACACAGGAATGACCCCGGTTCGCTTCGCCGCCCTTGTGGGGGACCATGCGGACGAGTTGGTCGCCATTGATCTCGGCGCGGAACGAACAGCCGACGCCGCAATAGGCACAGGTGGTCACGACCGAGCGCGTGGGCGTGCCAAGGTCGATCACGGATTTCTCCTGAAGCGTCGCCGTCGGGCAGGCCTGCACGCAGGCACCACAGCTCACGCAGTCGGACGACAGGAAATCCTGCCCCGCCATGCCCGCAGACACGCGGCTGTCAAAGCCTCGCCCCTGAATGGTGAGCGCGAAGGTCCCCTGCACCTCTTCGCAGGCCCGCACGCAGCGCGAGCAGACGATGCATTTCGACGGATCATATGTGAAATAGGGGTTGCTCTCGTCCTTGGGGATATAGCGCGCATTGGGCGCCTCGCCCGAGCGGGTCTCGAAATGGGTCGCTTGCGGCTCGTAGCGCACATCGCGCAGGCCGACCGCGCCTGCCATGTCCTGCAACTCGCAATCGCCATTGGCCGCGCAGGTCAGACAGTCGAGCGGGTGGTCGGAGATATACAGCTCCATCACGCCCCGGCGCAGGCGCCGCAGCTTGTCGTTTTGCGTATGCACCACCATACCCGGAGCCACCGGGGTCGTGCATGAGGCGGGCGTGCCGCGCCGCCCCTCGATTTCGACCACGCACAAACGGCAGGAGCCGAACGCCTCGACGCTGTCGGTGGCGCAGAGTTTCGGCACCTGGATGCCAGCTTCCGAGGCGGCGCGCATGACGCTCGTGCCTTCGGGAACGGTGACCGCGATCCCGTCGATGGTCAGCGTAACGGGTGCGCCCGTTTTAGCGGGCGTGCCCTTGTCGCGCATCTCCCAGGGGATAATGAAGTCCTTCATTCCGCCGCCTCCCGTTGCTGACCGAATTCTTCGGGGAAATGATCCAGCGCCGAAAGCACCGGATAAGGGGTGAAGCCGCCCAGCGCGCAGAGCGAGCCATCGCGCATCACCTCGCACAGATCGCGCAGAATCGGCACGGCGCTCGCATCGCCCGCGCCGATCCGGTCGATCACCTCGACGCCGCGCACCGCGCCGATCCGGCAGGGCGTGCATTTGCCACAGCTCTCGACCGCGCAGAACTCCATCGCGAACCGCGCCATCGCGCGCATGTCGGCGCTCTCGTCAAAGACCACGATGCCCGCATGACCGATCAGCGCGCCCTCGCGGTCGAACTCTTCGTAACCGAAGGGCGTGTCGAACTGGCCGGGCGTAAGATAGGCGCCCAAGGGGCCGCCGACCTGCACCGCCTTGACCGGGCGTCCCGACGCGGTGCCGCCCGCGATCTCTTCAACAAGCCGACCAAGCGGCATGCCAAAGGCGGTCTCGAAAAGCCCGCCGAAACGCACATTGCCCGCAATCTGGATCGGCATCGTGCCCAGTGACCGGCCCAACCCGAAGCCCGCGTAATGGCCCGCGCCCTTCTCGAAGATCACCGGGATCGTGGCGAGGGACAGCACGTTGTTGACCACGGTCGGACGGCCAAACAGGCCCTCGATGGCAGGGAGCGGGGGCTTGGCGCGCACCACCGCGCGCTTGCCCTCGATCGAGTTCAGAAGCGAGGTCTCCTCGCCGCAGACATAGGCCCCCGCGCCGACGCGCACCTCGAGATCGAACTGCCGGCCCGAGCCCATCACATCGCCCAGAATGCCCGCGCCCTCCGCCCGCGCGATGGCCGCGCGCAGCACGGCAATGGCGTCCGGGTATTCCGAACGCAGGTAGACGAAGCCCTTGGTCGCACCGACCGCCAGCCCCGCAATCACCATCCCCTCAATAAGCGCCATCGGGTCGCCCTCGATCAGCATCCGGTCGGCGAAGGTGCCGCTGTCGCCCTCATCGGCGTTGCACACGATATATTTGCGCGCGCCCTCGGCCTGACGGACCGTGTCCCATTTGATCCCGGTCGGGAAACCCGCGCCGCCACGACCGCGCAAACCGGACGCCTTGACCTCTTCGACGATAGCCTCAGGCGTCATCTCAAGCGCCCGGCGCAGACCCGAGAGTCCGCCCTCGGCCTCGTAGGCCGCCAGATCGAGCGGGTCGATACGCCCGACACGGGCGAAGGTCAGCCGCGTTTGCGCCGCGAAGAAGGGAATATCCTCGACCGGACCAAGATCGGGGGCCGAGCCGTCGAAGAGCCCCGACACCCCGTCCGCAGTCATCGGGCCATAGCCAATACGGATGCCTTCGCGCTCGATCTCGACCAGCGGCTCAAGCCAGATCATCCCGCGTGAGCCGGTGCGGACCAGCGTAATCTCCTGACCGCGCGCCTCTGCCTCGGTGCGGATCGCGGCGGCGACCTCTTCGGCGCCCAGCGCTTTGGCCGCGCTGTCCTGGGAAAGATAAATCTTCATTGGTCCAACTCCGCGATCATGCGTTTGAGCCCTGCCGCGTCGATGCGCCCGACCGGACGCTCGTCGATCATCGCCGCCGGACCGCACGCGCAAAGACCCAGACAGTAAACCGGCTCGACCGTCACTGCGCCGCTTGCGGTGGTGCCATGCCATGCCACGCCCAGATCTGCGAGCACCGCATCGGCCAGCGCAGCACCACCCACTGCCTGACAAGCCTCGGCCCGACAGATCTTCACGATGTGCCGTCCAGCGGGTGCGCTGCGGAAATCATGGTAGAAACTCATCACGCCATGCACCTCGGCGGCGGAGATGTTCAGCGCATCCGCGATCATCGGAATCGCCTGCTCAGGCACATGGTCCAGCTCGGCCTGAATCGCCTGAAGGATCGGCAACAGCGGCCCCTCCAGATGAAGCTGGCCCGTGATCAGACGCGTCAGCGTCTCGAGCATATCCTGCGGCATGTCCTTGGGCATGTGGTCCTCCCGGTTATCGCCCCGTCACTGCCCGTGCATCATAGCAATTTCAATATTGCATTTCCGTCAGGCAATAGGAAATCACTATCACTTGCGATTGCCCGCACCCAATCCCTGCGCCGTCCTGACAAGCGCCTGCACCACAGGCGTGTAAGGCTCCTGATGCAGCGCGATCAGCCCGACGCTGGGACCCGCTCCGCTGCCCTCGATCGGGACCATGCGCAAATCCTGTCCTTGCACCAGAAAGCCCGCCAGATCCTCGGGCAGCACGGTCACGAAATCGCCTTCGAGCACCTGTCGCGCCAGCACGATGGTTGAGTTAGACTCGATCAGCGCCTTCGGCACAGTCCCCGCCTCCATGAAATAGCGATTGATGATCCGGCGGTTCTGCATGTCCGGCGTCAGCAGCGCGAGTCGCTGCGCGGCCACATCGGCCCAGCGCACTCGGTCATGCTGGGCGAAAGGGTGGTCCTTGTGACAGACCAGCGCATAATGCTCATGGTAGATCGGGCGCGCAGTGACACGCCCCAGAGGTTCGTTATCCAGATACGTGATCCCCAGATCGGCATCGAGATTCTCGATCATGCCGAGGATTTCGACCGACGAGCGCGAGAGGATCGTAAAGCTCACATTCGGATGGGTCTTGGCAAAACGCGCCGTCAGCCGCGCTGCCCAAGTGAGCGCCGTCGGGATCACCGCAAGCCGTACATGACCCGCAAGTCCGGCATGGCGCGCGCGCATCTCCTCGCGCAGGCGCCGCGTGTCACCGACAATCTTGCGCGCCCATTCCAGCGCGCGTTGTCCTTCGGGAGTCAGCCCGCCAAACCGCGCGCCACGCTCGACCAGTTTCACCCCAAGCTGCGCTTCAAGCTGGCGTATCCCGGTGGACAGCGTGGGCTGGGTGATCCCCAGACTTTCAGCCGCACGGCCAAAATGACGTGTTTTGGCGAGAGCGAGAAACATCTCGAGCTTGGAGATCATAGGATTTTCCTATCAGATTTAGCCAAAGCGATATTCCGGCAAAATTCCCGAATGCAAAGCACAAATCGCCACTCAAGAGATTTCCCTTGATCGAAATCATGGCCCCCACAATGATGCGAGGAAAATATATCAAAATATGAATACGACTCCGGGAGGACCAAATGGCTTCACTCAAGACGGCGGCACTGCGTGGGCTCGCCTTTGCCATTCCAGTTATGCTCGGAGCCGGAAGCATTGTGCTCTCCGATAGTCTCGCAGGCGCGCCCGGATCGAAGACCACCACGCGCCCCCCGACCCCGGTGCGCGTCATCACACTTGCCGAGCAAGACCTGATCCCGCGTGTCACCGGCTACGGCACGGTCGCGCCGGCGCGTGATTGGCGTGCCGTTGCGCGGGTTGAGGGCGAGGTCATCGAGACCGCCGAAGCGCTCGCACCCGGTCAGGTTTACCCGGCAGGGACGCTCCTGCTGCGTCTGGATGACAGCGATCTGAAGCTCGACCTCGCGCAAATCGACGCGCAACTTGCCTCGCTCGATGTCAAGGAAGCGACGATCCGCGCCTCGCTGGAGATCGCGCGCGCCGATCTTGAACTGGCCCAAGCCGATCTGGCGCGGCAAGAGCGGCTCACCCAGCAGGGCGTCGCCACCGCCGCAAGCCTTGAGGCCACCCGTCGGCAGGAACTCTCGGCGCGCGCCAAGGCGGTCGAGGCCGAGAACCAGCTGGCTCTGACCGGGGCCGAACGAAATGTCCTGCGCACCGCGCGCTCCGCGCTGGAGCGTGATCTGGGCTTTGTGGAAATCCGCGCGCCCTACGATCTGCGCATCACCGAAACCAATGCCGAGATCGGGCAATACATGGCGCGTGGTCAGACGCTCTTGTCTGGCGAGGGCACCGAGGCCGTCGAGATTGCCGCGCAGTTTCCGATCGGGCGCATCGGCCCGCTCTTACGCACGATCGAGGGCGGCGGGACGGTTTTGGACCTGAACGCGCGTGTCTCGCTCCCGGCGGCCGATCACGATGTGACCTGGAAAGCAGAGGTCGTCCGTCAGGGCGAAGCCATCGACGCCCGCACGCAGTCGAGCGCCATCGTCGTGCGTGCAGAAGACCCGCTCAGCCAAGCCGCGGCAGGTTCGCGACCGCCGCTGCGCCGGAACATGTTCGTCGAGGTGACGCTCGGCGCGCCGAAAACCCGCGCGCTGATCGTGCCGCGCGCTGCCGTGGCCGAAGGCAGCGCCCTCGTGGTGGGTGCCGACAACACGCTGGAGAAACGTCCGGTCAGTATCGGCTTCACGATGGGCGATCTGGCGGTAGTGACCTCGGGTCTGGCTGCGGGCGACAAGCTTGTCGTGACCGATCCGACGATTGCGGTGCCGGGCATGGATGTGAAGCCGATGGAAGATGCGGCAACGCTGGCGCAATTGGTGGCCGAAGCGACGGGTCAGCCCGCCGCCGCAGGCGCGGGAACCGGAGGCGGCGGCGGTGGCAAGAAGAAGGACAGCGCACAATGATCCGCCTGTTCTCCGGTCACGCGACCGCCGCGAACATCCTGATGATTGCGCTGATCCTGCTGGGGGTCGTGGCCCTGCCGATGCTTCAGCGCGACACCTTCCCGCTGGTGCCCCCGACCGAGGTCGAAATCCGCGTGGCCTATCCGGGCGCTGCCCCCGCCGAGGTTGAGCGCGGCATCTGTCAGGTGGCTGAGGACCCGCTGCGCAGTGTCGACAACCTCGTCGAACTGACATGCCTGTCGCGCGACAATATGGCGATCATCACCGCCGAGATGCGTGAAGGCGCGGACATGACCCGCTTTCACAATGACACGAAAGCCGCCATCGAGGGCATCTCGCGTTTCCCGGACAAGGTCGAAGACCCGGTGACGCGCATCGTCGAGCGGGTGGCCTCGGTCGCGTCGGTCGCCGTGACCGGCCCTGAAGACCGCACCGTGCTGCTCGCCTATGCCGACGATCTGGCCGAACGCCTGCGCGCAGACCCCGCGATCACGCAGGTCGAGATTTCGGGCTTTTCCGACCGCGAAATCACGGTCGAAATCGACCGGGTCGCGTTGGAGCGCTTCGGGCTGGAGATCTCGGACGTGGCGGCGCTGATCGGGCGCGACAGCCTCGACATGCCCGCAGGCACCGTCGAGGGGAACGCGGGCGATGCCGCACTGCGCTTTCTGGGCGAGAAACGCAGCCCGGCCGAACTCGCGCGTATCCCCCTTGCCGGCACCGCCGAGGGCGGCACCGTTCTGCTGAGCGATGTGGCGACGATCCGCCCCGCCTTTAGCGATCCCGCGCAAAAGGCGCTCTTCAACAACCGCCCCGCCGCGATCCTTGCCGTCAGCAAGACCGCGACACAGGACGCGCTGCGCGTCAAGGCCGCGCTCGACCGCCAGATCGAGCGTGCACAGGCCAACGCACCCGCAGGCATCACGCTTGCGATCTCGCAGGATTCGACCTCGAACATCCGCGACCGGCTGCGCATCATCGCCGAGAACGGCGCGCAGGGCTTGCTGCTCGTGCTTGTGGTGATTTGGCTGTTCTTCGGCTTCCGGCTGAGCTTCTGGGTCGCGCTCGGGCTGCCGGTCTCGTTCCTCGGCGCGATCTTTGCGATGCAGCTTTTGGGCTATACGATCAACATGATGACCATGGTTGCGCTCTTGGTGGCGACGGGTCTGTTGATGGATGACAGTATCGTCATCTCCGAGAACATCGTGCGCCGCCGCCAGAATGGAGAGTCGCCCGCCGTTGCCGCGATCAACGGCGTGAAGCAGGTGGCGCCGGGGGTCATCGCCTCCTTCCTGACCACCGCGATGATCGTCGGCCCGCTCGGCTTCCTGACCGGGGCCGTGGGCGGCGTGTTGAAATACATCCCGATCGTTCTCGTGCTGACGCTGCTTGTCAGCTTGGCCGAGGCCTTTCTGATCCTGCCCTCGCACATGCGCCACTCGCTGCGTCATGATCTGCGGCCCGGTCGGGTCTCGCGGGCCGTAAATGGCGCCTTTGACCGGCTGCGCGACCGGGTGATCGTGCCGTTTGCAGGCAAGGCGCTGCGTGCGCGGTATCTCACGCTTGGGGTGGCGCTTGGGCTCGTGCTGTTCTCGGTCGCGCCTTACACGGGCGGCTTCATCAAGTATCAGTCCTTCCCCAGCCTCGAAAGCGACACGGTCGAGGCGCGGCTTCTCCTGTCGCAGGGCTCGCCGCTGGCCCGCACCGAGGCACGCGTCGCCAAGGTGACAGCCGCGCTTGAGCAGATGAACGACGAACTGAGCCCCGACCAGCCTGACGGCCAGTCCCTCGTGCAGAGCTACACGATCACCTATTCGTCGAATGCCGACACGCCCGAGATCGGACCGCATATGGCGACGATCAGCGCGAAACTCTTGCCCGCAGGCGTGCGCACGACCGAGGTCACCGAAATCCTCGACCGCTGGAAGAAGCTGACCGGCCCCCTGCCCGACATGGCGGCGCTGCGCTTCACCGATAAGGAACGCGGCGCGGGCGGCAAGCCCATCGACATTCGGCTGCAAGGGCCGGATCTGGATGCCCTCTTCGCCACGGCCAAAGAGATGCGCAAGTTCTTCCGAGAGTTCGAAGGTGTGCGCGACGTGACCTACGACCTGCAGCCCGGCAAGCCAGAGTTCATCGTCACGCCCCGCCCTGCGGCAGCCAATGCACTTGGTGTGAGTGCGCAATCCATCGCCGCCGAATTGCGCGCGGCCTTCCGGGGCGACACCGCGCTTGAATTCCAGGACCGGCTGGGTGGCGTCGATGTGGTCGTGGGTCTTTCCCCCGACTCTCGTGCGGGCCTCGCGGATATCCTCGATCTGCCGATCAGCGCGAATTCCGGCGCGCAGGTGCCGCTGTCGGCCGTGGCCGATGTGACGCTTGCACGCGGTTACGCCACGATCAACCGGGTGAACGGGCAGCGCGCCGTCAGCGTGCAGGGCTCGATCAATCCCGATGTGGCGAACGCGCGCGAATTGATGGTCGCGCTCAAGACCGAGTATCTGCCGGGTCTCTCCGAGAAACGCCCCGACGTGCACGTCTCGATCCTTGGCGAGGCCGAGGACACCGCCGAAACCGGCTCGTCGCTTCTGCGCAACATGGTGATCGGGCTGATCGGGGTCTATCTGATCCTCGCCTTCCAGTTCCGTAGCTTCATGCTGCCGGTGGTGGTGCTGGTCGCGATCCCGCTTTCGGTGATCGGGGTGGTTTGGGGGCACATGGCGCTTGGGCTGCAAATCTCGCTGCCGAGCCTCGTCGGGTTGGCCACGCTGATGGGGGTGGTCGTGAACAACTCGATCCTGCTGGTGGCCTTCATCGAGGAACGGTTCGAGGAGGGCGCCGATCTGCTTGAAAGCGCGCAGGCCGCCGTAGCCGACCGGTTCCGGGCTATCTTCCTGACCTCGCTGACGACGGTTGCGGGGCTTGGGCCGCTGCTTCTGGAGCAAAGCACGCAGGCGCAATTCTTGCGCCCGATCGTGGCGAGCCTGGCGTTCGGGCTCAGCGCGTCGACGCTGCTTGCGCTGTTCGTGACGCCGGCGATGGTTCTCGTGCTCAACGATCTGGGCCTCTATCGGCACGAACGCACCGAGGAGGCGCCCGGCACCGCGCCCGCCTGACGCCCCTATCGGTGGCCCTACCGCCACGGTCACGCCTTTTGGCGCGTCCGGCCCACCGGTGAACTGTTCCGTCACGCGCCTCGCCTCGTTATGGTCCGGGCAAAGAGCATCAGAGGCAGGCAGAACACAGGCCATGGGCGTTTCACAGGAACCGCAAAGCGAGCAGACCGGCAGGCCACTGCTTTATGTGCTCTCGGCCGGGCGCACCGGCACCGTGTTCATGGAAAAGCTGATCCGGCGCTACTTCCCACAGATCGACGCGACGCATGAGCCATCGCCCTCGCGCTACCTGCTGATGCTGGGAAATCTGCGTAACGATACCGGGCTGCTCAAGGGCGCGACGCGGGCCTTTGCGCGCCGTCATCAGGCGGCACAACACGACCGCGCCCGCCCGCATATCGAGCTGAACCCCTTCCTCTGTCCGGTGACCGACCTGTTGCCGCATACGACCCGCCCGCTGCACATCGTTCATATGGTGCGCGATCCGGGCGAATGGGCGCAGTCGATGACCACGTTCAAGGCGTCGAGCAAATACCGCCACATCATCGACTTCGTCCCCTTCGCCAAGCCCTTCCCGTCCCCGCGCCCGCCGGGCTGGCGGGGGCTTAGCCCCTTCGAGAAAAGCCTGCATCGCTGGAACTGGTGCAACGCCCGGATCGAGGCGCTGGCGCCGCAGGCGGAGCGCTACGCGGTGGTGCGTGCGGAGGATGTCTTTAGTCCCGATGCGGACCGCCGCGCGGCAGCTTTGACGGCGATCTTCGACACGCTGGGCCTTGAGGCCCCGTCCGAGATCGACCCGGCGATCTTCGGGCAAAAGGTGAATCCCGCGCCCTCCGGTCACGATCTGCGCGACGCCCAAGCCGTGCGGACGATCTGCGGCCCGCTTGCGCGGCGCTACGGTTATGACCTCTGAGGCCCGGCGATATCTCAAGGCGGGTGCGATCAGCGCACTGCTTCTGGGGATCGTGCTTTGGGTGGCGGACCTGCCCGCGATTGATCTGAGCGCGCTCCGCCCCGCCTATCTGATCCCGACGCTCCTTGCCTATGGCGCGGTTCTTGTGCTGCGTGGGGCCGCCCTGAGGGCCATGGCCCCTGCCCCCGCGCACGATCTGCCGCTTGGGCGCTGGATCACGCTCGCCGCACGGCACCAGCTTGTGTTCATCCTCGCGCCGTCCGGATCGGGCGATCTGGCCTTTCCGCTTCTCGCCGGGCGAATGACGGGGCTCACGACCAGCGCGGCCACCCGGCTCATCGCCGAGGCGCGGGTGCGCGATATGCTTGTGGTTCTGGGGCTAGGGGCTGCGGGGCTTGTCGGTGCGGGGCTCGCGCCCCCTTTCGTTCTGCTGGGCACGGCGCTCGCCGCCGCTGCACTTTATCGCGCAGACCTGAGCGTCACCCTGATCGCCGCGCTCCTGCGCAAACTGCGCCGGGCACCACCGCCCCCACCCGCAACCGGGCCCGCAATTCGCACCCGCGTCTTGCCGGTTCTACTGCCGATCCTGCTCTGGCTCTTCGCCTCGGGCGGGATCATGGCGGGCTTCCGCGCCGCGGGCCATCCGCTGAGCCTTTCGGAGGCATGGGTCATGCTGGCAGGGCTGAATATCGCGGGCGCGCTTGCGCTCTCGGTCGCGGGGCTGGGCGTGGCCGAAGCGGGCGCCGCAGGCGTGCTGACCCTCCTTGGCCTGCCCCTTGCAGAAGCCACCGGGATCGCGCTGATCGCGCGCCCGATCCTGCTTTTGTCGAACGCGGCGGCCTCGGCCCTGATCGAGGGGATCGCTCGGATAGGCGACCTTAGCGCTGACGCTTGACCGGCTCGGCAGCGGCGCTTTCGTCGGTGCTGCCCTCGATCTGCGGAGGAGCCTTGCGCGCGCGCAGAACCCGGACCCGTTGGATCTGCGGATAGAGCGCAGGCCGCTGCGAGGCGGTCACGTCATAGCCAAGGAAGTTGAGCAAAAGCTGCACGCCGATCAGCACCGGGAAGGCGCTGAGCATGACCGTCCCCGCCGTCGCCGGGATGCCGGTGCGCGCGCTCTCGATCCAGTGGGCGATGCCGAATAGACCACCCCCCATCAAAAGCACGACCCCCGCCAGAAGGCTCAGGCTCGCCGTGCTGAAATCGCGCAGGAAGTAGTTGTAGATCACCCGCTTGCCGAGGTTGCGCAAATGCAGGCCGGGGAATTTCAAGAGCGCATCCATCTCGCTCAGGTTGCTCTTTTCGTCGCCGTAAACGGCTTCCATCGGAACATCGCAGACCGCGGCCCGCACCGTGCCCAGCCGGAACAGCATGTCGCTTTCAAAGAAGTAGCGCTTGTGCAGCTTGTCGAGCGGCAGGATGGCCGCGACCTCGGCATGGATCGCGGTGAAGCCGTTGGTCGGATCGAAGAGATGCCACAGCCCCGAGGACAGCTTGCTCAGGAAAGACAACCCGGCGTTCCCGATCAGCCGCATCTTGGGCATTTTCTGCACGCTCTGGATGTCGAAGAAGCGGTTGCCTTTCACATAATCCGCCTCTCCGCGCAGGATTGGTTCGATCAGCGCAGGGATCAGACGCGGGTCCATCTGCCCGTCGCTGTCGAGCTTGACGATGATCTGCGCGCCGCCCTCGATTGCCGCGCGGTAGCCGGTGACCGTGGCCGCGCCCACGCCGCCATTCACCGCATGGGTGAGCACCTGCACGCGGCGATCGTCTTGGGACAGCGCGTCCAGCACCTCGGCGAGATTGTCGTCGCTGGCATCGTTCACGCAGTAGATCCGGGTGATCTCGGCGGGCACCTCGGCAATGACGGCGCGGATGGTGCGCGCGGCGCGGTAGCAGGGGATCACGACGGCAGTGGTCGAAAGCGAAGAGATTTGCATGGCTCAGCGATCCTTGTTCAAGGCGAAGGCACGGATGCCCGGCGCGCAGGACGGAATTTCAGTGTAACCGCTCCAGATCCGGTCGAAGGCGGGATCTTCGCGGTAGAAGGCGACGAAATCCATCTCGAGCGGACCAATGGCGTGGCGGTCGGGACGGGCATCGACGAGGACCACGGCGGGGGCTTGCCCCATGTCACGCCCCATCGCGGCATGTTCGGTCGCTTCGGCCAGTTCAAGCTGGCGCGATTCATCCGGGGTGAGCGCAGCGCTCGCGCGCAGCCGCGCGATGGCGGGCAGGAACAGGCGGCTATTGGTCTCGGCCACCCAGCGCCGCTCGCTGTAATTGGCGGTCGGGAAGCCCGGATCGGGATGGGTCGAGATAGCCATGAACCCCTCGCCCGGCGCGGCGTGTGCCTGCACCAGATCGACGAGACATTGCGTGCGCTGGCCATAGGCCCCCGCCATGGAGCGATCCGTCAGCGTCGGGCGCGCCTGCGCCGCAACAAAGGCGAGCCCAAGGCCGAGCGCAATACCCGCGCCCAGCCGCGCAGCGCGGGGACTATCGGTCAACACCGTCAGCATCAGCGCGATGAGCGCGAAGGTCAGCGCCGGGTAGAAATGATAGGAATAGCCTTTGGACTGCGCGAGTGCCGCGATGAAAAAGCCAAGCCCCGCCATCGCCATCACGCTTGCCAGCGCGGGCCAGCGCCCGCCCGCCGCGCCCAGAAGCGCGACCAAGACGATACCGATGACAACGATCTTGCCCTGAAGCACGGCGAGGATCGGGTAGCTGAAGCCCCAATAGAGCGCCGAAATGAGCGGCAGCACCTCGGTCAGCCACGGGCGCGCAAAAAGCCAGACCGCGCCGATATAGGCCAGCCCGGTAATCAGCAGCGTCGCCGTCTCGATGCGCAACGCCGGACGCAGGCTGCGCGCCTTGAGCGCCTGACAGAGCCACACCAGCGCGGGCACGGCGAGGAAATGCGGTTTGAACGCGATACCGATCCCGGCGGCAATTCCGGCCAGCGCCGCGCCCCAAGGTCCAACGTCCTCACCCTCAATCCGACGCGCCGCGACCAGCAGCCATGGCAGGCAAAGCAGCACCGCCAGATGCTCACGCTGCGCGAAATCGCGATGCACGCCCAGCGTGACGAGCAATGCCAGCATCAGAAGGAAGCCAGCGCGCGCGACATGCCCCATGCGCGGCGCGAGCGCGCGTTCAACCAGCGCAAGAACCCCGGCGGCGATCAGCAGAACAACGACGCGCAGCGTGGTCTCGGGGCTTACGCCAATGAGTTCCGCGAGCCCCGCCACCAGCGCCGAAATCCACCAGATCAGCGGCGGGTTGGCCGCGACGATATCCTGCCCGAACGTGCCCCCGTGCAGCAAGCGCTCAGAGGAATTGAGCACCCAGGCCACGTCATGGTTGAGGAAGGTCAGCCCTTGAACCGCACCGCCGATCAGCAAGACGACCAGCGCGGGCAACAGGGTCCAAAGCCCCGAAATCCCGCGCGCGCCCTGCGCCCTCCCGGCCATCGCTTCGTTGCCAAAACCGATCATTGTCTCTGCCCAAACACCCGTTTGTTCACTTATGGAGGACAAAAATGTCAGGAATGAGCCGATGCTTGGACGCCATTTGGACGCACGCGGAGATTGACTTCGCTCAAGGTCCGGGCCGCGTAATCCGCTAGACTTCACGCACCATTGCGAAGGAGAACTGCCATGCGTGTCTTCACCGTCCTCGGCCCGTCCCATTCCGGCAAAACCACTCTCGTCGAGGCGCTTGCCGCGCTGGAGGGCAGCCCCGGCAAGACACTGACCGTGGCGAACACCGCCTCGGTGCGGACCTTCGGCTTCATGGGCGAGGATTGGGCAGCCATCGACATTGCAGGCGGGTCGGAAAACCTCGGCCCGGTGGGTCCGGCGCTTGCGGCCTCTGATATCGCCGTGATCTGCGTGCCTGCGGATGCGGATGCGGCCGTCCTCTCGGCCCCCTATCTGCGAATGGTAGAAGAGGCGGGCGTGCCCTGTATCCTTTTCATCAACCGCATCGACAGCCCGCAAAGCCGCATCTCCGAGGTGGTCTCGGCGCTGCAAACCTATTCACGCCACCATATCGTGCTGCGCGAAGTGCCGATCCGCGACGGTGACAAGATCACCGGCTTCGTCGATCTGGTCTCGGAGCGCGCGTGGAAATTCGAGGACGGCAAACATTCGGTGCTGATCGAGATGCCCGACAGCGTGAAGGACCGCGAGGAAGAGGCGCGCGCGGACCTCCTTGAGAGCTATGCCGATTTCGACGACACGCTGATGGAAGAGCTGATCGAGGACAAGCAACCGATGGTCGAGGAGATCTACGAGATCGCCTCGAAGACAGTTCAGCACCATGACCTCGTGGCCTGTTTCATGGGGTCCGCCAGCGCGCGCCATGGCATCACGCGGCTGATGAAATCACTGCGTCACGATGCGCCTTCGGTCGAGGTGGCGCGGGCGCGGCTGGAAGACGAAACGCGGGCGGTCGGGGCGCTGGCGGATGTCATCAAGCATCTGGGTAAGGTCGTGGTTCTGCGCGCAATGGACGGAGCGGTTACCAGTGGCACCACATTGGCGGGTGGCAATCTTGGCGCGATCACCGATCTCGACGCCAAGAGTCCCCTTGGAACGCTCGCTGCCGGGCAGATCGGTCTGGCCGTGAAATCCGATCAGCTTGCGGCCGGGCGCGCCTGCGGCGACGACACGTCCGCCCCGCTGCCCGGCTGGGCGCAGGTGCATGCCTCCTCCTATCGGCGCATCGTTACGCCCGAACATGAAAAAGACGACAGCCGCCTGCTGACCGCACTGGAGCGTCTGTCAGAGATCGATCCGGGCCTGCGTGTCTCGCAGGATGAAAAGACCGGGAACCCGGTGCTCGCCACGCAAGGCCCGCTCCATCTGCGCCGTATCCTTGCGAAGATCGTGGACGAGTTCGGCGTTGCAGTCACCGAAGCCCCGGTTCCGCCCGCGCTGCGCGAAACGATCCGGCGCGGCGCGGAAATCCACCATCGCCATCGCAAGCAGACCGGGGGTGCCGGGCAATTCGCAGATGTCGTCGTGGAGCTTCGCCCCGAGGCCCGAGGCGCGGGGTTTACTTTCACCGAGAGCGTGAAAGGCGGCGCGGTTCCGCGCAACTATATCCCCTCGGTCGAGGCAGGCGCGCGCGAGGCACTGGCGGAAGGACCGAACGGTTTTCCGGTGGTCGATGTCTCGGTGGAGCTGAAAGACGGCAAGACGCATTCGGTCGACAGTTCCGACTATGCCTTCCGAACGGCAGGCAAGAACGCGATCCGCGAGGCGCTGACCGAAGTCGGCACGCAGCTTCTTCAGCCGATCATGAAGATAGACATCCATGTGCCATCGGTATTCTCTGGCGCTCTGGTGCCGCTCGTGTCAGGCCTCAAGGGACAGGTGCTTGGCTTCGAGGCCCATCCGAGTGCGGCTGGTTGGGATGTCTTCCAACTCTTGCTGCCGATGGCGGCCGAGGATGAGCTCTTCGCAGCTTTGGCCGGCGCGACGCGTGGGACGGCATGGTTCACGAGCGCCTTCGATCACTATCAGGAAGCCCGCAAAGAAGACCTCGCTGATCTGATCGCCAGCTAAGACCCCGCGCAGCACCACACCCGGACCGTCGCGCTTCACAGGCGCGGCGGCAGGTGCTTGGCAGCGCCGGGGCGGACACCATCGCGGCCTGACGATTCGAACCAACGCCACCCGATCCGAGCAAAGCGCCATCTCCGTCTGGCGAGGCGGAAACGCCGCAAAACCAACGGGCAGAACCACTTATTCACGGTGCGCAGAAAAGCGCTTGTTTGTCTGGCACTTGGTGAATATACGGGTCGGCGGAGACGTGGCCGAGTGGTCGAAGGCGCTCCCCTGCTAAGGGAGTAGGCGGGAAACCGTCTCGAGGGTTCGAATCCCTTCGTCTCCGCCACCAACCCATTGAAATATATGTATTATACGACGTTTTGCGAGAGCGATGCCATTTCCGCAAGGGAGACGGTTCATCCCCAAAACGTAAGACTGCGCCTGAAAACGAAGATGTCCGTCATCTGTTCTGAACGGAATCTTTGTTTCAACGTGCCTGTTGTCTTTGTGCGAGGCTATTGATCGGCATGCACAATCTATCAACGGAAGCGCGGCTTTCTGGCGAGGTCACAGTCGCAACAGCTCCGACGCCTTGGAATCTCACAACAAATCCATCACGTTTTTCCAGTTTGACCAACGATCAAGAGAGAAATTAAACCTTTCTAGATGAAGCCAAAGGAGACTACCCAAAAGCACGCACTCTCGAGGTCAGAATGATCCGTGTAATTTTAGCAATGCTAACTCTGTTGATCTGTGGCTGTGGCGTGACTGCCCCCAACGACGCAAATGTCCTCGTGATGGGAGACTCCTTGCTCGCGGTAAACCGCCTCTCAGGTAAAGATGTGGGAAGCGCGCTCGAGCAAAAGCTTGGAACTCCGGTCATCAATCGTTCCATCGTTGGGGCAGGATACTACCTGCCTATCTCCGTGCCAGCCCAGTTTCGAGATAACGGCTACGATTGGGTGGTGCTGAATGGTGGCGGCAACGATATCTTGTTTGGCTGCGGATGTAACGGTTGCGGCCCGATGATTGATCGTCTTTTCTCATCGGACGGACGAAGCGGCGCGATTCCTGCGACGGTAGCGAGAATACGCGCTACCGGTGCTCGGGTGGTTTATGTTGGGTATCTGCGATCCAATGGCTTTGATAGCCCAGTAGAGCATTGCGGCCCGACAGGCGACGAGATGGACCGCCGCGCGGAACGTATGGCTGCACTTGATCCTAATGTAATATTTATTTCACTGGCCGATCTCGTTCCCTCCGGAGAGGAAAGCTACATGAGCAAGGATCGGATGCATCCATCCCCGATTGGCAGCGATGCGATCGCAGAACGGATCAAGACGGTCATGATGCAAACACCCAAGAACTGATCGGATTGCCGATATGCTGGCGCCGGATCAGCTCGATGGGCCGACCCGGCTGCGCTGTCGCCCATCCTTTCTGGCTTCCTGCCACCGCAAACCCTGCGGGCTCATTCCCGGCATCGATGAGTTCCAAGGGCGCACCGATCAAGGCCGCCAGACTCCGCGCCCAGTAGCTCTTGCCAACGCCCGGCGGACCGCTCAGCAGCATAGGAGGCAGACGCACGGTCGCAGCCCCCGAGCGCAGGTTCGCGCGCAGGGCATCCCAAACAAAGCTCGTCGCCCTGTCCATCCACGGCATCTCGGCATGCAGCGCCGCCGCGATCTCATCGGCGCGGTGTTCGCGCTCAAGCTGAACAAGCCGCACCCCGCCCCGCAGACTCGAAAGCCGCTTGCGTTCGGTCTGGCCGAGATGGCCCATGCCGGACGCCCGCTCTCGGATATCCAGGAGCCTGTGCGCACGTCGACGCATTCTGGCTGTTTGCTTCTGGTTCGGGCAGATCAGATCCATGATCTCGGCCCATTCCCCTCCCTTCTCGAGTTCATAGAACTGCTGTTCACTGATCCCAAGAGACTTGCGCCGAAACCTCTCAAACGCCTCCAGAAGTCTGTTTTCGATCTCTGTCGCCGAGGCGCACGGAAAGAACCGCACATCGGCGATCTGGAATTTTGCGGGCATGAATGGCTCCTTCAGAATTGTCGGCACACGCCGACAGAGCGCCCTATCGAACGGATGTTCGTCAGGCGATGTGAGATAAGGAAGGTAGCGTCCACGGACGTGGTGTAAATTCAGCGCCGTCTTCGGTGTAATCTCAGGTGGCCATCGAGGTGTATGGTC
>NZ_JARGDK010000008.1 GCF_029210495.1 Pseudothioclava nitratireducens | reverse complement strand
CGACCATACACCTCGATGGCCACCTGAGATTACACCGAAGACGGCGCTGAATTTACACCACGTCCGTGGACGCTACCGCTCATTGTTTGAAAATTGTGAACAGCGATAGCGACTCGCGCGGCTTTTCATGGGCGGAAAACTGCTTTACCAAGTTGCGAACCTTCAAGCCCAGTATCCGCGCACCGCGCCCATGTGTTAGAGCCCCGGAATGAAACCAAGTTTTGCGCTCAATCTCTCGCATGACGGTATCGGGCTGTTGCAACGCCGCGAAACCGGCTGGCAGCAACTCGGAGATGTCTCGCTTGAGGCCGAAGATCTGGCGGATGCGCTGGCCGGCCTGCGTAAGGCCGCCGAAGCCGAGGCAGGCCCCGATGGGCTGATGACCAAGCTCATCATCCCGGCATCTCAAATTCTTTATACCGAGGTCCACGCGCCCGGCCCAAGCCCCGCCGCGCGGCGTCGTCAGATTGCCGAAGCGCTGGAGGGTTTGACGCCCTACGACGTGCCCGATCTGGTGTTCGACTGGACCGGCCCGGATGAGACCGTTCAGGTCGCCGTTGTCGCGCGCGAGACCCTGGACGAGGCCGAAGCCTTCGCCCAGAGCCATGGCTTTGCGCCCATTGCTTTCGCGGCGATCCCAGAGTCCGGTGCCTTTGCAGCAGAGCCTTGGTTCGGCCTGTCATCGGTCGCGGCCTCTTATTTGCCCGAAGGCGCCCGCGTCGAGCGCGATGCCGATCCGATCCGGCTTCTAGAGGAAGCTCCGGTCCTCGAGGTGGTGATCGACGCGCCGCCCGCGCCCTCCGAGCTTGCAGAAATCGAACATGCAGATGTTGATGTACAGGTTGATCTGGCAAGTGAACCGGCTGAATCTGTAGATTTCGAACATACCCCCGCAGCGGCACCAGACGCCCCTGACGAGGCATCCGCGGAAGACGAGAGCGTCGAAGACCCGCTCCCAACCGAAACGAAACCGGAGACCGAAAGCGAGGCCACGGTCGTTGACAAAGGCCCCGAAGCACCTCCTGCCGAGGATAGCCCGGCACTTTCCGACATCGCACCCGACCCGGCCCCAGATGTCGCAGCAACCGAAGCGCCCCAGGCGTTCACGCATGAGACATCAGGCCCGTCCGTTCAGGCTGATCTGCCAGACGATGTGCAAGAGATCGACGTAAGCGAGGGCGCCGGCGAGACGGCTGTCGAAACCGAAGGCGCCCCGCAAGAGGCTAGCCCGGACCAGGATCAACCCTCTAACACAAAAGAGCTTTCTCCTGAGCCAGTCGAAACGCTGAGCTTCCCGGAACTCGAGGAAGATCTGCCACCGCCGCTCGATGATGTGGCGGAAGACCCGCCGGCGTCCGCACTGACGCCCGCAGCTTTCACGAGCCGCCGGATCACAACGCCGGACACACCGGAAAGCCCCGCCGCGCCCGAGGCGAAATCCACTGCACCGAAGCTGGCGGCACCGCCGAAACGACTGGAAACCTTGCCGCCGCGCAAGTCCGCGCTTGAGAAGGGCACGCTGGGCACGGATGGTTTCGGAGTGACCGCTCCGGGTCTTGCCGTCCCGAAATTCGATACCGAGGCTGCGCTGGAAAAGGGCGGCAAGGCGGCCAAGGCGCTTGGCAAGGCAGCGCGCAAATCGCTCAAGACTGCCGCAAAAGGCACGGCAGCTCTCGGCCAAAATACGCGCAAGGCGATGGCCAAGACCACCGGCGAAGCACCGTCGCCCACCGGCGAGAGCCAAGCCCCCGCCACGACGAGCCAGCCCGCGCCGAACAAGACGGTTTTCGGCGGCCGCAAGACGGAAGTCGGCGGCAAACCGCGCTATCTTGGCTATTTGCTGACCGTCGGCCTCGTGCTGTTCATGGCGATCGTGGCGCTCTGGTCCTCCTTCCTTGGAGAGCCGGACACCATTGCCGAAACCCCGGCGCAACAGACGGAAACAGCGGCTCTTGCGCCGGCCATGGCCGCGCCCGAACCGCCGACGCCCGAGGTCGCCGCGACCGCCGCGCAGCCCGAACCAGAACCTGCGATCACCTCGGATATTGCGCAGACCACTCCCGACGAGGCCCCCGAGCCGGAGACAGTCCCCGAAGCGTCGGAGCCCCCGGCGGAGCCGGTTATGGCCTCGGAAGTGACGGAGCCGCTGCCGGAACCCCCCGATGAGTCGCAGCCCCCCGAAGGCGAGCCGGACGACTATTCCACGACCCGGGTCTTCCCGCCTTCCGCGCTGCCGCCGCTGCCAGAGGTGAACCTCAACCTTGCGGCGCTTTCGAGCGCGACCCAGCCGCCCACAGCGCCCACCACCCCAGAGGCCGCCGCTGTGGAGCCGACGCCCGAAGGCGTCCTGATGCCGGGCGCGTTCACGCTGTTTGCCGGCCAGCCGCCACTCGTACCGCCTGCGCGCCCAGCCACGATTGCCGATCTTGCCGCGACGGCCCTTGCCGAGGCTGAAAAACCCTACGCCGATCCGGCGCTCGCAGGCATCCAGCCCAAAGCCCGCCCCGAGGCGGTGAGCAGTGCCGCCGCCGAAGCCGCGCAATCCGCAGCCGAAACAGCGATCCCTGAAACAGCCGATCCTGCCACGGAGACCCCCGCCGCCGAGCCTCCCCAGACCGAGGACGAAGCCGCGCTCTCACCCGAAGAACAGGCCGAAATCGCCCGTCTGGGTGCGCGCACCCCACTCCCGCGCCCCGCCACAATCGCCGCGGCCTCACGCGAAGCACAGGCCCGCCAGCAAGCCGAGGCAGAGGCACAGGCCAAGGCCGAAGCCGACGCGCTCGCAGCGGCGGCAGCAGCAGCGGAAGCCGCCGTCGCCGCACTGGCCGCCGAAGCCACTGCGGACCCGTTCGCATCGGCCACGCGTCAGGCTGTCACCGTATCGCGTCGCCCCGCTGACAAGCCGCGCAACTTCTCGCGGATCGTCACGGCGGCCCTCGCAGCCCCCAAGGCCCCTGCCCCCCCCGCGGCGAGCGCAACCCCCACCGCACCGCAACGTGGCGGCGTCGAACCGACCAGCTTCTCCGCCCCGGTCCCGCCCGACGAGCTGGACGAGCCGGAACCGACAGGCCCCGCTCCCAAGGTTCCGACCTCGGCCTCGGTCGCCAAGCAGGCGACGGTCAAGAACGGCATCCAGCTTGGGGAGATGAACCTGATCGGGCTTTATGGTTCTTCGAACAGCCGCCGCGCACTGATCCGCATGGCGAACGGGAAATTCGTCAAGGTCGGTGTGGGCGACCGGCTGGACGGCGGCAAGGTCACGGCCATCGGTGACGGGCAACTGACCTATCAGAAAGGCTCGCGCAGCTATACGCTCAAGCTCTTGAAAGGGAGCTGAGCGCAAAGGGTCACATCGGATGACAGCTTTGAAACACTGCGCGTTTCGACCTTGAACCCCCTTCGGCATCCGCTACTCTGACCCTATTCCCCGGATCGCGCCCTGGCGCCGATTGACCCGCATCTACCGCTTGGCAATGGCCCGGCGGCATTCTGACACACGCCTTTGGAAAGGAGCACGGCACGCATCATGGAGAGCTTTCTGCTGCAGGCCACGCTCTATCTTTTCGCAATGGTCATCGCGGTGCCGCTGGCGAGCCGCGCGGGCCTTGGCTCGGTGCTTGGATACCTGATCGCGGGCATCCTGATCGGTCCGATCCTTGGTCTGTCCGGGTCGGAGATGACCGACCTGCAGCATTTCGCGGAATTCGGCGTGGTAATGATGCTGTTCCTGATCGGGCTGGAACTCGAACCGCGTGCGCTCTGGGCGATGCGCGACAAGCTGCTGGGGCTTGGCGGATTGCAAGTGTTGCTGACGCTGGCGGCGGTGGCAGCGATTGCGATGGCCTTCGGGCAACCGCCGCGCATTTCGATCGCGCTGGGGATGATCTTCTCGCTCTCCTCGACGGCGATCGTGCTGCAAACGCTTAACGAAAAACGCCTGATGCAGACAAAAGGCGGGCGCTCGGCCTTTGCGGTCCTGCTCACGCAGGATATCGCGGTGATCCCGATGCTGGCCCTGATGCCGCTGCTGGCACTGCCCGGCGCGCGGGCGCTGGCCAAGGCGAAAGAAGGCGCCGACCACCCCGTCGCCCATTTCATCGAGAGCCTGCCGGGCTGGGGCGTCACGCTGGTCACGCTGGGCGCGGTGCTGTTCGTCATTGTCGCGGGGCACCTGTTGATCCGGCCGATGTTCCGCTTCGTGCATGCCGCGCGCCTGCGTGAGATCAACACCGCGATGGCGCTGATGATCGTCGTGGGCATTGCCTCTCTGATGTATCTCGTCGGCTTGTCGCCGGCACTAGGCACTTTCCTTGCCGGTGTCGTCCTCGCAGACAGCGAATTCAAGCACGAGCTGGAATCCGACATCGAGCCGTTCAAGGGCCTCCTCATGGGGCTGTTCTTCATCACGGTCGGCGCGGGTATCAACTTCAACACGGTGCTGGCCGCGCCTGTCGAAATCGCGGGGCTGGTGATCGGGCTGGTCGCGCTCAAGGCGCTGATCCTCGCAGGCTTGGCGCGGCTGTTCAATGTGCGGGGCAAGGATCGCTCTCTGTTCACGCTGGGGCTCGCACAGGCGGGGGAATTCGGCTTCGTGCTGGTGGCCTTCGCCGTGTCCCAGCGCATCCTGCCCGGCGTGCTGGCCGAACGCGTGCTGGTGGTGATCGCGCTCTCGATGCTGATCACGCCGCTCATGTTCATCCTGCACGATCTGCTGGGCAAGCTGCGCCGCGACGAAGGCGGGCCAAGCCCCGACGAGATCGACGAGCAGGGGCCAATCATCATCGCAGGCGTGGGACGGTTCGGGCAGGTCGTCAATCGGCTGGTGACGATGTCGGGCTTCCGCACGACCGTTCTCGATGCCGATCTCAAGACCATCCAACTGATGCGCACCTTCGGCTTCAAAGGCTATTTCGGTGACCCTACGCGCCCTGATCTGCTGGCCGCGGCTGGCCTTGCCAAGGCTCGGGTGTTGGTCGTGGCCCTTGATGACCGGGGGGCGACGACGCGGCTGGTGGCCTATGCGCGCCGGATGCGCCCCGACCTGCATATCATCGCGCGCGCGCGCGACCGCATCCATGTGTTCGAACTGTATCGCGCGGGCGCGAACGACATCGTGCGCGAAATGTTCGACAGTTCACTGCGCGCGGGGCGCTATGTGCTGGAGAATGTCGGCCTGTCGGAATTCGAAGCCGCCGAACTGGAGAAGATCTTCTTCAAGCTCGACCGTGCAGCGGTGCGCGACCTGGCACAGGTCTGGAAGCCGGGCGTTCCGGTAGAGCAGAACCCCGATTACATCTCGCGCACCAAAGAACTGAATGCAGAGCTGGAAACCGCGATGATGGAGCGCTTTTCCCGCCGCGAAGACAGCGAGGCCGACGAACCCGCCAAAACCAAGGGCTGAAACGCAAAACGCGGGCCCAGAGGCCCGCGTCTTAAAATGATCCTGTCGCGGGGATCAGGCAGCGCGGCTCACCAGAACCTCGTCCACCTGCTTGGCAGCACCCGCCTCGTCCGTGCCGGACACGGCCGCAACTTCACGGGTCAGGCGCTCCAGCGCGGCTTCATAAAGCTGACGCTCCGAATAGGATTGCTCGCGCTGATCGTCGTTGCGATGCAGGTCGCGCACCACTTCGGCGATCGACAGCAGATCGCCCGAGTTGATCTTTTGCTCATATTCCTGCGCCCGGCGCGACCACATGGCGCGCTTGACCTTGGCCTTGCCCTTCAGGGTTTCCAGCGCCTTGGTCACGATATCGGGGGAGCTGAGCCCCCGCATCCCGATCTCGGTCGCCTTGTTGGTCGGCACGCGCAGCGTCATCTTGTCTTTCTCGAAGGAAATGACGAACAGCTCGAGCCGCAGCCCGGCGATTTCCTGTTCCTCGATCGACATGATCTTGCCGACACCATGCGCCGGATAGACGACGAAATCGTTAGGACGAAACTCGGTCTTCTTGGTCTTGGTCATACAGTCGCTTCCTTGCAGTCGCCCTCGATCACTCCACCTTCCAGCGCGCAAAAATTGACCGCGAGAGCCGAAACTTCGCGCCAGCGATTCTTGCAATCTGGAAAACCTCATCCGCCCGAGCAGTGGCATCAAAGGGGGATTCGAGATCCTTATGTCATGGAACTGTAGCACAAAAAGCGCGCATTTCAAAGCGCGGCGATTGCCACCTGCTTGACGCCCCCGGCATTCCGGGGCGCTTTGTCGCAGTCTTGCCGAAAAGTTACCGTTAGGTCAAGCGCCGCGGAGTGCGAATCGCGAACCTGCCCGGATCAGTCGCCTGCACCCGGTTTTTCCGAGAAGTACTTCTCAAGCTTGCCGGTCTCGCCGTCATATTTCTCGGCATCCGGCATCGGGTCTTTCTTCTGGGTGATAACCGGCCAGAGTTCCGAGTATTTCCGGTTGAACTCGACCCATTCATCCATGCCCGGCTCGGTATCGGGGCGGATCGCATCCGCAGGGCATTCCGGTTCGCAAACGCCGCAGTCGATGCATTCGTCGGGGTGAATCACCAGCGTGTTCTCACCCTCGTAGAAGCAGTCCACCGGGCAAACTTCGACGCAGTCGGTGTATTTGCAGGCGATGCAGTTATCGGTGACGACATAGGTCATGGGACAACCCCGGCTTGGAACGGTTTTGGGTTTCCTATCCGGGCTGGCGCGATCAATCAAGACATCGCGCGGCGGTAAGTCCCGGATGCGGCGATCTGGCCCGGTTTCAGGATGGCTGTTCGCCTGCTGCGTCCTCAGGCGAAACGCGGGTTTCACCGATTTCAACGTAGAGCGCCTGCGCCTCGCTCGCCGGCCCACGTCGCGCACCGCAGGCAAGGATGCGCAGCACGCGCGGATGGCCGCCAAAGGCGAAGGTCAGCACATCGCCCTCGCCCACCGCGCGGCCCGGCTTGTCGATGCGCTGGCCGTTCACGCGGACGCGCCCGGCCTGCACCATCTCGCTCGCCAGCCCGCGCGTCTTGCAGAAACGCGCGTGCCAGAGCCATTTGTCGATACGGATGCGCTCTTGCGCGTGGGTCACTTCTTGTCCTTGAGCGCCGCCAGCACGGCGAAGGGGTTGTCCGGATCAATCGGCTTTTCCTTGCGCGGCGGACGGGCCTCGAAGGCGCGCGGGCCCTCATTGTGCGGCTTGCCGCCCTTGCCCTTGGCGGGCTTGCCACGCGGCTTGCCGCCCTTGTTGCGCTCGGTCCGCTCACCACCCTTGCCCTCGGGGCGTGCAGGGCGTGCGCCGCGCGGACGCGGGGCCCAGGTAAAGGTGTAGAACACTTCGGTTTCGGCTTCGGCCGGAGCACCCTCGTCACTCGGGGTCGGCTCGGCTGCCGGGGCCTCGGGCGCCTCGGCCCCCTCGGTGGCAGCCGCTTCTTCCGGCGCCGGAGCGACCGGGCGCTGCTTCTCGCGTTCGCCCTTTTCAGCCTTATACCCAAGGCCCTGCATCAGGTCCGCGAATTGCTCAAGCGTCATGCCCGTGATCGAGAGCATATCCGGATTGGCCTCAAAGCCGCCCCGGCTGTCCTGCCCGCGCATCAGATCGGCGAGCCGTTCGAGCATGTCGATCCGGATCGCACGCGCGCCCGCCGGGCGATAGCCCGACAGCAGATAGGTCGCGGCGGGGATCGCCTCGATATTGGGGATCGTCACCAGACCGGGCGGCGGGCTTTCAGGGAATTCATCGGCCCCGTCCCAAAGCGAGGCCAGCACCAGCCGCAGGCGGGTCGGCGCGGGCTTCAGGAGTGCCGGCATGAAAATCGTGTATTGGCCAAAGCGCACACCATGCTTGCGCAGGCTACCGCGCGACTCCTGATCGAGGTCCTTGACCTCGGCGGCGACTTTCTCGCGCGCCACGATGCCCAGCTCTTCGACCAGGCGGAACGCAAAACCGCGCGCAAGACCCGTCAGCGCCTCGTCCCGGCCCATCGCCAGAAGCGGCTCGAACAGGGTCGCAACCTTGCGGTCGATGAAATGCTGCAAACGGCGTTTGACCTTCTCGGCCACATCCGCACCCGCCTCTTCGTCGACGAACGCCTCGACCGTGGGCTTGAGCGCATCGGCGCCCTTCACCAGCTTGCCGACAGCGATCTCACCCCACATCAGGCCACCCTGCTCGGTGAAGTCCATCTCGGTATCGGGCGCGTTGTAGAACCGGTCGGCCCGGAGGTTGAACTCGGGGCGCAGCGCCTCATAGGCCGCGCGCGCCAGCATTTTCGCCTCATCGGGCGAGCTGGTGCCGTCCTGTTGAAAACGGAACCCATCCAGACGGCCGGCGAATTCGCCCTCGACCATCACCTCACCCTTGTCGTTCACCTCGGCCACGAGGGTCTCCTTCTGCTTGAGCCGGCGCAACAGCACAGAGGTGCGCCGGTCCACAAATCGTTGGGTCAGAGCGCTGTGCAACGCATCCGACAGGCGGTCTTCTACCGCGCGCGTCTCTCCGCGCCAATGGCTTTCGTCATCGACCCAGCCCTTGCGCTGCGCCACATAGGTCCATGTGCGGATAAATGCCAATCTTTTGGACAGGGCGTCGATCCCGCCATGGGTCTTGTCGATCCGGGCGATCTGCCCCGCCAGCCAGTCACTTGGCACACCTTTACCCGCCTGCAGGAACCCGAAGATCCGCGCCAGAAGGGTCGCATGTTCAGCCTCGGAAATCGAGCGGAAATCGGGAATACGGCAGACATCCCACAGCAGGCGAACGTCGGAGGGATGGCGCACGCGGTCGATGATCTCCGGTATCTCCGAGAGCGTCTTGAGCGCGCGCAGGTCATCGGCCTCGCGCCCACGGGTCAGCCATTCGTTTTGCGGATTTTCTTCGAGCGACCGGATCAGCCGATGCATCGTGCCGAATTCAAGACGGCTGTTGCGCCATTGCAGGCGCTGGATTGGGGCAAAGCGGTGCCCCTCGATGGCGTCGATCACCTCTTGCGGGAGCGGGCGCGCCTCGCCGGTGACGCCAAAAGTGCCGTCCTGCGTGTGGCGGCCCGCGCGGCCTGCAATTTGCGCCAGCTCATGCGGGAAGAGCGCCCGCATCCGGCGCCCGTCGAATTTGGCCGTAGCGCCAAAGGCCACGTGCTCGATATCGAGGTTGAGCCCCATCCCGATGGCATCGGTGGCGACGAGATAATCGACATCGCCATTTTGATACATCTCGACCTGCGCGTTGCGTGTGCGCGGGCTGAGCGCCCCCATGACAACCGCGCATCCGCCCTTCTGGCGGCGGATCAGCTCGGCAACGGCATACACATTATCAACAGAAAACCCGACAATCGCACTGCGCGGAGGCATCCGGCTTGTCTTTTTCGAACCTGCATAGCGCAGTTCCGAAAACCGGTCGCGGCGGGTGAACTGCACCTTCGGCACCAGCGCGTTGATCGCCCCGCGCATCGTGTCCGAGCCCAGAAACAGCGTCTCATGAAGCCCGCGCGCCGACAGAAGCCGCTCGGTAAAAACGTGCCCGCGCTCGGGATCGGCACAAAGCTGGATCTCGTCCAAGGCGACGAAATCCGCGCCGATGGCATCGGGCATCGCCTCGGTGGTGCAGACCCAATATTGCGTGCGTTCCGGGACGATGCGTTCCTCCCCGGTCACGAGCGCGACGACGCTCGGCCCCCGAAGCGCGACAATCCGGTCATAGACCTCGCGCGCCAAGAGCCGCAGCGGCAAGCCGATCACGCCGGTGCGATGCGCCAGCATCCGTTCGATCGCGTAATGCGTCTTGCCGGTATTGGTCGGCCCCAAAACGGCCGTGATCCGCCCCTCTGCCATGCCGCCTGCCCTTGTTTTCCGGTCCGCGCCCGGACCTCAGATCGCCGTTCCCGCCAGCGTGGTTTCCAGCCGCGCAATCGCGTCTTTCACATCCTGCTGGTGCGGGTTCAAGGCAAAAGAGGCACGGAAGGCGTCGAGCGCTTCATCCTCGCGGCCCATTTCGTCAAGGATCATCCCCAACCCGGCCAGAGCGCCCCAATGGCGCGGCTCCAGGGTGAGCACACGGGCAATATCCGCCATCGAGGGCCCGTAAAGACCGGCGGCAAAATAGGCGGTCGCGCGCGCGTTCCACCCTTCGGCAAAATCAGGCGCGTGATCGGTCAGCGCGGTTAGATGCTCAATCGCGGCGTCGTAATCGCCCTCGTCGAGCGCGTCCTGCCCGCGCTTGAGCAGCAGGTCCATCCCCGGAGAGCCCGAGCGAGACCAAGCCCGGCGGATATCCGACTCGGCGCGCGCCCAGCCCTCGTAGTCAGGATCGGCCAGTTCCTCGAAATAGCGCTCGAGCCCGGCTGTCTCCGCCTGCGCGGTCCCATGGGCCAGCGTGCCCATCAGAATGGACAGAAGAAATGCCGTGACGGCACATTTGTTTATCGCCGGAGCCTCGCGCATAACTAAACTGTAACGCATGTGCCGGAGAAAGCGAGAGCCCGGCCATCACAATCGGAGGAACTCATGAGCGAAGTCATCGAAAAGGCCGTTGCCGCCCTGTCCGCGAAAATGCCGAACGGCTTTTCGTCCACCGCGAAATTCGTGATCGAAGACGAGGGCAGCATCATCGTCGATGAAAACGGCGTGCGGGCGGGCGACGACGATGCCGAGGTTACGCTGACCGCGAATGCCGAAACCTTCCAGGGCATGCTCGAAGGCGATGTGAACCCGACCGCCGCCTTCATGACCGGCAAACTCAAGGTGGACGGCTCGATGGGCCTGGCGATGCAGCTGGGCGCGGCGCTGGCCTGATGCGCGCAGCCCCGTTCCATGGCGACATGGCGCGTGGCCCCGAAGGGGGCGCGGCGATCTGGCTTCGAACGGAGGACGACAGACAACTCCGGCTCGGGCTCTGGCCCGGTCCGGACACTCCGCGCGGAACGGTGTTCATCCTGCCCGGGCGCAGCGAATATATAGAGAAATATGGCCCGGCCGCGACCCGCATGCAGGCCAGCGGCTATGCCAGCCTTGCCATCGACTGGCGCGGGCAAGGGCTTTCGGACCGGCTGCTGGATGACCCGGTCAAGGGGCACATCACCGATTATGCCGAATACCAGTGCGACCTGCGCGCCGTTCTCGATTATGCCCGCGCCCATGACCTGCCGCGCCCATGGCTGATGCTGGCCCACTCGATGGGCGGCGCGATCGGATTACGGCACCTGATGGGCACGCATGACTTCGCGGCCTGTGCCTTTTCCGCGCCGATGTGGGGCGTGCAGGTCCCGCGCGCGCTGCGCGGGATTCAACGTCAGATTGCCGACCGGGTCGACGGGCGCGCCATTGGTCGCAATTACGCGCCCGGCATGACCGCTGACACCTATGTCTATCGCGCGCCCTTTACCGACAACATGCTCACCCGCGATCCCGAAATGTGGGCCTTCATGATCGAACATCTGGCAAAAGAGCCAGGGCTGATCATCGCGGGCGCAACGCTGCAATGGGCGGCGGCCTCGATCCTCGTATGCGCGGAACTGGCGCAGATGCCCTCACCCGATCTGCCCTGCTATACCGGGATCGGCACGCATGAACGGATTGTCCTGCGCCCGCCGGTGATCGAGCGGATGGCCCGTTGGCCGCAAGGTCGGCTCGACGATATCGACGGGGCCGAGCACGAGCTGATGATGGAAATCGCGCCGGTGCGCGACCGCTTCTACGCTGGCTGCGCGGCGCTTTTCGAGCGCGTCACTCCGCAAGTCTGATCTGCGAAAATCCGTCCCGCAGCGCGTTCGACCAGGCTTCGGACATCCGCGCGAAATCCGGGTCCTTGGCTTCGATCCGCCGGCGGCTGGTGACCTGGCAGGCATCGCTCTCGATCACCGCAAGATCGAGCGGCATCCCGACCGACAGGTTGGAGCGCAGCGTCGAATCCATCGACAAAAGCACCGCCTTTTGCGCATCCTCCAGCGATGTATCCCGCGAGACGACCCGGTCGAGAATCGGCTTGCCGTATTTGTGCTCGCCGATCTGGAGGAAAGGCGTGTCCTCGGTCGCCTCGATGAAATTCCCCTCGGGATAGATCAGGAACATCCGCATCGCGCCGCCCTTGCGCTGCCCCGCGACGATCATCGACGCCGCGGTCGAGACCTTGGAGGCGTTCATCTTGTGGTCGATTTCCTGCCGCACGCCAGCAAGCGTGGCGCCGATGATTTCAGCCACCTGAAGCAATGTCGGCGCCAGCATGATCGAGCTTTGCGCGCTGGCCTCGGGGTCTTCGATCGCCTCGGTCAGCCGTGCGATGGTGGTTTGCGTCACCGAGAGCGAACCGGCGGTCAGAATGGTGATGACCCGCTCTCCCGGCTCCTCGAACGTGAACATCTTGCGATAGGTGGCAATGTTGTCGAGCCCCGCATTGGTGCGGGTATCCGACAGCAGGACCATCCCCGCATCCAGCAGCAACCCAACGCAATATGTCATCGCACCCTCTTGGCTCGGATCAACCGGCGCAGATTATTGCTGCACCGCGGCCAAGGCAACTGTGACATCAAGGTTCTCTTGCCCCGCGCCCAGCGCGATCCCCCGAATGGGGGCCGCGTCGCGCGCATCCATCCCCGACCCAAGCCGGATGTAGCGCTCATCCGGGCAGCAGCGATTGGCCGGATCGAAACCGACCCATCCCAACCCATCAAGATAGAGTTCAGCCCAGGCATGGGCCGCCTCATGCGGAGTGCCGTCCTCGGAGGCATAGAGATAACCCGAGACATAGCGCGCCGGGATGCCCTGCGCGCGGGCGGTGGCGATCAGCGCATGGGCATGATCCTGACAGACACCCTCCGCCAGCGCGAGCGCCTCGGCGGCGGTGGTATGGGCATGGGTCACACCGGGTCGGTAGGCGATGGCTTCGGCAATGGCGGCAGCCATCCGGTGCGCCGCATCGAGCGCCCCCCCGCTGCCCGCCAGCGCATCGGCTCCGATCTGGCGCAACGCATGATCGGCTTCGGTGGCGGCGGTGTCGCGCAGATAGGCCTCGGGGGCGATCATTTCGCGGTGACCGCGCAGCACACCGGCCAGATCCGCGGTCTCGACCTGCCCCTCGACGGTGACCACGACCTCGTTCAGCGGTCCACGCACCGACCAGCCTTCGACCTTGTCGCCCGCCCCATCGCGGAAACTCGCACCGCGCAACCCGTTTGCGACCTCGACCTGCCACGAGAGCACGTGCTGTCCCTCGAAGCGCGAAGGAAACAGGCGCAACGACTGCACAGCCGACCGCATCGGCATGTCGTAACGATAGATCGTCTTGTGCTGGACCGTCAGGAGCATCGCGCTTCTCCGCTCAGATAGCCGTCATGAACGAACGAGGAGACCACGCCAACCTCGCGGATGAACCGCGTAAGGAATTCATGCAGCCCCTCATTGAAAATGTCGCTCACACGGGTCTCGGCCAGATCACCGACGATCGCGCGGGCGCGCCGCTGGGCGGGGCCGGAATGGTGGTAGATGCGCCCAAGCGCATCGAGATGCGCCATCGCGGCCTCGGCCGAAGCGATGAGCGAGCGCGGGCTCTGGCGGTTCAGGATCAGGAAATCGGCGATCTTCGCCGCCGTGATCTCGCCGCCATAGGCCCAATGGAACGCCCGATGTGCCGAAAGAGCACGCAAGAGCGTCTGCCACTGGTAATTGTCCAGCTCCGAGCCGACCAGATCGACCGAGGGCAGCAGCACGAAGTATTTCACGTCGATCAGCCGCGCGGTGTTATCGGCCCGCTCCAGCGCCGATCCGAGATTGAGGAAATGGTAGCCGTCATTGCGCAGAAGCGTCGAATCCATCGCGCCGCGCACCATCGCGGTCTGGCGCACGACCCACTCCGTCAGTTCGGTCAACTCGATCTCGGAGCGCGGTTTGCGTTCCAGCGCGCGCAGCTCCTGATAGGCGGTGTTGAGCGCATCCCAGACCTGCCCGGTGAGGGCGGTCCGCACGATGCGGGCGTTCTCGCGGGCGCGTTCGAGACAGGACACGACCGAAGAGGGGTTGTCGCGGTCGAAGAACATGTAGCTCTCGATATTGCGCTGCACCGGGTCGCCATATTTGGCCTTGAACCCATCGGCCGTGCCCGACGCATGCAAGAGGCTCTCCCATTCGCTGCGATAGCCGTGGCCCGCCGAGGGGATCAGCGCGATCCGCGCCCCCACCTCAAGCAGCCGCGCCGTGGTTTCGGCGCGCTCCAGATAGCGCGCGATCCAGAACAGATTGTCAGCCGTCCGGCTCAGCATGTCATCACTCCGCCAGAACCCATGTATCCTTGACCCCCCCGCCCTGCGACGAGTTCACCACCAGCGACCCTTCGGTCAGCGCTACCCGCGTCAGCCCGCCGGGCACGAGCGAGACCTGCTCGCCGACCAGACAATAGGGCCGCAAATCGACATGACGCGGGGCGATCCCCTCCTCGACGAAGGTCGGCGTCGTCGAGAGCGCGAGCGTCGGCTGCGCGATATAGTTATCGGGGTCCATCTCGATCTTGGCGCGAAACGCCTCGATCTGATCCTTGGTGGATTTCGGCCCCACGAGCATCCCGTAACCGCCCGATCCATGGACCTCTTTCACGACCAGCTCACCCAGATTGTCGAGCACATATTTCAGGTCATCCGCCTTGCCGCATTGCCATGTCGGCACGTTTTGCAGGATCGGCTCCTCGTCCAGATAGAACCGCACCATCTCGGGCACGAAGGTATAGATCGCCTTGTCATCGGCAACGCCCGCGCCCGGCGCCGAAGCAATCGTCACCCCACCCGAGCGGTAGACATCCATCAGCCCCGGCACGCCCAGCATCGAATCCGGGCGGAAGCAGAGTGGATCGAGGAACGCATCGTCGATCCGTCGGTAGATCACATCGAGCTTCTTCGGGCCCTCGGTGGTGCGCATCCAGACAAACCCGCCCTCGACGAAAAGATCAGCGGCCTCGACCAGTTCGACGCCCATCAGATCGGCGAGGAAGCTGTGTTCGTAATAGGCCGAGTTGAAATGGCCCGGCGTGAGGATCGCGATGGTGGGCGCGCGGTCGCATTTCTCCGGCGCCACGCTGGCCAGCGTGCGGCGCAGCAATTCGGCATAGCCATCGACCGGTGCGATCCGGTTCTCGCGGAACAACTGCGGGAACATGCGCATCATGATCTCGCGGTTTTCGAGCATGTAGCTGACGCCCGACGGCGTGCGGCAGTTATCTTCCAGCACAAAGAACTCATCCGGCCCGGTGCGCACAAGATCGACGCCAACGATATGGCTGTAGATGCCCCGCGGCGGCGTGAAGCCGGACACCGCGTGCTCATAGGCCTCGTTCTGATAGACCAGCCGCGCCGGAATGCGGCCCGCACGCACGATCTCGCCACGCCCGTAGACATCGCGCAGGAAGGCGTTGAGCGCCCGCGCACGCTGCTTCACCCCGCGATCGAGTTTACGCCACTCATCCTGCGCAAAGACACGCGGAAACATATCGAAAGGAATGAGCCGGTCCGGGTCGCCGCCCTCGCCATAGACGGCAAAGGTGATTCCGATGCGGCGGAACAGCGCCTCGGCCTCGGCCTGTTTCATCTGCCGCAACTCGGCGGGCATGGACCGTATCCAGCTTTCCAGACCGGCATAAGGGGCGCGCACTGCGTCGCCCTCATACATCTCGTTGAAATACTGCGTCATCGCTGATGATTCCTCTCGCCTTGCTCAAAGGCTAGGCACCGCGCGGCGGAGTTGGAAGCGCAAGGGGAGCATAACGTGCGACACCAGAGGAATTTCGCACAAAAGTCGACCGTGCGCACATTTTTTAATCAACCTGTCATGACCGAACCCCGCCGCGCCGCAACCCGCCGCCCTTGCAACGCCCCCCTGCCTGCCCCTATCTCTGAAGCTCAACCGAAGAAGAGGATCTCATGCCCATTCGCCTGCCCCAGCCCGTTTTCGACGCCAACGCAACCGCCGGGGGATTTGGCGATCTGCCGGACTGGGATCTGAGCGATCTCTACACCGCCCCCGACGCGCCTGAATACGCGCGTGACATGACGTGGCTCGAGGAAGAATGCGCCCGCTTCGCCACCGATTACGAGGGCAAGCTGGCCACACTCGACGCGGCGGGCATGGGCGAGTGCATCCGCCGCTACGAGGCGATCGAGACCACGGCGGGCCGGATCATGTCCTATGCGGGCCTGCGCTACTATCAGAATACGGTCGATGCCGAACGCGCGCAATTCATGGCCAACGCGCAAGACAAGATCACCAATTTCACCACGCCGCTCGTGTTCTTCTCGCTCGAATTCAACCGGATCGAGGACGCGCATTATGAGGCGCTTTTCGCCGATGCGGCCATCGCGCGCTACAAGCCTGTCTTCGACCGGATGCGCGCGATGAAGCCGCACCAGCTCTCGGATGAGCTTGAGAAATTCCTGCACGATCAATCCGTTGTAGGGGCCGCCGCATGGAACCGCCTCTTTGACGAGACGACCGCCGCACTGGAATTCACCGTGCAGGGCGAGGTGTTGAACCTTGAAGCCACGACCACACTTTTGTCGGATCATGACCGCGCCCGCCGCGAGGCGGCCGCACATGAACTGGCCCGCGTCTTCCAGGACAAGATCAAGCTCTTCTCGCGCGTCCACAACACGCTCGCCAAAGAGAAAGAGGTCGAGGATCGCTGGCGCAAGATGCCGACCCCACAATATGGCCGGCACCTGTCGAACGATGTCGAACCCGAGGTCGTGGAGGCCCTGCGCAACGCCGTCGTCGCCGCCTATCCGCGCCTGTCGCATCGCTATTATGCGCTCAAGGCGAAATGGCTCGGCCTCGACAAGCTTCAGGTCTGGGACCGCAACGCGCCGCTGCCGACCGAAGCCCCGCGCACGATCCAGTGGGACGAGGCCCGCGACACGGTGATGACCGCCTACGCGGCCTTTGATCCGCGCATGGCCGAGATTGCCGAGCCGTTCTTCGACAAAGGCTGGATCGACGCGGGCGTGAAGCCGGGCAAGGCACCGGGCGCCTTTGCGCATCCTACGGTGACCACGGTCCACCCCTACGTGATGCTCAACTACCTCGGCAAACCGCGCGATGTGATGACCCTTGCGCATGAGCTGGGTCACGGCGTCCATCAGGTTCTGGCCGCAAAACAAGGCGAGATGCTGTCGTCCACGCCGCTGACGCTTGCCGAAACCGCATCCGTCTTTGGCGAGATGCTCACCTTCCGCAAGCTGCTGGAGGCCGCGAAAACCAAGGAAGAGCGCAAGACACTGTTGGCCGGCAAGGTCGAGGACATGATCAACACGGTCGTGCGCCAGATCGCCTTCTATGATTTCGAGTGCAAGCTCCACGCCGCGCGGCGCGAAGGCGAGCTGACCCCCGATCAGATCAACGAACTGTGGATGTCGGTGCAGGGCGAAAGCCTCGGCCCGGCCTTTGAATTCATGCCGGGTTACGAGACCTTCTGGGCCTATATCCCGCATTTCGTCCACTCGCCCTTCTACGTCTACGCCTATGCCTTCGGTGACGGGCTGGTGAACGCGCTCTACGCCGCCTATGAGGCCGCGCCTGAGGGCTTCCAGGACAAGTATTTCGCAATGCTGGAGGCGGGCGGCTCCAAACACCACAAGGCACTGCTCGCGCCCTTTGGCCTCGATGCCAGCGATCCGGCCTTCTGGGACAAGGGTCTGTCAATGATCGCGGGCTTCATCGACGAGCTGGAGGCGATGGAGGACTGATCCCTCCGCTGGATAGGATAAAGGGCGCGCCGGAACTCCCCCGCGCGCCCTTTTTCATGCGCCACAGCGCTTAGTCGAACAGATGCTCGACCTCGAACCGTGTCAGGCGCTGATGCGCGAGCGGCCCGAAGCCCGAGAGACCATGCATCTGCGGAAACAACCCCTCGAACAGCGAGAGCATCCGCGGGTCGATCATGCCCTCGATTCCTTCGCCGGGATGATAGCTCTCAACCTCTATCCCCATCACCCGGATCGCTGCCTGCCGTTCGAGCACGAGATGATAGGCACTCACCGGGGCTGCGGGCGTGACTTCGATCACGCTCACCCCATCCACAAAGGCGCGCGCCGGCACAAAGGCGGCATCCAGCCCGAATTGCCCTTGCAGGCGCGAGTCCCGCAGGCAGATCCGGGCACGCGGCCCCAGCACAAGATCGGGCATCGGACGCCCCGCCCCGAACGCGTCCGCGGTGATCCGCGTCAGAGTGACGGGTTTGTCGTCCGGCTCAGGCGAGTGACCAGGGTAGAGCGTCATAGAACCCACCCATGTCACAGCGACAAAGCTGCCATCGGCCACCAGCACACGCATACCCGGAACGACATCCTCGACCGCCACAGGCCCCATATCGCTTTGCAGCACCGCACCCCGCGCGAGAGCCGAAAATGCCTCTTCGAAAAGCGGTGTGGCCGGCGCGATTCGAACGGTCGAGTCGATGTCGCCATTGCGGCACAGCCACATCGCCTCATAGCGGCGCGTCAACGGCATGGAACGCGGCGGGCGACGGTCCGCCTCGGTGGGCAGATGGGGCGATTTGATCCGGGGCAACCTTGCGGGCAGCGGGGCCACGGTATCGGCCTCAGCGGGGGCAGAACCCACCGACGCGCGATGTAGATAGGACATGCGATCAGCCTTTCGGTCTGGTCACATCTGCAATGGCCCCCACCACGCGCAGACAGACACCCACAAGATGCCCGCATCAAAAGCGAAGGTCAAATTTTCAAAAGAAAATATAGGCTTATTGAGATCAATGCCCGACCAACCCCCATGATTGTTTCAGACCCCAGACCCATAATCGCGTTCTGCAATGCGAAAGCCACCGGGTGTGACGACTTACCGTCCGGAGATTCGGGGAATCATCTGGCCGGGGTTGGCAGCCCCCGGCCAAGTCCCTAGCCGCGCGCGCTCACTTGGGCGCGACGCGAAGGCTACGGACGATATTCGGAATGGATCAGGAAGCGCGCAGGGCGCGAGGCTTCTGGGCCTCTTCACGGCGCGCAATCGTTGCGGCGCGACGCGGACCGCGGGCCCAAGGCATCTGTACGTCGCATTTCGCGGCTTCGGCGATCACGTTGGTCATCCAGCGGCGGTTTTTCTTCGGGGTCATGGTCTGCTCCTGCCTAAAGGCGATTTCGGTTCGGGTCTGGCGCCCGTCTGACCCCTTTATCGCAACGCAATGCGGCACTGTTTTGGCAGATCGTTATTTTTCTGGAGCACCGTTTCGGAACGATTGTGACCGCGTCATTGTTTCCCAAACGGCTAAAATACGGGGATTGTGGGCGTCAACTTCGCGTTTCATTCATAATTGGGGCACAAACTGGGCACGGCAGATCGCAATCCCGCCCGAATCGCACGCGTGTGGCGCACACTCCGACTCAGAGCCGGATCACCGAGATCAGCCGACCGTAATCGGCCTCTTTCTGATGCGTGGTGCGGCGGTAGGAATAGAACCGGTCGGGGTCAGCATAGGTGCAGTGACGGATCCACTCCGCCGAGCCAACGCCAGCCTCGCGCAGACGATGCAGCCCGAAGGACGGAAGATCGAAGAGCGGCTTGTCATTCGGGCCTTGCGTGAAGAAACGCTGATAGTCCGGGTCCTCGACAGTGAATTGCTCCATGAAATCCCAGCCGACCTCATAGGCGCTCTGCGAGATGCAAGGTCCGATCACCGCCGCGATATTCGCGCGATCCGCGCCCAGCGCTTCCATCGCGTCGAGCGTGTTTTCCAGCACCCCGTCGAGCGCGCCCCGCCAACCCGCATGGGCCGCGCCAATCACGCCGGCCTCACGATCCGCAAACAGCACGGGCTGGCAATCGGCGGTGAGGATACTCAGCACCAGCCCCGGTGTGCGCGTCACCAGCGCATCCGCCTCGACGCGCCCCTCGAGCGGTGCATCGACCGTCACGACATCGGCGGAATGCGTCTGATACACGCCCACGAGCGCCTTGGGCTCCGAGTCCATCGCCGTTGCGACACGCTCGCGGTTGACGCTCACCGCCTCGGTCTGGTCGCTCGAACCATGCCCGCAATTCAGCCCAGCGAACACGCCAGAAGATGCCCCACCTCGCCGGGTGAAAAACCCGTGCCGCACGCCATCGAGCGCCGGAGAAGTCAGGATTTCGAGTGTCATCGGCATGATCGAACCCGTGGGTTAACTGGCGTCGAAGCCCGGCGGCAGCGGGGCATGTTCGGGGTAGATTGCGAGGCTTTTGAACAGGTGACCCATTTCTTCGGGATGGGTCAAGCGCCGATGCGCCGCGATATGAGATTGCAGGGCCTCACCGCTGAGCTTGCCCGCAAGCGCCTGCGCCCGCGCCGTGATTCCGAGCCGTTCCAGCACCACCCCTTGCGGCATGAGCGCCGACACCGCAGCCCCCGCGCTTTGGGCCGCCTGTGCCAGCGGCTCGAAATCGACATGGGCCGTGAGGTCCGCCTCGCCCGGATGGGCAAAGGGGTCTTCGGGCTGATGCCCGCGCAGCGCCTGAAACGTATCGCCAAGGCTGTGCCAGCCGCCATAATCGAAGATCAGCGCGACGCCGCCTGCGGCCGCGATCCGCCCACCGATCTGACCCGCGATCGGCGGGGCGGCCGGACAAATCTCGACGAAGCCACCATCCGGGGTGTCCAGCAGGCGGCCCTCCAGAGCGGCCAGCGCGGTCGGCGGCGCACGCCCCGGCACCAGCTTCCCCTCGACCAGACCGACCTGACGCTCGCACCACATCATGTCGATGCGCTCGAATTGCCGGATCGGCAGGGCGTCGAAGAACTCGTTCGCCACGACATAAAGCGGCCCGTCGGGCAGGGTCTCGATGCTGTCATGCCACTGCACCAGATGCCCCGATAGCCGCACTTCCTGAGCCGCGCCCAATGTGGGCGAGGCCTCGACCAGATGGATCTCCGCCGCGTCCAGCATCCCCGGAACGCCCCTCATCGCGCGCAGCATATCCGCCATCAACGTGCCGCGCCCCGGACCCAACTCCGCCAGCAAGAAATACGCGGGCCGCCCCTGATCGAGCCAGACCTGCGCAAGGCACAGCCCCAGCATCTCACCGAACATTTGACTGATTTCGGGGGCGGTGGTGAAGTCGCCCGCGTGCCCAAGCGGGTCGCGGGTCGTGTAATAGCCATGCGCGGGATGGAGCAGGCACTCGGCCATGTAATGGTCGAGCCGCATCGGCCCCTCGGACGCGATACGCCGCGCGAGGATATCGCCCAGCGGCGTCATATGCGTGCCCCTCGCAGCGCCCGGGCTGCGAACCAGATCCCTGCGGCAATCATCGGAAGCGACAGGATCTGCCCCATAGTCAGTCCGCCAGCACCGATCTGAAGCGCGTAGCCCATCGGATTATCAAGCGTAACGAATTGCGCATCCGCCTGCCGGAACAGCTCGACGAAAGCGCGCGACAAACCGTAGCCGATCAGGAATACACCGAGCAGCAGTCCCGGACGCCGCAATCCGCCCCGCGCAAGCAACACCCAAAGGATCGCGCCAAGAAGCAGTCCTTCCAGTCCCGCCTCATAAAGCTGCGAGGGGTGACGCGCGCAGGCACCGTCCACCTGCCCCGCGATGCCAAGACACATCTGCGCCTCGGGCACCGGGAAGATCACACCCCAAGGCGCGTCAGTCGGACGTCCCCAGAGTTCAGGCTTGATGAAATTGGCAATCCGTCCCAGCAAAAGCCCGATCGGCGCAACCAGCGCGAAGGCATCGGCAATCGCCAGCGGCGGGATCGCATTGCGGCGGGCAAACCAAAGCCCCGCCAGCACAACGCCCAGAAAACCACCATGGAAGGACATACCGCCCTCCCAGACCCTCAGGATCTCCAGCGGGTGCGACAGGTAATAGCCCGGCTGGTAGAACAGCACGAAGCCCAGCCGCCCGCCCAGGACGACGCCCACGATCACCGCCGTCAGCAAATCCTCGACCCGGCCCGGCTCCATTGGCGCCTGTCCGCCCCAAAGCGCAGGGCGCTTCATCAGGGCTACGATAATCCGCCAGCCCGCGATGAGCCCCGCAATATAGGCCAGCGCGTACCAGCGGATCGGCAGGTTCAGCACCGGGATCACAAAGGCATTCGGGTCGATATCGGGAAAGGGTATGGCCATGACGCTCCTCGTATCCGCGCGCAACACACATTGCGGCGCGGGCGAAGTCAACCTTGTCTCTGCCGCCCGCCCGGCCCATATAGGGCGAAACAGTTATTCCCGACCCGGAGGCCGCAGATGCAAGCGCCCAACAAATTTTTCGACGAGATGTCCAAGATCATGACCAATGCGATGGGCGTGGCGCAAGGTGCCAAGTCCGAAGCCGAAACCGCAATGAAATCTTGGATGGACCGCTGGCTGGCGGATCGCGACTTCGTCACCCGCGAGGAGTTCGACGCGGTCAAGGCGATGGCCCAGAAGGCCCGTGAGGAGAATGAGGCGCTGAAGGCCCGACTCGACGCGCTCGAAACCGAGGCTGCCCCGAAAAAGACGACCCGCGCGAAAAAAGACGCCTGATCGTCACGCTGCTCCAAATATCCCCGCCGGAGGCCTGCAACAGATATTGCGGGGGCCTCCGGCGGGGATATTTATTGGCAGACTGACAGATCAGTCGATCGGCACGGCCTTATGCAGCGCGCCGTTAGGCTTATAAAGACGCAGCTCGCCCTGATCGGTGAGCACAATCGTATAGTCGCGCGCGAAGGTGATCGCGGCGGGGGCCGCGCCTTCGGGGAGCGTGATCGCGTCGGGCAGCGCGGGCATCGGGGCTTGGCCCGGCAGGCGGATGACAAGGATCGCCACAATCGCTACAAGACCCGCAATCATCGTCGCGGTCAGCACCGTCACCAACAATTTGAGAAAGCGGATCTCGGGGACCGGGGTCTCGTCGGAAGGCATCATGTCGGACATGGAAGAGCGTATCCTTCGGGTGGTGATCGGGGAAAACCCGCCTGCCCGTCTTGATAAGGCCTTGGCGGCCCATGTGCCAGAGGAAGCGGCGCTGTCGCGCTCGCGCCTCGCCAAGCTGATCGCCGAAGGCTCGGTGCGCTGCAATGGTGCGCCGGTCACCGATCAAAAGTCCAAGGTTGCCGAAGGCGATGTGTTCGAGATCGAACTCGAAGCACCGCGCCCGGTCGAGACCGTCGCGCAAGACATCCCGCTGACCGTTCTGTGGGAGGACGAGGACCTGATCGTCATCGACAAGCCTGCGGGGATGGTCGTGCACCCTGCCCCCGGCACCAACGACGGCACGCTGGTCAACGCGCTTTTGCATCATTTCGGCGGCAATCTGTCTGGCATCGGCGGCGAGGCGCGCCCCGGTATCGTCCACCGCATCGACAAGGACACTTCGGGCCTCCTGGTTGTTGCGAAATCGGATCGCGCGCATCACGGGCTGGCCAAACAGTTCGAGAAACACACGGTGCATCGGCACTACCTAGCCGTCTGTCATGGCGTGCCGGACGCCGCCGACCCACGCCTGCGCGGCACCCGCGGTGTGAGCTTCGAGGCGGGCAATGTGCTCAAGGTCACCTCGCAACTCGCGCGGCATAAGACCGACCGCCAGCGTCAGGCGGTGATCTTCGATGGCGGGCGTCACGCGGTAACGCGCGCCCGCGTCGTCGAGGATTTCAACAGCGCGGCAGCCCTCATCGACTGCTGGCTGGAGACCGGGCGCACCCACCAGATCCGCGTCCACATGGCCCATGCCGGTCACGGGCTGATCGGCGATCAGACCTATGGCGGGCGGCGCAAGCTGCCGGCGAAACAGATTGGCGAGGCGGCGGCGCAGGCGGCGGCCAGCTTCCCGCGTCAGGCGCTCCATGCGGCAACGCTGGGCTTCGTGCATCCGGTGACCGGCGAGGAACTCTCCTTCTCGTCGCCCCTGCCCGATGACCTCGAAACGCTGATCGAGACGCTGCGCGCGGGATCGCCCAAAAGCTGAACCGTTTCGTTCAAAATTGCGTCAGCCGACCTTGTGCCGCGACGGAAAGCGCTTCATCATCCGTTCAGAACCCGTGTGCTAGGGAGTAGCGCCGAACCAAAGCGGGTCTGCCTGCGTTATGCTTGAAACGGACACAGGCAATCCCCATATCGCGCTGTCTCGATCAGGGAGAAAGGTCGACGATGACGAATTATACCAACCTGCCAGCCCCCAGTCCCGAACAGGGTCTGAACCGCTATTTGCAGGAAATCCGGAAGTTTCCGCTTCTGGAGCCGGAAGAAGAATACATGCTCGCCAAACGCTGGGTCGACCATCAGGACGCGGAAGCGGCGCATAAGATGGTGACCTCGCATCTGCGGCTCGCGGCCAAGATCGCCATGGGCTATCGCGGGTATGGCCTGCCTCAGGCCGAAGTGATCTCGGAGGCGAATGTCGGTCTCATGCAGGCCGTGAAGCGCTTCGATCCCGAAAAGGGTTTCCGCCTCGCAACCTATGCGATGTGGTGGATCCGCGCGGCCATCCAGGAATACATCCTGCGCTCGTGGAGCCTCGTGAAGCTCGGCACCACCTCGGCGCAGAAGAAGCTGTTCTTTAACCTGCGCAAGGCCAAGGCCAAGATCGGCGCCTACGAGGACGGGGATCTCCGCCCCGAGAACGTGGCACAGATCGCCAAGGACCTGAACGTCACCGAGGAAGAGGTCATCTCGATGAACCGGCGCCTGTCGGGCTCGGACGCCTCGCTCAACGCGCAGGTCGGCTCGGCCGATGGTGAAAGCGCCGCGCAATGGCAGGATTGGCTCGAGGACGAGGACGCGGATCAGGCCGAAGCCTACGCCGAGGCCGATGAGCTGGAGGCGCGGCGTGAGATGCTGCTCGCGGCGATGACGGTGCTCAACGACCGCGAAAAGGACATCCTGATGCAGCGCCGCCTGCGCGACGATCCGGTCACGCTCGAAGACCTGTCCTCGCAATATGGTGTCTCGCGCGAGCGCATCCGCCAGATCGAAGTGCGCGCCTTCGAAAAGCTGCAGGAAGAAATGCGCAAGCTTGCCAAGGAAAAGGGCATGACCATTCCGGCGTGACGCCACGCTGCGCAGACTGACACGCAGGCGGGTCCCGTTGGGGCCCGCCTTTTCATCTGAGCTTTCAAAACGCACCCCTTGCCCAAGCGCCGAGCCTGCCCCTATGGTAGCGCTCACACAAGGGAGGGCCCCATGAAACCGCTCAATTTCGGCATTCTCGGCGCGGCGAAATTCGCGCTCGAACATATGGGGCCCGCGATTCACGCCGCGAAAGGTGCGCGGCTCACAGCCCTTGCGACCAGCTCCGAGGAGAAGTTCGCAGCCTTCCAAAGCTTCGCCCCCGATCTGCGCCGCCACGACAGCTACGAAGCCCTGCTCGCCGATCCCGAGATCGAGATCGTCTACATCCCCCTGCCCAACGCGCTTCATATCGAATGGGCCAGCAAGGCTCTGGAAGCGGGCAAGCACGTGCTATGCGAAAAGCCGCTCGCGCTTAACGCTGCGGATATCGACCCGCTGATCGCGCTCCGCGACAAGACCGGTCTCTTCGCTGCCGAGGCCTATATGATCGTGCATCACCCGCAGTGGAAACAGGTCCGCAAATGGCTCGACGCGGGCGCGATCGGCACGCTGCGCCACGCTGATGTCGCCTTCAGCTTCAACAACCCCGACCCCGAGAACATCCGCAACCGACCCGAAACCGGCGGCGGCTCGATCCCTGATATCGGCGTCTATGCCTATTCCTCGGTGCGCTACGCCGCGCGGGCCGAGCCGACCAAGCTGCATTCGATCATCCACCGTGAGAACGGCGTGGACGTCTTCGCTCAAGTCATTGGCGAGATGCAGGGCCCCAAGGGCAGCTTCACCTATGGCGCGATGACCTCCACCCGCATCGCGCCGCGCCAGCAAGTCGTCTTCCAAGGCGATGCCGGGCTGATCCGTGTCGTGACCCCGTTCAACGCGGGCGTCTTCCGCGAGGCCGAGATTCAACTCGAACGCATGGGCGAACCGACACAGACCATCCGCTACCCGATGGCAAACCAATATGTCCTGCAAGTCGAAAACGTCGTCCGCACGATCCGCGAGGGCGCGCCCTACCCTTGGACGCTCGAAGACGCTCGCGCCGGGCAGGCCATGATCGATCAGGTCTTCGCCAGCGAGATCTGATCGTCAGTCTGCCGCAAATATCCTCGGGGGTGAATGGCCGCAGGCCAGAGGGTGCAGACAGCCCCCTGCCTAGCCTCAGGCCAGTTTGGCAAGACGCTCTTCAAGCACCTCGAACGGCACGCCCGGCTCATCCTTGGCGCAGCGGATCACCAGCGAGGTCTTGACGCTCGCCACATTCTCGGCGGCGGTCAGTTCACTGGTCAGGAAGCTCTGGAACGAGCTCAGATCGGGGGCCGCGCATTTCAGCACGAAGTCGATCTCGCCATTGAGCATGTGGCATTCACGGACGAGCGGCCAATTGCGGCAGCGCTCCTCAAAGGCCGAGAGATCGCTCTCGGCTTGGCTGTGCAGCCGAACCATGGCGAAAACCTTGACTTCGAAGCCCAGCTCGCGCGGGTTAACATCGGCATGATAGCCGCGAATATAACCCGCCTCCTCCAGCGTGCGCACCCGGCGCAAACAGGGCGGCGCGGAGATGCCTACGCGTTTGGCCAACTCGACATTGGTCATGCGACCGTCGGCTTGGAGCTCGGCCAAAATCTTGCGGTCGATTTCGTCAAGCTTGGTGCTGGCCATGTCATCCTCTCTGAACCTGTGGCGGAACTTACCCGCCACTGAGATCATGCGCAATAATATTTCGCCCAGCTTGCCGCAAGAGCAATTCTGCCGCGGACATGGGGGCTTCCCCCGCCGTTCCGCTCTGACTATATCGCTAGAGACAAATTCAGGAGGCGCGCCATGAGCGAGACGAAAAAGACCAAGGTTCTGATCATCGGGTCCGGACCCGCCGGCTACACGGCGGCTGTCTATTCTGCGCGCGCCATGCTTGAACCCGTTCTGGTGCAGGGCCTGCAACCGGGGGGCCAGCTCACCATCACCACCGAAGTCGAGAACTGGCCGGGCGAGACCCACGTTCAGGGCCCCGATCTCATGGTCAAGATGGAGGAGCACGCCCGCGCGATGGGCGCCGAGATCATCTCGGACTATATCAGCGCGCTCGACCTCTCGAAGCGCCCCTTCACCGCTCAGGGCGATTCGGGCACCGTTTATGAGGCCGATGCCGTGATCCTTGCGACCGGCGCACAGGCGCGCTGGCTCGGCCTGCCCTCCGAAGAGAAATTCAAAGGCTTCGGCGTCTCGGCCTGCGCGACCTGCGACGGGTTCTTCTACCGCGGCAAGGAAGTCGTCGTGATCGGCGGCGGCAATACCGCCGTCGAAGAGGCGCTGTTCCTGACCAACTTCGCCACCAAGGTCACGCTGATCCACCGCCGCGACAGCCTGCGCGCCGAAAAGATCATGCAGGACCGCCTGTTCAAGAACCCCAAGGTCGAAATCCTCTGGCACAACACGGTCGAGGAAGTGCTGGGCACCGAGGCACCGCTCGGTGTCACCGGCGTGCGTGCGAAGAACGTCAATACCGGCGAGGAAACCATCGTGCCTTGCGACGGTTTCTTCGTGGCGATCGGCCACGCGCCCGCCTCCGAACTGGTCAAGGATCAGCTCGAGCTGCATCACGGCAATTACGTCAAGGTCGAGCCGGGCACGACCCGCACCTCGATCCCCGGCGTCTTTGCTGCGGGCGACCTCACCGACCACGTCTATCGGCAGGCCGTCACCTCGGCGGGCATGGGCTGCATGGCCGCGCTCGACGCCGAACGTTGGCTGGCCGAACAGGACGACTGATCCCGGGACGGAGCCGGGGCGAACAGACGCCGCGGATTCTCCGGACATACAGGACAAAACCTTCACCAACCGCTCCGAGAGGCAAAAACTTGCCCAAGATAGATGCTGCGGCGCGGCATCATGGGCTTTTTTGGTCTGATTGACCGTGTTCTGCTTGAATTTCGACACATATGCGGGCTAAGCCGCCCCAAGCCCCCCTGGGGTGTATGGTAAAGCACGCAAAGAGTCAGGTTCCCGTTATGCCGCAAAGCAATCTCGCTCCCGTCCCGGAGCTGTATGTCTCTCATGAATCCGCCCTGAAACTGAAAGACGAGGCCGGCAACCTGCCCTCCTGGGACCTGACCCCGCGTCAGATCTGCGACCTCGAACTGCTGATGAATGGTGGCTTCAACCCGCTCAAGGGTTTCCTGAGCGAAGCCGATTACGACAATGTCGTCGAAAACATGCGCCTCGCCGATGGCGCGCTCTGGCCGATGCCGATCACGCTCGACGTGTCGGAGAAGTTCGCCGAAGGGCTTGAACCCGGCCAGGACATCGCGCTGCGCGATCAGGAAGGCGTCATCCTCGCGATCCTCTCGGTCACCGACAAATGGGTGCCGAACAAGGCCCGCGAAGCCGAGAAAGTGTTTGGCGCGGATGACCTCGCCCACCCGGCGGTGAACTATCTGCACAACGTGGCCGGCCCCGTCTATCTGGGTGGTCCGATCACCGGCATCCAGCAGCCTGTCCACTACGACTTCAAAGGCCGCCGCGACACCCCGAACGAGCTGCGCGCCTATTTCCGCAAGCTCGGCTGGCGCAAGGTCGTGGCGTTCCAGACCCGCAACCCGCTGCACCGCGCCCACCAGGAACTGACCTTCCGCGCCGCGCGCGAAGCCCAGGCCAACCTGCTGATCCACCCGGTCGTCGGCATGACCAAGCCGGGCGACGTCGACCACTTCACCCGCGTGCGCTGCTACGAGGCGGTGCTCGACAAATACCCGCAATCGACGACGACCATGTCGCTGCTGAACCTTGCGATGCGCATGGCTGGCCCGCGTGAGGCCGTCTGGCACGGGCTGATCCGCGCGAACCACGGCTGCACCCATTTCATCGTCGGCCGCGACCACGCAGGCCCGGGCAAGAACAGCCAAGGTCAGGATTTCTACGGCCCCTACGACGCGCAAGAGCTGTTCAAACAGCATGCGGACGAGATCGGCATCGAAATGGTGGACTTCAAGCACATGGTCTATGTGCAAGAGAAAGCCCAGTATTTCCCGGTTTCCGAGGTTCCCGAAGGCGACACCGTGCTCGATATCTCGGGCACCGAACTGCGCCGCCGCCTGCGCGAAGGTCTGGAGATCCCGGAATGGTTCTCCTTCCCCGAGGTGGTGCAGGAACTGCGCCGCACCTCGCCGCCGCGCGCCAAGCAGGGCTTCACCGTGTTCTTCACCGGCCTCTCCGGCTCGGGCAAATCGACCATCGCCAACGCGCTCATGGTCAAGCTGATGGAGATGGGTGGCCGCCCGGTGACGCTGCTCGATGGCGACGTCGTCCGCAAGCATCTGTCCTCGGAACTCGGCTTCTCGAAAGAGCACCGTGACATCAACATCAAGCGCATCGGCTATGTCGCCTCCGAGATCACCAAGAACGGCGGCATCGCGATCTGTGCGCCGATCGCGCCCTACACCGCGACCCGTCGTGCTGTGCGCGAGATGATCGAGGCCTATGGCGCCTTCGTCGAGGTCCATGTCGCAACCTCGATCGAGGAATGCGAAGCGCGTGACCGCAAGGGGCTCTACAAGCTCGCCCGCGAAGGCAAGATCAAAGAGTTCACCGGCATCTCGGACCCCTACGAGGCACCGACCGCGGCCGAGCTGGTCGTCGACACCAAGGACGTCGATGTCGACCACTGCGCCCATCAGGTGATCCTCAAGCTCGAGGCGATGGGGCTCATCAAGGCCTGATCGCACGACCGCGAAACAAGAACGCCCCGGAAAGGTCCGGGGCGTTTTCCATTTGTGGGATGGCTCTGCGATCGGTCAGTGCACGCTCACGGGCGCGAGATCATTCTGCCGGGCCAGCACAAAGGCCAGACCGCGATCCTTGACCAGCGCGAGCCGCTCGCCATTCGTGTCATGCACCGCATAGAGCCGGTCCACCCCACCCAGCTGCGACTGCAACTCCTCTGGCAGATCGGCCACCGCGACGGGGCGCACATAGACAATGCGCTCTTCGCCGGTTTCCGGCCCAAAATCATATTTCACATCCATGGTGTGCCTCCTTACCTGCGCCGGATCGGGATCGTCTGCACGACCGGATCGGGCTGCGCGCGTTTCAGGTCGATATGCAGCAAGCCGTTCTCAAGGCCCGCCCCCGCGACCTCTACGCCTTCGGCAAGCACGAAGCTGCGTTGAAAGGCGCGCGCCGCGATCCCGCGATGCAGGAACACCCGCTCGCCCGTTTCCTCGGCCTGCCGTCCCCGGATGACCAACGCACGGTCTTCCATAGTGATGGCCAGATCGCCCTCGGCGAAACCGGCCACCGCGAGCGTGATGCGGAAGGCATCGGACGCGGATTGTTCGATATTGTAAGGGGGATAGGCATCGGAGCCGGACTTGGCCGTCCGCTCGACAAGACGCTCCAACTGGTCAAAGCCCAGCAGGTAGGGATGTGCGCCAAAGCTCAATTTCGTCATCAGGCAAGCCCTTGATCTAAGCGACATTGCTCATATCGGGCCCCGACCATCGGCGGCCCGTTAACGCCAATATGGGAAGCCTGACTTCCCGCCGCAAGAGGTGCGCGCATCGGGCGCAGCGATGATTTTCCCCCCGCAAGGGCCCGATTTTGTTATATTCGTTTCATGCCGCCGCGACTCAGGCGGCCTGTCTTGAAATCGGAAGCCCGGATATGAACGCCCATATCGAAATGGACCCGGAAGAGGTGCTCCGTGTGAAACTCGAAGTCCTGCGCCGCGAGCACCGCGACCTCGACGAAGCGATCCATGCGCTGATGGAGGCCCGCCACCCCGATCAGTTGCGGCTGGTGCGGCTCAAGAAGCACAAACTCGTTCTCAAGGACGAGATCGCGCGGATTGAGGACAAGCTGACCCCCGACATCATCGCCTGAGCCACAGCGCCGCGCGTTTTGCCCAACACCACTTGCCGTTGCGGCCCGTGCGCCTATAGTGCGCGCTCCATTTGAAGGGGACGAAAATGGCCGTCAAAGTCGGAATCATCATGGGCAGCCAGTCGGATTGGCCGACGATGCGCGAAGCGGCCCTGATCCTGGAAGAGCTGGGCATTGCCTATGAGAAAAAGATCGTCTCGGCGCACCGCACGCCCGACCGGCTTTGGGACTACGGCAAGACGGCTGCGGATCGCGGGCTGCATGTGATCATCGCAGGCGCGGGCGGCGCGGCCCACCTTCCCGGAATGATGGCGTCGAAAACCCGTGTGCCGGTGATCGGCGTTCCGGTCCAGACCCGTGCGCTTTCCGGTGTGGACAGCCTCTATTCCATCGTGCAGATGCCCAAGGGCTTCCCGGTCGCCACCATGGCCATCGGTGCGGCAGGGGCGGCCAATGCGGGGCTGATGGCGGCGGGGATCCTTGCAATCTCCGACCCAGAGCTTGCGGCGCGTCTCGATGACTGGCGCGCGGCGCTTTCGGCCTCGATCCCGGATGAACCGCAGGATGAATGAGATGCTTAACCCCGGCGCGACGATCGGTATTCTGGGCGGTGGCCAGTTGGGCCGTATGCTCTCGGTCGCGGCTGCCCGCCTCGGTTTCAAGACCCATATCTTCGAACCCGGTGCGAACCCGCCCGCAGGCCATGTCGCAGAGCGCGTGATCACCGCCGCCTATGAGGACGAAGAGGCGCTGCGCCGCTTTGCCGACGGCGTCGATGTCATCACCTATGAGTTCGAGAACATCCCGACCTCGGCGCTCGACCTGCTAGAAAGCCTGCGCCCGATCCGCCCCAACCGCAAAGCGCTGGCGGTCAGTCAGGACCGGCTGGTCGAAAAGGCCTTTCTGAACGAACTGGGTCTGGCAACCGCACCCTTCGCGGCTGTGGATGACGCCACCGATCTGGCCGAGGCGATTGCCGAGATCGGCTGCCCCGCGATCCTCAAAACGCGCCGCTTCGGCTATGACGGCAAAGGCCAGGTACGTCTGAAAAGTGAAAGCGACGCGGAAACCGCGCTGGCCGACATGGCGGGCGCGCCCTCGATCCTCGAAAGGTTCGTGGATTTCACCGCCGAGATTTCCGTGATCGCGGCTCGCAACCCCTCGGGCGAAGTGGCCTGCTTCGATCCGGGCGAAAACGTGCATAAATCCGGCATTCTGCACACCACCACCGTGCCCGCGCGCATCACCGAGGCGCAACGCACGGATGCCGTCCTGATGGCTGCCAAGATCCTGAATAAGCTGGACTATATCGGCGTGATGGGCGTGGAGCTTTTCGTCACGCCGAAGGGGCTGATCGTCAACGAGATAGCGCCGCGTGTTCACAATTCCGGACATTGGACCCAAGCAGGCTGCACCGTCGATCAGTTTGAGCAGCATATCCGCGCCGTGGCGGGTTGGTCCTTGGGCGACGGCGCGCGTTATGCCGATGTCGAGATGCTGAACCTGATCGGCGACGATGTTGAAAAACTGCAAGATCTGGCGAAGCAGCCGCGCACGCAAATCCATCTTTACGGCAAGAGCGAAGCGAAGCCCGGTCGCAAGATGGGCCATGTGAACCGCGTCCTCTGAACTCGGATGGGGGGGGCACCGCCCCCCCCGGGCCTGCCCCGCGCCGCAGTATTTCGAGATTCAGGAAGGTCAGCCGCGCTTGAGCGAAAGCGCAATGCCGCCGAGTACCAGCGCCGCCGAAAGCCAGAACCGCGCCTCCGGAATTTCAGCAAGGATCACCGCCCCGCCCAGCGCAGCAATGATCGGCACGGAAAGCTGTGCGATGGCGGCGAGGCTTGCGGGGATCTGCGGTAGCACGCGATACCAGAGCGCATAGCCCAGCCCCGAAGTGATCGCGCCAGAGGCCAGCGCGGGCCAGATGCCCCAAGTCTCTCCCTGACCCTGATCCTGCGCAACCGCCAGCCAGATGAAGGCGAGAGGTGTTGCCAGCGCGAAGTTGAGCGCCGTGGCCGCCAGCGGGTCGCGGCTGCGACGACCGTTGAGTGAGTAAAGACCCCAGCCGATCCCGGCCAGCGCCATCAGGCCAAATCCGCGCGGGTCAATCGGCCCGCCACCCGCTGGCAAGAGGAGCAGCGCCAAGCCCGAGAGCGCCAGCCCCGCACCGATCCAGCGCCAGCGCGAGATCGGTTCGCGCATCACCAGCGCCCCGGCGAGCATCGTGATCTGCACAGAGCCAAACAATGTGAGCGCCCCCACGCCCGCGTCGATAAGCCCCGACGCAATCGAGAAGCCGAAGATATAGAGGAACAGCGTCGCCACCCCGACCCCGACGACCGAAGGCGCGAGCCGCAGGGTCTTGGCTCCCCGCAGCGCCAGCGTCAGCAGCAGAAGCACCGCCGCCCCCGAGCCAAGCCTAAGAACCGCCACATAGGCCGGCCCCAGCCCCGCCCCAAACACGGCCCAGCGGTTCAGGACCGAATTCGCCGCGAAGGCCACCATGACGAGAGCTGTGAGCAAAACCAGACGCATCCCGGCACAGTGACCGCCCCGCCAGTCCGGCGCAATCGCAACTTTGGTGGAATTCAGCGTGTGGTCAGCGCCTTGAACGCCGCGCCCCAGCTCATTTCTGGTACAAAGGCACCGCTGTCGAGGAAGGCGATGGTCTCCACGATCACGCGCGGGTCATTCATCATCCAGGTATGCGTCACCGGCAGCGTGATGTGGTCGCTCATCCCCGCGATCCGCGTATTCTCGACCGAGACCTTACCATCGTCCGTGCCTTCGATCATCGCCGAGGTGATCGGATTGACGGTCTGGTTCCCGGCAATCACCCCAAGGTCAAAAGTGACTTCAGGCAGTTGTGCCGGAATGTCCTCGGACGAGGTCCCAAGTCGCACACCCGCTGGGCCGTTGAACCACTCGAACCATGCCTGTTCACCAAAGATATCGACGATCTCCGAGCCGCCATTGGGCGGGGCCAGCATCACCACGCGTCCCATGCGTTCAGGATGGGACAGCGCCCAAAGCTGCACGAGAATGCCGCCCATCGAATGTGTCACGAAATCAATGCGGTCAACCTCGCCGCAGCTCGCGACGGCCGGGTCGATATAGCCCACAAGCGTGCCGAGCCCGGCCTCGGTCGAGGGATAGCCCGCGTTGATCACGGACCCGCCCCGTGCCTTCAGCGCGGTTTCCATCAACAGGAGGGAATTCGGCGAGCGGGCAAGCCCGTGCAACAGCACGGTGCAGTCGGCCTGCGCAGGCAGACCAGAGAGAAACAGGAAACCTAAAGCGCGCAACCACATGGCCGGAAGATAGCGCATCCTCCGGCCGGGGCCAGCGGCTTATTTCGTGGAATACATGCCTTCGTAGATCGGCGTCAGCGTGTCGGTCTCAAAGAGCGAACTGACAGAGGTGCCCGACCACGTATTCAAGATGGCCTGCGCAAACATCGGTGCGGTCGGCACGATGCGGATGTTCTTGCAGCCGAGCACGGCTTCGGTCGGCTGGATCGAGTCGGTGATGACCAGGGATTTCATGACCGAGTTGGAAATCCGCTCGACCGCCGGACCGGAGAGCACGCCATGGGTGATGTAGGAATGAACCTCGGTCGCGCCGTTCTCGATCAGCACCTCTGCCGCTTTGCACAGCGTGCCCGCGGTGTCGCAAATATCGTCGACGATGATACATTTCTTGCCGGTCACGTCCCCGATCACGGTCATGCCCGCGACCTCGCCCGCCTTCTCGCGGCGCTTATCGACGATGGCGAGGGGTGCATTGATCCGCTTGGCAAGCTCGCGTGCCCGCGCCACGCCGCCCACGTCGGGCGAAATGACCATGACGTCTTCGAGCTGCCCTTTGAAATGGTGCAGGATGTCGAGCGCGAAGACCGGGCTCGCATAGAGGTTATCCACCGGGATGTCGAAAAAGCCCTGGATCTGCGCCGCGTGCAGGTCGAGAGTCAGGATGCGGTCCACGCCCGCTTCGGTCAGAAGGTTCGCCACCAGCTTGGCCGAGATCGGCGTGCGGGCCTTGGCGCGACGATCCTGCCGCGCATAGCCGAAATAGGGGATCACGGCGGTGATGCGATCCGCCGAAGACCGGCGCAGCGCGTCGGTGATAATCAGCAGTTCCATCAGGTTGTCATTGGCCGGGTTCGAGGTCGGCTGGATCACATACATATCCTCGCCGCGCACGTTCTCGTAGACTTCGACGAAGATCTCCTGGTCGTTGAAGCGCTCGACGCGGGCATCGACCAGCCCCACCGACATGCCACGATGCATCGACATCCGCCGCGCGATGGCTTGGGCGAGCGGTTTGTTCGCGTTGCCGGAAATCAGTTTCGGTTCGGTCATGGCAGGCATCGGGCAGCTTCCTTGAGGGGGCGGGACGCAGCGTCCCGGAGGGATTCGCAAGATTGCACCCCGATTAGCACCGGGCTAGCGTGGTCGCAAACGTCACGCGCGCGCGAGGGGTGCCCAATGACCCATATTGATTACTTTTTCTCCGTTTTCTCGCCATGGACCTATCTGGCTGGGCTGCGGCTAGAGGAAATTGCTTCGCGGCACGGGGCCGAGGTGACTTACAAACCGCTCGACCTGATGGCGCTCTTTGACCGGACATCCGGGGTGCGCCCTGCACAGCGGCATCCGAACCGGATGACCTACCGGATGCAGGAATTGCAGCGTTGGGCCGCACATCTGGGCATGGAGATGAATTTCACCCCCACGATCTATCCGCCCAACCCGGCGCCTGCCTCTTACGCGATCATTGCCGCGCAAAAGGCCGGCGGCGGCGATGTCGGGGGCCTCGTGCATGGCATCGCCCGCGCACTCTGGGCCGAGGACAAAGACATTGCGCAGGACGAGGTGCTGCGCGCCTGTCTGGAGGCGAACGGTTTCGATCCGAACCTCGTGGCGACGGGCCTCTTCGACGGTGCCATCGCATACGAGAAAAACCTCGACGAGGCGGTGGAGCGCGGGGCCTTCGGCTCGCCCTTTTACATCGTGCGCGAAAGCGATCAGCGGTTCTGGGGACAAGACCGCCTGTCCTTCCTCGACGAACATCTCGGGAGCCTCTGATGCCGCTTGATACCCGCTTGGGCCAGGAGATTTTCTGGCAGCAGATCGGTCATGGCCCGCGCCCGGCGCTGGCGATCCATTGCACGCTCGGCGCGAGCCAGCTTTGGGCCCCGGTGCTGGAGCCGTTGGGCGATCAGATCACCGCGACGCTCTTCGATCAGCCCAATCACGGGCGGAGCGCCGGTTGGGACGCGACAGAGGCCGAGGCCGGAGCCTTCCAGCGCCTCGTGACGCAGATCGCTGCCAGCTTCATCGACCGCCCGGTGGACCTCTTGGGGCACAGCTTCGGCGCTTCGGTCGCGCTGCGGATCGCGGTCGCCGCCCCCGAAGCGGTGCGCAGCCTGACCCTTGTCGAGCCAGTGCTCTTCGCAGCCCTCCCCGACACCCATCCCGAATGGCAGGCCTTACGCGCAAAGCAGGACCATCTGGAACAGATGATCGCCGAGGGCAATCTGGAACGCGCCGCCGCCGCCTTCATGCATGACTGGGGCGCAGGCGCGCCATGGGAAACCCTGCCCGAGCATCAGCGCGCGCGGTTCATCCAGCAGATGCCGATGGTCGGCAATATTTCGAGCGCGAATTTCGAAGACCCCGGCGGCATCGCGCGCGAGGGGGGCATGGAGACGATCGACGCGCCGGTTCTGATCGTGCATGGCGACAGCTCGCCGCCGATCATGCCCCATGTCGCTGAAGCCATCGCCGCGCGCCTTCAGGATGTCGGCACAGCCTGTGTGCCGGGGGCGGGACATATGTTGCCCGTCACGCATCAGGCGCAACTGACGGAGCTGATCGCGCTTAATCTGGAACGCAGCTAGGCGCGCTCAGGTCAGCGGCGGGATGATGTAATCTTCCCAGTCTTCCTCGGGAATTTCCGCCTCGGAGACGGTCCAGCCGCGCACCGACTCGCCCGCCTCATGCACGCTCTCGTGCGAGCCGGAAATCAGGTAGTGCCATTCGGGCAGCTTCTCGCCATCGAAGCGCAGCCGATACGCGCAGGTCTCGGGCATCCAATAGGCGATGTCGTCGATATTGCGCGGGCTGAGGCTCACACATTCGGGGACATATTTGTGCCGGGTCTCGTATTTGAGACAACGGCACGCCTCGCCATCGAGCAGCTTGCACGCGACGCGGGTAAAGGCCAACTCGCCCGTATCCTCATATTCCAGCTTGTTGAGACAGCACTTCCCGCAGCCATCGCAAAGCGCCTCCCACTCGGCGGGCGTCAGCTCGGCAAGGGGCAATTCCCAGAATTTCGGACGCAGCGCGCTCATGCCGAGAGGATCTCACGCGCGCGGGCGCAATCCGCAGTCATCTGCGCGACCAGCGCGTCCAGCCCGTCGAATTTGCCCTCGGGGCGCAGATATTCGACCAGCGCGACGGACATGTGTTGCCCGTACAGATCGCCCTCGAAATCGAAGATATAGGTCTCGAGGCTCGGCTTGCGGCCATCGAACATCGGCGAGATACCCAGATTGGCCGCGCCGATATAGCTTCCGGCCTGCGGCCCCGTCAGGACATCGCATTTGACCGCGTAAACGCCCTGACGCGGCAGATGCAACCCGTCGAGCGCCATATTCGCGGTCGGGAACCCGAGTTCACGGCCCTTCTTGTGACCGTGCAGCACCTCGCCCTCAAGCCGGTGCAGGTGGCCCAGCATCGCCGCCGCATCGCCCGGGCGGCCTTCGGCCAGCGCGTTGCGGATCGCCGTCGAGGAAACCTCGACCCCTTCCACATGCAGAAGCGGCGCGATGGTGACGTCAAAGCCAAAGGCCTTGCCCATCTCGATCAGTTCCGCCGTGCCCGCCGCGCGTCCCTTGCCGAAACGGAAATCGCCGCCGACCGCGACATGGGCAACGCCCAATCCCTCGGCCAAAACCTCGCGGACGAATTGCTCCGGGTCCATCCCAGCCAGTTCCGCCCCAAAGGGCAGCTCATAAAGCTCCGCGACGCCCAGCTTCTCAAGCCGGTTGGCCCGTGCTTCGGGGTTCATCAGCCGGAAGGGCGGCGCGTCGGGTGCGAAATACTCCCGCGGGTGAGGCTCGAAGGTGATGATGCCCAAGGGCGCGCCATGCCCGCGCGCCAGATTGATCACCGATTGATGGCCCAGGTGCACCCCGTCGAAATTGCCCATGGCGACAGAGGCGCCTTTCGACGCCTCGGGCAGACCCTTCCAATGGGTATGGATGCGCATCCGATGATCCTCGCCGCACCGGCGAGGCCGCCGGTCAGTTCACGCCCGCGACGGCGCCAGAACCTGCGCCTCGCCCTTGATGACCACCGTATCGCCCACCGAGCACAGGGTTTCAAGGGTGACACGACGCCGCTTGGGGTCGACCTCAAGAACCTTCACCTCGGCCAGCACCTCATCGCCCGGACGCACCGGCGCGAGGAACTTGAGGCTCTGGCCCATATAGATCGTGCCATGGCCCGGAAGCTGCTCACCAATCACCGCCGAAATCAGCCCCGCACTCAGCATGCCATGCGCGATGCGGCCCTTGAACATGGTCGCACTGGCGTAGGCATCATCGAGATGCACCGGGTTCCGGTCCGTCGAGACCTGCGCGAACATCTCGATATCCTCGTCCGTGATGACCTTGCGCAGGCTGCGCACCATCCCGACTTCGAGATCCTCGACATAAATCGTGCCAACTTGCGGTGTATCAAGCGTCATGACTGATCCTGAACGATGTTTCGTGTTGCCGCGCGCTTAGCATGCACCGCGCCTGAATCGCAAGTGACCGCGCAACTTATTTGCCAAAAATGACCATAACGTCGCAATAAAGTTGCGAGGCCGTCGCGTGCCTTCAGCGCAGCCGCCCGATCGAATAGAGCGGGTCCTGCTGGCGGGCGGCCAGCCAACTGCGCAACAATTCGGCGTCAGGCGCGTCGATATCCGATCCGAACTGGTCATGCGCAAGCCCTCCGGTCACGAACAGCGTGTCGATCCCCTCACCCACGGCCCCCGAGATATCGGTGTTGATCCCATCGCCCACCGCCAGAATGCGCCCCTCATCCGCGCCACCCAGCGCGCTCAGCCGGCGCCGCGCGAGATCGTAGATCGGCGGGTGCGGCTTGCCGAAGTAGAGCGCCTCGCCCCCCATCTCTTCATAGAGCGCGGCCAGCGCTCCCGCGCAGTAGATACGGCGGTCGCCCAGATCGACGACGATATCGGGGTTGGCGCACAGCATCGGCAGGCCGCGCGTCTTGGCGGCAAGGAATTTCGGACGGTAATCCTCGGGCACTTCATTGATCTCATCGAACGGCCCGGTGCAGACGATGCCCTCGGCCTCGTCAAAGCTCACGCGCTCCACGTCGGCTTGCCCTTGCCATTCTTCCGGCACCTGCGTGAAGAACCCGTTGTCTTTCTCCGGCCCCAGATGCCAGACCTTGCGGCCCACAGCACCCGCGAACATCGCGTCCTGCGCCGCATCGCCCGAAGACACGATCAGGTCATAGGCATCCTGCGGCACGCCCATCTTGTCGAGCGTCGCCTTGACGAAAGGCGCGGGCCGCGGGGCGTTGGTCAAGAGAACCACGCGCCCACCCTTGGCCCGGAACGCCTGTAGCGCCGCTACCGCCTCGGGGAACGGCGCCACACCGTTATGCAGGCACCCCCACAAATCGCAGAACAACGCGTCATAAGGCGCGGAAATCTCGGCAAGCGAAGAGATGATCGTGGTCATGGCGGCTCCCTCGGATCGAAATGGCGGACACCCGCCCCGTCGCTTTATGTCGCCCCGGGCCGCGAAGCGCAACGGCCCGCCCCTTTCCTCAAACCCGAAATACGCCGGGGATGAATGGGTCCTGGCCCACAGGGCGGCAACGCCCCCCACGCCCCCCATAGAAAAAGGGGCGCGGGTTGCCCCACGCCCCTCGATCATTCAGGCGATCCCGGCTCAGGCCTTGAGGTTCGGGATGATCTGCTTCTTGCGCGACATGATGCCCGGCAGAACGACGGTATCGCCCGACACCGAGCAACCGAAGGACGCCTCGGCAATCTGCTTCACGGTGTCGTTCGGCACCAGCAAAGTCGCCTCTTCGTTCAGGATGTCGACCACGAAGAGCAGCACTTCATGTGCGCCATCTTCTTTCGCAACGCCCGGCATCGCCGCCATCAGCGCATCCTTGCGGTCGAGGATCATCTTCGGCGCAGTGGTTTCGAGAACCGAGACACGCAGATCGGTCGCGCCGACGGTGTATTCCTTGGAGTCCATGCGCAGCAGTTCGGCCTCGGAGAAGGCCGAGACATCCGACTTCGCCTCGAACATCGCGGTGGCAAGCTCACCCATATCGACGCCAAGATCCTTGGCCAGCGCTTCGCAAACGGCCTTGTCGTGATCGGTGGTGGTCGGCGAACGGAATTCCAGCGTGTCCGAGAGGATGCACGACAGCATCGCACCCTTGATACCGCGCGGCGCCTTGGCCACGTCATCGCCCATCAGGTCATACATGATGGTGGCGGTGCAGGCGAGCGGGCGGATGGTGATGTCGATCGGGCCCTTGGTCTCGAGACCGCCGACCAGCTTGTGGTGGTCGATAATCGCGGTGATGTCGGCGCCGTTGATCCCTGCGGGCAGTTCGGCGGGGTTGTTGGTGTCGACGATGACGACTTTCTCACCCTCGGACACGTCTGAGATGATCGCGGGCTTCGGCAGGTCCCAGTGCTTGAGAACGAAGGCGGCTTCGGTGTTGGGCTCACCCAGCAGCACGGCCTCGGCGGGCACGCCTTTGACTTCGTTCAGATACCACGCCCAGACAATCGGCGAGCCGGTGGAGTCGGTATCGGGGGCCTTGTGGCCGAGAACCTTGGTGGTCATGTCAAACCTCGGAAATTGCGGTAATTGCGGATTCCGGGCGCTTATAGGCCCAAGCGCGCCTGTTGTCATGCCCCTTTCGCGCTTGCAGAAAAGCGCCTCTCACTCCAGCGGACGAACCTCCCAGCCCCGCTCCGCCAAGAGGTTCAGCACGCCCTCCTCTCCCGGCATGTGAAGCGCGCCCGCCGCAACGACCAAAGGCCCCTCGGACGCCGCCTCCTCGATCACCGCAATCCACGCCCGATTGCGCGCGAGCACCAGCTCTTCCTCGGCCTCGGCACTCATCGCGTCGAACTCGGCCTCGGTGAACATCGCGCCCGCGTCGAGGCGACCGAAATACTGCCCTAACTCCCAGATCAGCTGGATATCTTCGTCGAAATAGCTCTCGACCATGGTGTGGGTCATGTCATCCCCGCGCGCCGCATTGACCAGCGACATGCGCAGCGCGATCAGTTCCTCTTCGGGCGTCATATCAAGGAACAGGTGAAACAGCGTGTCATAGGGCTCCAGCGCGCGCACCTGCACCCCCGCCCCAAGCGCCGCCTGCATCACCAACTTGTCGAGCCCAAGCTGCCCGGCTTGCAATTCCTGCATCACGCAGGGGCTGAAGGCGAGCATCATCGACAGGAACCAAGGCTGCATCTTGGCGGCGAGGAACGGCGGAAAGCCGCGCGCCTCGGCCGCCTGCGAGAGCGCCAGCCACTCAGCCTCGGTCAGACGCTCGGGCAATGTCGGCCCCGCCGTCTTGAACATCATGTCCGGTTGCGTCGTCATCGCGGATTGCAGCGCGGCCTCTTCCTCGGGACCGGCCTCGACCAACAGCGTCTGCGCCGAGCCGATCGCGGACTGCAACCGATCCAGCACCGCCTCGTGGCGCGAGTCGGGCAGATGCAGCGTCCCGACAAAGGTCACGACCTGATTGCCCTTCGTCGCTTGCCACAAGATCCCCCGCGCATAGGGCACGGCCTCGGCCTGCGCGCGCAGTGACGCGCTTTGATCCGGGGTCAACTCCGCACGCAGATCGGCCCCCACACATTCGGCCTGAAGCGAACCGGCAAGCCCGAGCACAGCGACAACGACAACTAAGAAACGAACGAACATGAAACCTCCGAGGCTTTGCCGCACAGTGCCACGCGCGCCGCTCCCGGTAAACACCGGCCCGCCCATGCTGCGCCGCAGCGAATTTTTCGCAAAATTTTCGCGGTTCCGGGTGTTGACACCTGCGGGGGGCAGTGACTAACTCCCCCGTCGTTAGCACTCACCCCATATGAGTGCTAAAACCCACAAACCTGGAACCTTAGGGAGTGACCCAGATGGCATTCAAACCGCTTCATGACCGTGTGCTGGTCAAGCGCGTCGAGAGCGAAGAAAAAACCAAGGGCGGCCTGATCATCCCCGATAGCGCCAAGGAAAAACCGGCAGAGGGCGAAGTCGTCGCCACCGGCGAAGGCGCACGCAAGGATTCGGGCGAGCTGATCGCACCGTCCGTCAAGGCGGGTGATCGCGTGCTCTTTGGCAAATGGTCGGGCACCGAAGTGACCCTCGACGGCCAAGAATACCTCATCATGAAAGAAAGCGACATCATGGGCATCATCGGCTGAGCCGATCCCCACTGACACGCTGAACTTCCAACGAAATACCAAGTCAGGAGCCAAAAATCATGGCAGCCAAGGACGTCAAATTCTCGACCGATGCCCGCGATCGCATGCTCAAGGGCGTGAACATCCTCGCCGATGCGGTCAAGGTCACGCTCGGCCCGAAAGGCCGCAACGTCGTCATCGAAAAATCCTTCGGCGCACCGCGCATCACCAAGGACGGTGTGTCGGTTGCGAAGGAGATCGAACTTTCGGACAAGTTCGAAAACATGGGCGCGCAAATGGTGAAAGAAGTCGCCTCGCGCACCAATGACGAGGCTGGCGACGGCACCACCACCGCGACCGTGCTCGCGCAAGCGATCGTCAAGGAAGGCATGAAAGCCGTGGCCGCGGGCATGAACCCGATGGACCTCAAGCGCGGCATCGACATGGCAACCACCAAAGTCGTCGAGGCCATCAAGGCCGCCGCCCGTCCGGTGAAAGACTCGGACGAAGTCGCCCAGGTCGGCACCATCTCGGCCAACGGCGAAGCCACCATCGGCCGCTTCATCGCAGACGCGATGCAGAAAGTCGGCAACGAGGGTGTCATCACCGTCGAAGAAAACAAAGGCATGGAAACCGAGGTTGAAGTCGTCGAAGGCATGCAATTCGACCGCGGCTACCTCTCGCCCTACTTCGTGACCAACCCCGACAAGATGGTCGCGGAACTCGAAGACTGCCTCATCCTGCTGCACGAGAAGAAACTCTCGTCGCTCCAGCCGATGGTCCCGCTGCTCGAGTCGGTCATCCAGTCGAACAAGCCGCTGCTGATCATCGCGGAAGACGTCGAAGGCGAAGCGCTCGCGACCCTCGTGGTCAACAAGCTGCGCGGCGGCCTGAAGATCGCAGCCGTGAAAGCACCGGGCTTCGGCGATCGCCGCAAGGCCATGCTGCAGGACATCGCGATCCTGACCGGCGGTCAGGTGATCTCGGAAGACCTCGGCATGAAGCTCGAAAACGTCGGCATGGACATGCTTGGCACCGCCAAGAAAGTTCAGATCACCAAAGAAAACACCACCATCGTGGACGGTGCCGGTGACAAGGCCGAGATCGAAGCGCGCGTCGCTCAGATCCGCACGCAGATCGAAGAAACCACCAGCGATTACGACCGCGAGAAGCTGCAAGAGCGTGTTGCGAAACTCGCAGGCGGCGTGGCCGTGATCCGCGTTGGCGGCATGACCGAGGTCGAAGTGAAAGAGCGCAAAGACCGTGTGGACGACGCTCTGAACGCAACCCGCGCCGCTGTCCAAGAGGGCATCGTCGTGGGCGGTGGCGTCGCTCTGGTGCAAGGCGGCAAGGCTCTGGCCGACCTGACCGGTGCGAACTCGGATCAGGACGCTGGTATCGCCATCGTGCGCCGCGCCCTCGAAGCGCCGATGCGTCAGATCGCAGAGAACGCCGGTGTGGACGGTGCGGTCGTGGCCGGCAAGGTCCGCGAATCGGCCGACCTGAGCTTCGGCTTCAACGCGCAAACCGAAGAATATGGCGACATGTTCAAGTTCGGCGTCATCGACCCGGCCAAAGTGACCCGCACCGCGCTTGAAGACGCGGCATCGGTTGCTGGCCTGCTGATCACCACCGAAGCGATGGTGGCCGAGAAGCCGGAACCCAAAGGCGCAGCCGGCGGCATGCCCGACATGGGCGGCATGGGCGGCATGGGCGGCATGATGTAATCAGCCGCTCCCGCGACGGGACTGGGAAGGGCGCCTCTCGGGGCGCCCTTTTCCATGGGAGGCGGGCTCTCTTGCGCTCGCCCCTGCCCCATGCTCAGATTTGCATTCACACGGAGCGGGCCGACCGCTCCACCACGAAGAGGTATCCGGTGTTCGATCTCGTCATTTTCGACTGCGATGGCGTGCTCATCGATTCCGAGATCATCAGCGCCCAGATGCTGGTCGAAGAACTCGCGCCGCTCGGCGTGCGGATCGACCTCGACTATGTCGCGCGGCATTTCCTCGGGCGCTCCTATCCGATCGTGATGAAACAGATCCGCTACGAGTTCGGCCTCGACCTGCCCGAGAGTTTCGAGACCCGCTACCGCGCCCGGCTCCTCGATCGGTTCGAGACCGAATTACGGGTCATGCCGGGCGTCACCGAAGTGCTTGACCGGCTTCGCGTGCCGTGGTGCGTGGCCACCTCGTCGAGCCGTCCGCGCGCTGAGCGCTCGCTTGAAATCGCAGGCCTCCGGGGCCGCGTGGGCCAGCGGCTCTACACCGCAAGCCAGGTCGCGCATGGCAAACCTGCGCCCGACCTCTTCAACCTCGCCGCCCATGAAATGCGTGCCGATCCAGAGCGTTGCCTTGTGATCGAAGACAGCCTGAACGGCATCCGCGCGGGGCTTGCGGCAGGGATGCAGGTCTGGCGCTTTACCGGCGGCAGCCACCTTCAGGGGCGCGATCTCAGCCCCCCCGACAACGCCCGCCCCGCACGGGAATTTGCGTCTTTCGAAAAATTCTTCCAGATTGAGCCAAGCCTCGGGAGAATGGCATGAACGGTGTGATCAAGGTCGAAGCGACGCCTCAGGATGAGGCCGCCCGCGCCGGGTGGCTCTACTATGTGGGCGGGCTGACGCAGGATCAGATCGCCGCCGAGATGGGGGTGTCCCGGCAGCGCGCACAGCGGCTCGTGAGCCGCGCGACCGCCGATGGGCTGGTCCATGTGCGCCTCGAACACAAGATCACCGCCTGCCTCGAATTGGAAACCGCGCTGTGCAAACGTTTCGGGCTGCGGATCTGCCGCGTGGCGCCCTCGCTTCCCGACGGGAGCGACCCGGCCCGCGCCTTCGCACCGCTCGCCGCCGCGCTCGTCGAACAGGTCCTCGCCCGCCCCGATCCACAGGTCATCGCCTTCGGCACAGGCCGCGCGTTGAGCGTCATGGTCGAGGAACTGACGCCCACCCCTGCGAGCCAACACAAGATCGTCTCACTGATCGGCAACATCGCCCCCGATGGCTCGGCGAGCTTCTACGATGTCATCATGCGCATCGCCGACAAGCTTCAGGTGCCGCATTACCCGATGCTCGTCCCGGTCATCAGCGAAACGCCCGCCGAGCGCGCGCTCTTCAACCGCCTGAAGCCCGTGCAATCGGTGTTGCAACTCGCGGGCGACGCCGACGCGACCTTTGTCGGCGTGGGCCAGATGGGTGACGACGCGCCGCTTTTCAAGGATGGGTTCATCACCCGCGCCGAATTGAGCGATCTGCAAAAGGCAGGCGCCGTGGGCGAGGTCGTGGGCGGCGTATTCGACGCACAGGGGCGTTACATCGACACCGAGACCACGGCCCGGATCGGCTCGATCCGGCTGGAACCCGGCCGCGCCGCAAGCGTGATCGGAATCGCGGGCGGCGCGGCCAAGCTGGCCGCGATTCGGGGCGCGATCACGGGGCGGCTCATCAACGGGCTCGTCACCGACGAACGCACAGCGCGCGCATTGCTCGCACAGGACTGAAAGAAATCAGAACGATAGCCCTAAGCCCCGCCCTCCCGCGCGGGGCTTTCGCAGCTGTGAGGACCCTTCCGCAGGTCTGGCAAAATTCCATGTTGACTCCCCGCCTCGGATTTTGTGAGTATTTGCCCACAGGATGAGCAAACGCCCATCCCAATGGGAGGATACCATGACTATGACGATCCGGGCGCTTATGGGCGCCTGCGCCTTTGGCGCATTTGCCGCCGTGGCCGGCGCAGAAACCATCACCGTGGCCACCGTGAACAACGGTGACATGATCCGCATGCAAGGCATGATGGATGCCTTCAACGCGAAATATCCCGACATTCAGGTCGAGTGGGTGACCCTCGAAGAAAACGTGCTGCGTCAGCGCGTCACCACCGACATCTCGACCAAGGGCGGCGCTTTCGACGTCATGACCATCGGCATGTATGAAACCCCGATCTGGGGTGCCAATGGCTGGCTCGTGCCGCTCAACGACCTGTCCGCTGACTACGACGCCGGTGACATCCTGCCCGCGATGGCTGGCGGTCTGAGCCATGACGGCACGCTCTATGCCGCGCCTTTCTACGGCGAAAGCTCGATGATCATGTATCGCACCGACCTGATGGAAAAGGCCGGTCTGGAAATGCCCGAAGCGCCGACCTGGACCTTCATCCGTGAGGCGGCAGCCGCGATGACCGACCGCGCCAATGACATCAACGGCATCTGCCTGCGCGGCAAGGCCGGCTGGGGCGAAGGCGGCGCCTTCATCACCGCCATGTCGAACTCCTTCGGGGCGCGCTGGTTCGACATGGACTGGAATGCCCAGTTCGACACCCAGCCGTGGAAAGACACGCTCGAGTTCTTCGTCGGCATGATGAGCGAATCCGGCCCGGCCGGCTACGCCACCAACGGCTTCAACGAGAACCTCTCGCTGTTCCAGCAAGGCAAGTGCGGCATGTGGATCGACGCGACCGTCGCGGCGTCCTTCGTGACCAACCCCAACGACTCGACCGTGGCTGACAAGGTCGGCTTCGCGCTCGCACCCGATAACGGGCTTGGCAAGCGGTCGAACTGGCTCTGGGCATGGGCTCTGGCGATCCCCGCCGGCACCCAGAAAGAGGCGGCGGCCAAGACCTTCATCGAATGGGCGACCTCGAAAGAATATATCGAGCTCGTGGCCGAGAAAGAGGGCTGGGCGAACGTGCCTCCGGGCGCACGCACCTCTCTCTACGAGAACCCGAACTACATGGAAGTCCCCTTCGCCAAGATGACGCTGGACTCGATCCTGTCGGCTGACCCGAACAATTCCACCGTCGAACCCTCGCCCTATGTCGGCGTGCAGTTCGCGGCCATCCCGGAATTCGCGGGCATCGCTTCGGAAGTGAGCCAGGAATTCTCGGCGGTCTATGCCGGCCAGCAAACGGTCGACGAAGCACTGGCCAAGGCGCAAGCCATCACCAATGACGCCATGGAAGCAGCGGGTTACCGCTAAGCTCCTCCCGGGGCCGGAGGGCGGCGTCTCGCTGCCCCCCGGTCTTCGTTAGTTCCTTTACGATAAGCGACACGGCCGAATTGCGGCCCCGAAACGCGAGCCCCGCAATCCTAGGGAGGGTGAAGTCATGGCGACCCAACAGTCGCGGTCCGCAGCCAGATTGATGATGGCCCCGGCGGTCATTCTGCTTCTGGGCTGGATGCTGGTTCCGCTCATCATGACGCTGTATTTCTCGTTCAAGAAATACCTGCCCCTGCGCGGTGGCGATCTGGGCTGGGTCGGCTTTGACAACTATGTCAGCTTCGTCACCTCAAGCTCTTTCTGGCCGAGCATCCAGACCACGCTGATCATCGTCGGCGGCGTGCTCGTCATCACGCTGGTGCTTGGCGTGCTGCTCGCGATCCTGCTCGATCAGCCGATGTGGGGGCAGGGCATCGTCCGCATCCTCGTCATCGCGCCGTTCTTCGTGATGCCGACCGTGTCGGCGCTGGTCTGGAAGAACATGTTCATGGACCCGATCAACGGCATTCTCGCCCATCTGTGGCGCTTTTTCGGCGCGCAACCGGTCGAGTGGCTGAGCCAGGCGTCGATGCCGTCCCTGATCATCATCATCAGCTGGCAATGGCTGCCCTTCGCGACGCTGATCCTGCTGACCGCGATCCAGTCGCTCGACTCCGAGCAGCTTGAGGCCGCCGAGATGGACGGTGCGCCAGTGCTCAAGCGGTTCTGGTTCATCACCCTGCCGCACCTGAGCCGCGCAATCACCATCGTGATCCTGATCCAGACGATCTTCCTTTTGGGGATCTTCGCAGAGATCTTTGTGACCACCGGTGGCGCCTTCGGCACCCGGACCCTGTCCTACCTGATCTTCCAGCGCGTGCTGGAGAGCCAGAATATCGGCCTGGGCTCCGCAGGCGGCGTCTATGCCATCATCCTCGCCAACATCGTTGCCATCTTCCTGATGCGCATCGTTGGCAAGAACCTCGACGCGTGAGGAGGATCTGACCATGGCCCGCGCCACTACCCCCCGCCGCAAGTCGATCAACACCGCCCTCGCATGGGCCGTGGGGCTGCTGATCTTCTTCCCGATCCTCTGGACGATCCTGACCAGCTTCAAGATCGAGGCGCAGGCTATCAACGACCCGCCACTCTTCCTGTTCTTCGACTGGACGCTGGAAAACTACGCCGTCGTGCAAGAGCGCTCGGACTACATGCGCTACCTGTGGAACTCGATCATCATCGCGGGCGGCTCGACGCTGCTCGGCCTGATCGTCGCCGTGCCCGCCGCATGGTCGATGGCCTTCGTCCCCTCGAAGCGCACCAAGGACATCCTGATGTGGATGCTCTCGACCAAGATGCTGCCCGCCGTGGGCGTGCTCTACCCGATCTATCTGCTGTTCATCAAACTGGGCCTTCTCGACAGCCGCATCGGCCTTGTGATCGTGCTCATGCTGATCAACCTGCCGATCATCGTCTGGATGCTCTACACCTATTTCCGGGAGATCCCGGGCGAGATCCTCGAAGCCGCGCGGATGGATGGGGCCACGCTCAAGGAGGAAATCCTCTACGTCCTGACCCCCATGGCGGTGCCGGGCATTGCCTCGACGGTGCTGCTCAACATCATCCTCGCCTGGAACGAAGCGTTCTGGACGCTGAACCTCACGGCAGCCAAGGCCGCGCCGCTCACGGCCTTCATCGCCAGCTATTCGAGCCCCGAAGGGCTGTTCTACGCAAAACTGTCCGCCGCCAGCACGATGGCCATCGCACCGATCCTGATCCTTGGCTGGTTCAGCCAGAAACAGCTCGTGCGTGGCCTGACCTTCGGCGCGGTGAAATAAGGGAGCCCGAGAGATGGGACAGATTGAACTCAAGGGCGTGACCAAACGCTTCGGCGAAGTCGAAGTGATCCCGCCGCTCGACCTCAAGATCGACGAGGGCGAATTCGTGGTCTTCGTCGGCCCCTCGGGCTGCGGCAAATCCACGCTCCTGCGCCTGATCGCCGGGCTCGAGGATGTCTCGGGCGGCGTGATCGAGATCGACGGCACTGAGGCGACCACCCTCCCCCCGGCCAAGCGCCGCCTTGCGATGGTGTTCCAAAGCTACGCGCTCTACCCGCATATGTCGGTGAAGAAGAACATCGCCTTCCCGCTGAAGATGGCGAAAACCGATCCAAAGGTCATCGAGGAAAAGGTTGCGAATGCGGCGAGCATCCTCAACCTCACCGACTATCTGGACCGGCGTCCGGGGCAGCTCTCGGGTGGTCAACGCCAGCGGGTCGCCATCGGCCGCGCCATCGTGCGCGAACCGGCCGCCTTCCTCTTCGACGAACCACTCTCGAACCTCGACGCGGCGCTGCGGGTGAACATGCGGCTCGAAATCTCGGAACTGCACCAGTCGCTCGGCACGACGATGATCTACGTGACCCACGATCAGGTCGAGGCCATGACCATGGCCGACAAGATCGTCGTGCTGCAAGCGGGCCGCATTGAGCAAGTCGGCAGCCCCCTCGAACTCTACCGCGCGCCGCGTAACCGCTTCGTCGCGGGCTTCATCGGCTCGCCCAAGATGAACTTCGTCGAAGGCGAAGAGGCTGCCAAGCACAATGCCCACGCCATCGGCATCCGCCCCGAGCATATCGAGGTCTCGACCACCGAGGGGCTCTGGCAGGGCAAGGTCGGCGTGGCCGAACATCTGGGCTCCGACACCTTCCTGCACGTGACCACCGCGCATGGCGTGATCAATGTCCGTGTCGGCGGCGAAATGGGGCTGCGCCACGGCGATACCGTCTGGCTCACACCCGATGCGAGCCAGATGCACCGCTTCGACGCGAAAGGCTTGGCACTGGCATGAGGCTCAAGGGGAAACGCGCGCTGATCACCGGGGCCGCACGCGGCATCGGGCGCGCTTTTGCCGAAAGCTACCTCCGCGAAGGCGCAGAGGTCGTGATCGGTGACATCGCCATCGAGGCCGCCCGCGCCACCGCCGCCGAAATCGGCGCGGAGGCCGTTGCGCTCGATGTCACCGACAAAGCCAGCATCGACGCGGCAATGGCCCATATGGCCGAGACCGGCGGCATCGACATCCTGATCAACAACGCCGCCATTTTCTCGCTGGCCCCGCTGACCGAGATCACACGCGACGACTACGACCGCGTCTTTGCGATCAATGTCGAAGGCACGCTCTTCATGATGCAGGCCGCGGCCAAGCAGATGATCGCGCAGGGCCGCGGCGGCAAGATCATCAACATGGCCAGCCAGGCCGGACGGCGCGGCGAAGCGCTCGTCGCGGTCTATTGCGCCTCGAAGGCCGCCGTCATCAGCCTCACGCAATCGGCGGGGCTGAACCTGATCGGGCACGGCATCAACGTGAACGCCATCGCGCCCGGCGTGGTCGATGGCGCGCACTGGGACGGCGTGGATGCGCTGTTTGCGAAATACGAGAACAAACCTCTCGGCCAAAAGAAGAAAGAGGTCGGCGCCGCCGTCCCCTTTGGTCGGATGGGCACAGCCCAGGACCTGACCGGCATGGCCGTTTTCCTGGCCTCCCCCGAGGCCGATTACATCGTCGCACAGACCTACAATGTGGACGGTGGGAACTGGATGAGCTGAGATGAAACTGACGAACGCCACGCTGGGCCAACTGCCCGAAACCGTCGCCAAACCCGGCTATGACCGCGCCCGGCTCAGTCCCGGCATCGTCCATATCGGCTGCGGCAATTTCCACCGCGCGCATCAGGCGGTCTATCTCGACGACCTCTTCGCGCTGGACGAGGGCCATGACTGGGCACTTCTCGGCGCGGGCGTGCGCGAGGGCGATGCCCGGATGCGCGAGACCCTTCTGGAGCAGGACGGCCTGTACAGCGTGATCGAACTGGCCCCCGGTGCGCACAGCGCCCGCGTCATCGGCGCGATGACCGGCTTTGTCGAAGTGGCTCCGGGGAACGCCGCGCTCATCGCCGCGATGCGTGACCCGGCGATCCGCATCGTCTCGTTGACCGTGACCGAGGGTGGCTATTACATCGACCCGAAGACCAACACCTTCAGCCCCGATCACCCCGACATCCAGCGCGACGCCGCCAACCCGGACACGCCCGACACGGCCTTCGGCGCCATCGTCGCCGCGCTCCGCGCCCGCCGCGCGGGCGGCCACGTTCCCTTCACCGTGATGTGCTGCGACAACGTCCCCCATAACGGCCATGTCACCCGCGACGCGGTGGTGGGCCTCGCGCGGCTCAGCGATCCCGAACTGGCCGCATGGATCGAAGCCGAGGTCGCCTTCCCGAACTCCATGGTCGACCGCATCACCCCAGCCACCGGCCCGCGCGAACGCGAGATGGCCGCGCGCTTCGACATCGAAGACGCCGCCCCCGTCACCTGCGAGCCGTTCCGCCAATGGGTGATGGAGGACACTTTCCCCGCCGGACGCCCTGCGCTCGAAAAGGTCGGCGTGACCTTCACCCCCCATGTCGACAAGTTCGAGACGATGAAGATCCGCATCCTCAACGGCGGCCACGCGATCATCGCCTATCCGGGCGGGCTGCGCGACATCCACTTCGTCCATGAGGCGATGGCCGATCCGCTGATCCGCGCCTTCCTCGACAAGATCCTGACCGACGAGGTCCTGCCGATCGTGCCCCCCGTCCCCGGCCAGGACCTCACGGATTACAAACAGCTGATCATCGAGCGCTTCTCGAACCCCGAGGTCGCCGACACCGTGCGCCGCCTCTGCCTCGATGGCTCGAACCGACAGCCGAAGTTCATCATCCCCTCGATCCGTGACCGGATCGCGCAAGGGGCCAGCTATGACGGGCTGATCCTGCTCTCTGCGCTCTGGTGCCGCTATTGCTTTGGCACCACCGAGAGCGGCCACAAGACCGAGCCGAACGACCCGAACTGGGATCGGCTGACCGCTCAGGCGGCTCTGGCGAAAGCCCGGCCCGCCGCTTGGCTCGAAATGAAGGAGATCTACGGCGATCTGGGCGACAATGCCGAACTGGTCGCGGTCTTCACCGACGCGCTGAATGCGGTCTGGAAAGACGGCTCTGAGGCGGCAATCGCGCGCTATCTCGCAGGCTGAGTGACGGCGCGGCGGGAACCCCGCCGCGTGCCTCCCTCAATACACGTCCCAATCGTCCTCATGGCCGATCGGACCGATGGCCAGCCAGTCCGCCCGCACCCGCGCGACGCGCGTGTCGCCCCATGTGCGGAACACGATCACGAAGCCTTCTTCGGTGACCATATCGGCAGAGATATCCATGCGCGGATTGTGCTTCTGGTCGATGTCCCACATCGAGAGAGAGACCTGCACCACGGGCGGCACCTGAAACGGCTCGGAAAACTCCACGAGCTTGCGCAGCTCGCGCGGCCCCTCTCCGGTCCACATCACGCCCCCGTCCTGATAATCCGAGAACAGGACCAGCGACCCCCGCATGACCCCAACCCTGTTGCCGTTCATCTTCAGCATGCGCATTTCCCGTCTTGCCTGATACAGATTTACGCGCCCCGGTTGAAAAGAAAAAGCCCCGGCGCGATGGCCGGGGCTTTTCCTGTTTCTGGCTGGGCTCAGAGGCTCATATGGGTGCCAAGGGCTTCCATATCGGCGAGCATCTTGGTCGCCGCATCCGCCACCGACGGATGGGCTTCTTCGACGGTCTTCTTGGCCTCTGCCATCATCTCCGCATGGATCGCCGCGGTCAGCTCTGCCTTGGGCAGGCCGCGCTCTGCGAGCACGGTGACGCCCGAAGCATCGACCTGAACGAAACCACCGGTCACGGCGTAGTCCTCGGTGCCATTCGGCCCGACGACAACAAGGATGCCCGGCCGCAGCGTTGCGATGAGGGGCGCGTGGCCCGCCATCACGGTCAGGTCGCCATCGGCGCCCGGAACCCGGACCTCGGTCACCTGTGCGGAAGCGAGCTTCCGTTCAGGCGAGACGAGATCGAATTGCATCGTATCGGCCATTGGTCAGCCTCCTTACGCCGCAGCGGCGAGTTTCTCGGCCTTGGCGATCACCTCGTCGATGCCGCCAACCATGTAGAAGGCTGCTTCCGGCAGGTGGTCGTATTCGCCAGCCACAACCGCCTTGAACGAGCGGATCGTGTCTTCCAGCGGAACCTGAACGCCGTCCGAGCCGGTGAACACTTTCGCAACGTCGAACGGCTGCGAGAGGAAACGCTGGATCTTACGGGCGCGGGCCACGGTGAGTTTGTCTTCTTCCGACAGTTCGTCCATGCCGAGGATGGCGATGATGTCCTGCAGCGACTTGTAGCGCTGAAGGATACCCTGGACGTCACGCGCAACGTTGTAATGCTCTTCGCCGACGATGGCCGGGTCGAGAATACGCGAGGTCGAGTCGAGCGGGTCCACGGCCGGGTAGATGCCGAGTTCCGAGATCGCACGCGACAGAACGGTGGTTGCGTCGAGGTGGGCGAACGAGGTTGCCGGCGCAGGGTCGGTCAAGTCGTCGGCCGGAACGTAGATGGCCTGCACCGAGGTGATCGAGCCAGCTTTGGTCGAGGTAATACGTTCCTGAAGCGCACCCATGTCGGTGGCCAGCGTCGGCTGGTAGCCCACGGCCGAAGGAATACGGCCCAGAAGTGCCGAAACCTCGGAACCTGCCTGGGTGAAGCGGAAGATGTTGTCCACGAAGAACAGAACGTCGGTCCCCGACTGGTCGCGGAACTGTTCTGCGAGGGTCAGACCCGACAGAGCCACGCGCATACGTGCGCCCGGCGGTTCGTTCATCTGACCGTAGACCAGGGCCACTTTCGACTCTTCGAGGTTGTCCGGAACGATAACGCCCGACTCGATCATCTCGTGGTAAAGGTCGTTCCCCTCACGGGTCCGCTCACCCACACCCGCGAACACCGAGAAGCCCGAGTGCACTTTTGCGATGTTGTTGATGAGTTCCATGATGAGAACGGTTTTACCCACGCCTGCACCACCGAACAGACCGATCTTACCACCCTTCGAGTAGGGCGCGAGAAGGTCGATCACCTTGATGCCGGTTGCGAGGATTTCCGAAGCGGTCGACTGCTCGGCGAAGTCCGGTGCCGGCTGGTGGATCGCGCGGTGCTCAGACGCGTTGACCGGGCCCTTTTCGTCCACCGGCTCGCCGATGACGTTCAGGATGCGGCCCAGCGTCGCGTTGCCGACCGGAACCGAGATCGGTGCGCCCGTGTCGGTCACGACCGCGCCACGGACGAGACCTTCGGTCGCGTCCATTGCGATGGCGCGAACGGTGTTCTCGCCAAGGTGCTGCGCCACTTCAAGCACGAGCGGCTTGTCGTTGTTCACGGTTTCCAGTGCGTTGAGAATCGCGGGGAGCCCGCCGTCGAACTGAACGTCGACGACGGCGCCGATGACCTGGGTCACTTTGCCTTTGATTGCCATATTCGTTTCTCCGATTTCGTCAGAGCGCCTCGGCGCCCGAAATAATTTCGATGAGCTCGTTGGTGATCACGGCCTGACGCGAGCGGTTGAACTCGATCGTCAGCTTGTCGATCATTTCGCCCGCGTTGCGGGTTGCGTTATCCATTGCCGACATCTGGGCGCCATTGAACGAGGCGTTGTTTTCCAGAAGCGCGGCAAAGATCGCCGTTGCCACACCACGCGGCAGAAGATCTGCCAGGATCTCTTCCTCGCTCGGCTCGTAGTCGTAAACCGCCGAGGCACCAGCCTCTTCGGACGCTTCGAACTGCGCGGGAATGATCTGTTTCGCGGTAGGCACCTGGCTGATCACGCTTTCGAACTCCGAGTAGAAGATCGTCGCGACATCGAACTCACCCGCTTCGAAACGGGTCAGCAGATCGCGTGCGATGTCCTGCGCATTGGCATAGCCGATACGCTTGACCTCGGAGAGATCGACGTGACCAACGAAATACTGGCCATAGTCGCGGCGCATCGCGTCGCGGCCTTTCTTGCCGACGGTGAGGATCTTCACCGTTTTGCCGGCTGCCAGCAGTTCATTGGCACGGGCGCGGGCCAGTTTCGCGATATTGGCGTTGAAGCCACCGCAAAGGCCGCGCTCGCCGGTCATCACCACCAGAAGGTGGGTCTGATCCGAGCCCGTCCCGGCAAGGAGCCGGGGCGCGCTGTCGGAACCGCCCACCGAGGCTGCGAGCCCCGACATGACGGCGGTCATGCGCTCGGCGAAGGGCCGGGCGCTTTCGGCGGCTTCCTGGGCGCGGCGCAGTTTTGCTGCCGCGACCATCTGCATCGCCTTCGTGATCTTCCGAGTGTTCTTAACACTCTCGATCCGGTTTTTTAGGTCCTTAAGGCTGGGCATTTCCCTGTCCTTTCAGGCGCTTACGCGAAGGTCTTGGCGAATTCTTCGATCGCAGCCTTGAGCTTGTCGGCAGCGTCGCCCTTGATCTTCGGGTCCTCGTTGGTGAGCCAGTCGAGGATGTCCTTGCGGTTCGAACGCAGATGCGCCAGCAGACCGGCTTCCCAACGACCCACTTCCTTCACCGGGACGTTGTCCAGGTAACCGTTGGTGCCCGCGAAGATCACGGCAACGATTTCGGCGTTGGTCAGCGGCGAGTATTGCGGCTGCTTCATCAGCTCGGTCAGACGCGCACCGCGGTTCAGCAGTTTCTGGGTTGCGGCGTCGAGGTCCGAACCAAACTGTGCGAAGGCGGCCATCTCGCGGTACTGTGCGAGTTCGAGTTTCACCGGGCCTGCAACCGACTTCATCGAGTTGGTTTGAGCCGACGAACCCACGCGCGACACCGACAGACCGGTGTTAACGGCCGGACGGATACCTTGGTAGAACAGTTCGGTTTCGAGGAAGATCTGACCGTCGGTGATCGAGATCACGTTGGTCGGAATGAAGGCCGACACGTCGCCGCCTTGGGTTTCGATGACCGGCAGAGCGGTCAGCGAGCCGGCGCCGAAGTCCTCGTTCAGCTTCGCCGAACGCTCCAGCAGGCGGGAGTGCAGGTAGAAAACGTCGCCCGGGTAAGCTTCGCGGCCCGGCGGGCGGCGCAGCAGCAGCGACATCTGACGGTAAGCCACAGCCTGTTTCGACAGGTCATCATAGATGATGAGAGCGTGGCGGCCCGAGTCGCGGAAGTATTCGGCCATTGCGGTTGCCGAATAGGGCGCGAGGAACTGCATCGGCGCGGGGTCCGAAGCGGTCGCGGCGATAACGGTGGTGTATTCCATCGCGCCGGTTTCTTCGAGCTTCTTCACCAGCTGCGCAACGGTCGAGCGCTTCTGGCCAACTGCGACGTAGAAGCAGTGCAGCTTGTTCGCCGGGTCCGCGTCGTTATACGACTTCTGGTTCAGAATGGTGTCGAGCGCGATCGCGGTCTTGCCGGTCTGACGGTCGCCGATGATGAGCTCGCGCTGGCCGCGGCCAACGGGGATCATGGCGTCAACCGACTTGAGGCCGGTTGCCATCGGTTCGTGAACCGATTTCCGCGGGATGATGCCCGGAGCTTTGACGTCTGCGACCGAACGCTTCTCGGCCTTGATCGGGCCTTTGCCGTCGATCGGGTTGCCGAGGCCGTCCACGACGCGGCCGAGCAGGCCTTCGCCCACCGGAACGTCCACGATGGCCTTGGTGCGCTTGACGGTGTCACCTTCTTTAATGTCACGGTCCGAGCCGAAGATAACGACACCGACGTTGTCGATCTCGAGGTTCAGCGCCATCCCGCGGATGCCGCCCGGGAATTCGACCATCTCACCCGCTTGGATGTTGTCGAGCCCGTGCACACGCGCGATACCGTCACCGACGGAGAGCACGCGGCCCACTTCGGCGACTTGGGCGTCCTGCCCGAAGTTCTTGATCTGCTCCTTGAGGATAGCAGAGATCTCAGCTGCTTGGATGCCCATTATCCGACCTCTTTCATGGCGTTCTTGAGGGAAGCGAGTTTCGAAGCGACCGAGGTGTCGATCATCTTCGAGCCCAGCTTGACGATCATGCCGCCGATGAGGGTCTCATCGACTGCAACGTTGAGTTTGACGGTCTTGCCCGTCTGTTTCTTGAGCGTGGCCGCCAGTTTGTCGGCCTGTGCCTTCGAAAGTTCAGCGGCCGAAGTCACCTCTGCGGTCACTTCGCCCTTCTCTTCGGCGATGGCCTCGGCCAGCGCGTTCAGCAGTTGCGGCAGCGCGAACAGACGACGCTTTTGCGCCATCAGTTGAAGCCCGTTCGCGAGCGGGCCGGAAAGACCCATCTTCTTCGCGATGGCTGCAACGGCATCGGCCTGAGCTTCGCGCGAGTAGAGCGGCGAGGCGATCAGGTCGCGCAGATCGGCCGAGCCGTCCAGCGCGGCGCCCAGCGCCTCAACGTCTTTCTCGAGCGGGCCAAGACCTTTGGCATCGCGTGCAAGTTCGAAAATTGCCGTCGCATAGCGACCGGCTACGGCTGCGGAAATCGAAGCTGGTTCGGACACGTCCACCCTTCCGATGCTGTGCCTCTGCCAAGACGGGGATGTCGCGGCCAGAGGTCTCCCCCGACGCGAAGGACCTCTCCTCCACATCGCAATATCGGGCCTGCGTGTAGCAGAGCAATCCCCCCCTCGCAACCGTCTTGCACAACGGAATGTGAACGAAAAAGCGCATTTTGCGCTGACCAATGCCGCAGGGCGGAAAAGTCCATCGAAGTTAGGGCGCTAACGTTGAAATCAGCAGGTTGACGCGCGGGTCAGGCGACAGAATCGCTCATTCCCGAGGCACCCGGCGCAACGAAGTGATTCATCTCCACCCTGTCGGGCCACGGATCGGAGGTCAGATCGGACCGGCCACGGGTTTGGGCACCCCCTCGAGGATCGAAAGCGGTCGGCGCACCCGTTCGCCCAGTCCGGGGCGGCGCGGCGCATGGACCTGCTTCGACACTTCCAGCAAGATCACCCCCGCCGCGAGCAGCCCCGAAACGCGCTGCCCCATCCGCTCCCAGAGCGGGGCGGAGCGCAGCCAGAAGCGCCGATGGCTCGGCGGAATATAAAGCGCCGCCGCATGGCGCTCGGGCACGAACCCCGCCCGCCGCGCCATCTGGTCGAGCTGCGCCATCGTGTAGGGCCGCCCGAACCCGAACGGCGTGGTCTCCCGCGGGGCCCAGAGCCCGGCGCGGTTCGGCACGATGAACAGCGCCTTGCCCCCCGGGCCCAGCACCCGCCAGCATTCGGCCATCAGCGCCTCCGAGTGATCCGAGGTCTCCAGCCCGTGCATCACCACCAGCCGGTCCACCAGCCCGGTCTCCAGCGGCCAGCGCGCCTCCTCGCAGAGCACCGAGACATTCGGCATCCCCGCGGGCCAGGGCATCACGCCCTGCTGCGCCGGCATCAGCCCGATCACGCGCCGCGCGGGCTCCAGATAGGGCCGCAACAGCGGCACCGCGAAACCGAACCCCGCCACCGTCTGCCCGGCCATCTCCGAGGGCGTTGCGGGCCACAGCTCGGTCACCCGGTCGCGGATCGCGCGCTGTGCCGCGCGCCCAAGCTGGGTGCGATAATAAAAATTGCGCAGGTCGAGCACATCAAGATGCATTGCGCGTCACGTCTCCTTGGGCGAAGCTGTGTCAGAATACAAACCGAGACGAAAAACGCCATGGCCGTTGAACTGCTTATCATCCCCTGCCTTGCCGACAATTATGCCTATGTCGTGCATGACGCCGCCACCAACACGACCAGCATCGTGGACGTGCCCGAGGCCGCGCCCGTGCTGAGCGCACTTGGCGAGCGGGGGTGGAAACTGCACAATATCCTCATCACCCACCATCACAACGACCATATCGACGGGGTAAAGGCGCTGGCCGCCGCGACCGGGGCCAAGGTGATTGGCGCGCGCGCCGATGCCCACCGCCTGCCCCCCCTCGACCAGGAGGTCCATGGCGGCGAGACCCTGCTTCTCGGCCTCGAAGAAGTCGAGGTGATCGACGTGCCGGGCCACACGGTCGGCCATATCGCCTATTACTTCCCCGACTCGGGGCTTCTGTTCTCGGGCGACAGCCTGATGAGCTGGGGCTGCGGGCGCCTGTTCGAGGGCAGCCCCGCCCAGATGTTCGACAGTCTCTCGCGGCTCGCACAGCTTCCGGGCGACACGCTGATCTGCTCGGGCCACGAATATACCGAGGCCAACGGCCGCTTCGCACTAAGCCTCGAACCCGAGAACCCCGCGCTTCTCGCCCGCATGGAAGAGGTCCGCGCGCTGCGTGCCCAGGGCCGCCCGACCGTGCCCGCGCCGCTCTCGCTCGAAGCCGCGACCAACCCCTTCCTGCGCGGCACCGACAAGGCGCTCCGCGCGGCCCTCGGCCTGCCACCCGCCGCCACGCCCCTCGACACCTTCACCGAGGCCCGCGCCCGCAAGGACCGTTTCTGAACGCGCCCAGCCAGAGTTATCCGTGCCAATGCCCCTATCCCGCCTCCTGACCCCGACCCTGCGCCGCCAGATCGGGCGCTTCGGTCCGCAGATGGGGCGCAGGCGCTGGATCGACATCCTGCGCGCGGCCTCGGGCGCGGGGATCGGCATCCTGATCACCACGCTGATCGTCGCCACCCTGCCCCATTCCGAGGCCGCCGGCATCTATCTCGTCTCCAGCTTCGCCTCGACCGCGGTGCTCCTGTTCGTGCTGCCCAACTCGCCGCTCGCACAGCCCTGGTCCGCGCTGGTCGGCATGATGGTGTCCGCCCTCGTGCCGATCGCGGTCCTGAGCGTGGTGCCGCCGCCCTGGGCGGATGGGCTTGCCGTGGCGGGGGCGATCATGGCGATGATGGCGCTGCGCGCGCTGCATCCGCCCGCCGCCGGGATCGCGCTGCTTGCCGTGCTCGAATTCGAGGCCGACAATCCCCTCGATTTCAGCTTCGCGCTGATGCCCGTCGCGGCCCTGACCGCCGTTCTGATTGTCTTTGCGATGCTCTGGAACCGGCTCTTCGGCATCCCCTACCCCTCGCGCCCGCTCCTTGCGGGTCAGGCCCCGGGCGCGAGCCTGCCCGGCAACCGCACGCCGCTGACCGAGGACGATCTCGACAAGCTGCTGCTTGAATTCCAAGCCTCCGCCAACCTCGGCGCGGCCGATCTCGCCCGCCTCGTCGCGGCCGCCGAACATCGCGGCGCCGAAGCGCTGATGCAGCACACCACCGTCGGCGACATCATGAGCGCGAACCCGATCTCGGTCCCGCCCGAGGCGCCGCTGAGCGAAATCGTCCGCAAGATGGAGGCGACCGGTGTCAAGAACCTGACCGTGACCGACAGCGAGGGCCGCTTCCTCGGCGTCGTCGATCAGACCCGCGCGATGGCCCGCCTCGCCAGCGACCTCGAAAAACTGCGCCGCCCGTTCCGCCTGCGCGCCGCCCCCCCCGAGGCCGAGGCCCGTGCCCTGATGAACCCCGATGTGCGCCCGGTCAGCCGCGCCACCCCGGTCTGGACCCTCATCGAACGTCTCTCCGCCCATGACGCGCGCATCATCCCGGTGATTGAGGCCGGACGCCTCGTCGGCGTGGCCTCACGGCGCGATCTGGTGCGGCTGTTTCTCGAACACGCCCCCAAACCCGAAAGCGCCCCGCCCTCCGAACCGCCTTCGGAAACCGCTTCCACCCCCCCCACGGCACCAGACCCCTGATCACAATTCGGGCAGTTTGCGTGTCAAGCGCGAAATTCATGCATTGGGGGCTTGAAGCGAAGCGATTTCCACCGAAGTTTAACTATATGCGGTCAGGATCGGGGTCAGTCATCGCAAGACCTCGGTAGTCTAGGAAAGGAGCACCTGATGCCTTCGTTTTCGACCACGCTCGAACAAGCCATTCACGGTGCGCTGGCGCTTGCCAATGCGCGGCGCCATGAACTCGCAACGCTCGAACACCTGCTCTTGGCCCTCATCGACGAGCCGGACGCCAGCCGCGTGATGCGCGCCTGCGCGGTCGATCTCGACGAATTGCGCCAGACGCTGACCGAATTCATCGACGACGACCTCTCGACCCTCATCACCGAGGTCGAGGGATCGGAGGCGGTGCCGACCGCCGCCTTCCAGCGCGTGATCCAGCGCGCGGCGATCCATGTCCAAAGCTCGGGCCGCAATGAGGTGACGGGGGCGAATGTCCTCGTCGCGATCTTCGCCGAGCGCGAATCGAACGCCGCCTTCTTCCTGCAAGAGCAGGACATGACCCGCTACGACGCGGTGAATTTCATCGCCCACGGCGTCGCAAAAGACCCCGAATTCGGAGAGGCGCGCCCGGTGCTCGGCGCCGATGACGACCCCAAGGCCGAGGCAGAGGCCGCAGGCGGCGAGGCCAAGGAATCCGCGCTTTCGAAATATTGCGTGAACCTCAACGAGAAGTCGCACAAAGGCGATATCGACCCGCTGATCGGCCGCGAAGCCGAGGTGGAGCGCTGCATTCAGGTGCTTTGCCGTCGCCGCAAGAACAACCCGCTTCTTGTGGGCGATCCGGGCGTCGGCAAAACCGCCATCGCCGAGGGGCTCGCGCTCAAGATCACCCGGGGCGAGACGCCCGAGATCCTCTCGAAATCGACGATCTACTCGCTCGACATGGGCGCGCTGCTCGCGGGCACCCGTTATCGCGGCGACTTCGAGGAACGCCTCAAGGCCGTGGTCAAAGAGCTTGAGGACCACCCCGATGCCGTCCTATTCATCGACGAAATCCACACCGTGATCGGCGCGGGCGCGACTTCGGGCGGCGCGATGGATGCCTCCAACCTGCTCAAACCCGCGCTCGGCGGCGGCAAGCTGCGCTGCATGGGCTCGACCACCTACAAGGAATTCCGCCAGCACTTCGAAAAGGACCGCGCGCTCAGCCGCCGGTTCCAGAAGATCGACGTGAACGAGCCCTCGGTCGGCGACTCGATCAAGATCCTCATGGGCCTCAAGCCCTATTTCGAAGAGCATCACGACATCCGCTACACCAATGACGCGATCAAGTCGGCGGTGGAGCTGTCGGCGCGTTACATCCACGACCGTAAGCTGCCCGACAAGGCGATCGACGTGATCGACGAGGCGGGCGCGGCGCAGCACCTGCTGCCCGAGAGCAAGCGGCGCAAGACGCTTGGCCCCAAGGAAATCGAGGCCGTGGTCGCGAAAATCGCCCGCATCCCGCCGAAGAACGTCTCCAAGGACGATGCCGAGGTGCTGCGCGATCTGGAGAAAACGCTCAAGCGCGTGGTCTTCGGGCAGGACAAGGCGATCGAAACGCTGTCCTCGGCGATCAAACTCGCCCGTGCGGGCCTGCGCGAGCCGGAAAAACCCATCGGCAACTATCTCTTCGCCGGCCCCACCGGCGTCGGCAAGACCGAGGTGGCAAAGCAACTCGCCGATACGCTCGGCGTGGAACTGCTGCGTTTCGACATGTCGGAATACATGGAGAAACACGCGGTCTCGCGCCTGATCGGCGCGCCTCCGGGCTATGTCGGCTTCGATCAGGGCGGCATGCTCACCGATGGTGTCGATCAGCACCCGCATTGCGTGCTGCTCCTCGACGAGATCGAAAAGGCGCACCCGGACGTGTTCAACATCCTCCTGCAGGTGATGGACCACGGCAAGCTGACCGATCATAACGGGCGCACGGTGGATTTCCGCAACGTGATCCTGATCATGACCTCGAACGCGGGCGCCGCCGAACAGGCCAAGGCCGCCATCGGCTTTGGCCGTGCGCGCCGCGAGGGCGAGGATACCGCCGCGATCGAGCGCACCTTCACGCCCGAATTCCGCAACCGTCTGGATGCGGTGGTCAGCTTCGCGCCGCTCCCGCGCGAGGTGATCCTGCAAATCGTGGACAAGTTCGTCCTGCAACTCGAAGCGCAGCTGATCGACCGCAACGTCCATATCGAGCTGACGCCCGCCGCGTCGAACTGGCTCGCCGAAAAGGGCTACGACGACAAGATGGGCGCGCGCCCCCTTGGTCGCGTGATCCAGGAACACATCAAGAAGCCGCTCGCCGAAGAGTTGCTGTTCGGCAAGCTCACCAAGGGTGGCGTGGCGAAAGTCTCGGTCAAGAACGACGAGATCGTCATCAAGGTCGAAGAGCCGGACAAGCCGCGCCTCTCCGGCTCCAAGAAACCGCGGTTGCTGCCCGCCGGATGATCGGCAAAGCGGCCCTGCCCCTTCTCCTGCTCCCGGCCCTGCCCTGCATGGCCGGGAGTTTGCAATTCTCGCAGCCTCTCGATTGCACGCTGGGCGAGACCTGCTTCATCCAGAACTTCGTGGATCGCGACCCCGGCCCCGGCTGGCGCGACCATCTGTGCGGCGCGCTCAGCTATGACGGCCATCAGGGGACGGATTTCGCTTTGCCAACGGTCGCGGACATGGCGGCGGGCGTGACCGTGCGCGCCGCCGCGCCCGGCCGCGTGCTCCGCACCCGCGATGGAGAGGAGGATGGCGCAATGGCCGCGGGCGCAGATGTTTCAGCGGCGGAATGCGGCAATGCGGTCGTGATCGCCCACGAGGACGGCTGGCAATCGGTCTATTGCCACCTGCGCGAGGGCTCGGTCCGGGTCCAGCCCGGCGCGATTGTCCTGAACGGCGCGCCTTTGGCAGAGGTCGGCATGTCCGGCGCGGCGGCCTTCCCGCATCTCCATTTCGCGCTCTATCACAACGGCCAGCTTGTCGACCCGTTTCAGCCGGACCTGACCGAAAGCTGCACGCTCGCCCCCACCGACACGCTCTTCGAGCCAGAGCTGACCGCTGCCGCCACAGGCCTCATCGCCGCCGGGTTCGCCACCACCCCACCCGACTACGCGACGATCCAAACCGAATTGCCCCGCCTCGACACCACCACGGCAACCGCGCCCGCCCTCATCGCCTGGGGCTATGGTTGGGGCATTCAGGCAGGCGACATCCTGCGGGTCCACATCGACGGTCCGGGCGGTTTCAGCTTCACGCATGACACGCCCTTCGACGCCCCGAAGGTCCGCTTCTATCGCCTCGCAGGCAAGAAAATGCCGCCCGGCGGCTGGCCCCCCGGCCCCTATCGCGCCACTCTCGAAATCCTGCGCGCCGGCACCCCCGTCGCCACCCGCGAAATCCGGATCGAGATCACAGACTAACGCTCAGCGCTCGGTCAGCTTCAGCTCGATCCGCCGGTTCGCCGCCCGCGCCTCGGGGCTGGTGCCCCCCATGACCGGACGGAACTCCGCAAACCCGGTCGCGGCCAAGCGGCGCGGTGCAAAGCCCAGATCGTCGATCATATAGCGCACCACAGACAGCGCCCGCGCCTGGCTCAGCTCCCAATTATCCCGAAACTCACCCTGCCCCGACAGCGCCACGTCATCCGTGTGCCCGTCGACCCGGATGATCCAGTCGATCTCGGGCGGGATCTGCCCGGCCAAGTCCTGCAACATCTGCGTGACCTGCGCGATCTGGCCCTGCCCCGCAGGCGAAAGCGTCGCAGAGCCGGGCGCGAACAGCACCTCCGACGAGAACACGAACCGATCCCCCACCACGCGCACGCCCTCGCGCCCGGCCAGCAATTCCGACAGCCGCCCGAAGAACTCCGAGCGATAGCGCGCCAGATCGCGGGCCTCCTCTTCGGCCTTGATCCGCGCCGCCTCTTCCAGCGCCGCGCGGCGTTTCTGCTCTGCCGCCACCTGCGCCAGCGCCGCGTTCAACTGCGAGCCAAGCGCCTCGACCTGCACCTGCGCCGAGGCGTCGCGCGCCTGCGCATCGTCCAGAAGCGCCTGCAACTCGCCCAACTGCCCGCGCAGTGCCGCAATCTGCTCATTGAGCAGCGCCACTTTGCGCGCGTTCTCGGTCGAAAGCTGTTTCTCCTCGGCCAGCGCCGCCTCAGCCACCGCCTTGAGCGCCGCCTCCTTCTCAGCCGCGCTCAGTTGCACATCCAGCCGCGTCTCCAGATCGGTTTTCGCCGCCTCCGCCGCCGCCAGAAGGGTCAATGTCTCCTCGGCATCGGCCCGCGCCTGCTCCAGCGCCAGCGTCATCGCCGCCAACTCGTCGCCCGAGGCCTGCAACTTGCCGCGCAGCTCCTCGATCGTCGCGCGGTCGAGCCGCAATTCCTCGGCCCGGGCAATCGCCTCATCGCGCGCCGCATCGCGCTCGGTCAAAAGCGCGGCCACCTGCGCCTCAAACGCCGTGATCCGCTGGCCCGCCGCCTCAAGCTCCCCCTCGCGCGCCTCAAGCTGCGAGGTCAGCGTGGCAATCAGGCTCGCCTGCGCGCTGGCCTGCTCGCGCGCCTCGCCCAAAGCCCCCGTCAGATCGCTCACCTCCGCCTCGCGCAGCGACAAGGCCGCGGCCAGCCCCGCCACCTGCTCGGTCAGCGCCGACAGCTCGTTTTCCTTGGTCGAGATCGTCTCGCGCAGCACCGATTGCACGATCATGAAGATCGACAGCACGAACATCAGCACCAGCAAAAGCGCCGTCATCGCATCGACGAAGCCCGGCCAGATCGTTGCCGAGAACCTCTGTCCGTTCCGCCGCGCCAGCGCCATGGATCAGCTCCCCGTGCTTCGCGCCAAAATCGCACGTGTGAGCGCCGCGAAATCGTTGCGCAGCTCCGCCATGCTTTCCTGCCGTCCCGCCGAAATCTCTTCGAGCAGCCGCAAGAGTTGTGTGTCGATCGAGCGCAGCCGCATCCGCAATTCAGCCTGCGTCTGAAGCTCTTCCTCCTGCTGCGCCACCGCCATGGCATTGGCCTCGAGCGCCCCGGTCAGCCGGTCTTGCCCCTCGGCCATCCGCTGCAAACTCAGCGATTGCGCCGCGCGGGCATCGACTTCGGACCCCATCCGCTCAGAGAGCACAGACACCGCCTCGACCAGATGCGCGAGCCGCTGATCGGTCGCCTGGCGCCCCATCTCGGCTTGCGCGAACAGCCCCTGAAGCCCTTGCATCTGCTCGGACATGTGGTCGAGGATTTCGGCCACGACCGACGCCTCGCCATCGCCTTCGGCAGCGGCAAACGAGAGCCGCGTGATCGAGGAAATCCATTCCTCCAGCTCACGGTAAAAGCGGTTCTGCCCATGCGTCGCGAACAGCTCCAGCAACCCCACCACCAAAGAGCCGGCAAGGCCCAGAAGCGACGAGGAAAACGCCGTCCCCATGCCGCCCAGCTGTGCCTCCAGCCCGGTCATCAGGTTGTCGAAAACCGCGATCCCGCTCTCGCCCTCCTGCGGCGCGAGCGAGCGGATCGTCTCGACCACCGCCGGAACGGTCGTCGCCAGCCCGTAGAACGTGCCCAAAAGGCCAAGGAAAATCAAAAGGTTGGTGACGTAGCGCGTGATGTCTCGCGCCTCATCGATCCGCGTTCCCACGGATTCGAGGATCGAACGCGCCGAAGAGGTTGCGATCTGCCGCGAGACCCCACGCGCGCCCAAAAGCGCGGCCAACGGCGCCAGCATCTGCGGCGGCGTGTAATTCGGCCGCCCCGGACGGTCGGCGGCAAAGCTCTCGATCCAGTTCACCGCTTTGACAAGCTGGAACACCTGCCAGAAGCAGGACAACAGCCCCACCACGAACACCCCAAGGATCAGCCCGTTCAGCCAGGGGTTCGCAAGGAAGATCGGAAACACCCGCGCATAGGCGAACCAACCGCCCAGACCCACAAGGGCCAGCACGATCAGCATCAGCGTAATCTGCCGGACGGGTTGCGAAAATTGCGGTTCGAACCGCTCGCTGCGGGGGCGCATGTCTGGCCTCTCTGCCTGCCTCATTGCGGGCAGGATAGGCGCGCCACGCCCCCTTTGCCAAGGGCGAAGGCGATCACGCCGTCAGCATCCGCACCTCTTCGGCCAGCCAGTCGAGATCGGGGTCGTTCAGCCCCATCTCATGCAGATGCCGCGCGGTGTTCCACAGGTAGTCACGGTTCGGCCCGCGCCCGCCCGTCGCCCCCGCGATGATCCGCGCCTGCTCGGCCAAGGGCAGATCGCAATACTGGTGATGCGCCTTGTCGATCACATAGGTCACCGCCTCGACCGCGCGCCCATCCACCAGATCGAGCGCGATCCGCCGCTCCAGATAAGCGTCCGTCACCAGCTCCCGCGCCCGCAACTTGGCGATCACGCGGTCTTCCTCGTCGGGGCGCACGGCAAAGCCCATCCCGTGACACATCGCACCCTCGGCCGCATCGAGCGCCAGCACCAGCCCCGGCGCTTCGGGCGTTCCGCGATGCACCATCGAGCGCATACAGAACGAGCGATGCCAGCCCTTCGCACAGGCCTGCACCGCCTCGGCCGGATCGAACCCCGGGTCCCACAGCAGCGACCCATAGCCGAAAATCCATAACTGTTTCGTCATCGCGCTTTCCCTTTGCGGGTTGACCTTCTACATCTGCGGGCAGGTTTTGGAAAGGGTCCGGCATGAAGCGTCTCATCACTGTCGTCGCGGTTCTGGCCGCCGCTTATGCGGGCTACTGGTATGTCGGCGCGCAGGCGGTCGAGGCGGGTGCGCGTGCGGCCCTCACCGAGGCGCGCGCCAATCGCTGGGGCGATGCGGGCGCGGTCACGCTTGCCGGCTTCCCCTCGCGGTTCGATCTGACCTTCGACGGCCCGCGCCTGCAAAGCCCCGATGGGAGCATCGCATGGGCGGCCCCGGTGGCCCAACTCTTCGCCCTCTCCTACCGCCCGAACGCGATCATCGCATGGCTCCCGCCCGAGCAGGAACTCCAACTCGACGGCCAGAGCTACCAGATTCGCAACGAGGACATGCGCGCCTCCGCCCGCTTTGGCCTCGCCACAGACCTGCCGCTGGCCGAGGCCACCGCCGTGATCGAGGCCCCCGAGATCGCCGCCTCCGGCCTCGGTCCCCTTGGCAAGGCCCGCCAGCTGCGCGCCGCCCTGGCCGAGGCCTCGCCGCTCGAAGACCTGCCCAACGCGCCGACCTATCGGATCGGCCTTGAGGCGCTCGACGTGGACAGCCTGCTGCTCGGCGCACCGATCCCGCGGGTGACGCTCGACGCCATCGCAGCACTCCGCGCGCCCCTCGACCGCGCCTCGCTCGAAGCCGGAGAGATGCCGCGCCCGCAACAGGTGGACCTGCGCGGACTGCATCTCGACTGGGGCGGCAAGCGGCTCGATGTGACCGGCATGGTCACGCTCGACCGCGCGGGCAACCCGGACGGCACGCTGGAACTGCGCACGCAGGACTGGCAGGCATGGCTTTCCGAGGCGATCGCGCGCGGGTTGATCCCCGCCAAGCAGCAAATCCTGATCGGCAGCGTCGCCCAGGGCCTCGCCCAGCAAAGCGCCGATGGCGCGCTCGTGTTGCCGCTCAGCTTCCGGGGCGGCAAGACCTATCTCGGCCCGCTCGCCCTTGGCCCCGCGCCGCGCTTCTGGTGATTAACGGCAATAGGGCCCGCTCCGATAGCGGGCCGTGTCGACATGGATATGGTCTTGGTGGAAGCGGTCGGATTTCGGCCCGAGCACCGTCCCGAACGGCCCGCAGGCCGACCCGTGCACGGCCTTCATCACCTTGGGCGTCCTGGTCCAGTCGCGCAGGACCGTCAGTTCCGACCCGTCGCGCAGGATAATCCCCGACACATCCACCGCGCGCCCCCGCCCATGCTCGGAAATCCGTGCGCCCGATTGCGAGTTGCGCGGGCGGCAGACATAGGAGGCCGCGATCCGCAGCGACTTGACCCCGCCACCGCGCGTGCCGACCGCAGGCTTGATCCCGGTATCGACCCAGGTCTTGAGCGCCCGCGCCGTGGTGCAGTCGATCCGCGCGGGCGTGCTCAGCCGCACCCCGGAGACCGCCGTGACCGACAGCCCATCCTCAAGCCCGCAACCATCCACGCGCCCCTCGATCGGGTCGATCGCCTCGCCCTCCAGCCCCGGAATACCGCAAAGCATCCCGGATGAGGCGTAATCCACCGATTTGCTGCGCCCGCAGGACATTTGCGTGGCCAGCGCCGCCAGCGCCAGAAGCGTGACCGCCCTCATGCGCCCGGCTTCGGTGCAGGCGCGCGCCCGAAATCGGGGGCGTCGGTGTCCTGACCGGCCTCGATGATGCCGCGGCGAATGGCGCGCGTGCGGGTAAAATAGTCATGCAGCATGTCGCCATCGCCCATCCGGATCGCGCGCTGCAACATGAACAACTCCTCGGTGAACCGCCCCAGAATGTCGAGCGTCGCCTCCTTGTTGGTCAGGAAGACATCGCGCCACATCACCGGGTCGGAGGCCGCGATCCGCGTGAAATCCCGAAACCCCGAGGCCGAGAACTTGATCACTTCGGATTGCGAAACGCGGCGCAGGTGGTCCGCCACGCCCACCATCGTGTAGGCGATCAGGTGCGGCGTGTGCGAGGTGACGGCCAGCACCAGATCATGATGCGGCGCGTCCATCTCCTCGACATTCGCGCCCATCGCCTCGACGAAGCTGCGCAGCCGCGCGACCGCGTCGGGCTCGCTCTGCGCCACCGGCGTCAAAAGCCACCAGCGGTTGACGAACAGCGTCGCAAAGCCCGCACGCGGCCCCGAATGCTCGGTCCCGGCCAGCGGGTGACCGGGGATGAAATGCACGCCCTCGGGCAGATGCGGGCCGACCGCGTCGATCACCGCCTGCTTGACCGAGCCGACATCGGTCACCGTCGCACCCGGCTTCAGATGCGGCGCGATCTCGGCGGCGATGGCATCCATCGCCCCCACGGGCACACAGAGGATCACCAGATCCGCGCCGCGCACGGCCTCGGCCGCGGTCTCGAACACCTCCGAACAAAGCCCGATCTCCAGCGCCGTCGCCCGCGTCTCGGCCGAGCGCGCATGGCCCACGACTTCGCGCGCCAATCCCTTCCACTTGACCGCATGCGCGATGGACGAGGCGATCAGCCCCAGCCCGATCAGCGCCACCCGGTCGTAGATCACGCTCATGCCGCGCCCGCCTTGAACAGCCCGATCAAATGCGCGACCCGGCGGCAGGACGGCTCGTCGCCCACGGTGATCCGCAGGCAGTTGGGCAGGTTGTACCCCGCCACGCGCCGCACGATCAGCCCCTCGGATTTGAGATAGGTATCGCAGGCCGCCGCCTCTTCCTCCGAGGCAAACCGCGCAAGGATGAAATTCGCCGTCGAAGTATCCGACGGCACGCCCTTCTCGGCCAGCGCCTCGGCCAGCCAGGCGCGCAGCCGGGTATTGTCGTCGCGGCAGCGCTTGACCCAATCCTGATCGCGCACCGCCGCCTCGCCGACCTCAAGCTGCGGCGTCGACATGTTGAACGGCCCGCGAATACGGTTAAGCACGTCGATGATCTCGCGCGGGCCATAGCCCCAGCCGATCCGCAACCCGCCCAGCCCGTAGATCTTCGAGAAGGTCCGGGTCATGAACACGTTGGGCAGACGCGTCGCCAGTTCGGCGCCGCCATCATAGCCCTCGACATATTCCGCATAGGCCCCGTCGATCACGAGGATCGCCTGCTTCGGCAGCCCCTTCGCCAGCCGCTCCAACTCGGCCAGCCCGATCATCGTGCCGGTGGGGTTGTTCGGATTGGCGATGAAAACCAGCCTGGTCTTCTTGGTGCAGGCCGCAAGGATCGCATCGACATCGGTCGTGCGCTCGCGCTCGGGCACCGACACCGGGGTCGCGCCCGCCGCCATGGTCGAGATGCGATACATCAGGAAGCCGTGCTCGGTGAACACCACCTCGTCGCGCGGGCCCGCATAGGCCTGACAGAGGAAGTGGATGATCTCATCCGAGCCGACCCCGCAGATGATCCGGTCCGGGTCCAGCCCATGCACATCACCGATCGCCTGCCGCAGCCCGGCGTGGTCGGTGTTGGGATAGCGGTGCAGCTTGTGCCCCGCGCGCTGGAACGCCTCCTTGGCCTTGTCGGAACAGCCGAACGGGTTCTCGTTCGAGCTGAGCTTGATGGCATCCGAAACGCCCGCGACATGGGCCTGCCCGCCCTCGTAAAGGGCGATATCCATGATGCCGGGCTGGGGACGGATTTGCGTGGTCATGTCGGTTTCCTCGTACTTCGGCGCTTTCTAGCGGGCGGCGGGACGCAATGCCAGCGCAAGTTGAGTGCGCCCGCACGCCCGCGCCCCAAACCGGCGCGCGCCCGCAACAGGTCGCCCCCGAAGGACCGCGCCGGACAAACGAAAAGGCCGCCCAACCGGACGGCCTTTCCAGAACTCGCAGGTGTCGGCGAAGATCAGTTCTTCGCGTAGAATTCGACGACCAGGTTCGGTTCCATCATGACCGGGTAGGGCACGTCCGACAGCGACGGCGTGCGCACGAACGAAGCGGTCATTTTCGAGTGGTCCACATCGAGGTAGTCCGGAACGTCGCGCTCTGCGGATTGCGAGGCTTCCAGAACCAGAGCCATTTGCTTCGACTTGTCACGAACGGCGATCACGTCGCCTTCTTTGACGCGGTAGGACGGAATGTTGACGCGCTGGCCGTTCACGGTCACGTGGCCGTGGTTCACGAACTGACGTGCAGCGAAGACGGTCGGCACGAATTTCGCGCGGTAAACGATCGCATCGAGGCGGCGCTCGAGCAGACCGATCAGGTTTTCACCGGTATCGCCCTTCACACGCTCGGCTTCGGCGTAGATGCGGCGGAATTGTTTCTCGGTCAGGTCGCCGTAGTAGCCTTTCAGCTTCTGCTTGGCGCGCAGCTGGATACCGAAGTCCGACAGCTTGGCCTTGCGGCGCTGGCCGTGCTGACCCGGGCCGTATTCGCGGCGGTTCACCGGCGACTTGGCGCGGCCCCAGATGTTCTCGCCCATGCGGCGGTCGATTTTGTACTTGGCAGACGTGCGTTTGGTCACGGCTGATCTCCTTCTTTAGGGTTCGAAGGGCGTTGTCCTCCTCCGTCCACCCTTGCGGGCTTCGGGCGACAGGTTTCCCCTCGCGGGGTCCACCAACACCAATGAATACCCCGGCAGCCTGCGCTACCGGGATGGCGGGCTTATACAGCCGCCCCCGCGCGAGTCAACACCCGCTCCCTCATTCTGCCGCAAATATCCCGGGGGTGAATGGCGCCCAGCGCCAGAGGGGGCAGCGCCCCCTTGCGCGTGACCGCGCTCAGGCCGCGAAGTCGTGGCGCAAAATCGCCGCTTCCGAGCGCCGCAGCGCGCGCCGCGCGTAACCGCCATAGCTGAACGGGTCTTCGCCCGCATCCGGCACGATCTCCAGAAGCCCCGCGCGCTGATCCTCCGCGATCATATCGAGCGCCGTCGAGGCCGGATGGAAGCTCTCGGTCTCCATCCCATTCGCCCAAAGCACCTGATGGCGCTCCAGCATCAGATGGATGTAATGCACCTCCGGCAGGCCCTGCTCGATGCGCACCGACTGGTCGTTGACCAGATCGCAGGCCTGCACCAGCACCTCCGCCTCATTGAACAGCGCCCGCGCCTGCGGACCGCGCAGCAGCATGCGGTGCTGCGGCGAGACCAGCAGGTCTCCGGTCGGCCGCCCGATCCCGAAGGCCCCCGCGCGGATACGCACCGGGCGCAGATGCGGCATCGCATAGAGCCGCGCGCCCGTCATCCGGCGCGAGCCGACCCAGAGCAATTCCTGCGCGCCATCGTCGCGCGTGCTGATCCGGTCGCCCGGACGCAGCGCCTCGACCGGGCGCTTGCCGTCCGGCGTGTCGATCAGCGTGCCCGGCGTGAAACAGATCACCCCCGGCTGCTCGATCCGCAGCGGCTCGGGCCGCAGGTCGATCGTGCGCTCGACCACCCACAGCTCGCAATTGGCCGGCGGGATGCGCCCCGCGAACATCAACAGACGCGCTGACGCGTCCTCCAATTCGATCAGCGTGACGATATAGACCTGATAGCCATCGGTGACGGCAAAGCTCTGATCGGGGGCCATGATCTCCGGCTCGACCGCGTTGATCTCACGCCCTGCGACCGCCGCGCCCACCAGACGCCGCACCATACGCGCAGCCTTTTGCCGGATTTCCGCCTCGCCCTCTGCGCCCGACAGGATCAAGAGATCCTGCGGACCGTCGACACGGACAGGCTCTCCCCACCAACGCCAACAGGCGCCGACCGTGACGCCCGCAAGGGGTGCCGCGACAACGCCGTCGAGTTCCGTCTGTGCCCAAGAGATGACAAACGTGCCCTGATAGCCCGTTTTCATTGCCTGTATGTCCCGCCTCATTTTATGGACCTTTTGGCCCTTGATTAAGACGACGCTAACACGGGTGATTCGGCTTGTGAATCCCCTTTATTCACGAAAATGACATTCGACGCCCGGAGGGGGAAAACGTCGCGCGATGCCCGGCCTCGCCTCGCGCGCGGTCAGTCGGGTCTCGCCGCCTGATCGCGTGCAACCGACACCGCCTTGAGGACTGCGAACAACTCCAGCCCCGACCTCAACCCAAGCGCCGAGACCGAGCGCGCCGTGACCCGCGCCAGCAGCGTGCTCTGCGCCCCCGCCATCCCCGCACCAAGCTGCACCAGCGCCCCGTCCGCGCCCACGGGCCGCACATCGCGCACCACCGCCGGGATCACGTTCAGCGCCGAGATCCCCTCGGGCCGCACCAGTGCCAGCATCACATCCTGCGCGCGCACATGGACCCGCAACGCCGCGCCCTCGGGCCGGTCCACGCGCGGCACCCAAAGCACCTGCCCACCGGCCTGAACCTCGCTCAGCCCGTCGGCGTGATGCGCAACCACCCGCGCCTCCAGCATCGCACCGGCCTCGCGCGCACCCAAAGGCGTCAGCCCCGGATCGCCCAAAATCTGCGCCGCCGAGCCCTGCCCGCTCACCCGCCCCGCCTCGATGGCCACGACACTGGTCGCCAACCGCGCCACCTCGCCCGCGGCGTGGCTCACGTAAAGGATCGGGATCGACAGCTCGTCGCGCAGCCGCTCGAAATAGGGCAGGATCTCGGCTTTGCGCGCCTCATCCAGCGCCGCCAGCGGCTCGTCGGCAAGGATCATCTCCGGCCCCGCCAAAAGCGCGCGCCCGATCGCCACCCGTGACGTTTCCCCCCCCGACAGCCGCGCGGGCCGCCGCGCAAGCAACCCCTCCAGCCCCAGCATGCCCACCACCCGGTCGAACTCCGCGCGTCCGGGCGGCACCGGCGCCAGCTTGCGCCCGTAATCGAGGTTCTGCCGCACACTCATATGCGGAAACAGCCGCGCATCCTGAAAGATATAGCCGATCCGGCGCTTCTCGGGCGGCAGCCACAGGCCGCGCTCGGTATCGGCCAGCACCCGCCCGCCGATCTCGATCCGCGCATGATCGGGCCGCAGCAACCCCGCCACCGCATTGACCACCGTGCTCTTGCCGGACCCCGAGCGCCCGAACAGCGCCGTCAGCCCCGCCGGGGCCTCGAACCGCGCCGCAAGCGTGAACCCCTCGAACCGATGCCGCAGATCGACCGAAACCGTCATGCGCCCGCCACCCGCCGCGCCAGCGCCCGCGCGATCCATTCCGACACCAGCAAGGCCCCCATCGCAATCACCACCGACACGATCACCAAGCGCAGCGCGGCGTCTTCCCCCCCCGGCACCTGCAAGAACGCGTAAATCGCCAGCGGCATGGTCTGGGTCTCGCCCGGAATGTTCGACACGAAGGTAATCGTCGCGCCGAACTCGCCCATCGCCTTCGCAAAACCGAGCACCGCACCGGCCAGCATCCCCGGCAAGATCAGCGGCAGCGTGATCGTCGCAAAGCGCCGCATGCGTGACGCGCCCAGCGTCGCCGCCGCCGCCTCAAGGCGCGGATCGACCGCCTCCAGCGAAAGCCGGATCGCCCGCACCATCAGCGGAAATCCCATGATCCCCGCCGCCAGCGCCGCGCCCGTCCAGCGAAAGGCGAACCCCATCCCCAGATCGGCCAGAAACCCGCCCACAGGCGCGCGCGGGCTCAAGACCACGAGCAACAGATACCCGGTCACCACCGGCGGCAGGATCAGCGGCAAATGCACGATCCCGTTGACGATCTGCTTGCCCGGAAAGGCCCAGCGCGCCAGCGCCCAGGCCGTCAACAGCGCCAGCGGCATCGCCACGACCGTCGCCCAGGCCGAGACCCGGATCGACAGCCGCACCGCCTGCCACAGCTCTGGTCCCAGCCAGCCCTCCATCTCACTCACCGATCACATCAAAACCGTGGCGCGTGAACACCGCCCGCGCGGCCTCGCCGCCCAGATAGGCCAGAAACGCATCCGCCGCCGGGGTCTCGCGCCCCGCGATCCGCGCCACCGGATAGGTGATCGGCGGGTGCGTGTCCGCCGCAAATGTATCCAGCACCCGCACCCGAGGCTCCGCCTGCGCATCCGACCGATAGACGATCCCCAAAGGGGCCGCCCCCGTCGCCACCAACGCCAGCGCCGCGCGCACATTCTCGGCCTGCGCCACGCGCGGCGCCAATGCCTCCCACTGGCCCAGCGCCTCCAGCGCCGCCTCGCCGTAGATCCCCGCCGGAACCGCCTCGACCAGCGCCATCGCCAGCCGGTCGTCCCCCAGCACCGCCGCCAGATCGTCGCCCAGACCCACCTCCGGCCCGTCCGGCGCCCCGATCAGCACCAGCGCATTGCCCAGCAAATCCCGCCGCGTGCCCGCCACCAACAGCCCCTCGGCCTCGACCGCATCCATCCAGCCCGGATTGGCCGAAAGGAACAGATCCGCCGGCGCCCCCGCCATGATCTGCCGCGCCATGGCCGAGGACCCGGCAAAGGACAGCCGCACCTGATCCCCGGTCTCCGCACCAAACCCCGCGGCGATCTCCTCGAGCGCGGTCTTGAGGCTCGAAGCCGCAAACACCGTGACCGTTTCGGCCCGCGCCAGACCCGACCCGGCCAGCATCAGACACAGCGCCGCAAGAGCAAGACGAAGACCGGACATGGGGGCGCTCCAAGCAATATGTTTCGCAAAACATATCGCTCAGCCAACCCGCCCGCGCAAGCCTTTTCTGCGCGCCATTGCGCCACGCCCCTTCAGGGTCCACACTCCCCCAGAGCCGCGAAAGGACATGCCGATGACCGAGCCGACCTATCTGCTGACCGCCGCCGAGATCGCCGCGATGGAGGGGCTCAACAAGACCCACTTCCTCAACCCGCGCGCGCGCCGCGTGAACAAGTCGCTCGGTGACCGCACCGGCCTCACCGGGCTCGGCTTTCACATCATCGAAGTGGCGCCGGGCGATCTGAGCACCGAATACCATGTCCATCACCACGAGGACGAATGCGTCTACGTCCTCGCGGGCACCGGCACCGCCCGGATCGGCGAGACCCGCCACGCCATCGGCCCCGGCGATTTCATCGGCTACCGCGCGGGCGGCCTGCCCCACGCCATCGAGAACACCGGCACCGAGATACTCCGCCTCATCGTCGCGGGCCAGCGCCTGCCCCATGACGTGGGCGACTACCCCGACCAGCAAAAACGCATCTACCGCAACACCGGCCTACCGTGGCAACTGGTCGATCACGACGCCATCGAAGAGGTGCAGGCAGGCGCGAAGAAATAGGAAGAAATTGGAGTGAGAGGCTGCTTTGAGCCCTTTTTACCTCATTGCGCATGCGGGGGATTTCGCCGCCGCAGCGTAGGTCCGTAGGAAAGCTCGACCCTCTGCGGAAAGACGCGTCACCTTCCTATGGAATTTGTTGCTCTCTATAGTAGCGATAGAAACGTAGCGAGCCTAAGGAGCATTAGATGATTGATCGGCGCTCAACTCAGATCCATTCTCAGATTCTCCGGGTCGAAAAAATCTTTGAAGAGCTGGCTATCGCTTACAAACGCGACCTCGAGAACAAAAGCATCAGCGATGAAGCTTTAGTGCTTACGCATGAGGTAGTAGAAAAATGTGCCAACATTCTAGATCAGACCATGACCTTGGTCTTTGAGACCAAGATTTTGCCCAAGCTATCAGAGCCGCCGAAAAGAGGGGGTTATTTTCCTGCAGCCAAGAACGAAGACAGTTACCTATCAGGCATGGGGCAATGGAAAGTGAAAGATCTTGGTGCTATCGACGCCGATTTGGACGCCGCGCTAAGATCGCTCCAACCATTTTCCGCAAAAGAGAACGAAATATATGCGCGAATACGGGACCTGGCATCTAAAAAGCACACCGCCTTGGAGCCACAAGTCAGACGCGAACAACCTATCGTTACGACGGTCGGCCACAGTGGAAACTCGGTTGTAAGGTGGAATCCGAACAACGTGACATTTGGTGCCGGAGTTCGGATTTCTGGGGTTCCAGTCAACCCTCATACGCAGATGCCAATCGAAGATCCCCAACTTTCCATTCGCCGCGAAGTATGGGTCAGCTTTCACCTAGCAGGCACCGGAGAAGATGCGTACCGGCTTTGCTATGACGCGGTGAATGCTACTAAGCGAGCTGTAAAATTGCTTCTAGAAAGCAAGTAGATTTGCACGGGTCCACGCCGCCCACAAACTGCGCCTTCCGCCTGCCCCTGCGCAACCGCAGCGACCGTCCGCTCCTCCCCGCTCAACCCCTCACGCATTAAAGAGGAAGTGCAGAACGTCGCCGTCCTTGACCTCGTAGGTCTTGCCCTCGACGCGGAACTTGCCTGCCTCTTTCGCGCCCGCCTCGCCCTTGTAGGCGACGTAATCGTCATAGGCGACGGTCTCGGCGCGGATGAAGCCGCGCTCGAAATCGCCATGGATCACCCCCGCCGCCGCCGGTGCCAGCGTGCCCTTGCGGATCGTCCAGGCGCGCGCCTCTTTCGGGCCCACGGTGAAATAGGTCTGAAGCCCGAGCAGGTCATGGCCCGCGCGGATCAGCCGGTCGAGACCCGCCTCTTCCAGCCCCATCTCGCCCAAAAACATCTCGGCCTCTTCGGCATCGAGCTGCGAAATCTCTTCCTCGATCTTGGCCGAGATCACCACCGTGCCCGCGCCCTGCTCGGCCGCCATCTTGGCCACCGCCTCGGATTTCGAATTGCCCGAGGCCGCGCTCTCTTCCTCGACGTTGCACACATAGAGCACCGGCTTCGCGGTCAGCAGTTGCAGCATGTTCCACGCCTTGCGGTCGTCATCGGCGACCGTCACGGTGCGCGCCGGGCGGCCCGCCTCCAGCGCCTCTTTCGCCGCCAGCATCAGCCGCGCGTCTTCCTTGGCCTGCTTGTCGCCCGAATTGATCTTGCGCTGGATATTGGCCAGCCGCTTTTCGAGCGATTCAAGATCGGCGATCATCAGCTCGGTCTCGATGGTCTCGGCATCCGCGACCGGATCGACCCGGCCCTCGACATGGGTCACGTCGCCATCCTCGAAACACCGCAGCACATGGGCGATGGCGTCCACCTCGCGGATATTGGCAAGGAACTGGTTGCCCAGACCTTCCCCCTTGGACGCGCCCTTCACGAGGCCCGCGATATCGACAAAGGTCATCCGCGTGGGGATGATCTCCTTGGAGCCCGCAATCGCCGCCAGCCGCTCAAGCCGCTCATCCGGCACCGCGACCTCGCCGACATTCGGCTCTATCGTGCAGAAGGGGAAGTTCGCCGCCTGCGCCGCTGCCGTCTTGGTCAGCGCGTTGAACAGGGTCGATTTGCCGACATTCGGCAGACCCACGATGCCCATCTTGAAACCCATATCGCCCTCCTGATTGCGGCTGCCGCTTCATAGGCGCTGCCTTGCACCTGCGCAAGCGGGCGGGGACTCGGGGCCTCGAAAATGCTAGGCTGGGCAGAGATCAGGGAGGATACCGGCATGAGCTTCGACCCCTACATCCACTTTCAGGGCAATTGCGAAGCGGCGATGACCTTCTATGCGGCGCTGTTCGGAGGCCAGCTTCAGATGATGCGCTACGCGGACCTGCCGCCCGGCGAAGACAGTGGCCCGATCACCGAGGCGGACGCGCAAAAGGTGATGCATGCGACGCTGCTCGTGGGCGAGCGCTGCCTGATGGCCTCCGACTCGCCCGAGGCCTTTCCCGGCGCCCCGCAACAATCCGTCTCGATCTCGCATTCCGAACCGACCCGCGCCAGCGCCCAGGCAATCTATGACGCCCTCGCCGAGGGTGCGCAGGAAATCGCGATGCCCTTCGGCGACACGTTCTGGGCGGATGGCTTCGGAATGCTGCGCGACCGGTTCGGGACGACATGGATGATCATGGGCCCGCCCCTGATGTGACGCCCGCCCCTTTGTGCCCATTGATTTTCCCGCGCCTATCGCGCAAACCCCGGGGAACGGATGCAAAGGGACTGCCATGACTCGGATCGACGCCAAATTCGCCGCGCTCAAAGCGGAAGGGAAGAAAGCCTTCGTGGCCTATATCATGGCGGGCGACCCGGATCTGGAGACCTCGCTCGAACTGATGAAAGGGATGCCCGCGGCGGGCGTCGACGTGATCGAACTGGGCATGCCCTTTACCGATCCGATGGCCGATGGCCCGACGATCCAGCTTGCAGGCCAACGCGCACTCGATGGCGGCCAAACGCTGCAAAAGACGCTCGACATGGTGGCCGAGTTCCGCAAAGGCGACGCCACCACCCCCGTGGTGATGATGGGCTACTACAACCCGATCTATAACCGCGGCGTGGACAAGTTCCTCGAGGATGCCAAAGCCGCCGGGATCGACGGGCTGATCGTCGTCGACCTGCCCCCCGAGGAAGACGCCGAACTCTGCATCCCCGCGAAAGAGGCCGGGCTGAACTTCATCCGCCTCGCAACGCCGACCACCGACGATAAACGCCTGCCGAAGGTGCTCCAGAACACCTCGGGCTTCGTCTATTACGTCTCGGTCACCGGCATCACCGGCGCGCAAGCCGCCCAGGCCGCCGAAGTCGGCCCCGAGGTCGCCCGCATCAAATCGCAAACCGATCTGCCCGTGATCGTGGGCTTCGGCATCACCACCCCCGAGGCCGCCACCACCATCGCCAGCGTGGCCGATGGCTGCGTCGTGGGCTCGGCCATCGTGAAACTGGTGGGCGAAGGCAAACCCGTCTCCGAAGTGCTCGCCACCGTAGCCGCCCTCGCCGAAGGCGCGCATAAAGCCTGAGCGCGCTGAGGAGGCTGACCGCAAAAGGGGGGCTGTCTGCCCCCCTCTGGCTACGCCATTCACCCCCCGAGGATATTTGACGCGATTGGAAGCAGACGCGGTCTCTGCTGTTCCAATCGCCTGAAATATCCCGGGGGTGAGCGCGTCAGCGCGAGGGGGCAGCGCCCCCTCCCAACCTCAGGCCGCCAGCGTCACGTCAAGGAACATCATCAGGATCAAACCGAAAAGCAGCCCCGCCGTCGCGCGGTTCTGATGCCCGTTGCGGTGCGTTTCCGGCAAGATTTCATGGCTGATGATATAGAGCATCGCCCCCGCCGCGAAGGTCAGACCCCAAGGCAGCAGTTCCGCACTGAACGACACCGCCACCGCGCCCAGAAGCGCGCCAACCGGCTCCACCAACCCCGTCATCATGGTCACGACAAAGGCGCGCGTCCGCGTATAGCCCTGCCCGATCAACGCCACCGCCACCGCGAGCCCCTCGGGAATGTCCTGCAAGGAAATCCCGGTCATCACCGAGATACCATTGGCCTTGTCCGCCGCACCGAATGCCACCCCGATCGACAGGCCCTCGGGGAAGTTGTGGATCGCGATCGCCACCACAAAGAGCCAGATCCGCGCCAGTGCCGCGCGGTCAGCACCGCCCTCGGGGCCGGTCTCGAAATGTTCATGCGGCAGCGTCCGGTTCAGCCACGCCACGAACCCCGCGCCAATCGCAATCCCCACGCTGGCAATCGCCGCCGCGATCCAGAGCGAGTTGTGCAACTCCTCCGCCGCCGCGATCCCCGGCAGGATCAGCGAGAAATAGGAGGCCGACAGCATCACGCCCGCCGCAAAGCCCAGCATCGTATCCGATGTCCGCTGGCTCATCCGCTTGCCGATCAGCGCCGGGATCGCCCCCGCCGTGGTCGCCGCCGCCGCGACCATGCCGCCGCCCAGCCCGTAAAGAATATCCTGCATCCGCGATCTCCCTTTGCGCGCACTCGACCCGAAAACCCGCAAAATGACAAGCCGGAATGCCGCAGCCGCGAATTGGTCAGCTTCGCTCTGAAAAAGTTTGCACGGCCCCGTCAAAATTGGTAACACAAACTAACCAATCAGCCAAGGGAGGCCGCCATGCCCGTCATTACCTGTATCGAGGACCTCAAGCGCCTGCACCGCAAACGCACGCCCAAGATGTTCTACGACTATGCAGAGAGCGGCTCTTACTCGGAACAGACCTTCCGCGAAAACACCTCCGATTTCGCGCAGATCCGCCTGCGCCAGAAAGTGGCCGTGGATATGTCGGGCCGCTCGACGGCCAGCCAGATGATCGGGCAGGACGTGGCGATGCCGGTCGCGCTTGCGCCGGTGGGGCTCACGGGGATGCAGCGCGCCGATGGTGAAATCAAGGCCGCGCGCGCCGCCGCCAAATTCGGCGTCCCCTTCACGCTCTCGACCATGTCGATCTGCTCGATCGAGGACGTGGCCGAGCACAGTTCCGCCCCCTTCTGGTTTCAGATCTACACGCTCAACGACGACACGTTTAACCGCAATGTCATCAACCGCGCCAAGGCGGCAGGTTGCTCGGCTCTGGTGATTACCGTCGATCTTCAGATCCTCGGCCAGCGCCACAAGGACCTCAAGAACGGCCTCACCGCGCCGCCGAAATTCACCCTGCCAGTGCTGTTGGACCTCGCCACGAAATGGCAATGGGGCCTTGAAATGCTCGGCACCAAGCGGCGCTTCTTCGGCAATATCGTGGGCCATGTCGAGGGCGTCTCCGACCCCTCTTCGCTCTCGACCTGGACCGCCGAGAAATTCGACCCCACGCTGAACTGGGACAAGATTAAGAAGCTCATGGATATGTGGGGCGGCAAGGTGATCCTCAAGGGCATCCTCGATGTCGAGGACGCCGAGATGGCCGCCGCCGTCGGCGCCGATGCGATCGTGGTGTCGAACCATGGCGGGCGGCAACTCGACGGCGCGCTCAGCTCGATCCGCATGCTGCCCTCGATCGTCGAGGCGGTCGGCACCAAGACCGAGGTCTGGCTCGATTCCGGTATCCGCTCGGGTCAGGACGTGCTCAAGGCGCTGGCCTTGGGCGCCAAGGGCACGATGATCGGGCGCGCCTATGTCAACGGGCTGGGCGCGATGGGCGAACCCGGCGTGACCCGCGCGCTTGAGGTGATCCAGAAGGAACTCGACATCTCGATGGCGCTCTGCGGCGAAAAACGCGTGCAGGACCTTGGCCGCGAGAACGTGCTGCTGCCGAAGGATTTTCTGGAGAGTTACGTGTGAGGGGGGGCACCCGCCAGGTTTGAAGTTTCACGTAATCCTTCTGATGCCCCGACACTTCGGGAACCTCGAACACCCCAGAAATCGCTCACCCGTCTTGCGCGCGTGTCGCTCAACCAGAGCGGCACCGCACGTGGGGCATCGGGGGCGCTCTTCTGCGCGTTCAGAAATCAAAGCCTTGACATGCTTCACATGCGCACGACGGTTTTCCAAATTGGAAACGAGTCTGCCGCCATCGAATGCCTGCATCACCCGAGCAAGCTCACTCTCATCCAGAATGACTGCCCTCTGAGCCAGAACATATTGTGTCAACGCTCGCGCGCCCCAAAAAACCGTATCAGGCATAGAGGTCTTAGGGACTGCAGGGCCAACGAATGCCACAAGATTGAATATCTTGTCTTTCTCCACGCCCAGCGTGGCCTGAATGGTCTTTGCGTGTTTGTAGTTTTGTCTCAGAGGGTTCTGAAATTTTTCCTTCCGTCGATAGACAACCTGAGTCCAGCTCGACTGGTCTGCGGCGCCAAATATCCACCCCCTCATGTTTTTGGTTTCGACGACAAAAATTCCAAAGCGTGAGACAATCACGTGGTCAACCTGAGTTGTGCCCTCATCTGTGCGCAGGATGAGATCATTCAAGACCTGATAATCTTGCTCCGGAAGACGCTTGCGGAGCGTTGCCTCCATGTGCTTTTCACCAACCCAGCCTTTGAAGCGCGGCGACCGGATGAACCAAAGGATGCCGACGAGAGCAACGAATAGACCTATTTCCCAAGTCATTATGAAAATCTGTGCCTATTGAAACGATAACTCTGCTTATCCTTCCTTGCTCCGCAGCGAAACTGCTAACTGTCGCTGCGAGTGGATCGACAGATGAACTTGAAGGATGCTGTTCAGACTGCAGGACCATAAAGCCCCCTTTCCCCTTGCCTTTCCGCCCGATTCCGACTATCCGCGCACGCTCATGGGCCCGACACCCTTGGAGGCGGCCCGGAACTTTAACTTGGAGAACACCAAAATGGCTAAAGAGATCGAAACGATCGAAGCCGTCGTGCGTTCGGGGACGGGCAAGGGGGCCGCTCGGCAAGCACGTCGTGAGGGCCGCGTGCCCGGTATCGTCTATGGCGACGGTAAAGACCCGATGCCGGTCAGCTTCGACTACAACAAGCTGCTGACCCGCCTGCGCAAAGGCCGCTTCATGTCCACCCTCTTCAACCTCAAGGTCGAAGGTCAGGAAGACGTGCGCGTGATCTGCCGCGGCGTGCAGAAGGACGTGGTCAAGGACCTGCCGACGCATATCGACTTCATGCGCACGCACCGTAACTCGCGCATCAACCTGTTCGTGCATGTTGAATTCATCAACCACGAGAAAGCACCGGGCCTCAAGCGCGGCGGCACCCTCACCGTGGTCCGCCCCGAGGTGGAACTGAACGTGCTCGCAGGCGACATTCCGGAGCAGATCGTCGTCGACCTGACCGGCCGCGACATCGGCGACGTGATCCATATCGGCGACGTCGAGCTGGTGAACGGCGCCAAGCCGACCGTCGAGCGTAACTTCGTGATCGCCAATATCGGCGCGCCGTCGGGCCTGCGCTCGGCTGACAACGAAGCCGACGAAGGCGAAGAGGGCGGCGAGGAATAATCCTCCCCCACCCGATCGAATTCAGCGGGGCCCTTCGGGGCCCCGTTTGCATCTCCACCTCACCAAACCCGCTAATACGCCGGCAAGAGGTGCCGCAGGCGCCGAGGGGGCTGGCCCCCTGCCCCGACCGCGGCTAAAACCACCCCAAAGGAGAGGCGCGATGAAACTCTGGGTCGGTCTGGGCAATCCCGGCGCGAAATATGCGGGCAACCGCCACAATATCGGCTTCATGGCGCTCGACCGGATCGCCGCCGATCACGGCTTCGGCCCGTGGCGCGCGCGCTTTCAGGGACAGGTCTGCGAAGGCCGCTTCGGCTCTACCCGCGTCACGCTCCTCAAGCCGGAAACCTTCATGAACCTCTCCGGCCAATCCGTCCGCGCCGCCGCCGATTTCTTCAAGATCGACGCGCCCGACATCACCGTCTTCCACGATGAACTCGACCTCGCGCCGGGCAAATGCCGCCTGAAGACCGGCGGCGGGCACGCGGGCCATAACGGGCTGCGCTCGATCCACGCGCATCTCGGCCCCGATTACGACCGCGTGCGCCTCGGCATCGGCCATCCGGGCGACAAGAACCGCGTCGCGGCCTATGTCCTCTCCGACTTCGCCAAGGCCGAGGCCGGGATGCTCGACGACCTGCTGCGCGGGATCTCGGACGGGGCGCCGGCCCTCGCCACCGGCGAAGGCCCGAAATTCCTCAACGCCGTGAGCCTGCGCACCGCCCCGCCGCGCAGTTCCACCGGCGCCGCCAAACCCGAGACCGCACCGCCCGCCCCGGCACCCCAAAAAGAAAAGGCTGCAACCGATACGCGCAGCCCCTTCGACAAGCTCAAGGATCACTTCCGCAAGTGATTACCAATGGCCGGTATTCTCCATGCTGGCCCACGGCTCCTTCGGCGGCAGCGCCTCGCCCTTTTGCAGCAACTCCACCGAGACATTGTCGGGCGAGCGCACAAAGGCCATATGCCCGTCGCGCGGCGGCCGGTTGATCGTCACCCCCGCCGCCTGCAGCTTTTCGCACAGCGCATAGATGTCATCGACCCGGTAGGCCAGATGCCCGAAATGACGGCTGTCCGAGGGCAACCCCTCATCGCCATCCCAGTTATAGGTCAGCTCCACATCGGCGCGGCCATCGTCCTGTCCGGGCGGGCACATGAACACCAAGGTGAACCGCCCCCCCTCATGGTCGATCCGCCGCCGCTCGCGCAACCCCAGCAATTCGTAAAACGCCTTCGAGGCCTCAAGGTCCTTCACCCGAACCATCGTATGCAGATATTCGATCGTCATGCCTGCTCTCCTTTGCCCCCAAGCTAAGCCATCCCGGCCCGGCGGCAAGGGTCAGAAGGTCGAGCGCAACCCCAGCGCCACCGACACCTCGGTGTTCGAATAACGGCTGACATTGCTCTCGGTCCGGACCGCGCGCAGCTTCATCTCCGGCGAGAACCCGGCCGTGCCGATCTTTGGCGACCATAGCCCCAGCTCGCCATAGATGGTCTCGTCCTGACGCCCGCCGGGCGGATGGAAAATCACCACCACGAAATAGGGGTAAACGGTCTTCGAAGCACCGGCGGCCAGCGACATGTGCATCGGCCCGATGGTCCAGTCCGGCTCATAGCGCAGATTGGCCGAAACCGACCAGTTGCGCGCATTGATACTGTCGGATTGCGTCTGCGAAAGCCCAAAGCCCAAGGCCACTTTGCCGCGCCGCAGCCCAAGGTCCAGCGAGCTGCGGATATCCTCGCGCGCACTCGACGCGTAATCGCGCTGCTCCAGAAGCCCGCCGAAACTGGCGCTGATCCCGGGCCGCTCCGGCGCCTCCTGCGTGACCGGCATCGCGCCCCGCGCCGAGATCTGCTGATAGCGATAGGACGGCTCTCCGCCCTGCCAGACCTGCCCCAGCTCACCCGCAAAAGACAGGCTCGCGCCTTTGCCAAGGCTCATAGCATGCTGCCCGCGCAAACCGAACGCGGCGGCACTGAAATCCGAATTCCTGATCGGGCGCGGCGGCGGCGGCGTGACGCCGGGCGGAACCAAAGCCTCCGCGACCGGGTCGCCCCAAAGTTCTACCGCCTTGAGATAGCCCGTGAACCCCAGCGAGGTCTCGCTCCGCGCGCTGCGCGCAACGCGGTAATCGACGCCGAAACTCGCCGTGCCGATAATCCCGCCCAAGGCCATCGCGTCGTCGCTCAGAATACCGACCGCGTCGAACCCGTCGATGACATTGTAACGTTCATCCGCGCCGCCATTGACGTTGTTGGAGGGCTTGAGCCCAAGGCTCAGCCGCCAGCGCAGCGGGTTCGTGGCGCGCAGGCGCCGGTAGTCGTTCACCCCCTGCGCCCGATACCGCGCATCGGGGGCATGCTGGATCGTCTGCCGCGCCCAGTATTGCGCGGCCTGCATGCGGTTCTCGCCCAGCGCGATCTGCGCCGAGAGCCGCGCGGCCTCGTAATGCTGGCGCGGACTTTCCGCATAGCGAAAAGCCTTGGCGGCGGCCTGTCGGGCGACCCCGGTCTGGCGCGTCTGCGCCATGATGCGCGCGACGATGAAATGGGCCAGCGGGTCCTTCGGATCACGTCGAAGCAATATCTCCGCCAGCGCCAGCGCTTCGGCCGGCCGGCCCTCGGCCGCTGCCAGAGTCGCCGCCCGCTGCACAAGCGGCGTCGGCGCCTCGTCGGCGCGCATTGTCGGCCCCGGCGCGCCGCCCGCCGCCGCCCCGGACGGCACCTCGGCCAGGGCCGCGCCACCGCCCTGCCCCGCACCAAACAGCGCGGCGGTCGCCAGAAGGACTGTCAGAAAGTTCCGCATCGCCCGCAAGGGCTCACGGCAGAACGTTGTCACAGATCGGCAGCGTATTGTTCGGGCCACATTGGGTCAGAACGAAAACGCCGTGCTCCTGCTCGTTTTCGTAAAGGTCCGAAAACTGCGTCAGGTGAACGATGCCCCCGACCGACTGGGCGTCATTACCACCGAAAATACCGCCATAGCTGCCAATTGCGTTTTGACCCTCGTCCTCCGCGCCACCCTCGAAGGTGCCATCGTCGTTGATGCTCGTCGGTACCAGAATGACGTTGGGCAGAGGAATGCCTTCATCGACCAGAGAGCGGTCGTAGATCGACCCGCTGACCACGTTATCCGCGCCGAAATCGGCGGTGAGATAGATGTCGCCCTCAACCCGCGAGGGTTGCGCCGGGATCACCACCGGGTCCGTTCCGGGGGCCACCGGCAGCGCGATGTCATCCGCCCCACCCTCCTGCCGCGCGTCCACATTGGTCACCGCTGCATAGGTGCCCGCATAGGACACCAGCCCGCCCAGACCGTTCGCCCCGATCTCAGGCCGGTCGAACTGCCCCTCCCGGTGATACAGCCCGCCCGCATAGTACCGGTTGTCCAGACCGCCATCGCCCGCCGCGATCGCCGTCACCGACCCGTCCTGCGACGTCGCGACCAGCGCCACATAGAGGCGGTCCAGCGCGTCTTCCTGAATCGAATAGGCCGAATAGCCCGGCAGATCGAGCGCCGCCGCCCGATCATATTGCACCAGCTCGGGGTTACTGTCGCCGCCCTCGATCGCGACCTCCAGCGAGGTGCCATCATAGGCGAAGGAATGCATGTTTACCGCAAGTGCCGCCGGAACCTCGCCCGACACGCCGTCGCCGCCGCCATCGGTCTCACCATCGGTGCCTTCACCCGAAGACCCCACCAGCGCGGCCCCATCGCACGCCGCAAGAAGAAGAATAACCGCGAACGGCAATAGCTTGCTCGACATATTGTTTTCTTTCTTTAGATCACGCCTCACCTGACCCGTTGACCGCTTTCAATCGCTCTTTGGATTATGCCTCATGTGAAAACGTGCCGAAAACCTGCCCAAAAGTCAATTTACCATCCCCCCGCCCCGCCAGAACGCCCGCCCCCGTGCCCCTCTTGCGACACTTCGCACGCACGCCACCTCATCTCGCGGTTCCGTGAACGCCCCGCGCCAGATATAGTGGCAACCGAATCTCACGACCGGAGGCCCCCATGTCGCTCACCCCCGAACAGCTCGCCGAAATCGAAGAGCAGCGCGCGATCACCGCGCCCACGCGCCGCGCCGTCTCGCCCGGCATGGAAGAGCGCCTCTACACCGCCCACCCGGTCCTCGACCACGGGCTCGTCCGCGTCATCGACTACATGGGCGACGACGCCGCCATCTGTCAGGCCGCCCGCGTCTCCTATGGCCGCGGCACCAAGGCCGTCTCGGACGATCGCGGCCTGATCCGCTACCTGATGCGCCACTGGCACTCGACCCCCTTCGAGATGTGCGAGGTCAAGTTCCACGTCAAACTCCCGGTCTTCGTCGCCCGCCAGTGGATCCGCCACCGCACCGCCAACGTGAACGAATACTCGGCCCGCTACTCGATCCTCGACCGCGAGTTCTACATCCCCGCCCCGGACGCGCTCGCCGCGCAATCCACCGTGAACAATCAGGGCCGTGGCGAAGTCCTCGAAGGCGCCGAGGCCCAGCGCGTCCTCGACCTCCTGCGCGAGGACGCCATGCGCAGCTACGACCATTACGAGGACATGCTGACCCCCGACGCGGAGGCGGGCAAACTCGGCCTCGCCCGCGAACTCGCCCGCATGAACCTGCCCGCCAACATCTACACGCAGTGGTATTGGAAGATCGACCTGCACAACCTCTTCCACTTCCTGCGCCTGCGCGCCGACCACCACGCGCAATACGAAATCCGCGTCTATGCCGAGACCATGTGCGACATCACCCGCGACTGGGTCCCCGCCGCCTACGAGGCCTTCGAGGACTACCGCCTCGGCGGTCAGAACCTGTCGGGCAAGGCGGTGGAAGTCCTGAAACGTCGACTCGCCGGCGAAGAGGTGACGCAAGAGAGCTCTGGCATGAGCAAGGGCGAATGGCGGGAGTTTATGGGGGTTTGGGGGTGAGGCATGACTGGACTGCGCCCATCAGGGCGCAGTCTTTTCAAGGCGCCGCAGAAGGACGGATGCAACTGACAGGTGATCAAGACAGAGGTCGATTGGATCAACTAGGTTTTCGTGACCTCGCGGATTGCGAATTGCCGACATGGCACCCGCGAAAATGAACCGATATCCGGACTGCTCATCAATCTCACTCTCGTTGGACAGAGCCGTCAGCTTGATTTTAGGATTGGCCTCATTGAATGCGGTCATCATTAATTTGAAACCATTCTCTTTCAGCTTTGAAAGTCTTTTGACCTTATTGTCGATGTATTTGAAGGTTTCAAACGTCGCCTGAGAATAGTGACCGTTATCAAATAATTTCTGCGCAACGCGAGCAATTTCAGGGTGAATGTTTCGCTCATCGAACGGATGAGACCCGCCGCCTTCCTTCTCCACTGTTGGTTCATCAGTTAGATGGCCGGCATTCCGCACAAAATTTTCGAATTTGCCCAAAGTACTAATCATTAATTAGGTTCGCCTTGATGCTCTTGAAGATCGCATCGTAGGTTTCTTGCGTCCCGTTTGCAGGCAGATTGATCTCAATTCGAACGGTCAACGCCATATCTCGCCGCGGCTCTTTCTTATCGGCTTGGTCGCTAACTTTTGTCGCAACACCTACCGCTGAAGCATTCATCTTCTTTGATGCCGCCGGTTTAGATTTCACTGCGGACGCGGGTTTGGTTGTAGTCGATGCGGGCTTATCGCTTGGATGCTCATGGCCGGCGAGCGCCCGGAAAGTAATGAACACCCCAGCCTGCCTGCCGCCGATTACTTCGCTTGTTTTGTCGGTAGTCCGAAAGTATGAGGTTAGCTCACTCTTGCTTAGAGACCAAGCATCATCGCCTCGCAGATCGAATAAGTCGTGATAAGCCTCCTTGACGAGCCCCTCGAAAGCACTGGGAAAGGCATCATCACCGAGAACAAATGCATCCTGCCCCTTCTTGGTGCGCTTGCCCTCTTCGTCGATAACGCCGATGAATTGCAAAGCATTGATGACGTAACTCTCATTGTTCGAGGCTAAGCCAAACTTCTTTACTGTTTCAGACGTAACGGTCGCAGGAAAGTTCTTCCTCAGAAAACCAATCATTTGCGAAATATTGCCGGCCCCCGAGATGTATGGATGAGATGCCAAATCTTGCCCTCCTAAATTTTCGATGCTTAAGCCTTATAGTATTGATCTCAATTTATAGTCTTAGGCCATAGCTTGGCAACTACTTGTTGACGCACATTAATTCGCGCCCGCATCGCCAAGGAGCTTGTCACCGTCCGTACACGCGGCAACATGAAGGCTCCCCCCTTTCGTATGGCGCCCCTAGAACAAATTTATTTCGCTTCGGGCTACTCACTGATTGGACTACCACTTCTTTATGACCCACCGCTTCCACGCCCCCCAAGCCCGTGACTATCCGACCGCCCTTGCGGAACTGCGGGCGGGGCGCAAGCGCACCCATTGGATTTGGTGGATATTCCCGCAACTGGCCAGCCTTGGCCGCAGCCCGCGCGCCATCGACTTTGGCCTGCGCGATCTGGCCGAGGCCCGCGCCTGGCTTGCCGACCCCGTTCTGCGCGCCCGGTTGATCGAGGCGACAGAGGCCGTCCTCGCCCATCGCGGCACCCCGCCCGAGGACATCATGGGCCCCGTGGACGCGCTCAAGCTGCGCTCCTGCGCGACACTGTTTGAGGCCGCCGCCAGCGACCCCGCCACCCGCGCCCCCTTCACGGCGCTGCTCGACGGGTTTTACGGCGGCACCCGCTGTCCCCTGACCTTGGCCGAGATTGCCCCGGACCGCTCCGCCCCCGCGCCCTGACGCGCCGGGCCGCCTGTGGGGGTCGCGCGGGCCACCCGGAAACCGATCTGGCGCAAAGCTGGCGCAAAACCAGCTAAAAGCTGGCTTTCGCCCTCAGCCCTCGATTTTGCCCAGCCATGCGTGGAGTGCGGCCACCGATTCCGGCTCGTCGAGATAGGGGATATGCCCCCGTCCGGGCACTTCCGCGAACACCATATCGGGCCGCGCCGCCCGCATCCGATCCGCCGCCGCCCGGCTCAGAAGTTCAGAATTTGCGCCTCTTATCAGGCACATAGGCAGACCCGTGCAGGCCTCGAACAAGGGCCAAAGGTCCGGCATCTCCCCCTCGAACGCCGCAAGGAAAGCCTCCCGCAGCGCCGGGTCATAGTTGATTTTCAACCCGCTCGGCGTCTCGATATAGTGGTGGCGCACCTCCTGCCCCCACCGCTCCGCCGAAACGCCCTCGAACCCCTTCATAATAAAGGGTAATTTCGCCGCCAGCTCGTCATAACTCGCCGCCGCCGGGTTGCGCCCGATATAGTCGAAAATAACCTCCAATCCCCCCCTCTCCAACTCCGGCCCAACATCGTTCAAACACAGCCCAAGCATCCGATCCTTCGCCGTCGCAGCCAGCACCAAACCGATCAAGCCACCCCGCGAAGTCCCTAGAATCGCTGCACTTTTTAGCCCCAGATGATCCAGAAGCTGCAATGCATCCAGCCCCTCGCGCGGCACCGTATAGGTCGCCGCCCCCGTGAAGTCGCTCGCCCCCCGCCCCCGGTAATCCATCCGGATAAACCGGTATCCCACCATATGCGGCGCGACGTAATCGAAATCATGCACATTCCGCGTCAATCCCGACAACGCCAGCACCGGCAGCCCCTCGCCCTCGTCCAGATAAGCGATCCTCGCCCCGTCATCGGCCGTAAAATATTGGGTTTTCGACATAATTCCCCCTTTGGCACAAAGCCGTTTGGGCCTACCCTATCGTCAAACAGGAGCGCCGTCATGCCCGAGACGCTGGAAAAACTGCAAGCCCGCCTCGCCGAAATCGAAACCCAGATCGAAGCTGAATGGGACAAGCGCCGGGCCGAGATGCGCTATCACCTCGAGCGCCGGAAAATCGTTTTCGATCAGGGCATTAAAGACGCCCACCGACAGATGCGCGTGCGCTGGTCGACCTTTCTGCGGCGCACCCGTCCGATGGTCGTCCTCACCGCCCCGGTGATCTATTCCGTCGTGATCCCCTTGGCACTGCTTGATCTCTTCGTCACGCTCTACCAGTGGATCTGCTTCCCGATCTACGGCATCGCCAAGGTTCGGCGCGGTGACTACATCGTCATCGACCGCCAAAATCTCGCCTATCTCAACGCGATCCAGAAATTCAACTGCGTCTATTGCGGCTACGGGAACGGGGTCATCGCCTATGCCCGCGAAGTTGCCGGGCGAACCGAGAAGTTCTGGTGCCCAATCAAGCATGCGCACCGGGTCAAGGGGACCCATCGCTATTACGGCGAGTTCCCAGAATTTGGGGACGCTAAAGCCTATCGCGAGCAGTCCGACCGACTCCGTGAAGAGCTACGAAACCCGCCAGAGTAGCCTCTAGATAAGTTCGGGAATACCTGCAAGGTCGGACAGTTGATGCGTGGGGCGCGCGGGAAGATGATCCACAGGAAGCCCCGCGCGATTGACCCACGCAACCCGGAACCCGAAGCGCGCCGCCCCCGCCGCATCCCAGCCGTTGGATGAAACAAAGAGCACTTGATCTGGCGGGACGCCCATGCGGGCCTCCACGAGGGCGTAGACATCGGCGGCGGGCTTAAAACGTTTCACAGAATCCACGGAAAGCACGTCGTCGAGCAAGTGACCGATGCCTGCCGCATGGACCGCGGCCCCAACCATATCAGGCGACCCATTGGTCAGGATCGCGCGCCCGACGCCGCGATGATGCAGCGCATCGAGCATTGCCGGAACCTCGGGAAAGGCTGGCAACTCGCGGTAGAGCCCCATCAGTTTCTCGGCCAGCGCGGGGTCATCCAAACCCTGTGCGGCCATCGCCCAATCGAGCCCGTCCCGGGTCAACTGCCAGAAATCGACATAGTCGCCCATGACCTCACGCAGCCACGAATATTCAAGCTGCTTGCGGCGCCAGTCGGCGGCCAGACGCGGCCAGAGATCTGCCAAACGAGGCTCGGTCGCGGACATATCCCGGGCGGCCGCGTCCACGTCGAACAACGTTCCATAGGCATCGAAAACAACGAGTTGAATGGACATGGCGGCACCTCCTAAGGCGAATGGTGCCATGAAAAAAAGGGGCCCGAAAGGCCCCTCTCAGATCGGTTTGCCGACCTATCAGATATTGTCCGCCTGCGGCATCCCCAGAACGTGGTAGCCACCGTCAACGCGGATGATCTCACCAGTGGTGCAGGCACCGTAATCCGAGCAGAGGTAAACCGCCGTGCCACCGACCGCCTCGAGCGTGGCGTTGGAGCCGAGCGGCGCGTTCGCTTCGGTGTGGCGATACGTCTTGCGCGCACCACCGATCGCCGCCCCCGCGAGGGTCTTCATCGGGCCGGGCGAAATCGCGTTCACGCGGATGTTCTCACGCCCCAGATCGTTCGCCAGATACCGCACAGAGCTTTCCAGCGCGGCCTTGGCGACCCCCATCACGTTGTAGAACGGCGTCACCCGGTTGGAGCCGCCATAGGTCAGCGTGATCAACGAACCGCCATCGGTCATCAGTTCGGCCGCACGGCGCGATACGTCGATGAAGCTGTAGCACGAGATCTCGAGCGCGGTTTTAAAGTTCTCACGCCCGGTATCCTTGAAACGCCCCGCCAGCTCGTTCTTGTCGGCAAAGGCGATTGCATGGACGAGAAAATCGAGCTTGCCCCAACGATCAGCGATCTTGGCAAAGGCCGCGTCAAGCGAGGCCTCGTCGGTCACATCGACATCGACCAGCAGGTCGGACCCAACCGACGCCGCCAGCGGCTCCACGCGTTTGCCGAAGGCTTCGCCCTGATAGGTAAAGGCCAGTTCCGCCCCTTCGGCGGCCAGCGCCGAGGCGATGCCCCATGCGATCGAGCGCTCATTCGCAACACCCATCACGAGGCCGCGCTTGCCCTTCATCAGATCCGCCATATCGGTCGTCCCCCGAAAGATCAGTCTTTGAACTTGCTCATGACGAGCGTCGCGTTGGTGCCGCCGAAGCCGAAGCTGTTCGACAGAACCGAGTCGAACTCGACATTCTCACGCAGTTCGGTCGCAATTTCCTCGGGGCGGATCGCCGGATCCAGCTCGGTGATGTTGGCCGAAGCGGTGATGAAGCCACCCTCCATCATCAGCAGCGAATAGATCGCCTCGTGGACACCGGTTGCACCGAGCGAGTGGCCGGTGAGCGACTTGGTGGACGAGATCGGGGGCACATTGCCCTCGCCGAAGACGCGGCGAACCGCCTCGACCTCGGTCACGTCGCCTGCGGGCGTCGAGGTGCCATGCGCGTTGATGTAGCTGATCTTGCGGCCTTCGGGCAGGGTCGCAACGGCCAGGCGCATCGAACGCTCACCGCCCTCACCCGACGGGGCCACCATGTCGTAGCCATCCGAGGTCGCGCCGTAGCCGGTCACTTCGGCATAGATCTTGGCGCCGCGTGCCTTGGCGTGCTCAAGCTCTTCGAGCACCACGACACCGCCGCCGCCCGCGATGACAAATCCGTCGCGGGTCGCGTCGAAAGCGCGTGCCGCCGTTTCGGGCGTGTCGTTGTATTTCGACGACATCGCGCCCATCGCGTCGAAGAGGCACGACAGGGTCCAGTCGAGTTCCTCGCCGCCGCCGGCGAAGATCACGTCCTGCTTGCCCATCTGGATCAGTTCGGCCGCGTTACCGATGCAATGCGCCGAGGTCGAGCAAGCCGAGGTGATCGAGTAGTTCACGCCCTTGATCTTGAACGGCGTGGCGAGGCAGGCCGAGTTCGTCGACGACATGCAGCGCGTCACCATGAACGGGCCCATCCGCTTGGGGCTGCCCTTCTCGATGACGATCTGGTGCGCCTGGAAGAAGTTGGAGGTCGACGGACCGCCCGACCCCATGATCAGGCCGGTGCGCGGGTTCGAGATGTCGCTCTCCTCAAGGCCGGAGTCCTTGATCGCCTGTTCCATGGCGATGAAGTTATAGGCCGCGCCCGCGCCCATGAAGCGCAGGTTACGCTTGTCGATATGATCTTCGAGCACGATCTGCGGCATGCCGTGGACTTGGCTGCGGAAGCCATGCTCGGCATATTCAGGGGCGAAAACGATGCCCGAGCGGCCCGCGCGCAGGCTGGCCGAGACTTCTTCGGCATTGTTGCCGATGGGCGAAACGACGCCCAGACCGGTGATAACGACGCGGCGCATGAGCAGCCTCCTTGATTATGGTTGCGATCAGCTCTCGGAGAGAGCGACCTTCATATCCTTGACCTGATAGATCACTTCGCCATCGGCCTCGACGATCCCGTCGGCAACGCCCATGGTCAGGCGGCGGGTCTGCACGGCCTTGGTGAAATTCACGCGGTAGGTCAGCATCTTGCGGTCCGGGCGCACCATGCCGGTCAGCTTGACCTCACCCACGCCAAGCGCATAGCCGCGCCCTTGCCAGCCACGCCAGCCAAGGTTGAAGCCAGTCAACTGCCAGAGCCCGTCGAGACCAAGGCAGCCCGGCATGATCGGGTTGCCGGGGAAGTGGCAGTCGAAGAACCAGAGGTCCGGGGTGATGTCGAACTCGGCGATCACATGGCCTTTGCCGTGCTCACCGCCATCGCCCGAGATCTCGGTGATGCGGTCCATCATCAGCATCGGCGGCGCAGGAAGCTGGGCATTGCCCTCTCCGAACAGCTCGCCCCGGGCGCATTTCAGTAGATCTTCTTTCCCGAAGCTCGTCGGAAAGCCTGCCATATGATGTCCCCCCAGAAGGCTGTCTTTGCTTTCCTCTAGCACCCGCGCAGACGCACACGCAAGGCCCGCCCCCGCCAAGCAAACGGCTTTGATGCGAAAAGCGCATTGAAATAAGGGATCGCAGGGTGCATATATTGTCGCAGGGAGACGACGATAACATGAAGACGATGTTGACGGCTGAACAGGAACGCGGCCAGCAATGGCTTTCGGAAGGTGGGCTTCGCCCGACCCGCCAGCGGCTTTCGTTGGCGACGTTGCTCGTGGGCGACGGTCATGATCGCCATGTCACCGCAGAAAGCCTTTATGCCTCTGCCGTCAATGCCGGTGAGCGCGTCTCTTTGGCAACCGTCTACAACACCCTACGCGCCTTCTGCGATGCGGGCCTGATGCACGAGATCACCGTGGATGGCACGCGCTCGTATTTCGATACGCGCATGGACGACCATCCGCATTACTTCTGGGAAGACGAGAACCGGATTTCCGATGCCCCCTCCGGGGAGCTGGAGCTTGCCCGGATCCCCGCCCCGCCCAAGGGCACCGAGATCAGCCGCGTGGATGTCGTGATCCGCGTGCGCAAGCTCTGAGCCGCGCCGCCCGGACCATACAGACGACCTCGCTCAGATCGACCCCGCCTCAACCATGAAGTTGCTGGCGGTGCACATGGCCGCGTCATCCGAGGCCAGAAACAGCACCATCCGCGCGACATAGACAGGCTCGATCAGATCAGGCAGGCATTGATCCTGCCGATGCTTCTCAAGCGCTTCGGGCGTGGCCCAGAGGGTCTTTTGCCGCTCCGTCATGATCCAGCCCGGAACCACAGTGTTGATCCGGATACGATGCTGCCCGAGGTCGCGCGCCATGGTCCGCGTGAGCCCGTGCACCGCCCCCTTGGCGGTCGCGTAGGCCGGAAAGTTCCCGACCGCTTCCCACCATGAATTCGAGCCCATATTGATGATCGAGCCTCCACCCGCCGCGATCATATCGGGCGCCACCGCCTGAATGGCGAAGAACATGTGGCGCAGGTTGCCATCCATCCGCTCGTCCCAATACTCCGGCGTCACATCACGCCAATCGTGGCGATCGTCGCGCGCGGCATTGTTCACCAGAACCTGCGCGGGGCCGATCCGCGCACGCAGAGCCGAGATTGCCGCCCGCAACGCCTCGATGTCACGCAGGTCGGCATGCGCCCAACTCACCGCCGCGCCCAAGCGCGCGCAAAGCGCCTCGCTCGTCTCACGGTCAAAATCGATGAACCCGACCTTCGCGCCCTGCGCGGCAAAGGCCTCGACAATCTCGGCCCCGATCCCTGAAGCCCCACCGGTCACCAGAACGGTCTTGCCCTTGAGGCTCGGATACTGTGCGAAGTGGTCTTGCATGTGATCCTCCTGTTGGGCCCCAACATGGGCACAAACAATCGAGCCGTCCAGCCGTGGATTCGATCTGGATCAAGGCCCTCATTCAGAGATCCGGGTAAACTCTCTGGGTGGCAAGAGGCCCAGAATGCGCGACGTGTTTTCATGGTTCAACGACCAGATTCTGAGGATGGAGTGGCTCTCCGATCTCGTGGCTGCCATGCTGACGGCAATCGGCATCGACCCGCTCGGTCGCTGGGGCGGGAGCCTGCATTTCTTCGCCTATGACGTGATCAAGATCTTGATCCTTCTCGGCTCGATGATCTTTGCTCTGTCCTATGTGCAAAGCTACTTCCCACCCGAGCGCTCGCGCGCGATCTTGGGCGGCAGACGGGGCTTGGGCGCGCTGACCCTCGCAGCCCTTCTGGGCACGGTGACGCCCTTCTGCTCTTGCTCGTCGATCCCTCTGTTCATCGGCTTCGTCGCCGCCGGGCTGCCGCTAGGGGTCACCTTCGCCTTCCTGATTTCCTCGCCACTCGTCGATTTGGCCTCGGTAATCCTGCTTGCGGGCATCATCGGCTGGCCTGCGGCGCTGGCCTATGTCGTGCTGGGTGTGGTGCTGGCGGTCGCTGGCGGTGCTCTGATCGGTGCGATCCATATGGAGAGTGAGGTCGAGCCCTTCGTCTATGCGGCCCCCGTGCATAACGGAGACCCCGGCGCGCCGCTCACCCGTCGGATGCGGCTGGCTTATGCCCGCGAGCAGTTGGTCGATATCGTCGGACGGGTCTGGCCCTACGTGTTGATCGGTGTTGCGGTCGGCGCACTGATCCACAATTGGATTCCGCAGGCGCTCATCGACGGCGTGCTGGGCCAAGACAAATGGTGGGCGGTGCCGCTGGCGGTGGTCGCGGGCGTGCCGGTTTATGCCGACATCTTCGGAACGCTCCCCGTCGCCGAGGCGCTGGTCGGGAAAGGTGTCGGCACGGGCACGGTGCTGGCCTTCATGATGGCCGTGACGGCCCTCTCGCTGCCGTCGCTCATCCTGTTGCGCCGCGTGGTTCGGATGCGCTTGCTTACGCTCTTCGTCGCAATCGTTACCGTCGGGATCATCCTGACTGGCTATGTCTTCAACGCCCTTATTCCGCTTCTGATGGCCTAGAAAGGACCAATCATGCAGATCAAGATCCTCGGTTCCGGCTGCCGCAAATGCCAAACCCTCGCCGCCAATGCCGAAGCTGCACTGGCGCAAGCCGGACGAACGGGCGAGGTCAGCAAGGTCACCGATTTCGCTCAGATCGCGGCCTATGGCGTGATGTCGACCCCGGCTCTTGTGATCGACGAAAAGGTTGTCACCTCGGGCAAAGTCCTTTCGGCGGACGAAATCGCGGCGCTTATGAACGGCTGAGCCAAAACGCAAAAGGCGCCCCGAAGGGCGCCTTTGGATCAAAAAGCTCGAAGGGTCAGTCCTTCGCGCGTTCCACGTAGGAATTGTCTTCGGTCGTGATGACGATCCGGGTACCCACGCCGATATGCGGCGGAACCATCACGCGGATACCGCCGGTGCAGGTCGAAGGTTTATAGGACGAGGACGCCGTCTGGCCTTTCACGACAGGTTCGGTTTCCTCGACCTCGACCACCACCTTCTGCGGCAGTTCGATCGCGATCACGTTGTCGCCGTGCAGCTTGAGGAAGCAACGGATACCGTCACGCAGGAAAACCTTGGAGTCGCCGATGACATCCTCGGAAACCGTGACCTGCTCGTAGCTCTCGGGGTTCATGAAGTGGAAGCCTTCACCATCCTCGTAGAGGAAGTCATATTCGCTTTCTTCCACATGCGCGCGCTCAACCGAATCCGTGGTCTTCCAGCGCTCCGAAACCTTGGTCCCGTCCGAGATGCGGCGCATGTCGACCTGCGTCACGGGCGTGCCCTTGCCGGGGTGGAAGTTCTGGGCGGTCAGCACGACATAGAGCTGTTCGTTGATCTCGACCACATTGCCCTTGCGCAGTTGCGAGGCGATCACTTTGGCCATGGTATGGTTCCTTGCGAATAACGGGTGGCAGGCTCTGGCGCCCGGCTGGCATCGCGCCTAAACCATTCGGAACGGAATTTCCAGCCAGAAAGCCGCTGACATGACCGAACGTCCCTGGTGGCACCCCGACCGTCACGCCGACCGCCGCCCCGCATTGCTGGCGCGCAACCGGATTCAGGGCGCGATCCGGGGCTGGCTCGCGGTCGAAGGCTTCGTCGAAATGGACCCGCCCGCGCTTCAGGTCAGCCCCGGCAATGAGGCGCATCTGCACGCTTTCGCCACCGATGCGATCGGCCATGACGGGGTGGCCCGGCGGATGTATCTGCACACCTCGCCCGAATTCGCGATGAAGAAACTGCTCGCCGCCGGGGAGCCGCGTATCGCGGCGTTTTCACATGTCTGGCGCAATCGCGAGAGCGGGCCGCGCCACGCGCCCGAATTCACCATGCTCGAATGGTATCGCGCGGGTGAAGACTACACCCGGCTCATGGAGGATTGCGGGGCGTTCCTGCGGCTTGCCGCCGAGGCTGCGGGCAGCACGGTCCTGCGTCATGGCGGGATCGAATGCGATCCCTTCGCCAAGCCCGAGCGGCTTTCGGTCGCCGATGCGTTCACCCGTTTCGCCGGGATCGACCTGCTGGCGACCTGCGCTGTGGGCGGCGCCACCGATGCCGACGCGCTGCGCGCGCAATGCACTGCACGCGGGATAGCCACGGCGCCCGATGACAGTTGGTCGGACATGGTGTCCAAGGTGCTTGTGGGTATGGTGGAACCACATCTGGGTCATGGCCGCGCGACGATCCTCGACCGCTACCCCGTGGCCGAGGCGGCACTCGCCCGCCCGGCCCCCGACGATCCGCGCGTGGCTGAACGGTTCGAGCTTTATGCCTGCGGGGTGGAACTGGCCAACGGGTTCGGCGAGTTGACCGACGCGGCCGAACAGCGTCGCCGCTTCGAGGCCGAGATGGACGAGAAAGAACGCCTCTATGGCGAGCGTTACCCGCTCGACGAGGATTTTCTCGCGGCTCTTGAGATCATGCCCGCCGCCAGCGGCATCGCGCTTGGCTTCGACCGGCTGGTGATGCTCGCAACCGGCGCCCCGAAGATCACGGATGTGCTCTGGGCACCCGTCGCCAGCGCCTAAACCTCGCCACGAAAGGCGTGGTCGCGCAGGATTTCAAGCGACACCACCCGAAGCGCACGCTCATGCGTGGCCTCCAGCACGACCTGCGGCGCACAGCCCTCGTCATGCGCTTCGAGGAACCGTCCGGCGCACAGACACCATCGGTCCCCCTGCTTCAGCCCCGGAGAGTCGAACTCCGGGCGCGGGGTCACAAGATCGTTGCCGACATAGCTTGACCAGACCAAAAACTCATCCGTGACGATCACGCAGACCGTGTGGCTGCCTGCATCCTCCCAGCAAGTGTTGCACAGCCCATCCCGAAAGAACCCGGTGCGCGGGGTCATCGAGCAGGGCTGCAAAACCCCGCCCAGCACGTTGACTGCTGGCAGCATCTCCATCGGCGGGCCTCCGGGCGGCGGTCTAGTCAGACTGCGCAATTGCCCGGAACATGGCAAGGTTTTCCGCATCCACCCCGGCATCCTCGAAGTTCCGGTCGGCCATATTGGCGGCAATCACAGTGCGCGTTTCGGGGTTCACATAGATGAACTGCCCGTAGATGCCCTGCGCCTGATAGTCGTTGCCGTGTTGGGCACTGTCGACCGGCACCCACCATTGATAGCCATAGCCCGCGCCGCCCGGCGCCTGATGCCGGGTCGAGGCCGCGACCCAATCAGCGGGCACGATCTGTTCGCCCTGCCATTGGCCGCCTTGCAAGAACATCTGCCCGATCCGCGCGTAATCGCGGGTGCGCAGATTGAGCCCGCCCAGAACGAACCCGGTGCCGTCACCATCGGTGAGCATTATGGGCGACGCCTCAAGGCCCATGCGCGCCACGATCCGCTCCTGCATGAGATCGACCGGGTCGCGCCCCGTCGCCCCCGCGATCACCATGCCAAGCACATGCGTGTCGATGGAAACATAATGCATCCGCGCGCCCGGTTCCGCCGCCCGGGCTGCCAAAGACGCGGCAAAGGCGTTCATCGAACCGCCAAGCGCCAGCACCCGGCCCATCTTGTTGATATCAGAATTGAAATCCAGATAGTCCTCATTGAAGGCAACGCCAGACGACATCGTCAGAACGTCCCGGATCGTCGCGCCCTCATAGGCCGAACCCCGCAAATCCGGCGCAAAATCGACGACCTGAGCGTCGAGATCAGCTAGAGTGCCATCAGCATGAAGCGTGCCGAACAGGGCCGAAAGCACAGATTTCGCCACCGACCAACTGATCCGCAGGTCCTCGGGCCCGGTGCCAAGGTGGTAGCTCTCATGCACCAACGCACCCTCGCGCAACACCACCAGCGCTGTCACGGCGCGGCGCGTGATCCACTCTTGCGCGTCAGGAGGCAGAGTCATCGCCGCGCCGCTCGGCAAAGGCGCCACCGGTCCCGTGCCCCTGTCCAGCACACGATGATGGAACAGCCGGTCCATATGCGAGAAATTCTCGACGATGTTCTCGGCCTCGAACAGGGTATTGACCGCGAGCAGTCGCCCCAACTCCTCGCGCTTCCACAGCGCCAGCCCGGCCAGCAGAACCGCGAGAACAAGCGCCGCACGCAGCGCGATCCGAATGATACGCATGATCCATCCTCCCCCGAGCAAGGAACCATGCAGGGCCGGCATGACGCAAGAGAGCCGTAGCGGCACGCAGAGGATGACCCCGATCGCTCCGCAGATGAACGCTCAGTAGATATAGCGGATCTGATCGGTCCAGTAACGCTCCATCCGGCGCAGGGTGCGGTTCAGCTCATCCATCATGTCGAACGTGATGACGCCGCGGGTTTCCATGCCGACCGCATGCCGCTCAAACAGGGCCGCTACGGCATCACGCATATCGCGCCCCTTTGCGGTCAGACGGACACGCACAGAGCGGCGATCAATCTCACAGCGTTGATGGTGCATGTATCCGGCTTCCACCAACTTCTTGAGGTTGTAAGAAACGTTCGAGCCTTGGTAATAGCCGCGACTTTTCAACTCGCCTGCCGTCACCTCATTATCGCCGACATTGAACAGCAAGAGCGCCTGAACCGGGTTGATGTCGAGCAGGCCAAGCCGTTCGAATTCATCCTTCACCACATCCAGCAGCAGCCGGTGCAACCGCTCAACCAGTGAAAGACTGTCGAGATAGCCCGCCATGACCCCCGGATGGGGGGCGGCATCATGCATTACAGGGGTCTGCAAGGTCATTATTTTCTCCGCATCTCTCGCTGCCCGTCCACAGGTTTCGCGCAAAAAGGCGAACGAGCGGTTAAGAACAGACCGGAAACGGAAAATTTTTGACGATTGCGCGCGAAACCCGCGATCAGGCCGTGCCGTGGCGCGCCCGCGCAAAGGCCGCGATCTCGGTCAGGAGTTCCAGATATTCGCCCGGGCAAGGCTGCGTGCCCGAGACCCAAGGATAAAGATCCTGATCGTTCTCCTCGAGCAGCCGATCATAAAGATCGAGCCGCTCCGCCCCCATCTGCGCAAGCGTCGCATCCGCATAGGGCCCAAGGATCAGGTCCATTTCCTTCGTCCCCCGGCGCCAGCTACGCATTTTCATCCGTTTGAGCCGCGCGTCATGGGTCTCGGTCATTGGGGCTCCCCCGTTGTCAACTTGCGCTCGAGCCGGTCGAGCCGCGCATCGAGTTCCGCCAGCACCGTGCGAATGTCGCGGATCTCGCGCAGCGTCTCGCGCTCCGCATCTGCCTGTGCCACCGCGCCGGGCGGTCCGTCAAGTCCTTCGCCCTCTCCGGTCAGTAGCCACATCAGCGACACGTTGAGCATCCCCGCCACCATCTGAAGGCGGTTTGCGCGCGGGTCGTCACGGTCTTCCTCCCATGCGGCAATGGTATCGGACTGCACACCAAGCCGTTCGGCCAGCGCATCTTGCGTCAAACCGGCCGCTTCACGCGCGCCGGCCAGCCGGTCCCCGAAAGTTGCCTGCGCCGCTTCATACCAATCGTTCATCGCTGCCTCCTCTTTCGCTTGATCGCTCTCGGTCCCGACCCTAAGAGGTTCAGGACCAAGATACAAACCAAGGGGCGACGCCATGGCCTTCCTTTCCGACACGCTGGCCCGGGTGAAGCCCTCGCCGACCATCGCCATGACCAACAAGGCCGCCGAGTTGAAAGCGGCCGGGCGCGACGTGATCGGCCTCTCGGCGGGCGAGCCGGATTTCGACACGCCCACAAACATAAAGGATGCGGCCATCGCCGCGATCCATGCGGGCAAGACGAAATATACTGCCGTCGATGGCATCCCGGAACTCAAGGCCGCAATCTGCGCGAAGTTCAAGCGTGAGAACGGGCTCGACTATTCCCCCGCGCAAGTATCGGTCTCGTCGGGCGGCAAGCAGGTCCTTTTCAACGCGCTGCTGGCCACGCTCAACCCGGGCGACGAGGTGATTATCCCGACGCCCTACTGGGTGAGCTATCCCGACATGGTCAAGATCGGTGGCGGCACTCCGGTGTTCGTGCCGGGCGATCCCGGACGGGGCTACAAGATCAGCGCAGAGGCGCTGGAGGCTGCGATCACGCCGCAGACGAAGTGGTTCCTGTTCAACTCGCCCTCGAACCCCTCGGGCGCGGGCTATGCGCGCGACGAGCTGAAGGCGCTGACCGATGTCCTGCTGCGCCATCCGCATGTCTGGGTGATGACGGATGACATGTATGAACACCTCGCCTTCGACGGGTTCACCTTCTGCACCCCCGCCGAGGTCGAGCCGCGTCTTTATGACCGGACGCTGACCGTCAACGGGGTCTCCAAGGCCTATGCGATGACGGGCTGGCGGATCGGTTACGCGGCCGGACCCGAACCCCTGATCGCGGCGATGCGCAAGGTGCAGTCGCAATCGACCTCGAACCCGTGCTCGGTCAGCCAATGGGCCGCGGTCGAGGCGCTGAACGGTCCGCAGGATTATCTCGCCACCAGCCGCGTCGCCTTTCAACGCCGCCGCGATCTCGTGGTGGGGATGCTCAACGATTGCCCCGGCCTGACATGCCCGACGCCAGAGGGCGCGTTCTATGTCTACCCCTCGATTGCCGGGCTGATCGGCAAGCGCACGCCGAGCGGTGTCGAGATCACTGATGACGAGGTTTTCGCAACGCAACTGCTCGAAGCAACCGGTGTCGCGGTGGTGTTCGGTGCGGCCTTCGGGCTTTCGCCCAACTTCCGCATCAGCTACGCTACCTCGGACGCGGCGCTGAAAGACGCCTGCACCCGGATCAAAGCCTTTTGCGAAGGGCTGTCATAAGGCCGATCAACGGCCAGAACGAAGTGAGGACCAGAATGGCGGGCGATCTGCCGGACTATTATTTCCGCGTTAAGGAAAACGGCGCGATCGTGTTTCGGATCGACTCCGAGAACCGGCAGCGGCGGATCGAGATGGATCAGATCGCGACCGTCAACGTCAAGAATGGCGAAATCAAGCCACAGGGCGACCGAGCGCTGACCCCTGAAGACATGGCGGCGATCCGGGAATGGATGGAGGCGCGGGTCGCGCTTTTGGCCGAGCGCGATATCGACGACATTCTGCGCGCGGTCGATTACCTCAACCTGACGACGCATTGGGTGCAATCCAAAGCCACCGATGCCCAGCTGGAGCGGGTGACGGACGATCTCTTGCTGGCGATGCACGACCTGCGCACGGTGCTGGTTCGCAAGAAAGCCGACCGCCTCATGCGCTCGGACAGTCCCGCCGATTAAGGCCGCGCGGCCACGGGGCGCATCCAGGGGCCGGTCCAGAACCGCCACGCCAAAGCGCCCCCCGCAGCCGCCAGCCCCACCATCAGACCGAGCCACAGCCCCTTCGGCCCCCAGCCAAAAACGAAGGCCAGCAGATAGCTTGCCGGAACGCCCAGCGCCCAATAGGCGGTGAGCGTGATCCACATCGGCACGCGCGTATCCTGCACCCCGCGCAACAGCCCGATCGCCATGACCTGAAGCGAATCGAAGATCTGGAACAGCGCGGCCATCGCCAGAAGGCCGACCCCTACGAGCAGGATGGCCGGGGCCTCTGCATCGCTCGCATCGAGGAAAAGACCCACGAGCTGCTCGGGGAACAGAAGGAAGATCGCAACCGTCAACACGCCGAAACAGAAGGAGAGCATATGTGCGGCGACGGCGCCCGTGCGCATATGCTCGACCAGCCCCGCACCATGCGCGCGCCCAGTGCGCACGGTCGCCGCATGCGAAAGCCCCATATGGACCATGAATGTGATCGAGGCGAGTTCCAGCGCGATCCCATGCGCGGCAAGTTCGCGCACCCCGATCCAGCCCATCATGATCGCACTGGCCTGAAACATCGTGGCCTCAAACACCGAGGTGAGGCCGATCGGGACACCCATCCTTGCCACTGACCAGAAGGCCTCCCAGTCGGGCCGCCAGAACCGTTGAAAAAGACCGACATGGCGCAGGTCCGGGGCCAGCCCGGCATAAAGCGCGGCCATGATCGCGCCGGTCAGCGCGACCACGACCGAGGCAATGGCAGCGCCTTGCAGGCCCAGCTCCGGCGCCCCCCAATTCCCGAAGATCAGCGCCCAGTTGAGCACCACATTCAGCGCCACACCCACCAGTGTGATCCAAAGCACGACCTGCGCGCGCTCTTGTGCGGCGAGATAGCTCTTGAGCGTCGCAATCACCAGCGCCGGGCCAAGGCCAAGCCACGCCACCCGCAGATAAGCCTCGGCCATGGCCGAGAGCGCCGGGTCCTGCCCGAGAAGCCGCAGAATTGCCCCGGAAAACCAGAATACCGGGAAGGCCAGCAGCGCGAAGATCATCGAGAGCCAGAGCCCCATCCGCGTATCGCGCCGCATCTGCGTGTCGTCACCCGCACCCAGCGCCGCCGAAACCCGCCCCATCACGGCAAAGGCGAAGCCGGTTCCCAGAAGGAACATCAGAAAGAACATCCCCGCCGCGAGCACTCCGGCGGCCAGTTCGTTCACCCCGTACCAGCCCAGCATCACCGTATCGGTCACATGCAGCGCCATTTGCGCCACATTCGACCCAATCAAAGGCAGCCCCAGCACCAGAACGGCGCGGAGATGAGCGGACAGGGGCATCCGCGCGGCAGAAACCGCAGGTCTGTCGAGTTGTTCGGAAACCATCGCGCGACGCTAGCGCCGCCGCGGGGCGAGGTCCAGAGGCTTCGCACCCCCGGACCCGAAGTCAGTCTGCGCTCAATCGCTCTTGCGACCGGTGATCATCGGCGTGACGAGGTTCTCGCCCTTCCAGCGCTTGTAGAAGCCGATGGCGGCGATATGCGCCACAACGCCAATGAGGGCAATCATGCCCAGCGGCTCATGCAGGGCCAGCGCTTTGCGCGCAGTCTCGATCGACACATATTTCGCAAGCGGCCCGACATTGATGTAATCCTCTGGATCGGCCAGAAGCCCGGTCATGACCTGCAACCCCAGAACGATCAGGATACCGACGACGAAAAGCGCGCCGACCGGATTATGCCCCCGCGAATGGCTCGGCGCGCGCTTTGGCAACGTGCGCGCATAGGCGAGCACAGCGCCCGGACCTTTGACAAAGTTCGTGAACCGCGCGTTCCTCGGCCCGACAAATCCCCAGATCACCCGCAGCACGACAAGCGCGGCAATCGTGTAGCCGCCGTAAAAATGGAGTGTCATCTGATCGGGGCCGAATTTACCCAACCCGAAGGTCACGACAAAAGCAATGACCAAGGCCCAGTGGAAAATCCGCACCACCGGGTCCCATATCTGCTCGGCGGAAGGGGTTGGCGCCGAAGCGCCCGCCCCCGTGGTCTGATCCGACGCCATGGCTCAGTAATCCTTGGCGCGGAAATCGTCGTGGCAGGCCTTGCAGGTGCCACCGAGCTTGCCGACCGCCGGACCAAGCGCCTCGCGCCCGTCCCCGGCGACCGCCGCGAGTTCCGCAACCGCCGACCGGAAGGCCGCGCCCTTTTCACCCATCGCGGCCATGTTCTCCCAGATCACCGGGAGCGCGCGGGTCTGCCCCGGCAGATCGGCATTGGAGGTGCCCGGCGCGAACAGACCCTTGGGGGAATACTGGGTCAGAACCGAGAGATTGGCGGCATGGCCCTTGGCGGCTTCGGCGTCATAGTCGATCTCGCCCTTGGCCATCGCAGCCAGCCCGTCCATCTCGAGCCCAAGCAGGCGGTAATAGCCAATCCGCGCCTTGGCGATATCCTCGGGGCCTCCGGCCACGGCCAGCCCAGCAGGCAGGATCATCGCGGTGGCAAGTGCTGCGGTCATGAATTTACGCATCATGGTCTCCCTCATTGAAAATGCATGTCTGAAAACATCTACGGGACAGGCCCGCAAATCTGGCGTGACATAGTCACGAAACCCCTGCGACAAACCGTCCGCAAGCGAAAAAATGTCGCTGATCCGGTTCAATCGACTGGTTTTTGTGCAATGAAATCAATCAGGGCCGCGCGCCCCACATGGCCAGCGCCCTCACACAATTCTGCATCGTAATCCGCCTGATGCAAGACCCGCCAGCCGGGGAAGGCCCTTCGCAAAAGGTCGAGTGTGTAAAGCTGCTCAACCGCCCCCGGACCGCCCGAACCATAGCCCGGCTGACGCGTGGCAAACCCGTGGATCAGCATCAACCCTCCGGGCTGCAAGGCTCGCGCAGCACCCGCGAAGATACGGCTCCGCTCCGCTGGGGGCGCAAACTGGATAAAGCAGGCGAGAATGACGTCATAGGCGGCCTCGGGCCAGTCATAGGCAAACAGATCCGCCGCCTGCACATTGAGGCTCACGCCCTGCGCCCGCGCCAACGCCCCGGCCTTGGTCCGCGCAGGCGCCGAAGCCTCGAGCGCGGTCACCTCTGCACCGAGACCGGCAAGATGGACAGCATTGCGCCCCTCGCCCTCGGCAAGGCTCAGAACCCGCGCGCCAGGCGTGATCCGCCATGCCTGCCGCGCGACGAAATCCGCAGGCTCGGTGCCATAGAAATAGCGTTCACCCGAAAACCGGTCGTCCCAGCTCATGCGCCCCCCTTTACGCGTTCAGGCTGCCAAAACAAGACGGGCGCAACAAGACATTGCCGCGCCCGTCTCGATCGGAGCAAGGATCACTTGGTCGCCGGGGCTGGCTTCGTTACTTTCGCCGTTTTCACCTTCGCGGGTGCCTTGCGCTGTTCAGGATGGAGCGACGCGCCGAGGATATGATCGGCCGAATGGATCACGTGGCTCGCATGGCCCACGATCAGCGGATCGGGCGGCGTTGCAATGTCGTGATCCTTATCCGGGTAATCCAGCGTCGACAGGAAATGCTTCATGCAGTTCAGCCGCGCCCGCTTCTTGTCGTTCGACTTGACGATGGTCCAAGGGGCGTCGGCGGTGTCAGTGTAGAAGAACATCGCCTCTTTCGCCTCGGTGTAGTCGTCCCACTTGTCGAGTGACGCAAGGTCGATCGGCGACAGTTTCCACCGCTTGAGCGGGTCGGTCTCACGCGATTTGAAGCGCCGGCGCTGCTCTTCGCGCGTGACAGAGAACCAGTATTTGTAGAACCGAATTCCCGAGCGCACCAGCATCCGCTCAAGCTCGGGGGTCTGGCGCATGAACTCCAGATACTCGGTCGGAGAGCAGAACCCCATCACCCGCTCAACACCCGCGCGGTTATACCACGAACGGTCGTAGAAGGTCATCTCGCCCTCGGTCGGGAGATGATTGATATAGCGCTGGAAATACCACTGCCCGCGCTCTTCGTCGGTCGGCTTGTTGAGCGCCACGACGCGCGCGAAACGGGGATTGAGATGCTCGGTGAAGCGCTTGATCGTGCCGCCCTTGCCCGCCGCATCGCGCCCTTCGAAGAGGATCACGAATTTCTGCCCGGTCTCCTGCGCCCATTTCTGAACCTTGAGAAGCTCGGCCTGAAGCTGCGCCTTTTCGTGCTCATAGGCCGGACGACCCAGCTTGCGGCTGTAGGGGTATTTGCCAGTCTCGAAGGCCAGCCGAACCGCGTTCGGGTCAACCCGCGGGAAGCTGCGCAGCCCCGTATCGCCAGCCGCGCCCGGCACCACCGCCGGATGCGGCTCTGCAGGGTCTGCGGGTTTCGTTACAGGCACAGCGGCACCCGACTTTGCACTGACCTCTCCCTGCGGTGCCTCAGGCTTGGCCTGCACCGCCCCATTCGCGATTTGATCTGCCATACGCGTCCCTCCGATCATCCTGTGAAATCGCATGGACTCTAGCAGCGAATGGCAAACCCCGCCTTGATGCGGGTCAAAACTGACAGAAAACGTGGCGCGCCGGGCCTTTCCATCGCCAGCGGCTTCGGGCAGGCTGTCCCGACATACGGCAGGAGCCCCCATGATCACACTTTACGGCATGCACCGCTCGCGCGCGACGCGCAACCTTTGGCTGCTTCACGAGCTGGAAGCGGAGTTCACCCTCAAACCCGTCGTTCAGGCCTACCGGCTTGAAGCGCGTGGGATCGACCCGTCGGCAGCGGACGCGCCCTTCAACACGCGCAGCGCGGAATTCCTCAAGCTCTCGCCAGCGGGCGCAATCCCGGTGCTTGAGGACGAGGGCCTGATCCTCTCCGAGTCGCTTGCGATCAACCTCTATCTTGCCCGCAAACTCGGCGGCCCGCTGGCCCCGCGCGATGCCCGTGAGGAAGCGCAAATGGTGCAATGGGCACTCTATGGTGCAACCGCCATCGAGGAGCCCGCGCTCGAGATCATGTTCGCCTATGCCAAGGGCGAGACCGAAGGCGGGCAACGCATCATCGAAGCCAATGCCGACAAGCTGCAACGCCCTTTCGCAGCACTCGAGGCTCATCTCGAAACCCATAGCCACATGGTGGGCGGGCGCTTCACTGTGGCCGATATCAACATGGCGGAAATCGTGCGCTACGCGCAGCCGCACAAGGCGCTGATGGCGGCATATCCCCGCATCACGGGCTGGCTCGAGCTGTGCCAGGCCCGCCCGGCCTTCAAGAAAATGTGGGCCAACCGCGAGACCGAACCCGCCTAAGGGGGCTGTCCGCCCCCTCTTTGCCTCGGGCAAATTCACCCCCGAGGATATTTCCGGCAGCGTGACATCAAAACGCGTCTGCTTTCATCAAACCCGCAATATTCCGGGGGTGAGCGCGGCACGCGCGTGGGGGCAGCGCCCCCTCTTCGGGCGCTCTTGCCTTGCCCCGCCGCCCCAAGGTGCTGTATCTCTTGGCGCCAAAGCTACCACAGAAAGCGAGCAGCATGGCCGACGACCTTCTCTCTTCGCAACCGGAGCAGACCACCTATGACGCCTCCTCAATTGAGGTGCTCGAGGGGCTGGAGCCGGTGCGCAAGCGTCCGGGCATGTATATTGGCGGCACCGATGAACGCGCGCTCCATCACATGGTAGCCGAAATTCTCGACAACTCGATGGACGAGGCCGTGGCCGGCCACGCGAACCGCATCGAGGTCGAGATGCTAGCCGATGGCTCGGTCACCGTGCGCGACAACGGGCGGGGTATCCCGGTCGATCCGCACCCGAAGTTCCCCGGCAAATCGGCGCTGGAGGTGATCCTCTGCACGCTCCACGCCGGCGGCAAGTTCTCGAACAAGGCCTATTCGACCTCGGGCGGTCTGAACGGGGTGGGTTCGTCAGTTGTGAATGCGCTCTCGGACCTGATGATCGTGCAGGTCGCGCGCAACAAGGAACTGTTCGAGCAACGCTTCTCGCGCGGCAAGCCGCAAGGCCCGGTCGAAAAGCTCGGCCCCACGCAGAACCGTCGCGGGACCACGGTGACATTCCACCCCGACCCCGAGATTTTCGGGCACCTGACGCTCAAGCCCGCGCGGCTGTTCAAGATGGTCCGCTCCAAGGCGTATCTCTTCTCGGGCGTCGAGATCCGCTGGAAATCCGAGATCGACGACGGCGAGACCCCGGTCGAGGCTACGTTCCATTTCCCGAACGGGTTGTCCGATTATCTCAACGAGGTGCTGAACGGCACCATGACCTATGCGGACAAGCCTTTCGCAGGCAAAGTCAGCTTTGAAGAGAAATTCGGCGTGCCCGGTTCGGTCGAATGGGCAATCAACTGGACCCCCGCACGGGACGGCTTCATCTATTCCTATACCAACACCGTGCCCACCCCCGAAGGCGGCACCCATGAGAGCGGCTTCTGGGCTGCGCTCCTCAAGGGGGTGAAGGCTTATGGGGAGCTAACCAACAACAAGAAGGCCGCGCAGATCACCCGCGAGGACCTCACGACCGGGGGCTGCGCGCTTCTGAGTATCTTCATCCGCGAACCGTCCTTCGTCGGCCAGACCAAGGACCGGCTGTCCACCGAAGAGGCGCAGAAATGGGTCGAGTCCTCGGTGCGCGACCATTTCGACAACTGGCTGGCCTCGGATACGAAATCGGCGGGCGCGATCCTCGATTTCCTTGTGCTGCGCGCCGAAGAACGGTTGCGGCGGCGTCAGGAAAAAGAGACCCAGCGCAAGACCGCCACCAAGAAACTGCGCCTGCCCGGCAAGCTGGTCGATTGCTCGGCCACCAACCGCGAGGGCACGGAACTCTTTATCGTCGAGGGCGACTCGGCAGGTGGTTCGGCCAAGATGGCGCGCGACCGCAAAACACAGGCGCTTCTGCCGCTCCGCGGTAAGATCCTGAACGTGCTGGGCGCGGCCTCGAGCAAACTCGGCTCGAACCAGGAAATCAACGACCTCACGCAGGCGCTTGGGGTGAACCTCGGCGCACGGTTCAGCGTGGACGATCTGCGTTACGACAAGGTCATCATCATGACCGACGCAGACGTGGACGGCGCGCATATCGCAAGCCTTCTGATGACCTTCTTCTTCACCCAGATGCGCCCGCTGATCGACAAGGGGCATCTCTATCTCGCCTGCCCGCCGCTCTACCGGCTGACGCAGGGCGCGCGGCGGCTCTATGTGGCCGACGATGCCGAGAAGGAGCAGTGGCTCGCAAAGGGTCTGGGCGGCAAGGGCAAGATCGACGTGCAGCGCTTCAAGGGTCTTGGCGAGATGGACGCCAAGGACCTGAAGGACACGACGATGAACCCCGAGACGCGCAAGCTGATCCGGGTGACCATCGACGACGAGTTCCCCAACGAAACGGGCGATCTGGTGGAACGGCTGATGGGCAAGAAACCCGAACTGCGCTTCCAGTACATCCAAGAAAACGCCCGCTTCGTCGAAGACCTCGACGTCTGAGGCTTACCGCATCAGGAGCGTCCCGATCACGTCGGGCCGCAGCACGCTGTCATCGCAGGCGCTCGCATCGTCCAGCGCGCGGCAGGCGCGGTAGAGTCCACGAAGCGTAAGCGGTCCGGCCAACCCGTCCAGCGGCCCACGATAGAGCCCATCGGCTTTCATCTGGCTTTGCAGGATATAGATCGCACTGTTCGGGCTCGCCTTGTAGAGCGCACGACCAAGCCAAGCGGTTTTCCATTCGGGGTTTTCGACGAAAGCCTCTGCAATCTTTGCATAAGCCGAAGGGCGGCGCGCCTCGGCTGCGTCGATGGTCCACGCATAGCGCGCCTGATCGAGCGGATCGAGCAGAGGCCCGTATTGCGCAAGCGCGGCGCGCGCGGCGTCTCGGTCCTTCATAACGTTCATCGCATTGCCGTCTCGCAGAAGCTCTACGAGGAAGGTCGCGGCCTCGGCATTCCCGCCCGCGGCCGCTTCATGCAACCGCTCAAGCGTTTTCGGACCGCTGGCCACCATCGAGATACCCCACATCTGACGGATCGCATCGAGCACCTCGACCTGCGGATCGCCCGCCGCCCGCGCCTTCTCCGCATAACCATCGAACTTGTGTCGCGAGAAATTGCCGCCGCCGAGATAGCCATACATCGCCCCTTCGGCGAGGATCGACCACGCATGCCCCTGCCCGAGGCTGCCAGCGCGTTCGAGATATTCCTCTGCGGCAGAGGCATCGCGTTCGCTCCACATCAGCGCCTCACCGTAATGCATCAGCCCCTTGCCATTCCCCTTGGCCGCCACCTCTTCATAAAGCGCAAGCGCGCGCAGCTCATCCTTGGGCAGGCCGATCCCGTAGAGCAGGAAATCCCCGAGCGCGACGCGCGCGGGCACATCACCCGCAGCAACGGCCGCCTCAAGCAAAGGCAGGCCCGCCTCCACATCGCGCGGATACACCCAGCCGCCGATCAGTTGCTCACCCAGAATACGCTGCGCCTCGCGCTCGCCAGCGTCTGCGGCAAGTTGCAGCAGGGTGCGGGCCCGTTCCGGATTGGGTTCCGTGCCCGTCCCCCAAAGCAACGCCCCGCCGAGACTCATCCGGGCCTTGGCATGACCGCCCTGCGCCGCCGCTTCCAAAAGGCCCAGCGCGCGCTCCGTGTCAGCCGCCGTGTAATAGCCGTCGAGCAAGATCTTCCCAAGGCTCGCCTTGGCCGCCAGATCGCCCTGTTCAGCCGCCTGCCCCAAAAGCGCAAGCCCCGCAGGCACATCCGCCGTCACATCGCCCTGACCGTAAATCAGCGCCTCGCCACGTGCGCGCAGGTCGGACGGCGCACTGGCCTGCACAGTTTCGACCGGCTGCGCGGCGACTGGCGCGAGCGATGCCCAAGACACCCCCACGAAGACCGCAACCAGAAAGCTGTTTCCCATCAAACTGCGCACATGCATGATCGACCTCCGCATTTATCGTCCAAGTGTAAGCGCGCGCGGGAAATTTGTCCTTGAGATACAATAAGAAATCCCCGCATCCGCCGAGCTCTCGCGCAAATTCCACGCCCGTGAGTCTCTTTCGTCACCACCCGACGCTTCACGCATCGCATATTTTTTGAACGGAAGCGGCCGCCGACGCCCACGTTTTGCGCAATAGTCACGCCTGCCGTTTGCGGGATGACAGCCTGATTGCCCAAAGAGGCCACAGGTGACTAGGTGAGGCGCAAAGGACCAGCGCCATGCCCGAAAAACTCTCTATCGCCCTTGTCGAAACCGATCCCGAACGGGCCACTCTGATCGAGGCAAGCCTGCGCGAGGCCGGAGATTTCGCCATCACCCCGATCATCGAGACCTCGGGGCTTGCGCGACGCATCCGCGATCTGAACCCCGACGTGGTGCTGATCGACATGGCCAATCCCTCGCGCGACATGCTTGAGGAACTTGCGTCGGCCTCGGGGCCGCTTGAGCGTCCGGTTGCCATGTTCGTGGACCGCGAGGATGAGGGGATGACCAAGGCCGCGATCGAGGCGGGGGTCTCGGCCTACGTCGTCGCCGGATTGCGCGCCGATCGGATCAAGCCGATCCTCGACGCCGCGATCGCGCGGTTTCACATGTTCCACCGCATGCGCGCAGAACTGGCCGCAACCAAGCGTGCGCTCGAGGAACGCAAGGTGATCGACCGCGCCAAGGGGGTTCTGATGAAGGCGCGCGGGATCGACGAGGACGCCGCCTACGCGCTGCTGCGCAAGGCGGCCATAGATCAGGGCCGCCGCGTGGCCGATGTGGCCGAAGCGCTCGTGTCTACTGCGGGGCTGCTGTCATGAGTTCCGCGACCCTCACCGTTGGCTTCATTCCTCTGGTCGATGCCGCCCCCCTGATCGTCGCGCACGAGCTTGGCTTTGCCGAGGAAGAGGGCTTTTCCCTTGCGCTACAGGCGGCACCCTCCTGGGCCACGTTGCGCGATATGCTCGCAATGGGTCAGATCGAGGCGGCGCATATGCTCGCACCGATCCCGGTCGCCATGGCGCTAGGGCTCAGCGGACCCGCGACGCGGATCGACATCCTTCAGGTGCTTTCGGTCAACGGCAACGCCATCGGTGTGTCGCGTGATCTGGCGGCGAAGATGCGCGCGCAAGGCTACGAGTTCGACTTTGCCGACGCGGCGGCGGCGGGGCGCGCACTGATCGCGGTCGCCCCCTCGCGGCTGCGCATCGGCATGCCCTTCCCCTTTTCGATGCACGCGGAGCTGCTCTATCACTGGCTCGGCGCGCTTGGGCTTTCGGCCCCCGCCGATCTGGATATCCGCACCGTTCCGCCGCAGCTGATGGCCGAGGCCATGGCCGAAGGCGAGATCGACGCCTTTTGCGTCGGCGCTCCATGGGGGTCGATCGCGGTCGAAACGGAAGTGGGCGAATTGCTGCTGCCCGGCACGGCGATCCGGGCGTTCTCTCCGGAAAAGGTTTTGGCGGTGCGCCATGACTGGACCGAAGCCGAACCGGACCTGACCGCGCGCCTGATGCGGGCGACGTGGCGCGCGGGGCGCTGGCTTTCGCGCCCTGAGAACCGGATGAGCGCAGCCGAAATCCTTGCTCAGCCGGGCTATCTTGACATGCCCGCCGAAATCATCGAGCGCTCTTTGACGGGAAGCCTTGTCATTTCGCAGCGCGGTGAGATGCGGCGGGCGCCGGGCTATCTGGAGTTTTTCGAGGGTGCCGCGACCTACCCCTGGGCCTCTCAGGCGGCCTTGATCGCCACGCGTCTGGCGGCCCGCAACGGGCTCGACCGCAAAGCTGCGGCGGATGCCGCCCGACGGCTTTGCCGCACCGATCTCTACGGTAGCGTCCGTCAAGGTGGTGTAATTTCCCAGATGGCCTGAGGTCATGATCAGGCGGCTTTCGTGGTTATGCTGA
>NZ_JARGDK010000007.1 GCF_029210495.1 Pseudothioclava nitratireducens | reverse complement strand
CGACCATACACCTCGATGGCCACCTGAGATTACACCGAAGACGGCGCTGAATTTACACCACGTCCGTGGACGCTACCCTCAGCGCGATGGCAAGCAGTTGTCTATCATGTCGCTGCTTAAGTTGACATACATTTCGCATGGCTGGCACTTGGAAATGCAAGGCGCGCCTCTTTTTGGCAACCGAATTGAGGCTTGGCAATATGGGCCGGTAATTCCGGAAGTTTACAGAGACTTCCGTCCGCAAGGCGTGACAGTTACCGCCCCCACAAGCACCGTCCCGGCATGTGCTTTCGACGGTAACGATGAGGCGCTCTTGGAGGAAGTCTGGCGCATTTACGGCACCATGCCCGCCTTCCAACTTTCGGACTTGACGCATGTGCATGGAGGCCCATGGCATATCGCACGTGAGACCGGCGGAAATCACGCGCAAATTCCGGACGAACTAATTAAGCAGCACTATGAATTGAAACGGGCAAACGCAATCAAGCAAGCGCAGAATGTCTGAAACCACAATTCCTGAAGTAGACATTGCAAGTTCTCCGAGATCAGCTTCGAGCCAGCAAGAAGCCTTGGAGCTTCGCCTTCTTGACGCCGAACAGAAAAACTTGGACCTCATCAAGAAGGAGTCCGGTCAGCGCTTTTGGATACGTTGGATCGCTGTTGGGGTGGGAGTGGCCGTTATCTTAGCTATGAGCGCACTATTAACGCACCTTGTTCATGAAGTTTTCTGGGGGCCATTCCTTGTCGCCAGCCCTGCGTTTGCGGTTGCTATGTTGGTTGCCCCGATAACGTCGATCACCGCGATCACGGTCGCCCTGTTCGTCGGGGCTTTTCGGAAGTTTGATGACAAAGACATGGAAACGCTGGGCAACGGAGCTGCCGGAGCGTTTAATGTATTCAAGTCGTGAGCATACTCTTCGAAGGCGGGTGCAACTTACATAGTAAGGCTAACTTGATCAGCCCCCTCTCAAAATGCGCGCCGCATCTGCAGGAATTTGGGCTGAGGGACTTGGCCTTGCCACCCTCACGCTCAGATACCGGCATCACCTCACGCAGCCCCCAGATGACCCCGGCACAAAACTCGACCGAAGCGCCTCTCAAGACCCCGATGGCGAGCCTGCCGCCGGGGGTGAAGCTGCGCAGCTTGCCCAAATGGGCGCGGTTTCGGGAGGGGCGGGATCGGCCGCAATATCAGTATCGCTTTCCCAGCGGCGTGACGGTCGTGCAATGCGACACGCCGAAGGGCACGGTGATTTTCACTGGCGGGCAAGGCGAGTTTCATATCTTTCGCGCGCAGCGCGAGACCGTGCGGCGGATCATCGCCACCATTCGTGAGGAGATTCTGCCGCTCGACTATGACGAGGACGCCCCACTCTGGCGGCGGGTTTTCGGGCGGCCTGTCCGTCAGACCCGCTATCCGGTCGGCGACGATATCGAGATCGTCTATAGCCTCGGGCGGTGGGGCCTTCGGAAACTTGGGCAGGGGATGGCGCCGTCCTTGGCCAAAAAGGCGGAGCTGCGCGCCTTGGCATCGGTTCTGGACCACATTCTGCAAGCCTGACCCCGCCATGAAAAAGCCCCGCCGAAGCGGGGCTTTGGTGTTTCGGGCCGGTGGGCCTCAATCGTCCATCTTGAGGGCCGCGATGAAGGCCGATTGCGGGATCTCGACCTTGCCGAACTGGCGCATGCGTTTCTTACCGGCTTTCTGCTTTTCGAGCAGTTTCTTCTTCCGGGTGGCGTCGCCGCCGTAGCATTTGGCGGTCACGTCCTTGCGCATGGCCGAGAGAGTCTCGCGGGCGATGACGCGGCCCCCGATGGCGGCCTGAATCGGGATCTTGAACATGTGGCGCGGGATCAGCTCTTTGAGCTTTTCGCACATCGCGCGGCCCCGGCTTTCGGCGCGGTCGCGGTGGACCATGATCGAGAGCGCGTCGACCGGCTCGTCGTTGACGAGGATCGACATCTTGACCAGCACGTCCTCGCGGTATTCGGCGATCTGGTAGTCGAAGGAGGCGTAGCCCTTGGTCACCGATTTCAGGCGGTCGTAGAAGTCGAACACCACCTCGGCCAGCGGGAGGTCATAGACCACCATCGCGCGGCTACCGGCATAGGTCAGGTCGAGCTGGATGCCGCGGCGGTCCTGACAGAGTTTGAGCACGTCGCCGAGATATTCGTCGGGCACCATGATCGTGGCGCGGATGCGCGGTTCCTCGATATGGTCGACATAGGTGAGGTCGGGCATGTCGGCGGGGTTGTGCAGGTCGCGCACTTCGCCGTCCTTCATGTAGAGTTTGAAGACGACCGAGGGGGCGGTGGTGATCAGGTCGAGATCGTATTCGCGTTCGAGCCGGTCGCGGATCACTTCGAGGTGGAGCAGGCCAAGGAAGCCACAGCGGAAGCCGAAGCCCAGCGCCGCGGAGGTTTCCATCTCGTAGCTGAAGGAGGCGTCGTTGAGCGCGAGTTTCTCGATCGCGTCGCGCAGGTCCTCGAAGTCGTTGGCATCGACCGGGAAGAGGCCGCAGAAGACCACCGGCTGGGCGGGTTTGAAGCCCGGAAGCGGTTTGTCGCAGGGTTTCTTCTCGTGGGTGATGGTGTCGCCGACGCGGGTGTCGCGGACCTGTTTGATCGAGGCGGTGAAGACGCCGATCTCGCCCGGGCCGAGTTCGGGGATGTCGACCATTTGCGGTTTGAGCACGGCCAGCTTGTCGAGGCGGTAGGCGGCGCCGGTCTGCATCATCTTGATCTGGTCGCCCTTGCGGATGACGCCATCCATGACGCGGATCATGACGACGACGCCGAGATAGCTGTCATACCAGGAATCGACCAGCATTGCCTTGAGCGGCGCGTTGCGCTCGCCCTTGGGGGCCGGAAGGCGGTGGACGATGGCCTCGAGCACGTCGGGGATACCCATGCCGGATTTCGCCGAGATCGGGATCGCGTCCGAGGCGTCGATACCGATCACATCCTCGATCTGTTCCTTGACGCGCTCGGGCTCGGCCGCCGGAAGGTCGATCTTGTTGAGAACCGGAACGATGTCGTGGTTCGCGTCAATCGCCTGATACACATTCGCAAGCGTCTGCGCCTCGACGCCCTGCGAGGCATCGACCACCAGCAAAGACCCTTCGACCGCGCGCATCGAGCGGCTGACCTCATAGGCGAAGTCGACATGGCCGGGGGTGTCGATCAGGTTCAGAATATAGGTCTGCCCGTCCTTGGCCGGGTATTCGATCCGCACCGAGTTGGCCTTGATCGTGATGCCGCGCTCCCGCTCGATATCCATCGAGTCGAGCATCTGCGCCTTCATATCGCGCTCGGCCACCGTCCCGGTCATCTGGATGAGCCGGTCGGCAAGCGTGGATTTACCGTGGTCGATATGCGCCACGATGGAGAAATTGCGGATGTGATCAAGCTCGGTCATGGCGCGCATATACAGGGGAAAATGGGGGCCGGGAAGGGGGATTGATCGGCGCTTACAAGTGCTCGCCATCCCAGGCTTCGATCCCCTCATTGGGCGCCCGGTCCGGATCGTAGAAATAGTGCAGGTTGCCGTAAAGCCGTTCCTCGGCCTCAATGCCCACGACACTGTCCCCAAAGACGGCCACACGGCAAATATCGCGCACGATCAAGGGCTCGTGCAGCGCCCAAAGCCTGTACTGTACGCGCAGCCAGAACCACCAGTTGCCAAGACGCTCCTCCATCGGGAACAGGCCCGGCAGGGTCGGATCACTCCCCCCATGCACCTTGCGCCAATAGGCGGCAAGCAGCACGAAACTGCGCTCGAACGGCTTCGTGTCAAAACTGCGAGAGGCCTTGAGGGCGGTCCACAGATCATCATGGGGGCGCCCGAGCAAAGTCCAGGCCGTGCGATAGGCGTCGCGCTGCGCCTCGACCATGAGCTTCAGCGTCTGCACCCGGTCCGCCATTTGCAAACCGCGCAATTCGTGCCGGTCATCGCCCTCGAATTGCGGCGGCCAGGCCGTGTAATCCATGTGACACCCAAGGTATTTTGAACAAGACTGGGCGACAGTAACACAGATTCGCGCCCTTCATCGCCCTCCCTTTCATGTCCACCGATTTCCCGCCCGCCATTCCCGCCCCGCCCCCGGCCCCCGTGGCCGCGCGCATCCTCGCGCCGCGGGAGGCGCTGGCTTATTTCGACACGCGCGGCGTGCTGGTGCCGGATCGGATCACGGCGCTGGAGGCGTGGAATCGGGTGAAGGCGCGCCCGTTGCCGGGGTTGCGGCAGGCCTTTTGGCTGCGCGATGCGATCTCAAGCCGGTTCGGCGTGAAACGGATCGGCGGGTTCACCCGGACGCGGGTCACGACCACCGCTCCCGGCAAACGGCTCGACTTCTTCCTTGTGGAGGAGGCCAGCGACGAGCGACTCCTGCTGAGCGAGCGCGACCGCCATCTCGATGTGCTGACCTGTGTCACCGCAACGCCCGAGGGCACGGGCACGCGGGTCGCGATCACCTCGTCGGTGCGCACGCATAACCTGTTTGGCCGTGCCTATATGATCCCGGTCGGGCCCGCACATAAGCTGATCGTCGCGCTGATGCTGCGCCGCCTTGCCCGCGCCCTGCCTCCCTCTTGACGCCGCCCGCTGCGGGGGCCAATGCTCGGGCGTCCCAACAGCCGGAGCCCCGCCATGATCCTCTCCGTTCCGAATATGACCTGCGGCCACTGCAAGAAGGCCGTCGAAGCCGCCATCGAAGAGGTGGGCGGCAAGGCCGAAGTGTTCCTCGACGACCGCGAGGTCGAGGTTTCGGGCCTGCCCGAGCCGACCGTTCTGGCCGCCCTCAAGGCGGCAGGCTACCCGGCCGAAGTGGTCGACTAAGCCCCTTTCACGCTGCTGAAAATATCCCCGCCGGAGGCATCCGCCGCGCCCCAAGGCACGACCGGTGGGGGGGGGCGGCCCAGATTTCGCGCAATGCGAGAGGTCCGCCGCAATAGCTTGGTGCGCCCGCGCGGAAGCGGCGGTTTTCCGCGCGTCTCATTGTCGAGCCTTGCGATTTGCGCTATAATCGGCTGCAAATAAGGGGCCTGCGCCACGAAGCGCGGCCTGCAACCATGAGGCAGAGCGATGAAACACACCCTCCTTGCGATGGCCGTGATCGGCATGAGTTTTGCGACAGCCGGCGTGGCGAGCGCCGGCGCGATTGACCGCGCCTGCGCCAAGGCCGGGCGCGCCGAAAGCCGCGCGCTGTGCGGCTGCATCCAGCAAGTCGCGGATATGACGCTGTCGGGCTCCGACCAGCGTCGCGCAGCAGAGTTCTTCAAGGACCCGCACAAGGCGCAGGAAGTGCGCCAGTCGGACCGCGCCTCGGATGAGAGCTTCTGGAAGCGCTACAAGAATTTCGCGGCGACCGCCGAGAGCCTCTGCGCGCGTTAAGCGCCAAGCTCGGACAGCAGGTCGCGCGCGCCCGCCTCGATCAGGTCGAGGCAGCCGTCGAAATCACGCGTGTAGTAAGGGTCGGGGACATCCTCCGGCCCTTCTGTTTTGGCAAGGAACAGGCGCAGGGCCGCGCCGCCCTCGGTGGGCGCGATCAGGCGGGCGTCGGCGAGGTTGCGGCGGTCCATCGCAAGGATCAGGTCGAAGCGGTGGAAATCCTCTGGGCGGAGCATGCGCGCACGCAGGCCCGAGAGGTCATAGCCCCGCGCCCGCGCCGCTTCTTGCATCGGGCCATAGGGCGGCTCTCCGGCATGCCAATCCCCCGTCCCCGCCGAATCGAGCGTAAGCGAGAGGCCCCTTTGGCTGGCCATGTGGCGGGTGACGCCTTCGGCGGCGGGCGAGCGGCAGATATTGCCAAGGCAGAGAAACAGGATACGCATAGAGAAGATGTAGCGAAGGGGGCGGCGGTGGCCAAGATCGTGATTTTGACCGGGGCGGGGATTTCGGCGGAAAGCGGAATTCGGACGTTCCGGGCGTCCGACGGGCTTTGGGAGGAGCACCGGATCGAGGAGGTGGCGACCCCCGAGGGCTGGAGCCGCGACCCGGCGCTCGTCGCGCGCTTTTATAATGCGCGCCGGGCGGCGGCGGCGGCGGCGGCGCCCAATGCCGCGCATCGGGCGCTGGCGGCGTTGGAGGCGGACGGGCGGCACGAGGTTCTGGTGGTCACGCAAAACGTGGACGATCTGCATGAGCGGGGCGGCTCGCGCAACGTGATCCATATGCATGGCACGCTGACGGGGGCGCTGTGTCACGCCTGCGCGCATCGCTGGCCCGCGCCGCCCGAGATGGCCCCGAATGACCCCTGCCCGGCTTGTGGCGCGCGCGCGACCCGGCCCGATATCGTCTGGTTCGGCGAGATGCCCTACCGGATGGAGGAGATCTGGGAGGCGCTGCGGGCGGCGGATCTGTTCGTCTCGATCGGGACCAGCGGGAATGTCTACCCGGCGGCGGGGTTCGTGGCGGATGCGGGGCATGCGGGCGTGCCGACGCTGGAGTTGAACCTCGAACCCTCGGCGGGGACGCGGCTGTTCGACGCGGCGCGGCACGGGCCCGCGACGGAGGTCGTGCCCGCCTGGGTGCGCGAGATGCTGGCCTGAGAGGGCGCGCGCGCCCCGCGTCTGCGCCGCCCCCCGGAGGATTTGGGCTTTGATGAAAGCCGGGGGCGGGGCAGAAATCCGGGCGAAATACGCGATGAATCGCTTGACGCGCGCGGGGATTGCCCTTATCCCCCGCGAACGGATTTCCGGGCGCTGCCGTTTGCGGCGCCCGACTGTGTTGGAGAGCGGGGCGATTCGAAGCCCTCGAGGAAACGAAGGATAAATGCCATGTCGCGCGTTTGCGAACTGACCGGCAAGGGCCCGATCACGGGTAACAAAGTGAGCCACGCGAACAACAAGACGCGTCGTCGCTTCCTGCCGAACCTGAATGATGTGACCCTGATCTCGGACGTGCTCGGCCAGTCGTTCAAGCTGCGCGTCTCGGCTGCGGGCCTGCGCTCGGTCGACCACCGCGGCGGTCTGGACGCCTTCCTGGCGAAAGCCAAGGACGAGGAACTGTCCAGCAACGCGCTGAAGATCAAGAAGGCGATCGCCAAGGCGCAAGCCGCGGCCTGATCCCGGATCGGGTAAAGTTCTGGGCCCCCGGTGCCGCAAGGTGCCGGGGGTTTCCTGTTTTGCGCGGGCTGGCTTCGGGCGCCCGGCACACGCGGTTGTGAGCGAAACTGCGACATTCTGACACGAATTTTGTGCCGCCGACTTGACCGAAGTCCTAGTCGGCCGGGATTCGGCCCGTTAGATTGCCCCCATGATCTGGAGATACGCACGCCTGTCGATCGTGGGCCTGATGGCCCTCATCCTCGCGGCAACGAGCCTGACGATGGCCGTTGCGCGCGGGCAGACGCGTGTCGCCGGAGAGATCGTGATCTGCACCGGTTACGGGATGACCACGATCACGGTGGATGCCAATGGCCAGCCCACCGGCCCGGTTCACCTCTGCCCGGACATGGTCCTGGGCATGATGGCCGCGCTCGACACCCCGCCGCCGACCTTCACGCGTCCCGAGGGTCTGGTGGAGCGGGTCGAGGCCCCCGAGCCGGTTCTGGCCGCGGCGCAATCCGCCCCGGACTCGCGCGCGCGCGGTCCGCCTCTGGCTGTCTGATCCCTTCGCTTTCACGACCTTTTTCAGACAGACCAAGGAGACTGGGCCATGACCCGTTTCAAGACGATGCTCGGCGCAACGGCGCTGGTTCTGGCCATGCCGGCCTTCGCCCTTCCCGCCTTCGCGGAAATCACCATCGAGGGCGCCTATGCCCGCGTTTCGACCGCAATGTCGAAATCCGGTGCGGCCTTCATGGTGGTGCATAACTCGGGCACCGAGGACGATCAGATGATCGACGCCAAGGCGGAAATCTCGGACCGTGTCGAGCTGCACACCCACAAGGCCGACGCCAATGGCGTGATGCAGATGCTGCATGTGCCCGAAGGCTTCACCATTCCCGCCGGCGGCATGCATGAGCTCAAGCGCGGCGCGGATCACGTGATGTTCCTGGGCCTCAAGAACACGCTCAACCACGGCGATGTGGTCCATGTCACGCTGACCTTCGAAAAGGCGGGCGATATCGAGATCGATATCCCGGTCGATCTGGAAAAGGATGCGGCGGCGATGGGCGCTGCGGCCAATGGCATGCAAATGCAGATGCAGGAGATGAAAGGCGCGCCCGAAGACATGGTGCCCCAGCATCAGCACTAATCCCTCGACAGGCGATGGGTGCGGGTTCCCGACCGTGACCCATTGTTAGATCAGGGTTCATCCCCGCCCGCCCACGTGCCCTCGCGGATGTGGCGGGGATGGTTCCCGAACATGCCGAAACGCGCCGCCCGCAAGGCGGCGTTTTCCGTTGCAGGGCCGCGTTGGCGCACCGAGACTTGCGGGCCGCCAAGACGGCCCTTGCCACGCCCCGCGATCCCGCCGAAGCTGAGCCCAACCGAGGCCCGACCGAAGACCCGACGCATGACCGATGACATTCCCCCGACCGAACCGCCCCCCGATCCGCTGTTGCTGACCGAGCCGGTGCCCGCGCCCCCCGCAGCCGCAGCCGGGCTGGACTGGGCGCGGTTCATCCTGTGGACCGGCGCCTTCCTGACGCTGGTCCTCGCGGGCGCGCGGCTGGCGATCATTCGCGGCGACCTTGCGGGCCATGGCATTGGCGAGGCGGCACGGATGGCGCTTTCGGCGCTGTGGCAGGACGGGCTGGTGGTGCTCGCGCTGGTGGGGATTGCGCTCTCGCTGCGGATGGTGACGGGGGGCGGGCGGATCGTGGGCGGGCTGGCGGCGATGGTCGCGGTGGTGCTTGCGATCTGGGCGGTCGCCAACATTACGGCCGTTCGGATGCTGGGCGCGCCGCTGAGTATCGACTGGCTGCGCTACTCGGATGTGACGCGAACGGATGTGATTTTCGACTCGTTGCGCCGGATCGTGACGCCCGCGCAGATCGCAGGCGTGCTCGCGCTGATCGTGGGTCTGCCCTTGGGCGCGGCCTGGGCGGCCCGCAGGCCCTCGCGCCGGGTGCCGATGGCGGTGCTGGGGGCGCTGGCGGTGGCGGTGATCGGGGGCGCGGCGCTTTCGACCGGGACGACCGGCGTGACGCAGGTGCGCCGCGCCAATCCGGCGCTGGTTTTCATGGCCTCGGTGTTGGGGCCGCGCGCGGAGGATGGGATTGCCGATCTGGGTGCGGGGCGGCCCGAGACGCTGCGGGCGCCGGTCGGCATCGCGCCGCAGCTTGCAAGGCCTGCACGCCCCGCGAAGCCGATCCGCAACGTGGTGATTTTCGCCTTTGAATCGACGCCGAGCAAATATGCCGAAGGCATCGAGGGCACGCTTCCGGTGACCCCGAACCTGCGGGCGGCGCTTCCGGCGGGGCTGCGGTTCACGAATGCCTATGCGCATGTGCCCGCGTCGAACTATTTCCTCGTGTCGATCTTTGGCGGGATCGTGCCCGAGCTGTCGGCGGATTCGATGACCAACGACCCCGAGCGGATCGACCTTGTGACGATCGCGGATGTGTTGGGGACGGCGGGGATGAGGACCGGGTTCTTCAATTCGTCTGACAACCGCTTCCAGAACACCGAAGGTTTCGTGCGCGCGGCCGGCTTCGGGCTGGTCAAGGATTACCGCGACTGGACCTGCGAGACGGGCGTTTATGCGCATGAGAGCATCACGCATCAGTTCCTGAACACGTCGAGCGATCTGTGCACGGTGGACAAGATCACCGACTGGATCGGGACAGCACCCGATGCGCCCTTCTTCGCGGCGTTCCGGACGGGGATGACGCACCATCCCTATTTCCCGGGCGAGACCCCCGAGCCGCTGGCCGAGGACCCGGTGATGAACGACTACCTGAACGCGCTGAAGGTGGGGGATCAGGCCTTCGGGCGGCTGATGGATTATCTTAACGAGAGCGGTCTCGCCGAGGAGACGCTGGTCGTCGTGCTGGGCGATCACGGCGAGGCCTTTGGCGAGCATGGCACTTATGTGCATGCGGCGGGGCTGAACGAGGAGAACATCCATGTGCCGCTCGCGCTCATCAATCCGCAGCTGTTCGATGGCGGGTCGAGCGATCTGATCGTGGGGATTTCGGATATCGCGCCGACGATCACCGATCTGCTGGGGCTGCCGACGCCGCCCGGCTGGCAGGGCAAGTCCTTCTTCGCGCCGGATCGGCCGGACGGGGTGTTCTTCTTCTCGCCGTGGAACGGGTTTCTGATCGGCTACCGGGAGGGCGACCGGAAATACATCTACAACGGCAATACCCGCGAGGCGTGGCTGTACGATCTGGCCGAGGACCCGCAGGAACAGCGCAATCTGGTGGAGGAGCGGCCCGAGGATGCAGCGATGGCGCGGGTCGTTCTGGGCGACTGGGTGGCGATGCAGGAAGGGTTCATCGACTGGCTCGCCTCGGGATCGGCGCTGGAGCGCAAACCGCCGCCCGCGCAGGCGACCGAGGTGGTCGTGGTCGCCTCGGGGAGCAGCTTTCAAAACCCGCCGAAGGGCTGGGTGATGCTCGATGGCGCGCATGTCGGCGGGTTCGATGTGACCTCGGCCCCGAGCAATGCCGCCGCCCCCGTCACATGGGAGCAGATCGAGGCCGGCTGGCAGGAGTATCGCCTGCCCGTCACCCCCGGCCCCTGCCCGCGCCAGCTTGAGCTGTTCTTCATCAATGACGAATGGGCGGGCGAGGGTCTGAGCGGCGACACCGACCTGTGGATCCGCGAAGTGCGCTTTGGCGCGAGCACCTATCGGGTGAACCGGTTTGTCACGCTTCACGAGGGCACCGGGCGGGTGGATGGCGACCATTACGTGTTCTGGCGCAAGGGGGGGATTCGCATCGATCTGGAGATGGAATCGGCCTGCGTGACAGAGGATCTGGCGGCGCAGACACCCGAGTGATGCGACAATCCGGGGAATTATGGCGGAATTGTGTCACCTTGTCGCAACTGACCAAGGGGTCAAAACAAGCCGTCGAAGCGGTGAACCGATCTGACCAGATTACAGCCCTAAGATTGTATTTACCTATCCTTTTGAGCGGGTTTTCAATTCAGGGTTGCAGCGCTCTGGAAATAGTCGCCCGTTAACGATTTGCGCCGCCCCCGCAGCGTTTAACTTTTTATTAATCCTACCCTTGCGACACATCAATTACACCGCCAGATTTAAAGCATAACATTTTGATTGCTGGAGATTTTTGCACCGTGTGAGGCGCGTATGAGTGTCAGGTCAGCGCTCTGATCGGAAAAGGGTATCGGTGCAATCGCCGGTTGTCGGTTCTGGGGGAGGACACGACGAAATGCCAGTTGAAAAGACCTTGATCCATCCGCATTTCGGGGCCGCATTACCGCGGCTGCGCGACGTTAAATCCGAGACAGGCGATGACCGCGAACCCTGTATGCCGGGCGCGTCCGGGCGCACCGTGATCGTCGCGGGCGGCGCCGGGTTTCTGGGCTCGCATCTGTGCGACCGCCAGATCGCGGCGGGACACCGGGTGATCTGCGTCGATAACCTCTCGACGGGGCGGCTCGAGAATATTTCGCACCTGATGGACCACCCCTGCTTTGCCTTTGTGCTCCATGACATCGTCGAACCTTTCGAGCTGTTGGAAGATGTCGCGCAGATCTACAATCTGGCCTGCCCGGCCTCGCCGCCGAAATATCAGATCGACCCGCTGCACACGTTCAAGACCTCGGTCTTCGGGGCGCTGAACCTGTTGCGGATCGCCGAGGAGAAAGGCGCGCGCATCCTTCAGGCCTCGACCTCGGAGATTTATGGCGACCCGGAGGTGACACCGCAGCCCGAGAGCTATCGGGGGCTGGTGAATACCATCGGGCCGCGCTCGTGCTACGACGAGGGCAAGCGCGCCGCCGAGACGGTGTTCCACGACACCCATGAAGAGCGCGGCGTGGACATTCGTATCGCGCGCATCTTCAACACCTATGGCCCGCGCATGGACCCAGAGGACGGGCGCGTGGTGTCGAACTTCATCATGCAGGCCCTGACCGGCGAGACCCTGACCATCTATGGCAGCGGGCAGCAGACGCGCTCTTTCTGCTATGTGGACGATCTGATCGACGGGCTGATCGCGCTGATGAATTCCGACAAGGTGGGACCGGACCCGGTCAATCTTGGGAATCCGGGCGAGTTCACCATCGCGCAACTGGCCGATATCGTGTTGCAGATGACCGGCACGCAATCGACGGTGAGCTACCGTGAATTGCCGCGCGACGATCCGCGCCAGCGTCGGCCCGATATTACCCGCGCCAAGGCGGTGCTGGGCTGGGCGCCCAAAGTGCCGCTGCGCGAGGGGCTGGTGCCGACCATCGCCTATTTCATGAGTGAAGTGGCCCGCAATGCCCGCAACAAACCCGAGGAGCGTCTGGCGTGACATCACAGCTGCCCGCCCTGCCCGATCTGCCGCGCCGCGTGTTGGTGACGGGGGGCGCGGGCTATATCGGGTCGCATTGCTGCAAGGCGCTGGCACGGGCGGGTGCGGAGGTGGTGGTTTATGACAACCTCTCGCGCGGGCATGCGGATGCGGTGAAATGGGGGCCGCTGGTCGAGGGCGATCTGCGCGACCGGGTGACGCTCGAAGCGGCGCTGCGCGCGCATCGGATCGAGGCGGTGATCCATTTCGCGGCGCTGGCCTATGTCGGCGAGAGCGTGGGCGCGCCCGAGACCTATTACGACAACAATCTGGGCGGGATGATTGCGCTCTTGGAGGCGATGGAGGCCGTGGGCGTGGGCCGGATCGTGTTCTCGTCGAGCTGTGCGACCTATGGCACGCCCGCGCAGTTGCCGATCACCGAGGACATGGTGCAGGCGCCGATCAACCCTTATGGGCGGACCAAGCTGGCCTGCGAGTGGATGCTGCGCGATGCGGCGGTGGCGCATGGGATCGAGTTCGCGGCGCTGCGCTATTTCAACGCCGCCGGGGCCGACCCCGAGGGTGAGATCGGCGAGCGTCACGACCCCGAGACGCATCTGATCCCGCTCGCGCTTATGGCGGCGAGTGGCGAAGCCGGGCCGTTGCGGATTTTCGGGACGGATTATCCGACGCCCGATGGCACCTGCATCCGTGACTACATCCATGTGGACGATCTGGCCGAGGCGCATCTGCGCGCGCTCGATCATCTGGCGGCGGGGCGTGGCTCGGTGGCGCTGAATCTCGGGACGGGCCGGGGCAGTTCGGTGCGCGAGGTGATCGCGGCGGTGGAGCGCGTGACGGGCCGCCCGGTGCCGGTGATCGCAGAGGCGCGCCGCGCGGGCGACCCGGCGGAGTTGACCGCGGATCCCTCGAAGGCGCGCGAGACCTTGGGCTTTGCCGCGCGCTATACCGATCTCGATCAGATCGTGGCCCATGCCGCGCCATGGTTCGGACATGCGCGCGCCCTTGCGGGGTGAATTCAGGTGACCGCGATGACGCCCCCGCCCCCCAGATCAGACCCCGCGCCCGAGGCGGTGCGCCCGGAGCCGCCCGTGCCGCAGATGCGGCCAGAGCCGCACCCCTATACCCGCAGGCCCTTGGCCGAGCGCCCCTATCTGACGCCGCTCCTGACCGGGCGGCGCGCGCTCAAATATCATGGGATCGTGGCGCTCTGGCTGGTGGCGGCGGGCTGGTTCTGGTCGTGGTGGCTGCAACCGGCGCATGTGATTGAACCGCTGCGATATTGGCTGATTACGGCGGCGATGGTCTGGATCTGGGGGATGCAGGCCTATTTCGTGGTGGTCTTCCTGCAAGCGCGGCGGTCAAGCGCGCCTGACCCGGTGCCGGGCGCGTGGCGGGTGGCGATGATCACCACCAAGACCCCGTCCGAGCCGTTCTCGGTCGTGCAAAAGACGCTCGAAGCGATGCTTGCGCAGGATTACCCGCATGACACATGGCTTGCGGATGAGGCGCCCTCGGAGGAGACCCGCGCCTGGTGTGCGGCGCATGGGGTGCAGATTTCCTCGCGCTTCGGGGTCGAAGCGTATCACCGTGCAGAATGGCCCCGCCGGACGCGCTGCAAAGAGGGCAACCTCGCCTATTTTTACGACCATTGGGGCTATGACGACTATGATGTCGTCAGCCAGCTCGACGCCGATCACGTGCCCCAGCCGGGCTATCTGCGCGAGATGCTGCGCCCTTTCGCCGACCCGGAAGTGGGCTATGTGAGCGCACCGTCAATCTGTGCGTCCAACGCGGCGCAAAGCTGGTCGGCGCGCACGCGGCTTTACTCCGAGGCGGCGTTCCATGGCGTCTTTCAGACCGGCTACACGGCAGTGCTGACGCCGATGTGCATCGGCTCGCATTACGCGGTGCGCACGGCGGCGCTGCGCGAGGTGGGCGGGCTTGGCCCGGAACTGGCCGAGGATCATTCGACCACGATGCTGATGGCCTCGGGCGGCTGGCGCGGCGTGCATGCGATCGACGCGATTGCGATCGGCGATGGCCCGGCGACGCTGCCCGACCTGATCACGCAGGAGTTCCAGTGGTCGCGGAGCCTCTTGAGCCTGCTCTTGCGCTACACGCCGGGCTATCTGGGACGGTTGCCGGGGCGGCTGCGGTTCCTGTTTCTGCTGTGCCAGAGTTGGTATGTGTTCTTCGCGCTGACGATGCTGTTGATGTATTTTCTGCCGATCGCCGCGATTGTCTTCGACATGCGGTTCGCGGATGTGACCTACCCGTCCTTCCTTGGCCATTCGCTGCCCGCGGTCGCGGCGATGATCCTGTTTGCCTATGTGCTGCGCGCGGACGGGTTCATGCGCCCGCGCACGGCGCGCGTTCTGGCCTGGGAAAAGGCGCTGTTCGTGGCGCTGCAATGGCCATGGGTGCTGTGGGGCTGCCTGATGGCGGTGCGCGACCGGGTCACGGGGCATTTCGTGGATTTCCGCATCACGCCCAAGGGCGAGGCGGCAACCCCGCAACTGCCCGGCAAGATCATCGCGCTTTACGCGCTGCTGGCGCTTGGCGCGGTGGCGCCGGTGCTGCTTATCGGGGATGTGACACAAGCGCGCGGCTTCTACATGCTCTCGCTGGTAAACACTATATTATACATGAGCTTGCTGGCCGTGATCGTCATCCGCCACCTGCGCGAAAACGGCATTGGCTGGCGGGATCAGGGGCGCACTGTCCTGATGCAGGGTGCGACTGTTTGCGTGCTGGCCGGGCTGACCGGCGGGGCGCTTTGGCTGCGCGGGGGCGAGAGCTTGCAGGCGCTCGCCTACGGGCTGGAGCCGCTGCGGATCACGCAAGCGGAATACGTCGTGTCAGGGGCCGGGGCGGGCAAACCGGGCGAGGTCCGGTTCCGCTTTGCGCCCTTCTGGGGGAATTAGGGTCGCGCATCACGCGCGCAGGAGGAAGACCATGAAACGCAACACTGATCGGCAAAAACATGGCGCGGCCCGCAAGGCCGGGCCGTTCGTGGCAGCAGCGCTGCTGGCATTTGGGGTGGGCGCGGCCAGCGCCGCCCCGCCCGGATCGCTGCCCTTCGGGGTCTATGATCCGGACGGCGATTTCGCGGCTGATTCGGGCGTGGTGATCGAGCATCTGTTCCTGCCGTGGGAAGACGTTTACCTGCCCTCGCTCAACGATGCGGATGACTATGCCTATGAGCGCGAGCGCGCGCTTCTGGTGACGCTGGAGCCGTGGACATGGTCGCGCAGCGAGCGCAACACCGCGCAATATCTGCGCCGGGGGATCGCCTCGGGGGCCTATGACGGCAACATGAAGGCGGTCTGCGATGTGCTTGGCACGCTGCGCAGCCCGGTGACGCTGCGCTTCGCGCATGAGATGGATGACGATAACGGTCAGTTCATCTGGGCGGGCTGGCAGCCGGAGGACTACATCTCGGCCTATCGCCACATGATCGACATCTGCCGCGCCTCGGCGCCGAATATCTCGGTGATGTGGTCGCCGCTGGGTGACGAAGGGATGGAAGACTACTATCCGGGCGACGATTACGCCGATCTGGTGGGCGTCTCGGTCTTTGGTCTTCAGGCTTGGGATCAGGCGAAACACGGCGGTGATCGCAGCTTTGACGACATCTTCGGGCCGCGCTACGAGCGTGCCGCGCAATATGGCAAGCCGGTCGTTGTGGCGGAACTGGGCTATGTCGGCAAGGAAGATTACGTCAAGGCCTGGGAGAACAACGTGCGTCAGGAAAAACCGGATTATCCGGGTCTCGTGGGCGTGGTCTATTTCAACCAACCCGAGGTTTACCCGTGGCCCGAAGGCTTCGGGATGCCCGACTGGCGCGTGAAAAACCAGATTCTCGATTGATTTCGGGAGGGTCGGCGAAAACTCGCCCATGAGTTGAGCGCCCGCAAGACACTGAAAATGCCGGGATTTTCCCGGCATTTTCCATTTCGGCCAAAGGTCACAGGATTGCCCGATTTCCGCCCCAGTGCTGCGCCTCTTGATTGTTAGACCTTTTTTAACGCATCTGGGGCCAAATCCGAGAATGAACCCCCGTCCCTTCTCAAGGCTCCGGTGCGGGAGAGTTTGCCAAATCGAGGCGATGCAGATGACCGTGATTTTCAAGATCCCCGCTCGGGCGCTTGGCGCAGCTTTGGTAAGCGCGACGCTCTGCGCGGGCGCCGCTTCGGCCCAACAGGCCGGTGTGCTGGACCTGAACGTGACCAAGATCGTGACCAAATCGGTCGCGGGCAAAGGCGCTGTCAAGCATGACTGGCTGGCCAAGCGCGATGCGAATGACAAGGCCCGCATGACGGTGAGCAGCGCCTCGCCGGGCACCGGGAGCTGGGTCTGCTCGCCCGCCGGGTTCGGCAAGAAATCGAAGTGCTACGCACGCTGATCGGGCGAAAGCCGGATTAAGCTGTGCAAAGGGGCGGGTTATCCGCCCCTTTCGTTACGCGCCCAAAAGCCCCAGCATCTCAGCCGCCGCCGCGGCGGGCGCGGACTGACCCGCCGCCACCGCGTCGCCAAGGCTTTGCATCTTGGCGCGGATGGCCGGGTCAGAGTGGAGCCGCGCGAGCAACCCCTCACGGACCTCGGCCTCGAACCAGTGGCGCGCCTGCTCGGCCCGGCAGCGGTCGAAATGCCCGTTTTCGCGCCGCCATGTGGCCAGCGCGGTCATCTCGTCCCACGCCTTTTGCAACCCGTCCTCGGCCAGTGCCGAGACCGGGAGCGCCTTGGGGAAGCCCTCGGGGTCCTGCGACCGCTTGCGCAAGAGCCGGAGCGCGCCCGCGTAATCCGAAACGGTGCGCATCGCGGCGGGTTTGAGATCGCCATCGGCCTTGTTCACAAGGATCATGTCGGCCATCTCCATGATGCCGCGCTTGACGCCCTGAAGCTCGTCGCCGCCCGCAGGCGCCATCAGCAGGATGAAGAGGTCGGTCATCTCGGCGACCAGAGTTTCCGACTGGCCAACGCCCACGGTTTCGATCAGCACAACATCGAACCCCGCCGCCTCGCAGAGCGAAACCGCCTCGCGGGTGCGGCGCGCCACACCGCCCAGGTGCGCCTGAGAGGGCGAGGGGCGGATGAAGGCCATGGGGTCGCGCGAGAGGCGCTCCATCCGGGTCTTGTCGCCAAGGATCGAGCCGCCCGAGCGCGCCGAGGACGGGTCCACGGCCAGCACCGCCACGCGCAAGCCCTGCGCGGTCAGCATCATCCCGAAGCTCTCGATAAAGGTCGATTTGCCAACCCCCGGCGTGCCCGACAGACCGATCCGCAACGCCTGCCGCCCGCTGCCTGCGAGCTGTTCCAGAAGCGCCGCCGCCTGCGCCCGGTGATCGGCCCGCCCGGACTCGACCAGCGTGATCGCCCGCGCCAGCGAGCGGCGGTCTCCGGCGAGGATTTTCTGGGCCATGTCGGGGGGCAATTGCGCGGTCATCGGGGCCTCGGGATCGGCAAAGGGGTTGGAAGATGACGAAACCGTCACCAAATGTGAAGGGCTTTCGGTTTCTTGCCCGCTCGGGGCGGTATATGTCCAGAGCGGAAACCTGTTTTGTGAGGTGTGACGATGGTTCTGCGTATTGGTGCGATGCTGACGGCCCCGCTTCTGGCGGCTGTTATGGGTCTGGGTCTCGCGGCCCCGGCGATGTCCGAACAGAAGGACGCGATCGTGTTCGATGTGGAGCTGAAGGGCATTCGGGCGGGGCGTCTGGCGATCAACGGGGTCTCGGACGGCGCGCGATATTCGGCCAATGGGGTGCTGGAAACGACCGGGCTGGTGGGGGCGATCCGCAAGATCCGCTATGAGGCGGCGGTCTATGGCGCGGAAGGGTCGCGCTTTACCCCCGTCAAATATACCGAAAAGGCCGACACGCCCAAGCGCCAGTCCACGTTCGAGATGAGCTACAAGTCCGGCACGCCGGTGAAGGTCGTGCAGACGCCCGAGCGCAAGCCGCGTGCGACCGATGTCGCGCCCTCGACCCAGTCGGGCACCATCGACCCGCTGACCGCGCTCTATGCGGTCTTGCGCGATGTGGACCGCGATCAGGCCTGCAAGTTCAACGCGACGATGTTCGACGGCGCGCGCCGCACGCAGGTCGCGCTGTCCGCGCCCCAGCAATCGGGCGACGGGGTGGTCTGCGCGGGCGAGTATCGCCGGATTGCGGGCTTTTCGGAAAAGGACATGGCCGAGAAAAGCCGGATGAAGTTCACCCTGACTTACGCGCCGACCCGGGACGGGCGGCTTCAGGTGCAGGAAATCTCCACCGATACGATCTATGGCAAAGGCCGCCTGAAACGGCGATAAGGGCCGGGTGACACGACCTGACCTGACGCCTTTGCCGATTGACGAGGCCCTGCCGGGCCTTATCCGCGCGCTGCGCGGCGCGGGCGTTTGCGTGCTGATGGCCCCGCCCGGCGCGGGCAAGACGACGCGCGTGCCGCTGGCGCTTTTGCCCGAGATCGAGGGCCGGATCGTGATGCTCGAACCCCGGAGGCTGGCGGCACGCGCCGCCGCCGAGCGCATGGCCGAAACGCTGGGCGAGCCGGTCGGGCAAACGGTGGGCTACCGCATCCGGGGCGAGACGAAGGTGTCGAAAGCCACCCGGATCGAGGTGGTGACCGAGGGCATCCTCACACGAATGCTACAAACCGACCCGGAGCTTTCGGGCATCGGCTGCGTGATTTTCGACGAATTCCATGAGCGATCGCTCAATGCCGATCTGGGGCTGGCGCTGACATGGGAGGTGCGCGGCGCCCTGCGCGAGGACCTGAAACTGGTGGTGATGTCGGCGACGCTCGATGCGGAACCCGTCGCGGCCCTTCTGGGCGATGCGCCGGTGGTGATCTCGGAGGGCCGGGCTTTCCCGGTCGAGACCCGCTGGCTCGACCGCCCCGTGGACAAGGCGATGCGTCTGGAGGCGGCGGTGGCCGGGCTGATCGAACAGGCCGTCACCGAGACCGAGGGCGGCGTGCTGGTGTTCCTGCCGGGCGAAGGGGAAATCCGCCGGGTTGAGGGGCTGCTCGCGGGCCGGTTCGGACCCGATGTGGCGATCCGCCCGCTCTTTGGCGCGATGGAGTTCGCCGCCCAGCGCGCGGCGATCCGCCCGACGGAAAGCGGGCGCAAGATCGTGCTGGCGACCTCGATCGCGGAAACCTCGCTGACCATTCAGGATATCCGCGTGGTGGTCGATGCGGGGCGCGCACGGCGGATGCGCTTCGACCCCGGCTCGGGCATGGCGCGGCTGGTCACCGAGCCGGTCAGCCGGGCCGAGGCCGAGCAACGCCGGGGCCGCGCGGGGCGCGTCGCCGAGGGCATCTGCTACCGGATGTGGACCAGAGGCGCGGAGGGCGCGCTGCCCGCATTCGCCCCGCCCGAGATCGCGGTGGCGGACCTTTCGGGACTGGCACTGGAACTGGCGCTGTGGGGGTCGGACGGGGCCGATCTGGCGTTTCTGACGCCGCCGCCTGCGGGCGCGCTGGCCGAGGCCCGCGCGCTTCTCGAAGGGCTTGGCGCTTTGGAGGATGGGCACATCACCCCACACGGACGTTCGCTCGCGCGGCTACCGCTGCATCCCCGGCTCGGGCATATGCTCCTGCGCGCGGGGCCAGAGGGCGCGCCGCTCGCCGCGCTGCTGGCCGAGCGCGATCCGATCCGGGGTGCCCCCGCCGATCTGAGCCTGCGCTGGCAGGCCGTGCGCGATCCACGCGCCTATGCCGAACGGCACCCGTGGCCCGCCCATCGCGGCACGATCGAGCGCATCCGCCTTGAGGCGAAGCGGCTGGCCCGGCTGGTGCCCGAGACCGAGGCGCGACTGTCGCTCGCCGAGATGGTGGCGCTGGCCTATCCCGACCGGATCGGGCTCCGGCGCAAGGGCGATCAGCCGCGATATGTGCTTTCGGGTGGCAAGGGGGCGGTCGCGCCCGAGGGCGACCCGCTGGGCGCCGAGCGGCTGATCGTGGCCACCGATCTCGATGGCGACCCGCGCGAGGCCCGGCTGCGGCAGGGGAGCGCGATCTCCGAGGCGGAATTGCGTGGGCTCTATGGCGATCAGATCCACTGGCAGGATGTCTGTGAATGGTCGCGCCGCGAGGGCAAGGTGATCGCGCGCAAGCAAGAGCGCTTCGGCGCGCTGGTGCTGGATGATCGTGTCTGGAAGGACGCCCCGCCCGAGGCGCTCGCGCGCGGCGCGCTGGACGGCTTGCGCCAGATCGGGCTGCCCATGACCCCCGCCGCCGAGCGGTTCCGGGCGCGGGTGGAGCTGTTGCGCGGGCAAGGCGCGGATCTGCCCGATCTGAGCGAGACGAATGTGCTGGCGCGGGGCGAGGCGTGGCTACTGCCCTATCTGCGCGGCAAGCGGAGCGAGGCGGAGCTGCGCCGGCTCGACGTGACAGATGCGCTGCGCGCGACGCTCGACTGGGAGCAGATGCAGCTTGTGGACCGGCTTGCGCCCGCGAAATTCGAGACGCCCTTGGGGCGGAGCGTGCCGATCGACTACGCGGGCGAGGCACCGGGGATCGAGATCCGCCTGCAAGAGATGTTCGGCGTGACCGAGCATCCGACGGTGGGGCCGAAACGCCTGCCGCTCAGGATCACGCTGCTCAGCCCGGGCCAGAAACCAATTCAGGTAACGATGGACCTGCCGGGCTTCTGGGACGGCTCTTACGCGGATGTGCGCAAGGATATGCGCGGGCGCTACCCCAAGCACCCATGGCCCGAGAACCCGCGTGAGGCGGACCCGACACTGCGCGCGAAACCGCGCGGGGGTTAGGGGCGCTGCCCCTCTTTTCCTTCGGAAAATTCACCCCGGGATATTTGGAGCGATTGGAAGCGGAAAAGCTCTTTCATTCCAATCGCGTTAAATATCCCGGGGGGAGCGCGTCAGCGCGGGGGGCAGAGCCCCCCTGCCCGGTTACTTTTCAAGGCACCAGCGCATGATCGCCTTTTGCGCGTGGAGGCGATTTTCGGCCTCGTCGAAGATCACCGAATGGGGACCGTCCATGACCTCGCTGGTGGCCTCGTCGTTGCGATGCGCGGGCAGGCAATGCATGAAGAGCGCGTCGGGTTTGGCGTGGCGCATCAGCTCTTCGTTGACCTGATAGGGGCGCAGCTGGTTGTGGCGGCGCTCTTTGGCGGATTCCGGGTCGTGCATCGAGACCCAGGTATCGGTCACGACGAGATCGGCGCCGTCCACGGCCTTGAACGGGTCGCGCTCGATCTCGGCTTTGACGCCTTTCGAGCGGGCGAAGTCGATCCATTCCGGCTCGGGGTCGAGGGTTTTGGGGCCGGTGAAGGTCAGATCGAAGCCGAACTGGCCCGCCGCATGCAGGAAGGAGGCGCAGACATTGTTGCCGTCGCCCGACCAGACGACCTTCTTGCCCGTGATCGGGCCGCGATGTTCCTCGTAGGTGAGAATGTCGGCCATGATCTGGCAGGGGTGGGTGCGGTTGGTGAGCCCGTTGATCACCGGGACGGTGGCGTATTCGGCCATTTCGAGGAGGGTTTCCTCCTCGAAGGTGCGGATCATGATCAGGTCGACGTAGCGCGACAGGACGCGGGCGGTGTCGGCGATGGTTTCGCCGTGGCCGAGTTGCATGTCGGAGCCCGAGAGCACCATGGTCTGGCCGCCCATCTGGCGCACGCCCACGTCGAAGGAAACGCGGGTCCGGGTCGAGGGTTTTTCGAAGATCAGCGCGACCATGTGGCCGTCGAGCGGCTTGTCGTCATCGGTCATGCCCTTGGGGCGACCGTTGCGGGCCTCTTTCATTTTGCGGCCAAGGTCGATCATCGCGCGCAGCTCTTGCGGGTCGGTGGTGTGAATGTCGAGGAAATGTCTCATCGTCTTGTCTTTCTTGGGCGGGGTCGAGGGGGCGCTGCCCCCGAGGCCTTGCGGCCTCCCCCCGGGATATTTGGGGCAGAATGAGGTGGTTCAGCCCTGTTCGAGTTGGGTGGCAGCGGCGTCGAGGCGGGCAACGGCCTCGGCGAGGTCGGCCTCGGAGATATTGAGCGCGGGCAGCAGTCGCAGCACGTTATCCGCTGCGGGCACCGTCAGCAGGTTCTGCGCATAGGCGGCATTCACGACATCGGCGGGCGCACAGGTGCATTTAAGGCCGAGCATCAGGCCTTGGCCGCGCACCGCCTCGAACGTGGCGGGGTGGGCCGCGACGAGGGCTTCGAGCTTTTGGCGCATGAAGCCTGCGCGCGCGTTGACCTGATCGAGGAAGGCTGGGTCGGCGACGATGTCGAGCACCTTGCCCCCCACCGCGCAGCCCAAAGGGTTGCCGCCATAGGTCGAGCCGTGGCTGCCCGCGACCATGCCCGAGGCCGCCTCTTCGGTGGCGAGCACCGCGCCCAGCGGGAAGCCGCCGCCGATGCCCTTGGCGACCATCATGATGTCCGGGGTCACGCCCGCCCATTCATGCGCGAAGAGCTTGCCGGTGCGGCCCACGCCGCATTGCACCTCGTCGAAGATCAGCAGCGCGCCGGTCTCATCGCAGAGGTCGCGCAGGCCCTTGAGGCATTGATCCGGCACCACGCGGATGCCGCCCTCGCCCTGGATCGGCTCGATCATCACGGCGGCAGTCTTGTCGGTGAGCGCGGCGCGCAGCGCGTCATGGTCGCCCCATTTGAGATGGGTGAAGCCCGGCATCAGCGGGCCAAAGCCCTTGACCATCTTCTCCGACCCGGCGGCGGCAATCGCGCCGGTCGAGCGGCCATGGAAGGCGCCCTCGAAGGTGATGATCTCGATCCGCTCGGGCTGGCCTTTCTCATACCAGTATTTGCGCGCCATCTTGATCGCGAGTTCCGCCGCCTCGGTGCCCGAGTTGGTGAAGAAGACGGTATCGGCGAAGCTCTCGGCCACGAGCTTGTCGGCCAGCGCCTCTTGCTCGGGGATCTGGTAGAGGTTCGAGACATGCCAGAGTTTGCCCGCCTGTTCGGTCAGGGTGGCGACCAGATCGGGATTGGAGTGGCCCAGCGCGTTCACCGCGATGCCTGCGCCCATATCCAGAAATCGGCGCCCATCCGCCGCCTCAAGCCAGGAGCCTGCGCCTTTGACGAAGGCGAGGGGCGCACGGTTGTAGGTCGGCAAAACGGAAGCGATCATCGCGGAACTCCAGAAAAGGAAGGCCAAGGGGTGCAACAGGCCGCATGGGCTGTCAACGGTTTCGGCTTGGCCGGGATGGGTTTTCGAGGGGGATGTGGCCTTTGGCCACGCAGGATCGGACGTCAGGCGCGGGGTGCGCGACGTCGGGGACGGAGGGAATATGCCTTCGATACGATCATGGGCACAGCGGATAGGCCCGGCTTGTCTGAAAGTAAAGCCCTTTCATCAAACCCCAAGGACGCCGGGGGTTTGGGGGCAGCGGCCCCATGCGCGGGGTCTCAGGGCTTCATCCGGTAGCCGCTTTTGAGCCACGCCCAGCAGACCGCGCTGACGCCGCCCGCGAAGAGTGCCACGACGGCGAGGCCCTGCGCCGGGTTCGCATCCGACACGCCGAGCATCCCGTAACGCGCCCCGTCGATCAGGTAGAAGACCGGGTTGAAGTGGGTGAGCGCGTAGAACACGGGCGGCAGCGCCTCGGCGGAGTAGAAGGTGCCCGACAGGAACGACAGCGGCGTCACGATGAAGTTGGTGATCGCCGCCATCTGGTCGAACTTGTTGGCCCAGATCGCCGCCGCGATGCCAAGCCCGCCCATCAGCACCGCGCCCATCACCACGATCAGCATGAGCCAGAGCGGATGCGCGGGCCATTGGCCGATGGTGACCCCGATCCCGAGCGCGATGATCGCAGCGACGGCGAGTGCGCGTGTCACCGATCCCGCGAGGTATCCCAGAAGGGTTTCCAGCGGTGAGAGCGGCGGCATCAGCGTGTCGACGATATTGCCCTGCACCTTGGCGATGAGGATCGAGCTCGAGGTATTGGCGAAGGCGTTCTGGATCACCGTCATCATCAGGATGCCGGGCGCGAGAAAGGCCAGATAGGGCACGCCCATCACGTCGGCGCGGTTCTGCCCGAAGGCGAGCGCGAACACCGTCAGGAACAGCCCCGCCGTGATCAGGGGCGCGAGCAATGTCTGCTGCCAGACCGAAGTGAAGCGCAGGATCTCACGCCAGGCCAGCATCGTCATGCCCAGCCAGTTCACCCGCCCGAAGCGGCGCACGCCCATGTCGAACATCTCGCGGTCTCCCGTTCTCAGTGCCGCCCCCTCGTAACACCTTGGGACCATGCGCCGCAATCGGTGGGGGAAGACGCTGGCAAGCCTTGAAATCGGGGCGCGGTGCTTGTATCTCGTCATGTCCCCGATAGAATGGGGAAGCGGCCGAGATCGCCCCTGCGGGCGAGAAGTAACAAGAGGTGCCCATGTCCTGGACCGATGAACGCGTCGAGATTCTCAAGAAGATGTGGGGTGAGGGCCAATCCGCCAGCCAGATCGCAAAGGAATTGGGCGGCGTGACGCGCAATGCCGTGATCGGCAAGGTGCACCGTCTTGGCCTGTCGAACCGCGCAGGCGGTGGCTCGGAACCGGCGGCGCCTGCCGCGAAGGAACCGAAAGCCGCAGCGCCCCGCGCAGAGGCCGAACCGAAGAAAACCGCGAAGCCTGCGCCGCAACCGGCCGCAGCCGCGCCCGCACGCGCGGAGCCCGCGTCGCAACCGGCCGCGCAACCCGCGACCAATGTGACGCCGCTGCGCAAGCCGATCATCCCGGCGGGCCAGCCCCTGCCGCCGCAGCCCTCGGCCAATGAGATCAGCCCCGAGGCTCTGGCCAAGGTTGGCGAGGTCGAGAAGAAGGCCCGCAAGATCAGCCTGATGGAGTTGACCGAGCGGACCTGCAAATGGCCGATCGGCGACCCGGCGACCGAGGATTTCTGGTTCTGCGGTCTGCCCTCGCAACCCGGCAAACCCTATTGCGAGGCGCATGTGGGCGTGGCGTTCCAGCCGATGTCCTCGCGCCGCGACCGCAAACGCTGAGCGGGCCTGTGTGCCGGGGGCGCGGCCTCCGGCGCCCGGCGATCAATAGCTCGATGAAGAGCGGGTCGATGAGGCCCGCTTTCGTAATTCAGAAGGCAGCCCCATGAGCCAGAACCCTCCGAACCTGCGTCCCGACCTCGCGCCCCGCGCGCGGATCGAAGAGGACGCGCGCCCCGGCCAGCCGAAGGTGGGGATGGTGAGCCTTGGCTGCCCCAAGGCGCTGGTGGATAGCGAGCGCATCCTGACGCGGCTGCGCGCAGAAGGCTATGCGATCAGCCCGGACTATGCGGGCGCGGATGCGGTCATCGTGAACACCTGCGGGTTTCTCGACAGCGCCAAGGCCGAGAGCCTTGAAGCGATCGGCGAGGCACTGCGCGAGAATGGCAAGGTGATCGTGACCGGCTGTCTGGGTGCGGAACCCGACTATATCACCGGCGTGCATCCCAAGGTGCTCGCGGTGACCGGCCCGCAGCAATATGAGCAGGTGCTCGATGCGGTGCATAGCGCCGCGCCGCCCTCGCCCGATCCGTTCGTGGATCTGCTGCCGGCGACGGGGGTGAAACTTACCCCGCGCCATTTCAGCTATCTCAAGATTTCCGAGGGCTGCAACCACCACTGCAAGTTCTGCATCATCCCCGATATGCGCGGCAAGCTGGTGAGCCGTCCGGCCCATGCGGTGCTGCGCGAGGCGGAAAAGCTGATCGACGCGGGCGTGCGGGAATTGCTGGTGATCTCGCAGGACACCTCGGCCTATGGCGTGGATCGCAAACATGCGGCAAGCCCGTGGAAGGATGGCGAGGCGCGCGCGCATATCACCGATCTCGCCCGCGAGATGGGCAAGCTCGCCCAGCCCTCGGGCGCGTGGGTGCGGCTGCATTATGTCTACCCCTACCCGCATGTGCGCGACCTGATCCCGCTGATGGCGGAGGGTCTGGTGCTGCCTTATCTGGATATTCCCTTCCAGCACGCGCATCCCGATACGCTCAAGCGCATGGCGCGGCCTGCGGCCTCGGCCAGGACGCTTGATGAAATCGCCGCATGGCGCGCGGCCTGCCCCGACATCACCCTGCGCTCGACGTTTATCGTCGGCTATCCCGGCGAAACCGAGGCGGAGTTCCAGTATCTCCTCGACTGGATGGACGAGGCGCAACTGGACCGCGTCGGCTGTTTCCAATACGAAAACGTCGCGGGGGCGCGCTCGAACGATCTGCCCGACCATGTGCCCGACGAGGTCAAGCAGGACCGCTGGGACCGTTTCATGGAGAAGGCGCAGGCGATTTCCGAGGCGAAACTCGCAGCCAAGGTCGGCTCGCACCAGCAGGTCATCGTGGATACGGTGGACGCGGACGGCGCGACCTGCCGGACCCGCGCGGATGCGCCCGAGATCGACGGGAACCTGTTCATCGACGAAGGCTTCGAAGAACTTAGCCCCGGCGATATGGTGACCGTCGAGGTGGACGAGGCCAGCGAATACGACCTCTGGGGCCGCATCGTGTGAGCGCGCCCGCGCCGTTCCAGCGGGTCTGGGACGCGGGTCCTGTCGCGGTCGACTACCTGCCCGGCACGGGGCGCGATCTGGTGATCTCTTTCGCCTCGGTCGGCCATGATCCGCACCAACGGCCCTCACCCGAATTCGTCGGCACGGCTTGGGATCAGGGCGCGCGGCATGCGCTTTTCGTGAGTGATGAAAGCCGGTCCTGGGCGAACGATCCGGGGTTCGAGGCGGCGCTTTCGGGCGCGGTCGGATGGGTCACGTCACGCGCAGAGATTGAGCGGATCGCGGCAATCGGTCTGTCGATGGGGGCGTTCTCGGCGCTGGTGGCGGCGCATGCGCTGGCGCTCGATCTGGTGTTGGCCTTCGGGCCGCAATATTCGGTGCTGCCCGAACATGCCCCGGAAGAAACCCGCTGGGCCGAGTGGTGCGCGCGGCTGCCCGCGCCGCGCTGGCCGGTGGCCCCTGCCCCGTGCGCGGGTCACGCCTATCTGTTTCACGGCGCGAAAGATGACTGGGCGCAGGCGGCCCGCTTTGCCCCGCATCCGCGCGTGGATCAGGTGATCTTTACCGATCAGAGCCATTCCGGCCTCGTCCCGCATCTGAAGGCGCGGGGCGCGCTGGCGGGGCTGCTGGAAGCGGGGTTGGCGGGGGACCGGCGGCGGCTTTTGCGGATCGCGGGATCTGCGGGCGGCATCACCCGCAAACGGTTCGAGGCGGCTCAGTAAAGCCCTTCGGTGTCGATATGCACCGTCTCACCGCAATGTTTGCAATGGATCGCGTCCGCATCATGCAGGCTCAGCCCGCAGGTCTTGCATTCGTAACGGACCTTGGTCGGGCGAAACAGCACCTGCGCCAGACGCAGGAACAGGGTGACCCCGAAGATCATGATCGCCACCGACAGGAGCCGCCCCGTCATGCCGTGCAGCGTGATGTCGCCAAAACCCGTGGTCGTCAGCGTCGTCACCGTGAAATAGAGCGCGTCGGCGTAGTTGCGGATATCCTCGTTGCGACCGTATTGCGTGGCGTAGATCAGCCCGGTCATCACGAACAGGAACACGCCCAGATTGATCGCGGCGAGGATCACGTCCTGATGCTTGCGAAAGAAGGTGAAATCCTGCCGCAGCCGGGACAAGAGCTGATAGGTGTGCAAGAGCCGCAACGTGCGCAGCACGCGCAGAAAACCAAAGCTCTCGCCCGCGATGGGCGCAAGGAAGGACACCATGGCGATGATGTCAGCGGCGGTGGCGGGACGGGTCCAGAACCGCAGCTTGTGATCGGAGATCGCAAAGCGGGCGGTGAAATCCGCGACGATCACAAGGCCGATCACCGCGTCGATCAGCTCCACCGCAAGCGTATGGGTGAAAAAGGAGGTGACGATCACGAAAACCACCGTCACGAGATCGAAAATCAGGATCGCATAGCGGAACGCATGCGCGCGCGGCGTATGGGATTCGTAGAGCGAACGGATCGTGTCGAGCATCGGACTGCGCCTCTTGTTGTCCGAGCCATAGCGCAGATTGACCGCAAGGCAAAGCAGCCCGACTGCACCCGTTTTGCCAAGACAGGTTGCGAATCCGGCCAGGAACGCCTATACGGGGCGTGCAAGACGCTATCTCTTTCGACGATCCGCTCCTTCATGGGGCTCAGTTCTCGATTTTGACGTGACTGAGCCGGGCCGCCGCAATCCTGCGGGCGGCATATCAAAAGGAGACTACGGATGGCCAACGGCACCGTGAAATGGTTCAACACCACCAAAGGCTACGGCTTCATCGCACCGGCAACGGGCGGCAAGGACATCTTCGTCCACATTTCCGCCGTGGAACGCTCGGGCCTGCAAGGTCTGAACGACGGTCAGGCTGTGACCTATGACCTCGAAAGCGGTCGTGACGGTCGTGAGTCGGCGGTGAACCTCGCCCTCGCCTGATCCCCGGATCGGAACGCGAAAGAAAGGCGGCCTTTTGGGCCGCCTTTGTTTTTGGGTCGATCGCTTAGTCGGTCGAGTCGAAGCGCTGAACGTAAAGCGCGGTCAGTTCGGCCACGGTGTAGTCGTTCGGATCGAGGCCAAGACGGGCGGCAAGCTGGGCCTGACCGGCCGAGACCTCGGGGGTTTCATCGGCGCGCGCCAGTTGTGCCGCGGCGATGTCGAGATCGGTCGTTACCCCCTCACGCTGCTGCACATCCTTGAGAACCGAGAGATCGGCCGGGGTAAAGGCACCCGGCTCGACACCGATCTGCGCGGCGATCTGGCTCAGACCACGGCTCACACCAACGCCGGTATTGCCAAGACCGAGGCCGACGGCCGCCGCGTCATCGCCCTCGCGGGCATTGGCCAGAAGGGCGGCAAGCTGGCCGGTGGTATAGGCCGAGGCATCCACACCGAGTTGCGCGGCAAGCTGGGCATGGCCCGCGCTGTAGCTTTGCGCCGAAGCGGCGCCGGCGGTGAGGGCTGCGGCAAGGCCGAGAACGAGTGCAGTGGTACGCATGGGACTTCTCCTTTGATGATCTGGCCCGGGCTGTTGCGATCCGGGCGGTTGATGAGGAGAAGAAAAGCGATGTGCGCCGATGTTTAAATTCCGAAAATTTGACCGCGATATGTGCGAAAATGCGAGGTAACAATTGCGACGGAAGCAACACGAAGATCAAGCATTTGATTCAACTTGATTTTATCGCCTGCCCGAAGCGCGAAACCGCAAAAATCGTCGAAATTCGCCGCACACGCCCGATCAGCTTTGCGCGAGTGCCCGTGATCATTGCGGGGATTTCCGTGATCGGGCCCCGCCCCCTTCCCCCGGAGGCGCATTTCCCCTATCTAGGCGCAAACCCAAATCACCCGCGCGAAAGAGGTAATCCGATGGCGTCCTACCAGTATGTCTACCACATGGATGGTGTCTCCAAGACCTATCCGGGCGGCAAGAAGTGCTTCGAAAATATCCGCCTGAGCTTCCTGCCGGGCGTGAAGATCGGCGTGGTCGGCGTCAACGGCGCGGGTAAATCGACGCTGCTGCGTATCATGGCGGGCTGGGACAAGGACTTCACCGGCGAGGCTTGGGCCGCGAAGGGCGCCAAGGTCGGCTATCTCCCGCAGGAGCCGCAGCTCGACGAGAGCCTGAACGTGCGCGACAATGTCATGCTGGGCGTGGCCGAGAAGAAAGCCAAGCTCGACCGCTATAACGAACTGGCGATGAACTACTCGGACGAGACCGCCGAGGAGATGGCCAAGCTGCAAGACGAGATCGACGCCGAGAACCTGTGGGATCTCGACAGCCAGATCGACGTGGCGATGGAGGCCCTGCGCTGCCCCCCCGATGACGCGGATGTCTCGACGCTGTCGGGCGGTGAGCGCCGCCGCGTGGCGCTGTGCAAGCTGCTGCTTGAGGCGCCCGACATGCTGCTGCTCGACGAACCGACCAACCACCTCGACGCGGAAACCATCGCCTGGCTGCAAAAGCACCTGATCGACTACAAGGGCACGATCCTCTGCGTGACCCACGACCGCTACTTCCTCGACGATATCACCGGCTGGATTCTCGAACTCGACCGTGGCCGGGGCATCCCCTACGAGGGCAACTATTCGAGCTGGCTCGAGCAAAAGGCCAAGCGGCTGGCGCAGGAGGCCCGCGAGGACAAGGCCAAGCAGAAGGTTCTGGAAAAGGAACTCGAATGGATTCGCGCCGGTGCCAAGGCCCGTCAGGCGAAATCCAAGGCGCGTATCCAGGCTTATGAAAAGATGGCCGATCAGTCCGAGCGCGAGAAACTCACCCGCGCGCAGATCATCATCCCGAACGGCCCGCGCCTTGGCGGCAAGGTCATCGAGGTCGAGGGTCTGGCCAAGCATATGGGCGACAAGCAACTGATCGAGGACCTGAGCTTCTCGATCCCGCCGGGCGCCATCGTCGGCGTGATCGGCCCGAACGGCGCCGGTAAATCGACGCTGTTCCGCATGATCACCGGGCAGGAAAAACCCGATGCCGGCTCGATCGAGATCGGCGACACCGTGCAACTGTCCTATGTCGACCAGTCGCGCGATGCGCTGGACGCGAACAAGACCGTCTGGGAGGAAATCTCGGGCGGGGCCGAGCAGATCGTGCTGGGCGACGCGCAGGTGAACTCGCGCGCCTATTGCTCGAGCTTCAACTTCAAGGGCGGCGATCAGCAGAAGAAAGTGGGCCTGCTGTCGGGCGGTGAGCGCAACCGCGTGCACATGGCCAAACTGCTCAAAGAGGGCGGCAACGTGCTGCTGCTCGACGAACCGACCAACGACCTTGATGTGGAAACGTTGCAGGCGCTGGAAGCGGCGATCGAAGACTTCGCCGGCTGTGCGATCATCATCTCGCACGACCGCTTCTTCCTTGACCGGCTGTGCACGCACATCCTCGCCTTCGAGGGCGAGGCCCATGTCGAGTTCTTCGAGGGCAACTTCGAGGATTACGAAGAAGACAAGATCCGCCGCCTCGGCCCGGATGCGGTCGAGCCCAAGCGGGTGAAGTACAAGAAGTTTACAAGGTAAAGACAACGAAGCCCCGCCACTGGCGGGGCTTTGCAGTTAATTTCAGGGAATATTCCGATGGGTAAAGGTCGTTCTGTCCGACTTTTTCTAGCCGAAGGAACCGTCACAGGAATCCTTACAGCCGAAATTATGAACTGGACCGGGCACGTCCTGTCTGCACCACGCACACGGCTTGAAGGGGCCCTGAAACGCGAGGAGCTCAAACGCACTGGCGTCTATATTCTATACGGTGACAGCCTGTCGGGTGAACTACCTGCCGTATATGTGGGGGAAGGCGATGACATCTCTGCTCGTTTGAAAACACATTCGAAGGATGACCAGAAAGATTACTGGGACCGTTTCATCGCCATCACGAACAAAGACATGAACCTGACGAAGGCTCACGTGAAGTATCTCGAAGGCCGGATGATCACTTTCTTGCGCGACGCCAAAAAGTGTGAGCTTCGAAACAAGACGGAACCGACATTCGACAAGCTCCCCGAGGCTGACATCTCGGACATGGAAAGCTTCCTCGAAGAACTTCAGCTTGTCCTTCCAGTTGTGGGTGTCGATTTTTTCCGTAAGCCGCAAATACAGAGCGAAGTAGGCGAACCCCATCGTCCTCAAACCTATTTCTCTTTGGCACATGCCAACAAAGGCATTTCAGCACGTGCCGTCGAAGTAGACGGTGAGTTTGTCGTTTTGGCAGGGGCGCAAGGGAGCAACCATGAAGGCCCCTCCTTCTTCGAAAAACTGAAAGGGGAAAGAGACCGAGCCTTCGAGAGCGGCCAGATCATTCATTCAGGTGACGCGAACTTTACCCTCGTCGAAGATATGGCTTTCTCTAGCCCAAGCGCGGCCTCCGTGTTCTTGTTTGGGACTAGCCGGAATGGCCGAACCGACTGGCAAGTCGATGGCAAGGGAATGAATTATGGAGCTTGGAAAGACGCGCAAGTCGAGGCCGCAGAATGACCATCCTCCGCCTCCTCACCTACACCCCCTCCCCCGAAGTCGCGCGCACCATCGCGGCGGCCCTTCTCGACGCGCGTCTGATCGCCTGCGCGAATATCGGCCCCGCCTTTCAATCCCACTACGTTTGGCAGGGCGTGCGCGAGGTTGAAACAGAGACCCAGCTTTGGCTCAAGACGCGGACCGATCTGCGCGATCGGGTGATGGCGGAAGTCGCGCGGCTGCACCCATATGACGTGCCGATGATCGCCGCTGACGAGGTCACGGTGAATGCGGACTATGCCGACTGGGTGGCCGCGCAGACCGCCTGACCCTCTCATTCTGCCCGAAATATCCCGGGGTGAATGGGGCCGGAGGCTCCAGAGGGGCAGCGCCCCTCAGGCCAGCGCGAAATCCTCGCCATCGCCCTGAAGATCGCGCCGCAGATGCGCAAGTTGCGCCTGCACGATCAGCCCCTCGATCGGCGCGCCACGGTCCATCCGCAGCACGCCGCGCGCGATCTGCACCTCGAACCCGGCCTGCGCCATCAGGTCCCGGATATAGGCCTCGGAATGGGCATAGCGGCGGCTTTCGCGCAGGATGAGCGGCTCGGGGCCGGGATGGGCCTCAACGCTGAAGGCAAATCGCCCGCCCGGTGCCAGCGCCCCCGCGACCCAGCCGACGATCTGCTCAAGCGCACCGAGATAGGCAAAGACATCCGCTGCCGTGATCAGGTCGAACGCGGTCTCGCCGGGCGCGAGCGCCGAGAGGTCGGCCTTCAGCAGCCGGTCGTAAAGCCCCTTGGCCTCGGCTTCGCGCAGCATCTCGGCGGAGATATCCCAGCCTTCGAGCCAATCCGCCCCCGCGCGCAGTTCCGCGCCCATCAGCCCGGTCCCGCAGCCAAGGTCCAGCACCCGCCCGTAAGGCGCGACCAGTCCGGCCCGGAGAAGCTGCGGCGCGCGGTAATCGAGACGCTCGACAAGAGCCTCGTCGAAGCCGCCCGCATATTGGTCGAAGAGGGTCTCGACGAAGGCCGAGGGCATCGCATCCGCCAGCGGCGTGTCGCGCAGAAGATCGCGTTGCAGGCCCGCGCCCAGACGGTCCTCGGGGTCCAGCGCCAACGCGCGCTCGAACGCCGCTGCGGCGCCCGGCAGCCCCGCACCGGCCCGAATCTCGCCCAGCCGATACCAACCCGCGACCCAATCCGGCACACGCTCCAGCGCCTGCTCATAAAGCTCCGCCGCCGCCTCCGGCTCGGTCTGCACCATCGCCTCGGCATAATCGGCACGGCGATCCGCCAAGAGATCGCCCGAAGACATCGAAATCGGTTTCATGGGTCACATGTCAGGAAAACGGGGCCACTGCGCCCCCGCAAGCGCCATTTACGCGCTTGTCCAAACAAGTCAAGAGCCCGCGAGAGGGACGCGGCTCAGCGCTTCTTCACGAATTTCGTGAGGATGACGATGCGCTGCCCCTCGACCCGGCCTTCGATATGCTCGGGGTTGTCGGGGACAAGCGAGATGCCCCGCACGGCGGTGCCGCGTTTGGCGGTGAAACCTGCGCCCTTGACCGGCAGGTCCTTGATGAGGACGACCGTATCGCCCTGCTCCAGAACCGCGCCGTTGCTGTCGCGGTGTTCGGTGCCGCCCGCACCCGCCTCGGCCAGGGCTTGCGCCTCGGGCTCCATCATCATCGCCGCGCGTGCCTCGAGCGCCCAGTCAGTCCCGACCTCGGCCAGCTTGCGCCACGCCATCGCCTGCACGGCGGCAACCGGCGACCAAGCCGCGCCCTCAAGGCAACGCCAATGCGCCTCGGGGGCGTCCTCGGACTGGCAGGTGGCGCAAAGCAGAACGGACTCGTCGGTCCCCGAGAGCGCCACCGCGTCCAGCCCCTCGGCGCTGCCGCAGAGCTCGCACACCCCGCCCGAACGGGTCATCAGATCGTCAATCAGCGCCATGGGAACCTCCTTCGTGGTGCCATGGCCTTACGCCCCGACGCACGCAAAGGCAACCGCCCGACGGCGCCCTGTCAGTCTGCCGAAAATATCCTCGGGGGTGAATTGGCGTCAGCCAAGAGGGGGCAGACAGCCCCCTCCTGCCCGGTTCAGCTTACTTCGCCCAGTCCCACGCCACGGTGAACTCACCGAGCTTGTGCCGAAGCGCGTCCTGATCCACGGCGCCCGTCGTTGCGATATGCGCCACGAGACCACGCTTCTTGTCCTCGGTCACCGAGATCACATGCGCGGCCAGCCCGGCCTCGCTCAGGGTCTCGTTGAGCACACGGGTGATCGCGCTCTTGCGCAGGTCAGGCTTGAAAATCTTGCCCACGGCGGTTTTCGGCAGCTCGTCGAGCACCTCGATATGTTTCGGGATCGCGGCGCGTTCGTGGATATGGTGCTTGGCATGCTTGGCCAGGTCCTCGACCGTCACGCTCGATCCTGCCACCAGCTCGACATAGGCGCAGGGCAACTCGCCCGCGAAGCTGTCGGGCTGACCGATGGCACCGGCAAAGGCCACCGCCGGATGGCTGAGTAGCGCGTCCTCGATCTCGGCCGGGTCGATATTGTGTCCACCCCGGATGATGAGGTCCTTGGCCCGGCCGGTGATCCACAGATAGCCGTCCTGATCGAGCCGCCCGAGATCCCCCGTGCGCAGGAAGCGGTCCTCGGCGAACAGGTCATGGTTCTTGTCGGCCTCGGTATAGGTAGAGCCCTCGAACACCCCCGGATTGGCGACGCAGATCTCGCCGATCTCATCGGTGCCGCATTCGACAAAGCCATCGGGCGTCGCGCGCAGGATGCGGACATGGGTATAGGGCAGCGGCACCCCGACAGACCCGACCTTCTTCATCCCGTCGACAGGGTTGCATGACACGAGGCAGGTTGCCTCGGTCAGGCCGTAGCCCTCGGCGATCTCTACGCCGGTGGCGGCTTTGAAGCGGTTATACAACTCGATCGGGAGCGGCGCAGAGCCCGAAATCGCGGTCTTGAGCGAGGAGATATCCGCATCGACCGGGCGCTGCATCAGCGCGGCGATGGCGGTAGGCACGGTGATCAGGAAGGTCACCTGCCAGCGTTCGACCAGCTTCCAGAAATTGTCGAACACGCCATCCCCGCGATAGCCCGCCGGCGTCGGGAACACCACATGCGCGCCCGAGGCAATCGCCGACATCAGGATCGGATAGGCCGCGAAGACGTGGAACAGCGGCAGCGGGCAGATCAGAACGTCGGTTTCGTCGAACAAGAGCCGCCCGCCGAGCCAGCCGTTATAGATCATGCCGGAATATTTGTGTTGCGCGACCTTGGGCATGCCAGTGGTGCCGCCGGTGTGGAAATAGGCCGCGACACGGTCACCCTTGCTGTCCTCGAACAGCAGCCGGTCGCCCGGCATCTTCGCCGCCTCGCGGTTGAAGCCGTAAATGTCGGCGTGGTGCTTGTGCTGCACCTTGGGACGCACCAGCGGGACGATCCAGCTTTTGGGCGGGGTCAGGTAACGGTTCAGGTCGATCTCGAGCACGACCTTGACGTTGGGCGCGTGCTTGACCGCCTCGGCGGCCTTTTCGGCGATGTCGGTCTTGGGAAAGGCCTTGAGCGTGACCAGCACCTTGGCCTTGGTCTCGCGCAGGATGGCGGCGATCTGCTCGGGTTCGAGGAGAGGGTTGATCGGATTCACAATCCCCGCCGTCGCCCCCGCCAGCAACACCACCGACGTCTCGACGCTGTTGGGCAGCAGATAGGCGACGGTGTCATCTTCCTGAACGCCCATCTGACGCAGCATGTTGGCCGCCTGCGTGACCTTGGCGTGCAGCTGAGACCAGCTCAAGGTCTCGGCCTTGTCCTTGGGACCGGAGAATATCTGGAACGACAGTGCGGGACGCGATCCATGCGCATCCTTCGCACGGGTCAGGAATTCGTAGAGCGTGGTGGCCGTGTCACGCGCCTCGTAGGGCTTTTCGGCCTCGACCGCATCGCGGTCGGCAATGGTCGCAAATCTTTGCTGCATATTTCCCTCCCGACCCGTTCCTCTGCGGGCCTCCTCGGATCAGGATGCGGCAAAACACCTCTGTCCCGCAAGCCTGCGGGCGGGGCGAAACGTCACGTCATAGCGAGGCGTGACGCAAGGGTAATGCGCCCGATATATGGCGGCGGGCGCACGAAAAAGGCGCCCCGCGGGGCGCCTTCCAGCGAAACGATCAGGCCTTGCCGCCCGGAATACGCAGCACCTGGCCGGGATAGATCTTGTCCGGATGGGTCAGCATCGGCTTGTTCGCCTCGAAGATTTCCGGGTAGCGGTTGGCATTGCCCAGCGTCTTTTTGGCGATGGCCGAGAGCGTGTCGCCCTTGACGACAGTGTGGAACACCGCGTCGCCAGTATCGGCATCGTCTTCGGTCTCCACCGCCGCCACGCCATCCACGTTGCCGACCGCGAGGATGATCTTTTCCTTGGTTTCGGCATCGACCGCCTTGCCGCCGACGATCACCTTGTCGCCCTCGACCTTGAGTTCCACGCCCGAGGCATCAAGACCCAGATCCTTGAGCTCGGCCTTGAGCACGTCTTCCTTGGGCGCCTCGGCCGCCTCGGCCTTGCTGCCAAACAGCGATTTGCCCGCATCTTTAACGAAATTCCACAAACCCATGGCTTTCTCCTTTACGCAACAGACGGCAGCGGACGGCATGCCCGGCACCATTCGCGGTAGAGACTGCACCATGGGTGCGGTGGGGAGAAGGGGGAAAATGCCCCCGCGGCGCGCAGAACCGCGCCGCAGAGCCGGCTATCAGGCGAGCTGACCGTCGGTGAATTGCAGCTTGGCCAATTCGGCATAGAGCCCGCCCTGCGCGACGAGCTCGTCATGAGTGCCCTGCGCAACGATCCGGCCCTCGTCGAAAACGACGATCCGGTCGGCCTTTTTCACGGTGGCGAGACGGTGCGCGACGATCAGCGTGGTCCGGCTCTCGGCCAGACGCTCGACAGCGGCCTGCACCTCACGCTCGGACGCGGCATCGAGCGCCGAGGTCGCCTCATCCAGAAGCAGGATCGGCGCGTCGCGCAGGATCGCGCGGGCGATGGCGATCCGCTGTTTCTGGCCGCCCGAAAGCATCACGCCGCGCTCGCCGACATAGGTCTCGAACCCGTCGGGAAGCGCGGTCAGGAAGTCATAGGCATGGGCCGCGCGGGCCGCTGCCTCGACCTCGGCATCGGTGGCGTCGGGTCGACCAAAGCGGATATTCTCACGCGCGGAGGCGGCGAAGATCACCGGGTCTTGCGGCACCAGCGCGATCGCGCGGCGGAAGTCGTGGCGCGCCATGGTCTTGAGATCGTAGCCGTCGATGGTCACGCGACCGGTCTCCGGGTCCCAGAACCGCTGAATAAGCTGAATGACCGTGGTCTTGCCCGCGCCCGAAGGCCCGACAAGCGCCACCGTCTCGCCCGGCGCGATGTGCAGATCGACATGATCGAGCGCGGAGACCTCGGGGCGCGACGGATAATGGAAGGTCACATCCTCGAATTGGATCGCGCCTTGCGCGGGCATCGGCATCGGCACCGGATGCTCGGGGTCGGTCACGTTATCCTCGGCGGCCAGAAGCTCGACCAGACGTTCGGTCGCGCCAGCCGCGCGTTGCAGCTCGCCCCAGATTTCCGAGAGCGCCCCGACAGAGCCCGCGACCATGCCCGCATAAATCACGAATTGCACCAACTCGCCCACCGACATGGCGCCCAGCCGCACGTCGCGCGCGCCGACCCAGAGCACACCGACCACGCCGGCAAAGACGAGGAAGATCACGATCACGGTCATCACCGCGCGGGTGGTGATGCGCTTTTGCGCGGAGACAAAGCTCTTCTCGGTGACGTCGGAAAAATGCGCGCGGGTCTGCGGTTCATGGGTGAAGGCCTGCACCGTCTGCGCCGACAAGAGCGCCTCGGAGGCCGCGCCCGAGGAATTCGCGATCCAGTCCTGGTTCTCACGCGAGAGGCCGCGCAGGCGACGCCCCAGCACCACGATCGGCACGACCACGGCAGGCACCAGAAGCAGCACGAGGCCGGTCAGCTTCACCGAGGTGAACAGCAGCATGACCATGCCGCCCAGCAGGATCAGCAAATTGCGCAAAGCAACCGAAACCGAGGAGCCGATCACCGACAGGATCAGCGTGGTATCGGTGGTGATCCGGCTGATGATCTCGCCGGTCAGGATGCGCTCGTAGAAGGCGGGGGACATGGCGATGACGCGGTCGAACACGGCCTTGCGGATATCGGCGACGACACGCTCGCCGAAGCGGGTCACAAGCCAGTAGCGCGCGCCCGTTCCAAGCGCGAGCAGCGCCGCGATGGCCAGCGCCGCGGTGAAATACTGATCGAGCAGCTCCGCCCCCTGCTGGAAGCCGTCCACGACGCGACGCACGGCAATCGGCATGATCAGCGAGATCGAGGCGGTCAGCGTGAGTGCCGCCAGCGCCGCCAGCGCCGTGCCCTTGTAAGGCGCGACGAAGGGCGCAAGCCCCTTGAGCGCCCCGATGCGTTTCGTGGTCGGCCGATCCTCGATCGGGCTTTGCGGTCTGCGAGCCATGGTATCTCCCTCTTGGGGACCGGGTTTAGGGGCAGGGATTGCGCGGGGCAAGGGCGGATTGGCGTTTGCGCGCGAGGCAAGCGGTCACACGGGGCACGGGAAAAGCACTTGGGCCATGGTGCGGGCGGCGGGACTCGAACCCGCACGAGCCAGGCTCCAGGGAGTTTAAGTCCCATGCGTCTACCATTCCGCCACGCCCGCACGGCTTCTGGCTACAGGCTGGCGCGTGGCAGGGCAAGAGGGCTTGCCCCGCGCAACAGGCCCGATCAGCGTCCCTCGAAATTCGCCGCGCGTTTTTCGAGAAAGGCCATGACGCCTTCGCGGAAGTCATGCGTGCGCCCCAGCTTGCCCTGAAGCCCGGCCTCAAGCTCGAGCTGCGCGGTCAGGTCGTTGGAATAGGACGCCCGCATGGACTGTTTGATCGCGCCGAAGGCCGCTGTCGGGCCTTTGGCCAGATGCGCGGCGCGGGCGCGCCAGTGATGCTCGAAATCGACATCGGCGACGGCTTCCCAGATCATGCCCCAATCGGCGGCCTGTCGCGCGGTGACCTTGTCGGTGAACATCGCCAGCCCCATCGCGCGGGCAAAGCCGACCTGGCGCGGCAGCCAGTAGGTGCCGCCCGCATCCGGCATCAGCCCGATCCGCGCAAAGGCCTGCATGAACACCGCAGAGTCGGTCGCGATGACGATATCGGCGGCCAGCGCCAGGTTCGCGCCCGCCCCCGCAGCCGCCCCGTTCACCGCCGAAATCACCGGCAGCGGGCAGTCGTAGATCGCCTTGAGCATCGGCTCGTATTCGTCACGCAGCACCCGCTCGAGATCAAGCCCCGCCGCAGACGCACCGTCGCCCAGATCCTGCCCCGAGCAAAATGCCCGCCCCTCGCCGGTCAGCACGATCACCCGCGCCTCCCCCTCGGCCCGGCGCAGCGCTTCAAGAAGCTCCGCCCGCATCTGCGCGTTGAGCGCGTTCATCACCTCGGGACGGTTCAGCGTGATCACTGCCATCCCTTCGGAAAATTCGTAACGGATTGCCTTGTAGGGCATCGGAGTCCTCCCTGCGTTTCGCGCGCCAGATTAACGCCAAGGCGCGCGAGCGAAAGCAAAACACTGCGTCACCCGCCGATCCGGCGCGTATCAGTCCTTGAGGAGTTCCTTGAGGCGCGCCTCTTCCTCGGCGCTCAGCGCGGGACCGGCGGGTTCCGCAGCACGCCGCCGCCCGCGCAGGTAAACCACGCCCCCTGCCAGTGCCACCAGAAGCGCCACCGGCCCAAGCCAGTAGAGGATCAGGTTCGCCCCGGTCTTTTCCGGCTCGAACAGGACATATTCGCCGTAGCGGTCGGTCACATAGTCGAGCACCTGCGTATCGGTGTCGCCCGCAAGCAACCGCTCGCGCACCAGAAGGCGGAGGTCGCGCGACACTTCGGCGTTGGATTCGTCGATATTTTCGCCCTGACAGACGGGGCAACGCAGCACCTTGGCCAGTTCCCGCGCGCGCGATTCCAGCGCCGGGTCGTCGAGCACCTCGTCGGGCTGCACTGCCAGCGCCACCATCGGCATCGAAAGCGCAAGCGCGGCGCAGAGCAATAGACGTTTCAGCATGGGTTCACTCCGCAGGGGTGGCCGAGGGGACGGTGCGCGATTTGCGCGCGCCCGCCGCCACCCGATAGCGCCGATCGGTGAGGCTGAACAGCCCGCCCAGCGACATCAGCATGCAGCCCGCCCAGATCCAGTTGGCAAAAGGCTTGATATAGGTGCGCACCGCCCAGCCGCCGCCCGCCTGCGGATCTCCGATCACGAGGTAGATGTCACGCAGGAAGCCGTTGTCGATATCGGCCTCGGTGGTGGGCATCGCCTGCACCGGATAGACCCGTTTCTCGGGGTGGAGCACGGTGATCAGCTCGCCATTGCGGCGCACGCTCATCGTGGCCGTGGTCGAGGTGAAGTTGGGGCCGGCGACCTGCTCGACATTGTCGAGGGTAATCTCGAAGCCCGCCACGGTGAAGGGTTCGCCGACATTGGCAACGCGGATGTCCTCCATCTCGCCAGCCATCAAAAGACCGATCCCCGCAAAGACGATACCAAGGCCGGAATGCGCGAGCGCCTTACCCCAGTCCGCGCGCGGCAGGCGTACGAGGCGCGCAGGCGTCTTGCCCGCGCGCTGCCACAGCTCCGCAAACGCGCCAAAGACAAGCCATGCGCCAAGGAACGAGGCGACAAGCGCCAGCATCGAGCGCCCGGTCTCGAAGCTCCAGGCAAAGCCCGCGACGGCGAGCGCCAGCACAAGCGCGGGCAGCATCGGCCGGATCGCACGGTCAAGGCGCGCGCGTTTCCACGGCATCATCGCGCCGAGCGGCAGCAGAAGGGCGAGGATCACCATGAAGGGGGTGAAGGCTTTTTCGAAGAAGGGCGCGCCCACCGAGAGTTTGCGATCCCAGAACATCTCGGCCACGAGCGGCCAGATGGTGCCGACAAAGACCACAAGCGCGGCCACGGCGAGAAGAATGTTGTTCATCACCAGCGCGCTTTCGCGCGAGACCATCGAGAACACCCCCTTGGCCTGCATCGCGCCCGCACGCGCCGCGTAAAGCGTCAGCGCGCCGCCCACGAAGACCGCGAGAATGGCAAGGATGAAGATGCCGCGCTCGGGGTCATTGGCGAAGCTGTGCACCGAGGTGATGACGCCCGAGCGCACGATGAAGGTGCCGATCAGCGAGAAGCCGAAAGCCATGATGGCGAGCAGGATGGTCCAGCTTTTGAGCGCCTCGCGCTTCTCGACGACGATGGCCGAGTGCAGGAGCGCAGCTGCGAGAAGCCACGGCATGAAAGAGGCGTTCTCGACCGGGTCCCAGAACCAGAAGCCACCCCAGCCAAGCTCGTAATAAGCCCACCACGAGCCAAGCGCGATCCCGATGGTCAGGAAGATCCAAGCCGCCAGCGTCCACGGCCGCACCCAGCGCGCCCAGGCGGCATCCACACGGCCCTCAATCAGGGCTGCGACCGCGAAGGAGAAGGCCATCGAGAGGCCGACATAGCCCAGATAGAGGAAGGGCGGGTGGAAGGCGAGACCGGGGTCTTGCAGCAGCGGGTTGAGGTCCTGACCGTTGAAGGGCGGGTCCGCGAGCCGGGTGAACGGGTTCGAGGTAAACAGGATGAAGCCAAGAAAGGCCAGCCCCACCAGCCCCTGCACCGAGATCACGCGCGCACGCAGGCTCGGCGGCAGATTCGCGCCGAACCAGGCCGCCGCCGCGCCGAAGAGCGCGAGGATCAGCACCCAGAGCAGCATCGAGCCCTCATGGTTCCCCCAGACGCCCGAAATCTTGTAAAGCATCGGCTTGTCGGTATGCGAATTGGAATAGACCAGTTGCAGCGAGAAATCCGAAGTCACGAAGGCATAGGTCAAGGCCGCGAAGGAGGTCGCGATCAGCAGGAACTGGGCCGAGGCCGCCGGCTCCGCGACCGCCATCCAGCCGGACCAGCCTTTATGCGCGCCGATCAGCGGCACGATGGACTGCACGATCGCCACGCAAAAGGCGAGGATTAGGGCGAAATGGCCGATTTCGACGATCATGGGGGTCTCCTCCTGTACGCGGGGCGGATCATAGAGCCATGGCGCGCGTAGGGAAAGCGGGATGCGCGCCATTGTCGCAATGCCTCGCGCGGTCGTGAGCACAGAGGGGGCCAGCATTTACGGGTTCCCCAAGCGCGCAGCATGGCATTCAGGCTTTCGTGAGGGGGCTTGCGCGTCCGTCGGACGGGTGGTCTGTGGGGATATCAGACTGGAGAACCGCCATGATCCGCACCGCAATCCTTACCCTTAGCCTGATTGGCTCCCTTGCGGCATGCAAGCCCGATGCGGCGCCCGAGACCGTGGACTGGCTGGGGCCTGACATCATCTGGCAGGTCCAAGAGATCGACGGGATCGCGGTGCCGGAGGGCATCGAGGTGACGCTGTCGAGCCCCGAGCCGGGGCTGATCGCCGGGTCTTCGGGCTGCAATCGCTACAATGGCCGGATCGAGGTCGATGGCGCGATCGTGAAAGTTGGCGCACTGGCGGGCACGCGGATGGCCTGCGCGCCGGAGGCGATGGCGGTGGAACAGCGGTTCCACTCGGAGATCGGGCGCGCGGATCGGGTGGCGCGAAGCGGCGATGCGCTGGAACTCAGCCGGCAAGGCGTGGTGATCTTGCGCGCCACCCGCCAAGGCGCTTGACGGGACCTGCGGGATCGTCACACTCGGGCCATGTTTCCGATCCGTGACCATAATCCCTCTGAACGCACGCCCTTTGTGACATGGGCGATCATTGCGGCGAACCTTGTGATGTTCGTGCTGACCTTGCCGCTGAACGGCTATTACCCCGACCTTTGGAGCGGGCTTGCGCTCTATCCCGGCGCGGTCACCGAGGGTGCCTATCTGCACGGGCTGATCACCCATATGTTCCTGCATGCGGGCTTCATGCATATCGCGGGCAACATGCTGTTCCTGTGGGTCTTTGGCGACAATCTGGAGGATCAGCTCGGCCATGTCGGCTTTGCGCTGTTCTACCTCGCGGGCGGGCTTGCGGCGGCAGGCGCGCAGATCGTCTCGGAGCCGGGCAGCATGATCCCGATGGTGGGGGCCTCGGGCGCGATTGCGGGGGTGATGGGGGGCTATCTGCTCTTGTTTCCCAAAGCGCGGGTCGATGTGCTGTTCATCTTCATCATCATCTTCAAGATCATCCCGATCCCGGCATGGGTCGTGCTGGGCTTCTGGTTCGGGTTGCAGCTGTTCAACGGGGTGACCAGCGATCTTGGCGCGGGTGTCGCCTATTGGGCGCATGCGGGCGGGTTCGCGGCGGGGCTCTTGCTGATGGTGCCGTTCTGGATGGGCCGCGGCGGCACGGTGTTTTGGGGGCGCACGCATGGTCACCCACCCCACCCCGAAACCCATTACCAGCGCACGACGATCCCCGTCGTTCCGCGCAAGAGGAGGTTCTGAGAACGCACCGATCTGCACCGCGCATCAGACATGAAAACGCCCCCGAAATCGGGGGCGTTTCACGTTTCATGATGGCTCTGGTCAGCCGCGCAGCGTGCCTCCGGTGGCCTTGGTGACCTTCTCGATGACCTTCTTCGAGACCGCCTCGATCTCGGCATCGGTCAGGGTCTTGTCCTTGGGCTGCAGGCGCACCGAAAGCGCGATCGACTTCTTGCCTGCGCCCATCTGCTCTTCGGCCTTGGCGCCGGTGAACTGGTCGAAGACCGACACGCCCTCAATGAGCGCCTTGTCCGCCCCGAGCGCCGCGTTGACCGCAGTCAGCGCCTCGACCTTGCTATCGACGACGAAGGCAAAGTCCCGCTCGACCGCTTGCAGGTCGGAGATATCCAGCGCGGGCCGCGTCGCCCCCTTCTTCTTCGGGAAGGGCACGTTTTCGAGCCAGATCGTGAAGGCGACCGCCGGTCCCTTCACGCCCATCTCGCGCAGCACTTTGGGATGCACCTCACCAAAGGCGCAAAGCGCGTTCGGACCCAGCGCCATCAGACCCGAGCGGCCCGGATGCCACCAGCCCGCGAGTTTGCGGTTGATCTGGGCGCGCGCGGGCGCACCGATGGCCGAAAGCACAGCCTCGGCATCCGCCTTGGCATCATACAGATCCACCGGACGGCGCGAACCCCACGGATCGCGCGGACCCGCCGAACCGACCAAAAGGCCCGCCGCCTGAATATGCTGATCCCCCGGCTCACCGCCCGAGAAGGCAGGACCGACCTCGAACAGTGCAAGATCGGCGAAACCGCGCGCCTGATTGCGGCTTGCGGCCTGCAACAGGCCCGGCAGCAGGTCGGGACGCAGATGGGTCATCTCGGACGAGATCGGGTTATCGACACGCGTCGGTTCCTCACCGCCACCGAACAGCGCGGCAGAGCCCGCATCAATGAAGCTGTAGGTCACGCATTCGTTGTAGCCCAGCGCCGCGATGGTCCGGCGCGCGGTCTTTTCACGCACCTGCATCGGCGTCAGCACGGGTTTCGGCACACCGGTCGTCTCGCGCGCCATCGGCTGGCCCACGAGCTTGGTGAGCGAGGCCACACGCGCGACTTCTTCGACGAGATCCGCCTCACCCAGAACGTCCGGACGCCAGGACGGCGGCGCGGCCATGTCCCCGTCGAGCACAAAGCCCAGCGCCTCGAGCGTCGCGCGCTGCTCGGCGGCGGGAATGTCCATGCCGACAAGGCTGCTCACACGGGCCGGGTCCAGACGGTAGGCGCGCGCGGTGTCCGGCACGGCACCGTCCATCACGACCTCCGAGGCCTCACCGCCGCACAGGTCCAGCACCATCTGCGTGGCCAGCTCCAGCCCCGGCAGGGTGAAGGCCGGGTCCACGCCCCGTTCGAACCGGTAGCGCGCATCCGAGTTGATCTTGAGCGCACGCCCCGTCGCGGCAATCGTGATCGGGTCCCAATAGGCGCTTTCAAGGAAGACATCGACGGTCTCCTCGGTGCAGCCGGAATGCTCGCCGCCCATGATGCCGGCAAGGCTCTCGACGCCATTGTCGTCGCAGATCACCATCTGGCCCGCGCCAATCGTGTAGGTCTTGTCGTCGAGCGCGAGGAACGCCTCGCCGCCCTCGGCAGGCACGATCCGCAGGTTGCCCGCCACCTTGGCCGCGTCGAAGACGTGCAGCGGGCGGTTCAGGTCGAAGGTGAAGAAGTTGGTGATGTCCACGAGCGCCGAGATCGGGCGCAGACCGATCGCCTCAAGGCGTTTTTGCAGCCATTCGGGGCTCGGGCCGTTCTTGACGCCACGGATCAGGCGACCGGCAAAGAGCGGGCAGCCCTTGTCCTTGAGCGCGAGGGCAACTTCGACCTTGATCGGGCTTTCAAACCCACCCGGCACGGGTTCGACCGCGAGCGGTTTCAGCCGCCCGATGCCGCGCGCGGCCAGATCGCGCGCGATGCCGCGCACGCCCAGCGCGTCAGGGCGGTTCGGGGTGATGGCGATGTCGATCACCGGATCGACGGTCTCCGGGCGGTTCTCGGCCAGCCAGTCGGTAAATTTCGCGCCGACCTCGCCCGAGGGGAGTTCGATGATGCCGGTATGCTCGTCCGACAGCTCCAGCTCGCGCTCGGAACACATCATGCCGTGGGACTCGACGCCGCGAATTTTGCCGACACCCAGCGTCACGTCGATGCCGGGCACATAATCGCCGGGCTTGGCGAGCACGACCGTGATCCCCGCGCGGGCATTGGGCGCCCCGCAGACGATGGTCTTTTCGCCCTCGTCGGTGAGCACGGTGCAGACGCGCAGCTTGTCGGCGTCGGGGTGCTTTTCGGCGTGGAGAACCTTGGCCAGCGTGAAGGCGCCCAGCTTGTCGAGCGGGTTGATCGCCTCTTCGACCTCAAGCCCGAGATCAGTCAGCGCATAGAGGATCTCGTCGAGGCTCGCCTCGGTGTCGAGATGGTCTTTCAGCCAGGAGAGGGTGAATTTCATTTCTGACTCCTAGTTGTGCCAGTGTTGAATTATGAGGGACGTTCGCGCAATGAGCATCTGCTTACCGGAGACTATTGATCGGCCAGTTTAAGCCCGCAGGAAGCGGCAAGTTTATTCCCGACCACGGTGGAGCGAACGACATTGAAGTGCTTTTCGTGATAGAGTTGGCCATCAAGTTGAAGCGCCAAAGCAATTCTGCTTTTTGCGGAGATCACCTGTGTCAGAAGCTCTGGGGGAGCGCTCGCTTCTGCGCGGACATAACCATTAATGTCTTGAAGAACCGCACTTAGAGATAATGGCGCATCCTCATCGACTCTGACCAGCACCTGTGGCCCAAGATCATTAAGAGCATCAAAGTCAAAATCTTCCGTCGACTGCGCAGTTATGTAGAGGGCGACCAAGTCAACTGGACCGGTGCACCGCAAGGCAAACCCATAATCACCTGATTCAACGCCGGCGACTTGATTCGGCTTTCCATCAAACGCGCCCCCCCAGGATTGATTAAACCATTGGGCCTGAGCCAAAGCTGGAAACGAAGCGGCAGCAGTTGCGATTAATACAGAGCTTCTTAGCAGATAAACTAAGGAGCGCACCGATATTCGGATTCTGGTGTCTTTTAGCTTCACTTACTCAACCCCCCGAACACCGTCGGCAGGTCGAGCGCGGCAAAACCGTAGTGGCGGAGCCAGCGCAGGTCGGACTCGAAGAACGCCCGCAAGTCGGGGATGCCGTATTTCAGCATCGCCAGACGGTCGATCCCCATGCCGAAGGCAAAGCCTTGCCATTCGTTCGGATCAATCCCGCCCGCTTCGAGCACTTTGGGATGCATCATCCCCGAGCCGAGGATTTCCATCCAGTCGTTGCCCTCACCGATCTTGAGCTGGCCGCCTTCCCACGAGCAGCGGATATCGACCTCGGCGGAGGGTTCCGTGAACGGGAAATGCGAGGCGCGGAAGCGCAGTTCGACATTGTCGACCTCGAAAAACGCCTTGCAGAACTCTTCGAGCACCCATTTCAGGTTGGCCATCGAGATGTCCTTGCCGATGGCCATGCCCTCGACCTGATGGAACATCGGCGTGTGGGTCTGGTCCATGTCCATGCGGTAGACGCGGCCCGGCGCGATCACGCGGATCGGCGCGCCCTGCGCCTGCATCGCGCGGATCTGCACCGGCGAGGTGTGGGTGCGCAGCACATGCGGCGGACGCGGGTCGGCCGGATCGCGGGCCATGAAGAACGTGTCGTGTTCCTGACGCGCGGGGTGCTCGGGCGCGATGTTGAGCGCGTCGAAGTTATACCAGTCGGATTCGACCTGCGGCCCCTCGGCCACGGCAAAGCCCATATCCGCGAAGATCGCGGTGACCTCGTCCATGACCTGACTGACGGGGTGGATCGTGCCCTGACGGCGCGGGCGGCCCGGCAGCGTGACATCGAGCCATTCCTGCGCCAGACGCGCATCGAGCGCGGCATCGGCCAGCGCGGTCTTCTTGGCGCGCAGCGCGGCGTCGATCTCATCCTTCAGGACGTTGAGCGCCTTGCCGACGGTCTGACGCTCTTCCGGGGTCATCTTGCCCAGCTCGCGCATCTTGAGCGAAATCTCACCCTTCTTGCCGAGCGCGGCCAGACGGATCTCTTCCAGCGCGGCCTCATCGCCCGCCGCTGCGATCCCGTCGAGATATTTTGCCTTGAGCACGTCAAGCGCGTCCATGCCTGTCTCTCCTCAGATGGTCGGCCCCGTGCTAGCTTTGGGTCCGCCCGATTTCAAGCGCCTTGGCCCTGCCCCGCAGAAAACCCCGGCCAAAGAAAAACCCCGCGCCACGGCAAAGCGCCGGCGCGGGGTTCGAAATGCAATCCCGTTAAGGGAGATTACGCAGCCGCGGCAGCCTTCGCCTGTTCGACGATGGCACCAAAGGCTTCCGGCTCGTGGACGGCCAGATCTGCGAGAACCTTGCGGTCCACCTCGATCCCGGCTTTCGCCAGACCGTTGATGAAGCGCGAATAGGTCATGTCGGCGTCGAATGCGCGCACAGCCGCGTTGATCCGCTGGATCCACAGCGCGCGGAAATTGCGCTTGCGGGCCTTGCGGTCGCGGGTTGCGTACTGGTTCGCCTTGTCGACGGCCTGAGTCGCCGTGCGGAAGTTGCGCGAGCGGGCGGAGTAGTAGCCTTTCGCCTTTTTGATCACCTTGCGGTGTGCGGCGTGGGTCACTTTACCGGATTTAACGCGTGCCATTGTTCAAGCCTCCGATCAGCGGTTGTAGGGCATGTATTTCTTGACGATTTTGGCGTCGCAATCGGCCAGAACCATCGTGCCCGCGGTGTCGCGGATGAACTTCGGCGTGCGTTTGATCATGCCGTGGCGTTTACCTGCCGGGCCGACCTTGACTTTGCCGGTGGCGGTGAACTTGAACCGCTTTTTCGCAGCGGATTTGGTCTTCATCTTGGGCATTTCCATCTCCTTGGGTCAGAGTGGTTTCGCGCGACTCGGCATGCCACTTTGGCCGGCCACGCGGTTGATAGAGCGCGCCTGATAGACGCGTCAGGCGCATTTGGCAAGGGAGAATCCGCAGGATCGGGCGCTGCGCGCTCAGTTTATCATGCGGGCCACGACCCGCACGAACACCTCGGGGATCTGGTTGGCAGAATAACCGCCCGGCTTGACCAGAAACGCCATGAGCACCAGCCCGCCGCCCACCAGAACCGCAATCGCGGCGGCGCGCGGCGGCCGACCGTCGGAAAAGGCCGAGATGACCGCCGGAATGGCAAAAGCGCTGACGATGATGCCGATCACCAACACCAGATCGCTATCCATACCGGCCAGTGTCACGCCTTTACCCTTTCCCTCTGGGATTGGTTAACGTTACTCCGGGTCGGTGCGGAAAATCAATCGCTCGTCGCAAGGCGCCACGCGCAGAATATTGGTTGTTCCCTGCACGTTGAACGGCACACCCGCAGTCACGACGATCTGGTTGGTCTCATCCGCGAACCCGAAATCACGCGCCGCGCGGGCGGCGTTCACCACCGCCATCTTGAAGCGCTCGACCTCTTCGCATTCGACTGCATGGACGCCCCAGAACAGGCTCATCTTGCGCAGGGTCGCGGTGACCGGCGAGAGCGCGATGATCGGCACACGCGGACGTTCGCGCGCGACAAGGGCGACGGTCTTGCCCGATTGCGTGTAGCAGCAGATCGCAGAGACATCGGTGGTTTCGGCAATCTCGCGGGCCGCGGCCACGATGCCGTCCGCAACCGTGTTGCGCTTGGCCGCGCGCGAGGCCTCGATGATTTCGCGGTAGGTCGGATCACTTTCGACCGAGATCGCCACATTGTTCATCGTCTCGACCGCCTCGACCGGGTAGCGCCCGGCGGCGGATTCCGCCGAGAGCATCACCGCATCGGCCCCCTCGTAGATCGCGGTGGCCACGTCGGAGACTTCGGCACGGGTCGGCATCGGGCTTTCGATCATGCTCTCGAGCATCTGCGTCGCCACGATCACCGGCTTGGCGGCCGCCCGGCTCTTGCGGATCAGGCGCTTCTGGATCGGCGGCACGGCCTGCACGGGCAGCTCGACCCCAAGGTCGCCCCGCGCCACCATGATCCCGTCGGACACGGCGAGAATGTCGTCGAACGCCTTCTCGGCGGCGGGCTTCTCGATCTTGGAGATGATCGCGGCACGACCCGCCGCAAGCTCACGCGCCTCGTCCACGTCCGCCGGACGCTGCACGAAGCTCAGCGCGAGCCAGTCAACGCCCATCTCGCAGGCGAATTCGAGGTCTTTCTTGTCCTTCTCGGACAGTGCCGCGAGCGGCAACACCACGTCGGGCACGTTCACGCCCTTGCGGTTGGAAATCGTGCCTCCGGTGGTCACGATACAATTTGCGAAATCGGCTCCGCAGGTTTCAACCCGCATTGCGATCTTGCCGTCATTCACCAGAAGCGTCGCGCCGGGTTCGAGCGCTTCGAAAATCTCGGGATGGGGCAGGCAGACGCGGTGTCCATCGCCCTCGGTCGGGTCGAGATCGAAGCGGAAGGGTTCACCCTCTTCGAGATCGGCGGCACCGGCGGCGAACACGCCCACGCGCAGTTTCGGCCCCTGCAAATCCGCGAGAACCGCGATCGGGCGCCCGGTATCTTTCTCGATCTGGCGGATGATATCGTAGCGCGCGCGCTGCTCATCATGGGTGCCGTGGCTCATATTGAGCCGGAACATGTCGGCACCAGCCTCGAACAGGGCGCGGATGGTTTCGTAATCGGACGAGGACGGGCCCAGCGTGGCCACGATCTTTACGTTGCGGAGGCGTCTCATGCGCTCTCTCTCCTTCGTTTTGCATTCATCTCGTGGGCCGCGCACAGCTATGGCGCAAAATGTCGCACAGGGCAACTGGCACAACGCGCGCGGCTCGCTTAAATCTGTCGTGACAGAACCGGACGACGAGACCATGACACCGCATCCCGCCTATCGCATCGAAGGCCAAGACCGCCCGTCCCGCTGGCTTGTGACCTGCGACCATGCCACGAATACGGTGCCGGACTGGCTTAACGGCGGCGATCTGGGCGTCGCGCCCGAAGATATGGCGCGCCATATCGCTTATGATGTGGGCGCGCTCGGACTGGCGCGGCATCTGGCGGCGCGGCTCGATGCGCCAATGATCGGCTCGGATTTCTCGCGGCTGGTGATCGACCCGAACCGCGGCGAGGACGATCCGACGCTGGTGATGAAGCTCTATGACGGGACGCTGATTCCCGCGAACCGCCAGGCCGACACGGCGGAGGTCGAGCACCGCCTCGCGCGGCTCTACCGCCCCTATCACGGCGCGCTGGCTGATCTCGCGGGGCGGCGCAACGATACGGTGATCTGCTCGATCCATTCCTTCACGCCCTGCCTGCGCGGGCGGTCGCCCCGACCGTGGCAGGTTGGTATCCTTTACTCGCACCGCGACGAACGGCTGGCGAAACCCCTGATCGCGGCGCTCGAGGCCGAAGGGCTCTGCGTCGGCGATAACGAACCCTACTCCGGTCATCTCGACGGGGATGCGATCGACCGGCACGCGCTGACGCCCGGTCGGCCCAATGTGCTGATCGAGCTGCGCAACGATCTGATCGCACAGGAGGACGGCCAGATCGCCTGGGCGGATCGGCTCGCCCCGGTGCTCAACGCGGTGCTGCACAAGAGCGGGTTGTGAAGGGCCAGAGGCGCACAACCCACAAGTGCATATCTTGAATTTGAAACAGTAATTTTCCCGCAACATCCCAATAACCCATTGACGAAACTTTAGAATCGCGGCCCTGATCAAATCGTTAATTGTTACCGTGGGGGCGGGATTATGATTTCACTTTGGCTCTTGGGCCTTCTTCCTCTGGCGTTGGCTTTCGGCATCTTCGGCAATGACGACGACGATGACAGCAGCGACCACGATTCCGACAATGAAACCGGTGCAGGTGAGGAAATCACCCTCACCCCCGACCTTCGCGAAGTCGAGGGCACCTCGGGCTATGACACGATCACCGGCACCGACGAGGCCGATACCGTCAATGGCGGTGCGGGCGAGGACCTGATCTTCCTCGGCGAAGGCCATGACAATGGCATCACCGGAACCACGTTCGAGGCGGCGGATGAGGCCATCAGCCGGCTTTTCGGTGGCGATGCCGCCGGGATGCAGGACGATCTGGTGGCTCTTGGCATCTATGGCGGTCAGGGCGGCACGGGCGAAGACTATATCGACGGCGGGCATGGCAATGACGCGATCACCGGCAACGAAGGCAATGACACGCTGCGGGGCAACCTCGGCGCGGACTGGCTCATCGACACGCGTGGCGCGGATAGCATGCATGGCGGATGGGGCGACGATCTGCTGATCGCGGTCGATGAGACCGACAGCAATCATGCCGACCATCTGGACGGAAGCGCCGGCGAGGATGAACTGGTCGGCGACGATGGCGACACCATGACAGGCGGGGCCGATGCGGATGGGTTCGCGATCTTCTGGCAGCCCGGCGACGACCCGGTGACGATCACCGATTTCGGCCTGATCAACGAGAACCTCACGACCCCGTCGCAGGAATATCTCGACATCTACGTGCCTTCGATCCCCGAAGGGGCCAGCTTCGAACTGGTCGAGGATAGCGCGGGCTCGCTCGTGCAGCTTGGCGGCGAAACGCTCGCGGTGATCGAAGGCCTGTCACCCGCCGACCTCGTGTCTCGTCCGGTCTTTCTCTATGATATCGACGCGGGCGAGTGGTATCAGCCGGAACTCCCCGAGGGCCTCGCGCAGCCGATCCTTGGCACGAATGAGAACGACGTCCTCGACGGGACGGACGGGACGGACACCATTTACGGCTGGCTCGGCGCGGATGACATCATGGCGATGGATGGCGACGATGTGATCTATGGCGGCTATGGCGCCGACACGATCAGCGATGGCGCGGGCAATGATACCATTGACGGCGGCGCGCAGAACGATCTGATCAACAACGGCGCGGGCAATGACGAGATCCACGCCGGTGACGGCAACGATCACGTGCGCGACGGGGATGGCGACGATGTCATAGATCTCGGTGCGGGCGACGACATCGTCACCGATGTCGCACCGGCGGAAAGCACAGCCAGTGACGACGACCTGATCCTCGGCTTCGATGGGAACGACACGATCCTTGGCAGCTATGGCGCCGACAGTTTCATCGGCGGCGAGGGTGACGACCTGCTGAGCCTGTCGCTCGAGGCGGATGGCGGCTTGCTTGACGGTGGTAACGGGAATGACCTGCTGTTCACCGATGGGGGCGCGCATCAGCTTGTGGGCGGTGAAGGCAACGACACGATCGTCGCCAGCGATCTGAACGCTACGGCCAGCGCCGGGGCTTCGCTCGCCGATACGATCGACGGTGGCGCAGGCGACGACTCGATCGTCGCCGACCTGCGCGATGTCGTCACGCTGGGCGCGGGCGCGGATCACCTGACCGGGGGCATTGATCTCGGGATGACCGATCTGGGGGGCGGTGTCATCGAGGTGACCGATTTCGACCCGGCGGCCGATACGCTGGCCATCGACTATATCGCCACGACCGGCACAGGCACCCCGGCCATCAACCTAAGCACCAACGCGGCCGGCACCGGCACTCTGGTGAGCCTCGACGGGCATGCAGTGTTCAACCTGATCGGCGTCGCTCCGGCGCAGGTGGACAGCGCGTCGATCGTCCTGACCCAGACCGCCGCGGCCTGACGCCGCGCATTACACGAGGCCCGGACCACGTTCGGGCCTCGTGGCATTGAATATCCCTCCAATACCGCCTAATTTGCAGATGTGCACGCCCACGACCGGGCGTTCAATGGAGTCTGGATGTCAGAGCTTGCATGATCCGGTCCTCGTGAAATCCGAGGGCCAGCAGATCGAACCGGGGATGCCACAGCGCTCCCTGTAGTCATGTTCTCTGCAATCAGGACATCCCATGAATATCTCGAAGGCGGAACAACGCGTTCTGCACCTGCTCGCGCAAGGCGGGCACATCCGTCATACCCGCTCTCATGCGGGCAAGATCGCTGAAATCCTGTGCATTACCCGCGACGGGCTGATCTTTTCTGACTGCGACCTGCCGCTGTTTCAGCGTCTGCGCCAGCGGGGCTTGATCGAGTCGCGAAACGGCGCACCTTATCGTATCTCGATGCGCGGCAGACGGTCCGTCCGCGCGCAGCCCGACAATCGCTGAAGGAGGCTTGGATGCTCATTCGTCCAGAAACCCCCGAAGACAGCGCGGCCATCGCGTCCCTGACGGCTGCGGCCTTCGCGGACATGCCGCATTCGGACGGCTCGGAACCCGCGATCATCGAACGGCTTCGGGCGGCAGGCGCCTTGATCCTCTCGCTGGTCGCGGAAGAGGATGGCCAGATCCTCGGCCATGTCGCCGCCTCGCCCACCTCTGTCGGCCATACGCTTGGCTGGGCCGGGATCGGGCCGATCTCGGTCGCGCCCGAGCGGCAAGGCAAGGGGATCGGCGGTGCGCTGATGCATATGGCGCTGGGGCGGCTGCGCGGCCAAGGGCTGCACGGTGTGGTGCTGGTCGGCGAACCTGCCTATTACCGGCGCTTCGGATTTGCCGCGCAAGATGGGCTCACCGCCCCTTCGGTGCCGCCGGAATATGTGCTCGCCCTGCCCTTCGGCCCCGAGCGGCCAAGCGGCACGATCCGCTTTCACGCGGCCTTCGGCCTGCCCGATCCGGCATAAGAAAACCCGGCGCGGTGGAGGCCGCGCCGGGTCAAACTCTGTTCGGAACTCTCAGACGCCCGCCTTACGGCTCTCATCGAGATAGATCTCGCGCAGGCGCGACGCGACCGGGCCGACCTTGCCCTCCTTGACCGGGTTGCCGTCGATCTCCACCACCGGCATCACGAAGGCCGAAGCCGAGGTGAAGAACGCCTCATCCGCGCCTTGCGCCTCTTCGATGGTAAAGGGACGCTCTTCGACAACCATCTGCGCCTCTTTGGCAAAGCGCAGAACGGCGGCGCGGGTGATGCCGTGCAGAATGTCATGCGAGAGGTTGCGCGTGATGATCTTGCCGTCTTTCACGATATAGGTGTTGTTCGAGGTGCCCTCGGTGACAAACCCGTCCTCGACCAGCCACGCATCGTCGCAGCCCGCCTTCTTGGCCATCATCTTGCCCATCGACGGGTAGAGAAGCTGCACCGTCTTGATGTCCCGACGGCCCCAGCGGATGTCCTCGATCGAGATCACCTTGATGCCCTTCTGCGCCTGCGGATTGTCGGCGAGGCCCGGCTTGTTCTGGGTGAACAGAACCAGCGTCGGCTTGGTGGTGGCGGGATCGGGGAAGGCGAAATCGCGGTCGCCCGGATTGCCGCGCGTGACCTGAAGATAGACCATGCCCTCTTCGATGCCGTTGCGCGCGACCAGTTCGCGGTGAATCTCAAGCAGGTCGTCGAAGGCCTCGGGCTTCTCCATATCGAGCTCTTTGAGCGACCGCTCCAGACGTGCCGCGTGGCCCGCGAAGTCGATCAGCTTGCCGCCCAGCACGCTGGTCACCTCATAGACGCCATCAGCCATGAGAAAGCCACGGTCGAAGATCGACACGGTCGCCTCTTCCTCGGGCAGATACTGACCATTCACATAGACGGTGCGGCTCATCGCTTTCTCCTTGCCTCAACCCCAAAGTGCGGCTTCGGGGGGGAATACCTTGCCATCCGCGTAATGCAGCGGCGCCGCACGGTCTTCGGCCAGAAGCAGCGGCGCGTCAAGGTCCACGTAATCGGCGCCCTGCGCAACCAGCATGGCAGGCGCCATCGCAAGGCTCGACCCGATCATGCAACCGACCATGATCCGGTAGCCCTCAGCACGCGCCAGATCGCGCAGCGCCAACGCCTCGGTGAGACCGCCGGTCTTGTCGAGCTTGATGTTCACCATGTCATACTTGCCGCGCAACTTGGCGAGGCTTGCGCGGTCATGACAGCTCTCGTCGGCGCAGATCGGCACCAGCCGTTGCACCCCGATCAGCGCCTCGTCGGCAGCCGCGGGCAAGGGCTGTTCGACCAGCGCCACACCCAGCCGCTTGAGATCGCCCTGCATGTCGAGGAACTGCTCGGCGGTCCAACCTTCGTTCGCATCCACGATGATCCGCGCCTTGGGCGCACCCGCCCGCACGGCTTCCAGACGCCCCATGTCGTCGGGCGTCCCCAGCTTGATCTTGAGGATCGGGCGCGCCGCATGCTTCTCGGCGGCGGCCCGCATCCGCTCGGGCGTGTCGAGCGACAGCGTGTAGGCCGTCAGCTCAGGCCCCGGCGCAGGCATCCCCGCAAGCTCCCAAACCCGTTTGCCCGCGCTCTTGGCTTCAATATCCCACAGCGCGCAATCGACCGCATTGCGGGCCGCGCCTGGCGGCAGAGCCTCTTGCAACTCGGCGCGGGTGATCCCCTCGGGCAGGCTCTCGATCTGCCCCGTTACGCTCTCAAGGCTTTCACCGTAACGCGCGTAGGGCACACATTCGCCATGCCCGACATGCCCGCCGCGCTTGACGAGAACGCTCAGCACCTTGGCTTCGGTCCGGCTCCCGCGGCTGATGGTAAAGGCCTCAGCCAGACGAAAACTCTCGGGTCTCACCTCGATCATCGCGGCCCCTCATTCTGCTGCAAATATCCCCGCCGGAGGCATCCGCCCCCGGCCACCGGGCGCACCCTCTCAAATCGCGGCCAGCGCGTCCACGAGTTTCCCGGCGCCGAACCGGTAGGGGTCGGTCGCGGGCAGGCCCATCTCGGTTTCAAGCGCGGCCAGATAGGCACGCGCCTCGGCCTCGGGCATATGCTGCGTGTTGACCGAAATCCCCACCACCTGAACGCCCGGATTCGCAACCCTCGCAATTTGCAACGACAGGTCACGCAGCGCATCGAGCCCCGGCAGTTGATAGCCCGGAAGCCCGCGCATATGCGCCCGCGTCGGTTCGTGGCACAGGATCAGCGCATCGGGCTGCCCGCCATGGATCAGCGCCATGGTGACGCCCGAATAGCTGACATGGAACAGGCTCCCCTGCCCTTCGATCAGGTCCCAATGGTCCGGATCGTTATCCGGCGTGAGCCATTCGACCGAGCCCGCCATGAAATCCGCGATCACCGCATCGAGCGGCACCCCATCCCCGGTGATCAGGATGCCGGTCTGCCCGGTCGCGCGGAAGCTGGCCTTGAGTCCGCGTTCGCGCATCTCGCGCTCCATGCAGAGCGCAGTATACATCTTGCCGACCGAACAATCCGTTCCGACAGCAAGGCAGCGCTTGCCGGTCCGTTTGATGCCGTTCGCAATCGGGTAATCCACCTCGGGCACCCGCACGTCATGCAAGGCGCGCCCGCACGCCTCGGCCACGGCGACCAGATCGGGCTCCTCGCGCAGCAGGTTATGCAGCCCCGAAGCCAGATCGAACCCCTCTTCGAGCGCAGCGATCAGGACCTTTTTCCACGCCTGGCTGATTACGCCGCCCCGGTTCGCGACCCCGATCACCAACGTCTTGCAGCCCGCCGCTTTCGCGTCTTCGAGGGTCATATCCGGAATGCCCATATCCGCCTTGCAGCCCTCCATACGGAATTGGCCAACCGCGAATTCCGGACGCCAATCCTTGATTCCCTGCGCCACCTTGGCCGCCAGCGGATCGGGCGCATCGCCCAGAAACAACAGATAAGGCGTCTCGATCAGTGCCATGCGCGTATGCTCCCCGTAGGTGAATTCTTGTCACTTTCAGAATATCGCGCCGCAGCGGGATTTCTTGGGGCTTTTGGACGATTTTTCAGGAATTAGTCGAAACTTATCTCTCAATTTGATAAAAGCCCGCAAGCTTCTTCGAAACATTGTGCAGATGCAGAATGAATCGCGCACCCAAGGTCGAATCTGCGCACCGATTCTGCGCCTGCGAAAGGGCGCTTGAAATGCAACACGCAACAATATATCCCCGCCACAACCAACCGTGAAACATCATTGCGAAAGGCCCACCGATGAGCTTCCGCGTCCAACCGACCCCCGCCGCCCGCCCGAACCGCTGCCAACTCTTTGGCCCCGGCTCGAACACCAAGCTGTTCCCGAAAATGGCAGCATCGGCGGCGGATGTGATCAACCTCGATCTCGAAGACTCGGTGGCCCCCGCCGACAAGCCGCAAGCGCGCCGCAACATCATTCAGGCCTCGCATGAGATCGACTGGGGTAACAAATATCTCTCGGTGCGGATCAATGCGCTCGACACCCCCTACTGGTATCGCGATGTCGTCGAACTGCTTGAAGAGGGCTCCGAGCGGATCGACCAGATCATGATCCCGAAAGTCGGCTGTGCCGAAGACGTCTACGCCGTGGACGCGCTGATCACCGCGATCGAGACCGCCAAGGGCCGCACCAAGAAGGTCTCGCTCGAGGTCATCATCGAAAGCGCCGCCGGCATCGCCCATGTCGAGGAAATCGCGGCCTCGTCGCCGCGCCTGCAAGCCATGAGCCTTGGCGCCGCGGACTTCGCCGCCTCGATGGGCATGGCCACAACCGGCATCGGCGGCACGCAGGAAAACTACTACATGCTGCGCGAAGGCCAGCAATACTGGTCGGACCCGTGGCACTGGGCGCAGGCCGCCATCGTCGCCGCCTGCCGGACCCATGGCATCCTGCCGGTCGATGGCCCCTTCGGCGATTTCTCGGACGACGCGGGCTTCATCGCACAGGCGAAGCGCTCGGCCACGCTCGGCATGGTCGGCAAATGGGCGATCCACCCCAAGCAGATCGCGCTCGCCAACGAGGTTTTCACCCCCTCCGAGGAGGCCGTAAACGAGGCCCGCGAGATCCTCGCCGCGATGGAAGAAGCCAAGGCCTCGGGCGCTGGCGCGACCGTCTACAAGGGCCGCCTTGTTGACATCGCGTCTATTCGTCAGGCAGAAGTGATCGTCCGCCAGGCAGAGATGATCGCCGGCTGACAGGCTGGCGCACCAGCCGCACAGATGAAATCCCGGAGCGGTGGGGAGGGGAGGCCCCGCCTGCATGAGGGAACAGGGACGCCCCGATCGCGGATCGGGGCGTTTCCTTTTGCGCCCGACATGCGCATTTCTGCCGCATGGCCTTGGGGGATCGCACCTGAAATAGTTGATCCCGGTCGGGCGTGAACAACGCCCACAGGGCGGCCATGACATGACAACCAATTCAAGGAATGCGCAGATGAAACATCTGATTTTCGCAGCGGCCCTGCTCGCCTCGACCTCTCTCCCCGCGCTGGCCCAAAACGCGGCCGCGCCCACCCCGCAGGAGCTTGGGCTCTCGGCCCCCGTAGTCATGCTGACCGGCGTCATCGCAAAAAATGCCGATGCGCTGGAGCTTGACGAGACGCAGCGCGCCGCAGTCAAGGAATGGGTCGCCACGATGCCCGGCAAGCGTCAGGCCTATGAGGCCGAAACCGCCGATCTGCGCGCGCAGCTGCGTGCAGCCATCATCGCAAACGCCCCGGCCGAAGAGCGTCAGGCGCTGGCCGATCAGATCGGCGCGCACGAGACCCAGCTTGTGATGATGCGCTCGAACTGCGTCGACAATTGGCGCAAGGTCCTCAGCCCCGAGCAATTCGACAAGGCGCTGGAACTGGCCAAGCTCAAGTGATCGCAGGCGCGGGGCCGCAAACGGCCCCGCCCACTCCCTTCCGCGCGGCCCGTTGCAATTCGCGCGCGCGCCCTTCATATAGCAAGGGTTCCGCAACGGAGGGTTCCGATGACGACCTATCTCGAGTTCGAAAAACCGCTGGCTGAAATCGAAGGCAAGGCTGAAGAGCTGCGCGCGCTCGCCCGCAAGAACGAAGAGATGGACGTGGAGAAAGAGGCGGCGGCGCTCGACAAGAAGGCCGCGCAAATGCTCAAGGATCTCTACAAGGACCTGTCACCCTGGCGCAAATGTCAGGTCGCGCGACACCCGAGCCGCCCGCATTGCAAGGATTATATCGACGCGCTCTTTACCGAGTTCACGCCGCTGGCCGGGGACCGGAACTTTGCCGATGACCACGCGGTCATGGGCGGGATCGCGCGTTTCAACGACCGTCCGGTGATGGTGATCGGCCATGAGAAGGGCCACGACACCGCCAGCCGGATCGAGCGCAATTTCGGCATGGCCCGCCCCGAGGGCTACCGCAAGGCGATCCGTCTGATGGATATGGCCGACCGCTTCGGCCTTCCGGTGGTGACATTGATCGACACGCCCGGCGCTTATCCCGGCAAGGGCGCCGAAGAGCGCGGCCAGTCCGAGGCGATTGCCCGCTCGACCCAGAAATGCCTGACCATCGGCGTGCCGCTCACCGCGATCATCATCGGCGAAGGCGGCTCGGGGGGCGCGGTGGCCTTTGCCACCGGCGACCGCGTCGCAATGCTCGAACACTCGGTCTATTCGGTGATCTCGCCCGAGGGCTGCGCCTCGATCCTATGGAAGGATGCCGAGAAGATGCGCGAAGCCGCCGAGGCGTTGCGGCTCACGGCGCAGGACCTGCACAAGCTGGGCGTGATCGACCGCATCATTGCGGAACCGATGGGCGGAGCGCAGCGCGACCGCAAGGCGACCATCACTGCCGTGGGCGATGCGATCACCACCATGCTGGGCGAGCTCGACGGGAAATCCTCGGCTGAGCTGATCAAGGCACGGCGCAAGAAGTTCCTCGATATGGGCTCGAAAGGCCTCGCCGCCTGATCCGACAGGCGCCGGCCATCACCCGGCGGTGAACCCTGCCTCCGCCATCAGCGCATCGGACGCGGCTTCGACCCGCTCTTCGAGCGTACGCACGAGTTCCTGCGCCGACAAGCCCGGCTCGATCAGCGGCAGATACTCGACCACGCCATGTCCCGGCAGGATCGGAAAACCGCGCTTCGACCAGAACAGCCCGACATTCGTCGCCACCGGCGCGACCGGCAGGCCCGCGGCATCGTAAAGCACTCCGATCCCCTGCTTGTAGCGACGCTTTTCACCCGGCCGGGTGCGGGTGCCCTCCGGGTAGACGATGAGCTGCCCGAGCCCCTGCTGCTGTGCGATCTTGGTCTCCTCGACCATCTTGGACAACGCCTCGGAGCCGCGCGATCGATCAATCGGAATGCACCCGGCCTTGAGCGCAAACCAGCCAAGGATCGGCACATGAAGGATCTGTTTCTTCATGATGAAGGACCGCTGCGGCGCGCGATTGGCAATGATAAGAATATCGAAGAAACTCTGATGCTTGGCACCGATCAGGCAATCCATCGTGGGCGGCGTGCCCCGCACCTCATAGGTGATCCCGCAATAGAACCGCGCCATGCCAAGAAGATGCGTGGTCCAGACATCTGCGACGCGATGGACACCCGCCCGGCCTCGCGGCAAGACCTGAAAGAACACCCCCCAGAGGCCCAGAACCAAGGTCGCCAGCGCGATATGCACATAGTAGAGCACCGAGCGCGGATACGCGTCCCAAGTGACCGGACCGGGTTTCCGGGATTGCGCCATCATCTTACCTCCTTGAGCATCCGCAGCGCCGCCGCGCGCGTTGCCGCATAGGCCACCAGAGCCGCCAGCGGCGGAATAATCAAGGGCCAGAGCCAATGAGCCCCGGTGAAACCAAGGCCGGTCAGAAAGCCGCCCGCATCATCGGCCTCCGGCAAAACTGCAACTGCCATCATGCCCAGTGCCGTGCCGCCCAGCGCGCCCCACAGCCCGCGCAAAGTGAAGCGTCGGACAAATGCGCGGGCGATGAACTGATCACGCGCCCCCACCAGCCGGAGCACCCGGATCACCTGCCCATTCGCGGCGAGCGCCGCCTGCGCGGCCAGCGTGATCATGCCTGCCGTCGCCGCGCCGATCAGCACCAGCGACACAAGGCCCAAGGTCCGCAATCGTCCCGCCGCCTCGACCAGCGGGCGCCGCCAGCGGGTATGGTCGTCCAGCACCGCCCCAGGCGCCTCGGTCGCCAACCGCAACCGCAGCCCCTCGGCATCCGCACCTGCAACGGTCTCGACGATCTCGATCAGCTTCGGCAAAGGCAAGCTTTCGACCGGGAGATCGGGACCGAACCACGGATCGAGCAGTGCCTTCATCTCTGCATCATCGAGGATGCGGAAACTCTCGATACCCGGCGTCGTTTCCAGAACTGCCAGAACGGCAGCGGCCTGCGCCTCAATCTGATCGGCGGGTGCGGAAATCCGAATCGTGGCCGAGCGCGCCAGAGCATCCGCCCAGCGATCCGCAAGCCGCCCGGTTGCCAGCGACAAAGCCAACGCAAAGACCGCGAGAAAGGCCATTGCCGCCGCCGTCAACAGCGTGAGCCGCGCGGTGAAGCCAGTCGGCGGCACCACGCGATCCACCCCGCGCCCTTCGCTGCGCAGCATATCGAACAGCCGCCGCATCACAGATCCGCCCCCGCCAGTTGCAAGCGCTGATTCGCAATTCGCAATACGCGCGTCGCAACCTGCGATTTTGCCGTGCGGATCAGGTTCAGGTCATGCGTGGCGATCAGCACCGTCTTGCCCATCCGGTTCAGCTCGATCAACAGGTTCAAAAGCCGTTGCGACATCTCCCAGTCGAGATTTCCCGTCGGCTCGTCGGCAAGGATGATGTCCGGTGACATCATCACCGCCCGCGCCAGTGCCGCGCGCTGACGCTCCCCGCCTGAAAGCTGCGGCGGTAAGGCATCGGCCTGGGCGCGCAGCCCGACCCAGCTCAGCAATTCCCGCAATTCCTTTGGATCGGCAGCACGGCGGGAGACGCTCAACGGCAGAGCAATATTCTCGGCGACCGACAAGTGATCGAGAAACTGGCAATCCTGATGCACGACACCGATCCGTTGCCGCATCGCCGCAACGTCATCGCGCGTCATCATGCGCACATCGCGGTCAAACAGGCTCAGCATGCCCGAGGAGGGCGAAAGCTCTGCGTAGCATAGCTTGAGAAAGGTCGTCTTGCCCGCACCGGACGGCCCGGTCAGGAAGTGGAACGACCCCGGCATCAGCCGCAAAGTCATTTCCGACAGCAGCTCACGCCCGCCATAGCTCATCGCCACATTTTGCAGCTCGATCACTGCCCGGCCCCACCCTTTGACTGCCACCGGGCGCGCAAAGCGCCACAAGTCTTACAAACTCTTGGATATTTGACTGTCGCTTGCTACAACATCTCAAAATGAAACGCCAGAATGGCAATACGCCAGGGCTCTGGTTAGGGGTTTGAATGCGTCTGATCTGTCCGAATTGCGATGCTCAGTATGAGGTCGACGACAGTGTGATCCCCGAGGGCGGGCGCGACGTGCAGTGTTCGAGCTGCGGGCATAGCTGGTTTCAGGTGAGCAAGGCGGCGCTGGCCGCGGCACAATTCGAGCCTCTGGAAACCGCGCGCGACTGGGACGCCGACGAGGACGATCTGATCGGCTGGGAAGAGGAAGACCCGGCCATCGCCGGGCGCGAGCTTCCCAAGGTTGACGACTGGAACGAGCTTGAGGCCAGCGCGGAGCAGGTCGTGGAGGAAGTGACCGCCGACCTTGAAGCAGCGCCTCTCGACGAGACCGGCCACACGATCACCGAGCCACCCCCGGAACAGATCGAAACCGCCACAACGGATGAGCCGCCTGCCGAAACCGCACCACCAGAGGTCCCAACCGAACCCGCAGATGCCGTCGATGCGGTCATCGCCGAGATGATGCGCGGCTCGGGTCTGGCGCAGGCCGACAACGATTATGCCGAGGACAGCGACTACGAGGAGGGGCTGACACCCGCCCCCGTGGCCGGCGCGACGCCGCGCAAGCCCGTCGATGACGGGCTGCTCTCGATCCTGCGCGAAGAGGCCGAGCGCGAGGCGGAACAGCGCCGCGCCGAAGGGCTCTCGCTCGATCCGCAACCGGAACTCGGCCTTGCCGCGCCGGTCGCCACCGCGACCTCCGCACAAAAGAACGGCTGGGACGAGGACGCGGATCGCTTCGCCGATTTCACCGAGGATGAGGTGGAGTTCGACGACGAAGGCGTACTGCGCTCACGCGGGGTTGAACGGCTCCCCGATGTCGAAGAGATCAACTCGACCCTCACCGCGACCTCTGACCGTGATGACGATTTCGACGGATACATTCCAGAAGAACCCGGCGTCCGGCGCTCCGGCTTTGGGCGCGGCTTCTCGATGATTATCCTGCTCGCTGCGGCTGGTCTGTTGGTCTATGTCTTCGCCGCGCGGCTGATCACAGCGATCCCGACACTCGAAGAGCCGGTGACCCAGTTCGTGACGGCGGTGGATGCCGGGCGGCTCTGGCTGGATCAGCAGATGCAGGTCGTAATCGACAAGCTTCAACCCGAAACCGGCTCTTGAGCGCGAAGACGACCGAGACGTAACCGCGACGAGCGGTCCTGATCAGAATTGATCGAGCAAGCGGCGCAGGTAGTCCAGCTCCTCCTCGGGACGCAGCCGCTCTGCCGAGCGGCGCCGCAGTTCCTCCAGAAGATCGCGCGCCCGACGATAGATATCCTCGCCCTGAAGCATCTCTTGCTCGGTGCCCAAACGTCCGCCTTCGCCACGCTGGCGGCCAAGCGGATCACGCGGCAACAAGCGGTTGCCCTGTTGGGCCAAACCTTCGCCCTGCCCCTCGCCTTGCTGGCCGGGTTGCTCTCCGGCCTGACGCGATTGCTCTTCGGCGAGCGCCTCGCCCAAGGCACGCATGCCTTCGCGCAGCGCCTGAATGGCATCGGCCTGACGGTCGATCGCTTGGCCATTGTCGCCCTCACGCAGCGCCCGCTCGGCCTCGTCCATCGCGCGGCCCGCATCGTCAAGGCTCCGGCGCGCGGCTTCACCCGCCTCGCCCCCGAGACGCGGCATGAGGCCCTGCTGACGATTCAACTCTTGCCGCAGCGCGCGTTGACGGTCGGCTAGGCCTTGCTCTTGGCCTTGGCTTTGCCCCTGACCTTCCCGCCCGTCTCCGGGGGTGTCGCGCGGCGTGCCCTGATCCGTACCTTCACCCGGCGCCTGCCCCTGTTGACCGGGTTCCTGACCTTGCTCTCCCTGCTGCCCTTGTTGACCAAGCTGATCGAGATCAGGACTACTGCGCGGACGGTCTTCAGGGTCAAAACCCTCCTGCATCTCGCGGAAGGAGTCGTCCGACAACTCTTGCTGATCGCGCAGGGTTTCGCCGAGATCACGCATCGCCTGACTGCCCGGCATATCGCCCTGACCACCCTGCCCTTGCGTGACCTTGAGGTTCTCCATCATCCGCGCGAGTTGGTCGAGCAACTCCTGCGCCTCGGCCATCCGGCCCTCTTCCATGAGGCGCTGAATCTCGTCCATCATCTCTTGGATCTGGTTTCCGGTGATCTGCTGGCTCGGCTGTTGCTGACCGAATTGCGGCCCCTCTTCGGGTTGCGCGCGCTCTGCCAGCATCCGCAGGTAATTGTCGGTCGCCTCCTTGAGTTCCTGCATGAGCTTGGCGATCTCGTCCTTGGACGCGCCGTTTCGGATCGCCTCTGACAGCCGTTCTTGCGCCTGACGCATCGCCTCGAGCGCATCGGCCAGCCCGCCATCTTCGACCAGCAGCGCCAGTTCCCAGAGCACATCCGCAATCTGGTCCCGGGTTTCGGGCGTTATATCCGCGGCCTCGATCCGCAGGATCGTCAGCCGTAACAGCCGCGCGACTTCGTCTTTGCGAATGAACCCGTCGGGCCGGTTCGAAATCGCGCGGAGCCAGTCCGCCACGCGCGGCGCGTTCTCGCGCGACCAGAGCAGATCGCGCCGGGCCTCGATCAGCGCGGCGGCGAGCGGGTCGAAGAACCGACGCCCGGGAAGCTCAAAGGCCGACATCTCGGTGCGACCGACCTGCCCGCGCCCATCCTCGACCTCAAGCTCAAGGTTGACCGGCAAATTGGCCCAAGCATGTTTCGAGGCATCCTCGATCAGCGTTTCAGTGAAATCCGCGCGTGAGCCGGAAATCGGCATCGGCAGATCGAAGGTCAGATCGTCGCGCGCCTCGGGGTCCAGCGCGAGCCCGTAGCGCCGCGTGACCGAGGCGAGATCAAGCGTGATCCGCGCGCGCCCCGCCATCACCGCGTAATCGTCGAGCGCGCGGAAAGGTTGCGCCATTTTGCCGTCGGCCCGCCGCTCGGCCAGCCCGACAAGCTCCACCTCGGGCGCGTCGTCGGCCAGCACCGTGATCTCGAAGCGCCGCGCATTCGGGCCGCCAAGCTCGACCATGCCCGAGCGCATCGCTTCAAAGTCCTCGCGCCGGATATCGCTTGTCTCATCCTGAACGATGGGCGCGGCGGCGGGGCTGGAAATGCTCTCGGTGAAGGGAATCGCATCGGCCGCCCCGTAAAAGCGGAACGAGAACCGCGTCCCCTCGGGGACCGCGATCTGATCGCTGTCGAGCCGGTTCAGATAGAGTCCGGGCTTGCCGGTATAGCGCGGTGGTTCAGCCCATCCCTCCCAGCTTGGCCCCATCGCTGCCTCGGCGGAGCCCGCAGGCGCGCCGGAATTGGCGACAGGATCGAACATGCGCTGCGGCGCGCCAAAAAGAAGCGCGATCACGAGGGCGGTCAGCCCCGTCATCCGGAGCGCGAACGGGTCTCGCGGCGCCAGATCGGGACGCGGCCCAACGGGCTTTGCCCCCGCAGCGCGCTCAGCCATACGCGCCAAGTGCGCACGCCAAAGTGCGTTGGCAGCCGGGTCATTGCCCCCCAGCGCCATCTGGTCGCCCAAGGCAGAAAGAGGCCTCCCCGGCAGCGTCGCATCAAGCCGCGCAATCGCCTCGGCGCGCGTCGGCCAAACGAAGCGGCGCACGCCAAGCGCGATCAATATCGCTGCAAGCAGCCCGACACTCAGGAACAACGCCAGAAACAGATCGCGCGACAGGTGATCTTGCACCCGAAACATCAGCGCGGTGAGTGCGAGCGCAAGAACCGTGAGGGCTGGCCAAAAGGCACGCAGCCCCCGCTCCACCGCAAGTCCGACCCGCGTTGCCGAAATCGGCCGATCCAGATCGGCAAGGGTCTCGGGCAGTTTGGGGCGCTTCGGTATCAGCATCGGTCCTTTCCGGCCCCTACGGCGAAATACCCGCGCCGCGTCAGAGCCATTCAGGAATGGTATCGCGCCCGAGCATTTCTTCAAAGCTCGGTCTTGCCCGAATGACAGCGAATTGATCCCCGTTCACCAGAACCTCCGGAATCAGCGGCCGCGAGTTGTATTCGGACGACATCACCGCGCCATAAGCGCCCGCCGAACGGAACGCGATCAGGTCACCAGGCCCGACCGGCGTCAGCGCGCGGCCCTTGGCGAAGGTGTCGCCCGTCTCGCAAACCGGCCCGACGATATCGAACGCCGCCGCCTCGGTGCCGGGCGCAGGCTCGACCACCGGGACGATGTCGTGATGCGCCCCATACATCGACGGGCGCACCAGATCGTTCATCGCCGCATCGACGATCAGGAAATCGCGGCCCTCGCCTTGCTTCAGATAGATCACCGAAGTCACGAGAATCCCCGCATTGCCCGAGATCAGCCGCCCCGGCTCGATCTCGATCTCGCAGCCTAGATCGCCCACCGTGCGCCGGATCACCTCGCCATATTCGATGGGTAGGGGCGGCGCAGAGTTCGACCGTTCGTAGGGAATGCCAAGCCCGCCACCAAGGTCGAGACGCACGATCTCATGACCATCCGCGCGCAGTTGCTCGGTCAGTTCGCGCACCTTCAGGAAGGCCGCCTCGAAGGGTGCCAGATCGGTCAGCTGCGAGCCGATATGCACATCGACGCCCATCACTTTGATCCCCGGCAGCGCGGCGGCCTCGGCATAGACTGCGCGGGCCTTGGCGATCGGGATGCCGAACTTGTTCTCGGACTTGCCGGTCGCGATCTTTTCATGCGTCTTGGCGTCGACATCGGGGTTCACCCGAATGGCAATCGGAGCTTCAACGCCAAGCTCGGAGGCCACTTCGGAAATCACGCGCAGTTCCGGCTCGGACTCGACATTGAATTGCCGGATGCCGCCGGTCAGCGCGAGGTGGATTTCCTCGCGCGTCTTGCCAACGCCCGAGAACACGATGCGCTCACCGGGCACGCCCGCCGCCTTGGCCCGGCGATACTCCCCGCCCGAGACCACATCCATCCCCGCCCCCAGTTCGCCCAGCGTCTTGAGCACGGCGAGGTTCGAGTTCGACTTGATCGCGAAGCATACGAGATGATCCATCCCCGCCAGCGCCTCTTCGAACAGCTTGAAATGGCGGGTCAGCGTGGCGGTCGAGTAGACATAGAACGGGGTGCCGACGCTGGCCGCGATCTCGGTCAGCGGAACGTCCTCGGCACAGAGCACGCCGTCACGGTAAAGAAAATGATCCATCGCAGGCCCTTGCGGTCAAAGTGGCAGGTTTGCCCCGCTTTACCCGCTGCGCCGCGCGTTGGAAAGCGCGCTTAGCGTGCCACGACCTGCGAGGGTGGGATCGGCGGCCCCTCGACGCCGCAGCCGGCCAGCCCGGCAAGACACAGGATCAGCAACGCGGCCCTCACGGCGACACCGACACGGTCGCGCCACCGACCCGGCCCGACACGGCGGGGTAAACGCTCACCCCGCTCGAATCGAGCGAGATCCCCGCATGGAGCGCCGGGTCCGAACAGGCCGCAAGCGTCAGAAATGCAAGGATCAGCGCGGGTTTCATGCAAGATGCTCCTTCCAGCGGGCGATCTGGGCGCGCACCTGATCGGGCGCGGTTCCACCGTAAGACTGCCGCGAAGCGACCGAGTTGTGAACCCCGAGCACACCGAAGATATCCTCGGTGATCGCAGAGTTCACCGATTGCATCTCGGCCAGGCTCAGGTCCGGCAGATCGCAACCCTTGGCTTCGGCCATGGCAACGAGGGTTCCGGTGACGTGGTGGGCATCGCGGAAGGGCAGCCCCGCCTCGCGCACCAGCCAGTCGGCCAGATCGGTCGCGGTCGAGAAGCCCGAGGACGCCGCCGCTTCCAGCTTGTCGCGATTGACGGTCAGGTCGCGGATCATGCCCTCCATCGCTGCCAGCGCGAGCAACAGATGGTCGGCGGCGTCAAAGACCTGCTCCTTGTCCTCTTGCATGTCCTTGGAATAGGCGAGCGGCAGGCCCTTCATCACGGTAAACAGCGCGACCGTCGCGCCAAGAATCCGTCCGATCTTGGCGCGGATCAGCTCTGCCGCATCCGGGTTGCGCTTTTGCGGCATGATCGAGGACCCCGTCGACCATTTGTCCGACATCGCAACGAAGCGGAACTGCGCCGAGGACCAGATCACCAGTTCTTCAGCCAGACGCGACAGGTGCACGGCGCAGATCGACGCCGAGGACAGGAACTCCAGCGCGAAATCGCGGTCCGAGACCGCATCGAGCGAATTCGCCATCGGACGATCGAAGCCCAGCGCCTCCGCCGTGGCATGGCGGTCAATCGGGAAGCCGGTGCCAGCCAGCGCCGCGGCACCCAGCGGGCTTTCATTCATACGTTTACGCGCATCCGAAAAACGCGACAGGTCACGGGCGAACATCTCGACATAGGCCATCATATGGTGGCCCCATGTGACCGGCTGCGCCGTCTGCAAATGGGTAAAGCCCGGCATCACCCAATCCGCGCCCGCCTCGGCCTGCCCGAGCAGCGCCCGGATCAGCGCATCGAGCCCCTTGATCGCGGCATCGCATTGATCACGCACCCAAAGCCGGAAATCGGTCGCAACCTGGTCATTGCGCGAGCGCGCCGTGTGCAGGCGCCCCGCCGGTTCGCCAATGATCTCCTTGAGCCGCGCCTCGACATTCATATGGATGTCCTCAAGCGCCGCAGAAAACGGGAAGTTTCCGCCCTCGATCTCTGACAAGACCGTGAGCAGGCCTTCCCGGATCGTCTCTGCGTCTTTATTGCTGATGATACCCTGTGCGGCGAGCATCGCGGCATGGGCCCGGCTGCCACGGATATCTTGCGCGTAGAGCCGTTGGTCGAACGAGATCGAGGCGTTGATCGCCTCCATGATCGCGTCCGGTCCTGCGGCGAAACGCCCGCCCCACATGGCGTTGGAGGCTTTGCTATCCTTGGCGGTGTCGGTCATGGTCAGGCCCTTCATCGGAGGCAATATGCTGCGGTCCCTCGTCCTTTATACGGCCCTCGCGCTCGGTGCAAATGCTGCTGCGGCGGCGGATCTCTCGGCGCTGAAGACGGGCGAGATGAACAAGCTGGTCGTCTATGAGGCCCCACTCCCGGTGCCCGACCTTGCATTTGAGGATGGCATGGGCGGCACCACAAGCCTCGCCGCCTACCGTGGACAGGTGGTTCTGGTGAACTTCTGGGCGACCTGGTGCGCACCGTGCCGGGCCGAAATGCCCTCGCTGGATCGTCTTCAGGCGCAACTGGGCGGCAATGGCTTCGAGGTCGTCACCGTTGCTACCGGGCGCAATCCTCCGCCCAAAATCGACCGCTTCTTCGAGGAGGCCGGTGTGGCCCGGCTGCCGAAATTCCGCGACCCCAAACAGCAGCTGGCGCGCGCAATGGGCGTCGTCGGCCTGCCAGTCACGGTGCTGATCGACAAGAACGGCCAAGAGGTCGCTCGCCTGATCGGCGAGGCAGAGTGGGACAGTCCTGACGCCAAGGCGCTAATCGCCGCATTGATTGCGGAGTGATACCTGCCGTCAGCCCATCTTGGCTAACTCATCCCGGTTGCGACCTGAGATAGGCCGAGATCGACTGCTCGATCACCTCAGACAGATGCATGATAGATTCGAGCCGCTCCTTGATATCGGCGTGAAACGTGTCGAGCTGATCAATTGTCGACGAAAGCGCACTGCCATTGCCACGCATACGTCCGCACTCGACCCGACCCAGCACCCGGATCGTATCGAGGCCAAGCATTTGCCGACGAATGTCGCGGCTCGCACGTGTCAGCATCCGCGCAAGATCTGCCGCATTGACCATCGCCTCGCGGGCATCCGCGATGCTGCGCCCCATCAAACGCTCGAGCAGGGCAAGTTCAACCAGTGCGTCGATTCCCTCGACTGGCTCGCCCGCATCGAGGTTTTGTGTCAGCTCCGAGATAACCCGGCTGCACCCAAGCAAGAACAGCGCCTTGGCCACGTCGCGTGACATCCGGTCACACATATTCTGGTCGCCAGCCACAAAACTGCGCAGCCGTTCGGAAATCCCTGCCGAGGACGCCTTGTAATTCTCCGAAATCGACGAAATCGGACCACCCGATGGCTCCAGCCGAGATGCCACGATGCGCATGTTGTTGGGAATGGATTGCAGGGCTTCAAAGCTGCGCAACAAACGGCGCTGCTCTTGTGTCGACCGCTCCAGAACGCTGTTCATCTCGATCAGCACATTGGTCTGACGGTCGGTGCTGCGCAGCAATTTCCTGTCGCGCGCCATCAACTCCTGCCCAAGCGCAAAGGCCATGAAGCTGCTATAGCTCGAAAACCCTTTGTCCCGCGCCATAGCGCGCAACATGCCGGCACCGTCCTCCGGATCGAGTCGTTTTTCGCGCTCCATCGCGCTGAATTGTTCATAAAACTCACGGACAACGTCGAAAGTGGGGCTGGATGGCTTCATCCGCAGCGAAAGAAACCCTTCCTCAATCGGCATGACGACCGCGAATACCCAGTAAAAATCACCACTTTTTGTGCGGTTCTTCACATAGGCTCCCATCGGGTAACCCTTGGCAAGCGCATCCCACAAGATCCGGAACACCGCACGCGGCGTGTCGGGGTGACGGACGATTTTATGCGGCGCACCCAGCATTTCGGACCAATCGAACCCTGCGATCCGCTGAAAGATATCGTTCCCGGCCTGAATCACCCCGCGCTTATCTGTGCGAGAATAGAACAGCTCCTCGAAGCCGAAAGGAACCTCTCCGCTTCGCGGTTTGGCAATCTCTGTATGAATGGTCATCTGGCCTCGCATGGGAACGTGCGCCATCGACACTAGAACCGCTTCGTTAAAATCCCCCTTACGCAAGTTCGGCTTTCGCGCTGGATAGCCTCAATGCAGGGTTAACCAGCATTTCGTTAAAAATCGTTGTTTTACCTGTTCTTAGAGGATTGTCGCGAATCTGCGCTGAGTCCGAAATGGAGTTTAGCATGTCCGATCACAGCCGCGACGCAATCGAACCGATCGAACAGGGCATGGAGAGCCCGCTCAACTTCGCGGTCGTGCAGCGAGACCGGGAAACCGTCAACATGGTGCGGCGGGCGGTGGAATGCCGCGATGTGGTCATGGCGTTTCAACCCGTGGTTCAGGCGGCCCGGCCGGAACGCCCTGCCTTTTATGAAGGATTGATCCGGGTGCTCGATCAGACGGGTCGCGTGATCCCCGCCAAGGATTTCATTCCCGCCCTCGAGGCAACCGAACTCGGACGTCAGATTGACTGTCTCGCCTTGGAAATGGGGCTTCAGGCGCTTTCGGAGGATCACGCCCTGCGTCTGTCGGTCAACATGTCCGCCCGCTCCATCGGATACCCAGCCTGGATGAAGACGCTCAACCGCGGGCTGGCGCGCGACGATACGGTGGCCGAGCGGTTGATCCTCGAAATCACCGAAACCTCGGCCATGCAGATGCCAGAACTCGTGACCGTCTTCATGCAAGATCAGCAGGCCCGCGGCATCAGCTTTGCACTCGACGATTTCGGGGCGGGCTACACCTCGTTTCGCTACCTGCGCGAATTCTACTTCGACATTCTCAAAATCGACGGACAGTTTATCCGTGGGATCGCTTCGAACCCGGACAATCAGGTTCTGGCAGAGGCATTGCTCTCGGTCGCCCGCCATTTCGACATGTTCACGGTCGCCGAGTCGGTCGAAACAGCGGAGGATGCCGCCTATCTGACAAGTCTGGGTGTGGACTGCCTTCAGGGCTATTATTTCGGCGCGCCAACGATCATGCCGCCATGGAAAACGCCGCAGAAGGCCGCGATGCGCGCCTGAGAGCGCAAACACCTTCTCGCGCCCAACCGCGAAGATCGCGCGCGCAATAAAATTGCGCATCAAACACCCCCGGCGATGCGAATGTGCTTGACCTAACGGCCTCATAAGGCATGCTGCGCAGCGGCATTAGGGGCGCCGCCCATGCGGGCGCCAGAACCTGTGAGGAGAGGACCCATGACCAACGTCGTTATCGTTTCTGCAGCTCGGACAGCTGTGGGCAGTTTCAACGGCTCGTTCGCCAATACCCCGGCCCATGACTTGGGCGCTTGCGTGATCGAGGCGGTTGTCGCCCGCGCGGGGATCGACAAGGCGGAAGTCTCGGAGACGATCCTGGGTCAGGTTCTGACCGCCGGCCAGGGCCAGAACCCGGCCCGCCAAGCCCATATCAATGCGGGTCTACCGATCGAATCCGCCGCATGGTCGATCAACCAGGTGTGCGGCTCGGGTCTGCGCACGGTCGCCCTTGGCGCACAACACATCATGCTCGGTGACGCGAATATCGTCATCGCCGGCGGTCAGGAAAACATGTCGCTGAGCCCTCATGTCGCGCATCTGCGCGCAGGTCAGAAGATGGGCGACATGAAGATGATCGACTCGATGATCAAGGATGGCCTGTGGGATGCGTTCAACGGCTACCACATGGGCCAGACCGCCGAGAACGTCGCCAACCAGTGGCAAATCTCGCGCGAGATGCAGGACGAGTTCGCGCTCGCATCGCAGAACAAGGCCGAAGCCGCGCAAAAGGCTGGCAAGTTCGCCGATGAGATCGCCGCTTTCACCGTCAAGACACGCAAGGGCGACATCGTCGTTGATAGTGACGAATATATTCGTCACGGCGCCACGATCGAGTCGATGCAAAAGCTGCGCCCCGCCTTCACCAAGGACGGCTCGGTGACCGCCGGCAATGCAAGCGGCATCAATGACGGTGCGGCCGTGGTGCTGCTGATGACCGAAGAAGAAGCCGCCAAGCGTGGTCTGACCCCAATGGCCCGGATCGCGTCTTACGCGACTGCCGGTCTCGACCCGTCGATCATGGGCTGCGGTCCGATCCCCTCGTCGCGCAAGGCTCTTGAGAAAGCTGGCTGGAAAGCCGCCGATCTCGATCTGGTCGAGGCCAACGAGGCCTTCGCCGCGCAAGCCTGCGCTGTAAACAAGGACATGGGCTGGGATACCTCGAAGGTCAACGTGAACGGCGGCGCGATCGCAATCGGCCATCCGATCGGCGCCTCGGGGTGCCGCATCCTCAATACCCTTGTCTTCGAAATGAAACGTTCGGGCGCCAAGAAGGGTCTTGCCACGCTCTGCATCGGCGGCGGCATGGGCGTTGCGATGTGCATCGAAGGCCTCTGAGCCGAAAACCCAAACTTTTTTGCTGCAAATGCAAAATCGGGCGCGCAACTTTATTGCGCGCCCTTATTAATTTCGGTAACAGGATTTCAAAGGCATTAACCCGGAGGAGGAATCATGTCCCGAGTTGCACTTGTCACCGGCGGTTCGCGCGGCATTGGCGCGGAAATCTCGAAGGCCCTGCAAGCCGCAGGCTACACCGTTGCGGCCAACTATGCCGGCAACGACGAGGCGGCGGCGAAATTCACGGAAGAGACCGGCATCAAGACCTACAAATGGTCGGTTGCCGATTATGACGCTTGCGCCGAAGGCATTGCCAAGGTCGAGGCAGAGCTCGGCCCGATCGACGTGCTCGTGAACAATGCAGGGATCACCCGCGACGCCCCCTTCCACAAGATGACCCGTGAGCAGTGGCAGCAGGTCATGGACACCAACCTCTCGGGCGTGTTCAACATGACCCACCCGCTCTGGAACGGCATGCGCGAGCGCAAGTTCGGCCGGATCGTCAACATCTCGTCGATCAACGGTCAGAAGGGTCAATTCGGTCAAGCCAACTACTCGGCGGCAAAAGCGGGCGATCTCGGCTTCACCAAGGCATTGGCCCAGGAAGGCGCGCGCGCCGGCATCACCGTGAACGCGATCTGCCCCGGCTACATCGCCACCGAAATGGTGATGGCTGTCCCGGAAAAGGTCCGCGAGTCGATTATTGGTCAGATCCCGGTCGGGCGCCTTGGCGAACCGGGCGAGATCGCGCGTTGCGTCGTCTTCCTCGCCTCCGATGATGCGGGTTTCATCACCGGCTCGACGATCACCGCCAACGGCGGTCAGTATTTCGTCTGATCCTGCACTTAGCAGGGACGGGGCTGCCCCTTTACAGGGGCAGCCCTTTTTCTATGGGGCAAAGCTCGCGCCACGCGCCGCCAAAGCTGCGCGAACGCCGCACGCCGCAGGGCCATTGCATAGCGCGCCGCGCGCGCCTGAGCCTCGGATGTCGGAATCTGGAGCATTACATCCTCACATCAGTTGATCTTTACACAAGGAACATCGCAAAGCATTATTGACCTGACAAACGAGTATTATTCTCGACTCACAAAAGATTATCTTATGTCAGAAAGATCCGATCACTTACCCCTGACGGCCCTGCGGGCCTTTGAGGCCGCCGCACGTCATCTGTCGTTTCAGAATGCCGCCGCAGAGCTGGGCGTGACGCCTGCCGCGCTGTCCTTCCAGATCCGGCAACTGGAAGAGGCTCTGGGTCAAGCCCTCTTCGAACGCAGCCATCGCGCGGTCCACCTCAACGAGGCGGGATTGCGACTGCTACCCGGTGTCCGCGAAGGCATGGACAGCCTGCGAGCGGCCTGGCGCGCGGCGCACAGACATTGCACTGATCGCATCGTGAATATCACCGCCGGGCCGGCCTTCACCTCGAAATGGCTGGCCCCGAGGCTCTTTCTGTTCGCCGCCGAGCACCCCGAGATCGAGTTGCGGTTTACCGCGACGCTGCGTCTGCTCGATCTGCGCCGCGATGACGTCGACCTCGCCTTGCGGTTTGGCCCCGATCGCCATGAGGGGTTGTCGAGCGGGCAATTGCTGCGCGAATGGTTAACCCCGATGATGACCCCTGCGCTCGCCGCGCGATTCACATCGCCCGAGTCGTTGCGTGAGGCCCCCTTATTGCACCATGACGAGCGCGCGTTCATGCGGCGCCCGGCGGACTGGGCCGGATGGTTCCGGGCCGCCGGGCTGGGCCCGCCCCCTTCCGGTGGCGCGCAATTCTCGCAGGCGGATCATGCGCTGGACGCCGCGATCAGCGGGGCCGGCGTGGTGCTCGGGCGCGCAACATTGGCGCAGGACGCACTGGAGGCGGGGCGGCTCGTCGCGCCCTTTTCTCTTTCCCTTGTGCCGGAAGAAAGCTACCGATTTCTTTGCGCGCCGGGGGCCGAGGCACGCGCCCCCGTTCGGGCTTTTCTGGATTGGCTCATGGCCGAGGCGGCCCGGATCAGCGCACAGGAGGCGGGGCGTGATTTCAGAAGCGACTGGTAAGGCGCGGGCGACCCTGATCGGCTTTTCGGCAGTCATCCTTTGGGCGTTGCTAGCACTTTTCACCGTTGGCTCCGCACCGGTGCCCCCGCTACAACTCAACGCGATCTGTTTTGCCATTGGCGGAGCGATCGGATTGATCTGGCTCGGCGCGACGGGAGAGTTCTCGCAACTCAGTCGCGTGCCGCTGAAGGTCTATGCTTTCGGCACGGCGGGACTGTTCGGCTATCACCTGCTCTATTTCTCGGCCCTGCGTCTCGCCCCTCCCGCCGAGGCGGGGCTGATCGCCTATCTCTGGCCCCTGCTGATCGTATTGTTCTCGGGGCTGCTACCCGGCGAAAAGCTACGGCCGGGCCATATTCTCGGGGCATTGGTGGCCTTTGGCGGAGCCGCCCTCATCGTCGGGCAGTCAGGCCTTGCGCTCTCCGGCGCATCTCTGCCCGGATATGGGCTGGCATTTCTCTGCGCGCTGACATGGTCGGGCTATTCGCTGATTTCACGCCGCCTGGGCACGGTGCCGACCGGAGCCGTGGCGATCTATTGCCTTGCCAGTGCAGCTCTGTCGACCATCGCCCATCTCACACTGGAAGAGACGGTCTGGCCCAGCTCGACGCTTGGCTGGGCCTCCGTTCTGGCCTTGGGACTGGGACCCGTCGGGCTGGCGTTCTTCACCTGGGACATCGGCGTCAAGCGCGGGGATATCCAGCTTCTTGGCACAGCTTCTTACGCGGCCCCGCTGCTTTCAACGCTTGCGCTTATCCTTGCCGGATTCGCCGAGGCAAGCCCGCGCCTGTTGATCGCCGCCGCCATGATTGCAACCGGCGCAGCCCTTGCAGCCCTTGCCGGCAAAGGCGCACAGAAAAAGGCCGGGCAGTTGGCCCGGCCTTGATGCTGTTACGCTTGTTCGAGGCGCTGGATCTCTTCCTTCAGTCGAAGTTTCTGCTTCTTCATCTGCGCGATGTCGAGGTCGCTGATCCCCGGACTCCGGGTCGCGCGCTCTACCTCCGCAGACAAAGCCTGATGTTTCTTGCGAAGTTCGGTAATATGCGAACTCAGCGACATGGGCAGTCTCCTCTCCTGTTATGTGTAAGTTGATTGCAGCACATTCTTTGAGTCGTGTCACGGGTTTGTCGTGATCCCGAAACATGACTCAGCTTGGTCAGCGAAATGTTGCGAAAGCCTTAATGCGCGAGCGGCAATGCAGCCCCCCCGCGCAGCACCGATTGCGCAATATCCGTCAAATCTTCGGCATCACCGGCATGCTGCGGCGCCGCGTGCAAAATCAGCGGCGCCATCAACCGCAACCGCCCGCGCCCGCCCTTGCGGGTCTGGACAATGACGCGCCCGGCATCACGTCCGACACGAGGCGCAATGGGCAGGATGACCGTGCTCCCACCATGCGTCCCGATGGCGGTCAGAATATCGGCAAGCCGGTCCGCATTCTGGATCAGCGTCAGCCAGCCACCCGGATGCAGGCGCCGAAACCCGTGCCGGACCCAATCGACCAAAGGCGTCTCTTCGCGTTGCGCGCGCTCCCGCCCCGGATCGCGGGCGGCCGTCCCGTCCGAGGCCGCGAAATAGGGCGGATTAGCAATCACGTGATCGAAGCTCTGCGCCCGAAGCGCAGCAGGCATCCGGGTCAGATCACCCTCGGTCACCTCCAACGCCGCCGCGTTGCGCGCGGCATTGTCGCGGGCCAACTGCGCATAGGCCGGCTGCAACTCCAGACCTGCCTGACGCAACCCCGGCACCCGCCACGCAAGACACAAGCTTGCAACCCCGGCCCCGCAGCCAAGCTCCAGAACCGATTGACCCGCCCGCGCCGGGCACGCCGCCGCCAGCAACACAGGGTCCATCGCCGCGCGATAGCCAGTGCGGGGCTGGGCGATCATCACCCGGCCATCGAGAAACTTGTCGAGCGTCAGATCCTCGGGCGCGAACATCAGTCAGACCTGATCCCGTTGTCGGTCAGAATCGCCCGCGCCATGAACAGATCCCGGTCGAGCACCATGAGCCTGCGCGGCAATATGCCAATGCTGCCTTCGAGGACGCTCATATGGACGTCCATCTGAAACACGTCTATACCCTCGCCCTCAAGAAGGGCCGCCGCGAGGGAGAGTTTGACCGGGTCGGTGCTGCGGATTAGCTCTTTCATAGTCCCTCACTTACGGGCAAGTATCGCGCCTGTCGAGAAGAGGGAGATCGGGAAGGAAAGATGATGAGCCTCGACGACAAGGCGACCAAACCGCACGACCGGCTCTCCGAAGCGCTGGCCGCTGACATGGATGCCGTGAACGGTCTGATCCGGGACCGGATGGCCTCTGAGCATGCGCCGCGCATCCCCGAAGTGACCGCGCACCTTGTCGAAGCAGGCGGTAAACGCCTGCGCCCGATGCTGACCCTCGCTGCCGCGCGCCTGTGCGGTTATGACGGCCCGTATCACGTGCATCTGGCCGCGACGGTCGAGTTCATTCACACGGCGACGCTCTTGCATGACGACGTCGTCGATGAGAGTGCGCAGCGCCGTGGACGGCCCACCGCTAACCTCTTGTGGGACAATAAATCCAGCGTTCTGGTCGGCGATTACCTATTCGCGCGTAGCTTCCAGCTGATGACCGAAACCAACAACATGCGGGTGCTGTCGATCCTGTCGAACGCCTCGGCGGTGATTGCCGAGGGCGAGGTGCTGCAACTGACGGCGGCGCAGGATCTGCGCACCTCGGAAGAGATTTATCTCAAGGTCATCCGCGGCAAGACGGCAGCGCTGTTCTCGGCGGCGACCGAGGTGGGCGGCGTCATCGCCGGTGCTCCTGAGGCGCAGGTCCGCGCCCTCTTCGACTATGGCGATGCGCTTGGAATCGCATTCCAGATGGTGGACGATCTGCTTGATTACAGCGGTGCGGCGGATTCGATCGGCAAAAATGTCGGCGACGATTTCCGCGAACGCAAACTGACCCTGCCGGTCATCAAGGCAGTCGCCAAAGCAGATGCAGAGGAGCGCGATTTCTGGCGTCGCGTGATTGAAAAGGGCGACCAGAAGGACGGCGATCTGGAGCAAGCTCTGGCCCTTATGGCAAAACACGGCACGCTGAACGCCACCCGCGACGAAGCCCTCGCCTGGGCCGCGAAAGCCCGCACGGCGCTGAGCGCCCTGCCCAACCATCCGTTGCGTGAAATGCTGGACGATCTGGCGGATTACGTGGTGGCCCGGGTGCGGTAAGCGTGCTGGGGGCGCTGCCCCCTCTGCGCTGACGCGCATTCACCCCCGGGATATTTTCAGCGATTGGAATTTCAGGCGGCGGCGTCTTGCGGGCCAAGGATTGGTGCCGCTGCGACCCACCACTCGGGATGGGCGGAGGCAAGCTTCGTCGCCGCATTTTGGGCGTCGGCCGCACTCTCATAGAGGCCCCAGCATGTGCTGCCCGAACCCGACATGTCAGCATCCGCGCATCCTGCGGACGCGCGCAACTGCGTCAGGATTGCTTCGATCTGTGGCGCATAGACGGGCGCATGGGAATCGGTGAGGACCTTTGTCAGATCATTGAATTGACCCAGAGACCAGACCAGCAGGTCTTCGAAATCCGCTTTGTCGCGGAGCGGTTCGTGGCGAAGCGGCGTGGGGTCATAGAGCGCGTCGAACGCCTTGAAAACCCGAGGCGTTGGCATTTCGACGCCGGGATTGACCAGCACAAGCCACGCGGGCGGCAGCGGCGGCAGGGGTTCCACGGTTTCGCCTATGCCACGCATCAGGCTGGGTTGGGGCGCGGCAAGACAGACCGGGATATCTGCACCGAGGGGCAAGGCCTCTTCAGCGCTCAGGGGTGCGACATTCCAAAGCTGAGCGAGGAGCTTGATCGCTGTTGCGGCATCCGAGGAGCCCCCCCCGATGCCACCGCCATGCGGCAGGTGTTTTTCAAGCGAGATATGCGCGCCAGCTTCGATTTTGCGAAGGGACCGCAGCCGCTCCGCAGCCTTGAGGACAAGGTTGCGGCCATCCGTCGGGACGCCAGCCGCGCGCGGGCCGCTCACCGTCAGGCGCAGCGCATCGGCGCGTTCGACCCGCAGCCTGTCACCCACCCCCGCAAAGACGACCGCACTTTCGAGCAAGTGATAGTCGTCCGCGCGCAGGCCGGTCACAAAGAGGGAGAGGTTGACCTTGGCAGGGGCAAGCCCCTCAATTACCTGCATCTTCTGACGCCTTCAGGGGCTCGGCGCCCTCGCGTTCGAGCACCTGATCGAGGCCGATCTCGAGCTTGAGGCGGACACGATCCTTGTCGAGATCCTCGCTCGCCTCGAAGCTGAGCGCGCGTTTCCACTGGAATTCGGCCTCACGGACGCGCCCGACCGCCCAGTAGACATCGCCCAGATGGTCATTGACCACCGGGTCGATCGCCTCCAGTTCGACCGCGCGCTCCATCTGAACCACCGCCTCGTCATAGCGGCCCAGCTTGAACAACGCCCAGCCAAGACTATCGACAATATAGCCAGCATCAGGACGCATCGCGACCGCGCGCGAAATCATGTCCAGCGCCTCGTCGAGATTCTGGTGCTTCTCGACATAGGAATAGCCAAGATAGTTGAGCACCGAGGGTTGGTCGGGGCTGAGTTCAAGGGCCTTGCGGAACCCAGCCTCGGCTTCTGCCCAATTGTCGGACCGCTCCTGCGCGATGGCGCGGGCATACCAGACGAACCAGTCGGCAGGCTGCGGGTCTCCCATCAAATTCACCGCTTTATCATAGGCTTGCGCAGCTTCGGCATAGCGCTCTTCGCGCCGCAACGTATCGCCGAGCGCAATCCAGACACCAGGCACATCGGCATTGGCACGTGTCAGGTTTTCAAGAACCTCAATGGCCGCATCGACCTTCTCCGCGCGCAGCAGAGCATCCGCGCGCCCGACCTCTGCAGCTTGAAAGGCGGGGGAGTCAGGAGCGATCTGCGCATAGGTCGCAATAGCGAGGTCATATTGCTCTTGCTCCTCGAGCAAAGAAGCGGAGAGCAGGATCGCATCGGTATGGTCTGGGCGCAGCCATGTGGCGAGGCGCGAATGGATCAGCGTGTAGCCGTCGGGGACGTCGCCGGCGAGGGCGGAGGCGACGGTGAAATAGACCTCGGCCACGCCATCGGCGGGAGAATTGATGAGCGTGAAGGGCAGCATTTCGCCCGCCTCCAGCCGGTCGCGCAGCCCCTGAATCTCGGGATCGGCCCCGCTCCCGAACGCCTCGTCGAGAAGCGCGATGGCATCGGTGTTGCGCTCCAGTTGGGAGAGGATCTCGACATGGGCGAGCGCCCCGCGCCGCGAGCCATGAAGCACCTGCCCCGCCTCGGAGCCGAAGATCGCATCCGCGCCCTCATAGTCGCCCACAACCGCCAGCGCGAGCGCCTTGTGATAAGAGGCGAACCCCTCCAGACCCGGCTCCTTGACCATCTCGTCAAAGCTTTTCATCGCTTCGGACATCTGCCCGACACCGGCCTGCGCCCATGCTTTGTAAAGCCCGCCGACAAGCGGCCCCGGCTGCGCGCCCGCCGCCAATTTTTTCAAGCCCGCGTTGAAGTTACCGTCCCGCACATCCGCAGCAAGAAGCGTGAGGGCGGCGATCTGGGAGTGGTTCTCGGGCAGGCCCATACGCTCAGCCAGAGCCCGCGCGGCGTCCATATAGCCCGCGCCCAGTTCAGAAATCAGACCCGCCTCGAACGCTTCGGCAGGGGCCTCCCCCGCATCGAGCAAGCGACGGTAAAACCCGGTCGCAGCGGCGTAATCCTTGGCTCCCGCAGCGGTCCGCGCGGCGAGATAGGCGCCCGCATCCTCGGCCTGAACCGGGCTCAGGGCAGACCCCGCCAGAAGGGCTGCGACAAGGGCGGAGCGGAGAAGTCCGGAGCGAATACGCGGCAAGGGAAAGTCCTTTCGATGGCGTCTGTTGCGAAGGTAGCCGCCCCACCCGCCCAACGCAATGCGGGGGCGCCCGAAAGCACCCCCGCAACACGTCTTAGTGAAATCTGGTTTTCAGCCAGCTTTGCGCTGGTTTTGCGCCAGCAAAACGGCTGGCCCGACCAGATCACATATTCGGATAGTTCGGCCCCTCGCCGCCCTGCGGCGTGGTCCAGTTGATGTTCTGCGACGGGTCCTTGATGTCGCAGGTCTTGCAGTGGACGCAGTTCTGGAAGTTGATCTGGAAGCGCGGGTTGCCGGACTCGTCCTCGAGCACCTCATAGACGCCCGCCGGGCAGTAACGCTGCGCGGGCTCGGCATATTTCGGCAGGTTGACCGAGATCGGAACCGAGGCGTCCTTGAGTTGCAGGTGGCAGGGCTGCTGCTCTTCGTGGTTGGTGAAGGAAAACGCCACGTTGGTCAGACGGTCGAAGCTGATCTTGCCATCGGGCTTCGGATAGTCGATCGGCTTGAAGTTCTTCGCCTCTCCGGTCGCGGCCGCATCGGTCTTGCCATGCTTGATCGTGCCGAAGAAGGAGAAGCCGAACAGGTTGTTCGTCCACATGTCGAGCCCGCCGAGCACGAGCGACGGCAGCATCCCCCATTTCGACCACATCGGTTTGACGTTGCGGACCTTCTTGAGGTCCTTCGCAATCGGACCCGAGCGCAGGTCGGTCTCATAGGCGGTCAGCTCATCGCCCTCGCGGCCCGCCTTGATCGCGGCGGCGGCGGCATTGGCGGCGGCGATGCCCGACAGCATCGCGTTATGGTTGCCCTTGATGCGCGGCACGTTCACCAGACCCGCCGAACAGCCCAGCAGCACGGTGCCCGGCGCGGTGAGTTTCGGGATCGACTGCCAGCCGCCCTCGGAGATGGCGCGCGCGCCGTAAGCCACGCGTTTGCCGCCTTCGAGAAGCTCCGCCACCATCGGGTGATGCTTGAAGCGCTGGAACTCCATATAGGGGTAGAGATAGGGGTTCTCGTAGTTGAGGTGGACCACGAAGCCCACATAAACCTGATTGTTATCAAGGTGGTAGATGAACGACCCGCCGCCCGCGTTACCGCCCAGCGGCCAGCCCATCGTATGGGTCACGGTGCCTTCGCGGTGCTTGGCCGGGTCGATCTCCCAAATCTCTTTCATGCCGATGCCGAATTTCTGCGGGCAGTGGCCGTCGGAGAGTTTGAACTTTTCGATCACCTGCTTGGCGAGCGAGCCGCGCACGCCTTCGCCAAGGAAGACATATTTGCCGCGCAGCTCCATCCCCGGCTCGTAGCCGTCGCCCATGGTGCCGTCGGGGTTCTTGCCGAATTCGCCCGCGACGACACCGGCCACCCGGTCGCCGTCCCACACAATTTCCGAGGCGGCCATGCCCGGGAAGATTTCGACGCCGAGTTCCTCGGCCTGCTCGGCCATCCAGCGGCAGACATTGGCCATCGAGACGATGTATTTGCCGTGGTTCGACATCAGGGGCGGCATCGGCCAGTTCGGGATGCGGATCTGACCCGCCGGGCCGAGCATGTAGAAGTTGTCCTTCTTCACCGGCACGGTGATCGGCGCGCCGCGCTCTTTCCAGTCGGGCAGAAGCTCGTCGAGGCCGCAGGTGTCGAGCACCGCGCCCGAGAGGATATGCGCCCCCACCTCGGAGCCTTTTTCGAGGACGACGACCTGAAGCTCGGGGTCGATCTGCTTGAGCCGGATCGCAGCCGAAAGCCCCGACGGACCCGCGCCCACGATCACAACATCATATTCCATCGACTCGCGTTCGATTTCGGCCATTCCCCTCATCCTCCGGCTGCGCGCATAGGCGTTTTTCGTGGCTCTTCGCGGGGATGGTTAGCTTACCTCGCGGAATGAAGCAATTGTGACGCGGCGGCGTTGCGCAACATTCTTTCGTTTTCCTGGCGGGCAAAACGGCGGGCCAGCGCCCGGTTGGCGAAGATGACCGCGAGGATCGAGGCGTAGCCGTCGATGGCGTAATGGTAACCGGACCAGAGCGAGACGAAGAAGATGATGGCGACGAAGGCGAGCCCGAGGGGCGCGAGCCATTTGGCGCGCTCCCAGAGGTAGCAGGCGAGGATGGTGGCGACGGCGAGATGCATCGAGGGGAAGGCCGAGATGCCAAGGCCAAGGTCGAGACCGCCGCCCTCGTAGCGGCGCCAGAGCGCGGCCTGCACCTGACCGATGCCGGTTTGCTCGATCCCGGCAGCGGCGAGCGCTGCGGTGAGATCGGTGAAGCGCTCGGTGCCGAGAAGCCGGTCGTAATAGACCGGGCCGACCGAGCTGCCCGCCAATGCGGTGAGATTGCCGAGCACCAGCCAGCTTGCGAAGAACAGCCAGATATAGCGCATCATGCGGGCGTCATCGTGCTCGGTGGCGACGACGACGATGGGGAAGATGATGGCGACGACGGACCAGATATTGAGGTAGAAAATCTCAAGCGCGCGCCCCCAGGAGGCGGGGACGACTTCATGCGTCCAGACCCATGGATCGGTGCCGAAATGCAGCCAGTTGTCAAAGGCGGCCAGCGCGGGGTCGGCGTAATAGGGCACGAGGTTGGGAATCGCGTTCTTGAGGAAGGAAAACCCGATCGGCAGGAGCACGGCGGCGATGGAGACGAGCGCAAGCGGCGCCGCGCGGCGCAGGAGGTGGCGCCCTCCGAGCGCAATCACGCCGATCAGCACCGCAGGCAGCACGAAAACGCCCATGCCCAGCATCAGCCGACCCATCGCGGCGGTCGTGACCATCGCGTCGCGGGTCAGGCGGACAAAGTCATCATAGACCCAACCCGCCGTGGCGAGGGCCGCGAAAAGGTAAAGAAGCACAGCACGAAAAACGAGTGTCATCGGCGGAATTGACCCGGTTAGCGAAACGTTTCGTTTCCAACTCTAGGGGATGGATGCGGCGAAAATTGGGCGTGACTCTTGACTTCGGGGGGGCATCGCGGAATTACAGCTAGGGATACCGAAATTGCTGTTTTGCGTGACACCAAGGGCTCCATGGAAAAGATACCGATGACCCGCGCGGGCTATACCGTGCTCGATGACGAACTCAAGTCCCTGAAATCCACCGACCGTCCGGCGGTGATCAAGGCGATTGCCGAGGCGCGCGAACACGGGGACCTGTCGGAGAACGCGGAATACCATGCCGCGCGCGAGAAGCAGAGCTTCATCGAAGGCCGCATCAAGGAACTGGAGTCGATTCTCGGCCGTGCCGAGGTGATCGACCCCAAGAAGATGTCCGGCTCGATCAAGTTCGGCGCGACCGTGACGCTGGTCGATGAGGACACCGACGAGGAACGCACCTACCAGATCGTCGGCGAGGCCGAGGCCGATCTGGAAAAGGGCCTGCTGAACGTGAAATCCCCGCTCGCCCGCGCGCTGATCGGCAAGGACGAGGGCGACTCGGTCGAAGTCCGCACGCCGGGCGGCGACAAGTCCTACGAAATCCTCTCGGTTCAGTTCGTCTGACCGGGACCCAACCGCAAAAGGTCGCATCGCCATGAGCGAGGAACGCCCCGGCAAAGCCCCCGAGACCCAGCGCCCGTTGCGGGCACCGGGCGGCGGCATCGCCGAGCCTCGGCTGAGCCGGATCGAGATGATCGCGGCCGGGCTGAGCGTGCTCTGGCTCGCGCTGGTGGCGGTGTTCTACATGGTGGTGCCGGGCAGCGGTGACTCGGGGGGAGTCCTTTCGACAGTCATGGTGCTGATCGGGATTTTCCTGCCGGTCGCCATGATCTGGATGGCGGCGGTCACCGCGCGGACCGCGCGCGAAATGCGTGCCGAGGCGGCCTCGCTGAAGGCGTCGGTCGAATCGATGCGGGCCGCCTGGGTCAACCAGCAGACGATGCGCGCGGGCCAGACGGTCGAGCGCAAGCTCGACGAGATCGCGGCGGCGACCCGGCAGGCGGAAACCACGATCGCCACCTTTGCCTCGCGCCGGGATGGGACGACGGTGCAGCCCTCGGCGGATCGCAAGGCGGCGCTGGCCGCGCCCAAGCCCGCCGATCCGGTCGAGGATCAGCCGACGCTGGCACTTGGCACCCCCGCCGAGGAGTTGCGCGCACCGATTTCGGTCGCGGATTTCGTCCGCGCGCTGAACTTCCCCGACAATGCCGAGGATAAGGAAGGCTTCCGCGCGCTGCGCCGGGCGCTGGAAGATCGCAGCACCGCGAAACTGATCCGTGCGGCGCAGGACGTGCTGAACCTGCTGGCGCAGGACGGCATCTATATGGACGACCTCAAGCCCGACCGCGCGCGCCCCGAACTGTGGCGCCGCTTCGCCCAAGGCGAGCGCGGGCGCGAGATCGCGGCGCTTGGCGGCATCCGGGATCGCTCGTCTCTGGCGCTGAGCGCGGGGCGGATGCGGCAGGACACGGTCTTTCGTGACGCGGCGCACCATTTCCTGCGCCAGTTCGACAAGACCTTCACCGAATTCGAGAAGAACGCCTCGGATCAGAACGTGGCCGATCTGGCCGAGACCCGCACCGCGCGGGCCTTCATGCTGCTGGGCCGGGTGACGGGCACTTTCGACTAAGCGCCCTCAGGCGCGCGTCGCGGGACGGCGCGGCCGGGGCGGGGCCTCACGGCGCAGATCGCGCATCATCACATGGGCGCTGCGAAAGCCGAAAACCGCTTCGGTCAGGCGCGAATGGCGACGGCGGATCACGTCGAAGCCCAGCCGGTCATACAGCGCGCGGGCGCGCAGGTTCTCATCGACGACATCGAGGCGCAGGAAGGGGAAGCCCCGGCGCAGCGCCTCGGTCCCAAGCTCGGTCAGGAGCGCCTTTCCGACGCCCGCGCCGCGCATGTCCTCGCGCACGGCGAACCCGTCCACCATCATCGCGCGCCGCTCGGTATCAAGGGCGAGCGTCGAGAGGCAGACCCCGCGCCAGAGCGCCCCGCCCGGCCCGTAAACGGCAGCCAGATCGTGCCAGCTTCCGCCGACGAAGGTGCCCTCATGGGTGCGGTAGCCGATCACCCCCGCCAGATCGCCATGCTGGTCGAGCGCGGAAATCACGTGGGTTTCATCCATCACCCGGCGAATGAAGCGCAGCGCATCGGCTTCGGGGCCGAGCACGCGGCCCAGCTTGGAGCCGAACACCGCCCAGTAGAGCCGGGCGGCATCGGTGCGGTGATCGGGGCGCAGCCCGTGAAACAGGGTGAAGCTCATGTCCGGGGCCGGGCGATGCGGGCCTCGGCGGCGGCGAGGTCGTCGGGCGTGTTGAGATTGGCGAAGGGATCGGGGATCGCGTCGAAGGCGACGGGGGTGGCCCCGGCCAAGGCGACACGCAGGCGGCGCTCGCCGCTGGCAAAGAGCGTGGCGAGGGCGGCGCGGCCCGCGACCGGCCAGAGCGCGGCGGTCGGGTGGAGGCGTCCGTGTGACGTGGCGAGCGCGGGGCCGCCCGGTTCCGCAAGGCGCCGGGCAAGATCGGTGGGGGCGAAGGGCGCGTCGACGGGCAGGGTCAGGAGCGCATCCGCCCCGCCCATGGCGGCCCAGTCGAGCGCCGCGAGGATGCCGGCCAGTGGGCCTTCGCCGCGGTGGTCGGGGGCGTCATGGAGCACCGGCAGGCCATGATCGGCAAAGCGCGCGGGGTCGCCATTGGCCGAAAGCGCGAGGCGGCGGACCTGCGGGGCGAGGCAGGCGATGGCGTGAGAGAGCAGCGTTTGCCCGCCAAGCGTCAGCAGCGCCTTGTCGGCACCGCCCATGCGCCGCCCCTGCCCGCCTGCGAGGATCACTCCGTCGATGATCATGCCTGCCGTCATCCCGTCTTGCGGCCCTGCGCCCGATTGCGCCCGATACAATCCCGGCCTTGGCGGGCCGGGATGCAGCGCCTATTCCTTAGCGCAACGCCGATCCGAGACAAAGACCCCGAATGACCCAAGCCCAGCCCGATCAACGCCCCGCCCCGGGGCGCATCCGCGCCGCCTATTGGCGGGGTTTCCGGCAAGGCTTGCCGTTTCTGCTGGTGATCGTGCCCTTTGGTCTTTTGTTCGGGGTGGCCGGGACCGAGGCGGGGCTGAACCTTGCCGAGGTGATGGGGTTTTCGATTCTGGTGATCGCGGGGGCGTCGCAGTTCACGGCGGTGCAGCTGATGGTGGATCAGGCGCCCACCGTGATGGTGATCCTGACCGCGCTGGCGGTGAACCTGCGGATGGCGATGTATTCGGCCTCGCTGGCGCCGCATCTGGGGCGGGCGAGCACGTGGCACAAGTCGCTGGTGGCCTATTTCATGGTCGATCAGGTCTATGCGATGTCGATCCAGGACTATGAGACGCGGCCCGAGCAGAGCCTTGCCGAGAAGCTGGCCTATTATGCCGGGGTGTGTTCGCCGGTTTGCCCGCAATGGTATGTCTCGACACTGGTCGGCGCGCTGGTCGGACAGGCGATCCCGCCGGAATTCGCGCTCGATTTCGCGGTGCCGATCACCTTTCTGGCGATGATTGGCCCCGCGCTGCGCACGCTGCCGCATGTGATCGCGGCCTGTGTGTCGGTGGTGGTGGCGCTGGTCTTCGCCTTTCTGCCCGCAGGCACGGGGCTGTTGATCGCGGCGGCGGCGGCGATGATCGCGGGCGGTCAGGCCGAGCTGTGGCTGGAACACGCCCGCGCGCGGCGTGAGCGAGGAGAGCACTGATGCCGGGCTATTCGACGCTGACGATCTGGATCATCATTCTGGCGCTGGGGATCGGCACGTTCTTTTTGCGCTACTCGTTTCTGGGCATCGTGGGACGGCGCGGCCTGCCCGAATGGGCGCTGCGCTATCTGCGTTACACCTCGGTCGCGGTGCTGCCGGGGCTGGTGGCCCCGCTGGTCCTTTGGCCCTCGGGCACGGGCGGTGAACCGGACCCCGCGCGACTGGCCGCAGCGGGGGCGGCGGTGCTGGTGGGGGTGCTGACCCGCAACACGCTTTACGCGATCCTCGGCGGGTTGGCGGTGCTGTATCTGGGGCTTTACCTGATCGGCTGAGCCCAAAGCGAAAGGGCCGGATCGAGACCCGGCCCCTGACTGTCGTCGCAATCTGATCGCTTAGCTGTCGTCCTGGCGCAGCGTCTCGCCGCGCTGACCGACACCGCCGCCGCCCGAGGCGCTTTGCTGGATCATCAGCACGCCGTGGTTGTTATCCGGGTCGCCATCCTCGTAACGCTTGAAGCTGGCACCGGGCAGCTGGCCGAAGGCCTCGGAGAGCTTCATCGGGAAGAAGGTGCGCTTGATCGGCGAGAAACCGGGCGTATCCGAGAGGATATCCGAGACCGAGTTCGCGCAATACATCTGCCCCACCGGACCATAAGCCTGCACCTTGGCGCGCAGCAATTCCGCCGTCTGCATCGAGACCGGAACGGTCTGTTCGATCACGTCGAAGGTCTCACGCGCGTGGTAGTCGATGTAGAATTTCCGGAACCGCTCGGTGATGCCGTAATGGACATCGTTCCGCTCGGGCACGAAGGGGTGATACCAGGTGCCCGAGGGGTCGAACATCACGCGCTGCGTGCCATTGATCATCAGGCCCGAATGACCGCCATTCCCGGTGCGTCGGCTGACGACCGTATAGAGGGTGACCGAAGGCGGCTCGCTGGTCGAGAAGGCGGCGCGTTGCAGCTCTTCGTCGCTGGCCCAGACATATTTGCCGCCCTCACACCCCGCCAGAAACAGCGGCACGATCAGGCAAATGAACAGTCGGCGCATTCGCCTGACCTCCTCACTCTTGGTAATCTCGCGGCCCTATCAGCCGCCTGCCAGAGCGAGAAACACCAGAAACAGGATGATCGCAACCACCGAGTAGGTCACGAATTTCACAAATCCCGCGAATGTCTTTTCCTGGGCACGGATATCCATCTTGCCCGGCTCGTAATCGGCCATTGCGCCATCTCCCTTGGCTGTTCTCCCGAGAACCGGGATAGCGTAGCTGCGACCTCCTGTCACGCCCCCTCTTGCGTCACGGGCGCGGCCGGACGGGCACCGTTGCCGCCCTGCTCCAGACCTTTGGCAAGGCGAAAGCCGATCCGGCGGGGCGGCTCTGCCTCGACGGGTTTGGGCTGCGCGATCAGCATCACGTTGAGCTGGCTCACATGCTGGATGAGCTGGGTGCGCGCACCCTCTTCGTTCTGGCCGTAGAATGTGAGCACATCAGGGGCGAAATAGCCGATCCCCTCGATCCGCAGCACGCCCGCCTCACCGCCGACAAGACCCATAGCGACCTCCTGATCGGCATCGAGTTGCTGCTCGAAATTCTGGATGTAGAGCACCAGCCGTTCATAGGCCCATTGCGCGGGGGTTTTGTCTTCGAGCGGTTCGGCGACCAGTTCGGGGGGCAGCGGCAGGGTTTCGGGCGTATCGGGCGCGTCCTCATCCATGTGAACCACGCGCGCGCACGGCAGGGCCGAGGCCTCATGGGCTTCGGCGGTGGTGCGGATCTCGGTGTCGCTCATGTCAGTCTCCAAAGCCAGGCGCCATCTTCCGCACGGCGGGTGCGGGTCACCTCTCCTTTGTGCAACAGGTGATTGAGATGCGCCACCGCTTCGACCAGGGCGAGGCCGTATTCCGCCTCTCCGATCGGACGTTTGAACAGCGGCGGGAAGCACTCGCAGGCAGTGATCGGCCCCGATTCGAGATGTTTGCGCAGACGGCGGAGCGCGCCTTCGTGGTTCTCGATCATCTGCCGAAGCCGCAATGGCAGGCCGGTGAAAGGCAGCTTGTGGCCCGGCAGAACGAGCTGATCCTCGGTCGCATAGGGCTGCATCGCGCGGGCGGAGGCGATCCACTCGGAGACGGGATCGGCGCCGGGTTCGGTCGCATAGACCCCGAGATTGGCCGAGATCGAGGGCAGAAGCTGATCGCCGCCGATCACCAGCGATCCGTCCGCGGACCAGAGCGTCGCGTGATCGGGCGCGTGGCCATGGCCGATCCGCACGGTCCAGTCGCGCCCGCCAAGCGTGAGGGTCTGACCGTCGGAGAGGCGGGTGAAGCCCAAGGGCAGCGGGTGGACGCAATCGGCAAAGTTGAACGGGCGCTCGACGGCACGTTTGGCGAGAAGCTCCGGGTCCATCCCCGCGCTGCGCCAGTAGTCGAGCGTTTCCGCGACCGGGACGGGTTGCGCGTCGAGTTGCAGCATCCGCGCGAAAAGCCATGTGGTGCGGGTGCAGATCAGCTCTGCCCCCTGCCCCTGCAACCAACCTGCCAGCCCGATATGGTCGGGGTGGTAATGGGTGACGAGCACCCGCGAGACCGGCTTGCCGCCCAGCGGCCCGTCAAGCGCGGCCTGAAGGGCGGCGCGGCATTTGCGCGTGTCGATGCCGGGATCGACCAGCGTCCAGCTCTCGCCCTCATCGAAGGCAAAGCAGTTCACATGGTCGAGCGCCATCGGCAGCGGCAGCCGGAGCCAGAGCACGCCCTCGGCCACCTCGGTGGCCTGGCCGTGCTCGGGCGGGTCCGCGAACGGGGTGCGCAGCTTGCCCGGTGTCGGGCTCATGCGCCCATGTCTTCGACGGTCAGGTCATAGAGCGGCTGCGCGCCATCCTTGGCTTCGGCCAGCGCGGCGGCGTATTGCGGCAGCAGGCGGCGGATATAGACGGCGGCGAGTTTCGCCCGCGCCGACCCCTCGCCCGCGGCAATCGCCGCGCGCAGGTGGTAATGCGCGCCGAGCACGCGGGCAAAGGCGCGCAGATAGGGCGCGGCCCCGGCGAACCGGTCCTGCATGTCCTGCTCGACCAGCCATTCGGTGCTTTCACGCAGCGATTCGGCGGCGGCCCAGACATCCTCGGCCAGATCGGGCAGCGTCGCGCGGGCGGCCTTGGCCTCGTCCTCGACCTCTTGCAAAAGCGCCATCGCCGCCTTGCCGCCATCCATCATCTTGCGCCCGACAAGGTCCATCGCCTGAATGCCGTTGGTGCCTTCGTAGATCGCGGTGATGCGGGCATCGCGGAGATATTGCGCGGCGCCGGTTTCCTCAATGAAGCCCATGCCGCCGTGAATCTGCACGCCCTCGCCCGCGGCCCAGATGCCCATATCGGTGCCGAAGGCCTTGGCGATCGGGGTCAGCAGAGCGGCGCGCGCCTTCCAGTCGGCCTCGCCGGTGGCGTGGCCCATATCGAGCGCGACCGCGCAGGCCAGCGCGATGGAGCGTGCGGCGAAGATGTCGGCCTTCATTGTGGCGAGCATCCGGCGCACATCGGCATGTTCGATGATCGGCGTGAACTGCACGCGGTCCTGCGCATATTCGAGCGCCTTCTGATAGGCGGCCTCGGCCACGCCGATGCCCTGCACGCCGACATTGAGGCGCGCGTTGTTCATCATGGTGAACATCGCGGCCATGCCCTTGTGGGGCTCGCCGACAAGCCAGCCGGTCGCGCCCTCGAAGCTCATGACGCAGGTCGGCGAGCCGTGGATGCCGAGCTTGTGTTCGAGCGAGACGACCTTGAGGCTGTTGGCGACGCCGGGATTGCCGTTCTCGTCCGGGATCAGCTTGGGGACCATGAAGAGCGAGATCCCCTTGGTGCCGGGTGCGCCATCGGGGAGGCGCGCGAGCACGAGGTGGCAGACGTTCGAGACGCAGTCATTGTCGCCCCAGGTGATAAAGATTTTCTGGCCCGAGACCGCATAGGTGCCATCGCCATTCGGCTCCGCCTTGGTGCGCAGCGCGCCCACATCCGAGCCGGCCTGCGGCTCGGTGAGGTTCATCGTGCCAGACCATTCGCCCGAGGTGAGTTTCGGAAGATAAAGCGCCTTGATCTCGTCGGAGGCGTGCGATTCGAGCGCCTCGATCTGGCCCTGCGTCAGCAGCGGGTTGAGTTGCAGCGCGAGATTCGCGCCCGACAGCATGTCATTGACCGAGACGTTGATCGCCTGCGGCAGACCCATGCCACCATATTCCGGATCGGCGGCGATGCCGACCCAGCCGCCCTCGGCGATAGCGGCGAAGGCCTCTTTGAAACCGGGCGACGAACGCACGACGCCGTTCTCAAGGCGTGCGGGCGTCAGATCGCCATCGCGGTTGGTCGGCGCGATGATCTCGTCGCACATCCGGCCCGCCTCGGTCAGGATCGCCTCGACCATGTCGGGGGTCGCCTCGGCATAACGCTCGGTCGCGGAAACGGGCGCCAGCGGCACCACGTGGTCGAGGATGAAACGGATTTCCGAAACCGGTGAGCGATACGGCATGGTGTTCTCCCTTGGGCGCGGCTTGGCAAACGGGGCGCGCGCGCGTATGTCCTGAAACTCTCGCCCGCCAAGTTACCGCAAGGTCACGGGCCTTCAATCGCAACGCTGCGTCACGAGTGCCGCCCATGACGACCGAAACCGAATTGCTGCCCCCCGATGCGCCGGGACTGACCCGCGCGGCAGATCTGCTGCGGGCGGGCGCGCTGGTCGCGCTGCCGACCGAGACAGTCTACGGGCTGGCGGGGGATGCGCGCAACGATCGCGCGGTGGCGGCGATCTTCGAGTCCAAGGGGCGGCCACAGTTCAACCCGCTGATCGTGCATGTCGGATCGCTGGCCGAGGCCGAGGCGATTGCGGAGTTCAGCCCGCAGGCACGGGCGATTGCGGCGGCGTTCTGGCCGGGGCCGCTGACGCTTGTGCTGCCGGTGCGGGCGGACGCGGGGATTTCCGAACTGGTGACGGCGGGCCATAACACGGTGGCGATCCGGATGCCCGAGCATCCGGTGGCGCGCGCGCTTTTGACGGAATTCGGCGGACCGCTGGCCGCGCCTTCGGCCAATCCCTCGGGCAAGATCAGCCCGACCACGGCGGGCCATGTTTTGGACGGTCTGGGTGGTCGGATTGCGGCGGTGATCGACGGCGGCCCCTGCGCGGTGGGGGTCGAATCGACGATCCTGTCGCTGGACCCGCCCCGAATGTTGCGGCCCGGCGGGCTGCCTGCTGAAGTGTTGGAAGAGGCCTTGGGCGCGCCTTTGGAACTGGGTGGCAATGCCGAAGCGCCGAATGCGCCGGGGCAGCTCAGCTCGCATTACGCGCCGGGTGCTGCCGTGCGTCTGGGCGCGCGTGAGGTCGGGGCAGACGAGGTCTGGATCGGGTTCGGACCGGGCTGCGCGGGGGCCGATCTGTCGCTCTCTCCCACCGAGGATCTGGTCGAGGCGGCGGCTAATCTGTTCAGCGCCTTGCGCGCGGCGGACCAGCTTGCGGCAGAACGGCGCGCGCGCGGGATTGCGGTCGCGCCGATCCCCGAGCATGGGCTGGGCCGCGCGATCAATGACCGGCTGCGGCGGGCAGCGGCGCCGCGCCCCTGAGGCTCAGGCGCGCCCGGCAGAGGCCGAGAGCGTGCGCGGGTCGATCCCGAGATTTTTCAGCGCGCGCTCCCATTTCGTTGCGTGCTCGCCATCGAGCGCCAGCGCCTCGTCAGCCTCGGCGGTGAGCCAGCCATTGTCGAGGATCTCGGCCTCGAGCTGCCCCGGCCCCCAGCCCGCATAGCCCAACGCGAAAAGCGCGCGGTCGGGGCCGACACCGGCGGCGATGTCTTCGAGAATGTCGCGGGTGGCGGTCATCGACATCGTATCGGACACGGCCAGCCCATCCTTGGAGCCGCGCCATTCCGAGGTGTGAAGCACGAAGCCGCGCCCAGTCTCGACCGGACCGCCAAAGAGGATCGGCTGCTTGCCCGGACGATCCGATGCGGTCACCGCGATCCCAAGCTGTTCGAGCAGGTCTTCGAGGCGCGGTTCAGGCAGCGGCTTGTTCACGATCAGCCCCATCGCCCCCTCCGGCGTATGCGCGCAGAGCATGACGACGCTGTGCTCGAAGCGCGGGTCGCCCATGCCGGGCATCGCAATCAGGAGTTTGCCTGTCAGGTCCATCGCCACCTCCATCGGGAACAATCCGCCCCTTTCCTTCAAACTGACCCTGGAGGGGCCACAGTTCAAGGGGAGCACTGTGGCATTCGCGCACATCACCGGGAGTTGGCGCGTTTGTGACTTTGAATGCGGCGCGGCGCGGATTATCGGAAACACATGAAAACCGCTTTGCTCATCCTGATCCCCGCGCTTGTCGCGCCGCTTGCCGGCCATGCCGAAGAGCCGTTTCTGCCGCATGGTATGGAGCGGGCCGAGGTGCTGGACGGCTGGCAAACGCCTTCGGGGGCGCGGATCGCGGCACTTCGGATCGCGCTGGATAAGGGGTGGAAGACCTATTGGCGCAGCCCCGGTGACGCGGGCATTCCGCCGCAGTTCAACTTTGCCGAGTCGGAGAATGTCGCGGGGATCGAGGTGCGCTGGCCGCGCCCGGTGGTCTTCGATCAGAACGGGATGCGCTCGGTCGGCTATGCCGATGAGGTGATCCTGCCGATCGAGATCACGCCGCAGGACCCGACCCAGCCGGTCTCGCTTTCGGCGGAGATGGAGTTCGGCATTTGCCACGATGTCTGCGTGCCGGTATCGGTCGAAGTCTCGGCCGATCTGGAGGGTCCGGGCGCGCCCGATCCGGTGATCTCGGCGGCGCTGACCGATCAGCCGCGTCCGGTTGCGCTTGAGGCCCGCTGCGATGTCGAGAAGATCGCAGACGGGGTGCGGGTGACGGCCTCCATCGAGATGCCGGAGGTCGCTGCCGAGCCGGTGACGCTGTTCGAGCTGCGCTCGACGCCGATGTGGGTGTCGGAATCGGTGACGCGGCTTGAGGGGGCGACGATGGTCTCGATGGCGGAATTCGTGCCCGATAATGCGCAGCCCTTCGATCTGGACGCGGGCGATCTGCGCATCACGGTGCTGTCGGGCGCGGATGCGGTCGAGATCAACGGCTGCGTCGAGTAATCACCCTTAGAGTTTCGGGGAGAGATGGCGGATGCGCCCGCGCAGGATGCGGGGCGCCAGGACACCCGCGCCCAGCGTCACCATCGCGGCAATCGCGGCAAAGCTGCCGAGCGCCGGGCCGATCTCGCCCCCCTGAAGCATCGCGCGCCCGAGGGTGAGCGCAAAGCCCACCGCCAGAAGCCCCGCGAGCGCGCCGAGCACGCCGCGCAGCCCCGGCACCCGCAGCCCATGGCGCATCGCCTTCACCTGCCGCCCGAAATCAAGCTGGATCGCCAGCAGCGCGGGCACCACCAGCAGCACGATCACCATGCCGAAGCCCAGCCCGTAAACCAGCGTGATGACCGTCGATTTCAGGAACAGGGCCTGCGAGCTTTGCTCATAGAGCAGCGGCGCGAGGCCGAGCACCGTCGTCAGCGTGGTCAACAGAACCGGACGCAGACGGTCGCCCACCGCGTCGATGATCGCCGGGATCAGGCCCCGGTTCTCGGCATATTCGTCCACCGTCGAAATCAGCACGATGGCGTCGTTGATGATGATCCCCGACATGCCGATCGCACCCACGACAGCGAACATCGACATCGGCATGTCCCAGATATAATGCCCCCAGATCGCGCCGATGAGGCCGAAGGGGATCACCGACATCACGACCACGGGTCGGGTCCAGCTTGCGAAGATCCAGGCCAGCACGATGTAGATCCCGATCAGGCACAGCACGAGACCGAGGATCGCATCCGCGACGAATTCGCGTTCCTGCTCGGCCGCGCCCGAAAGCACCCAGGCGACGCCGTGTTCCTCGGCGATGCGGGGGAGGATCTGTTCGTTGAGGAGCCGCGTGATCTCGGTGGCGCGGTCGGCGTCGTCCTCGGAGATGTCGCCCGTCACCTCGACGATGCGCAGCCCATCCTCGCGCCGGATCGTCGAGAACCCGGTCTCGGCGCGCACGGTGGCGACATCGGCGAGCGGCACCCAGTCGCCCGTCGCGGTGCGCAGCAGCATCCGCTCCATGAAGTCGGCGGCGCGTTCTTCCTCGGGGAGTTCCACGCGGATCGTGGCGGAGCGCACGCCATCGGGGAAGCTGGCGGCCTCGGTGCCGTTCAGGCGCGCACGCAGGTCGCGGCTGAGCGTGTCGATATCGAAGCCCAGCGCCTCGCCCTGAGGCGTCAGATCGAGGATCAGTTCGGTCTTGTCATAGGCGAGATTGTCCTCGACCGCCGACACCTCGGGGAAGGTGGCCAGTTCGGTCTTGAGCGCCTCGGCGGCGGTCTTGAGCACCCGGCTTTCCGCCCCGGTGAACTGCACCGCGATGCCATCGGCGGCGGGCCCCATGCGGAAGCCCCGGAACGAGATTTCCTCGAGCAGCGGGTGGCGCGGCGCGGCCTCTTGCAGGCGGGCGACGAAATCGAAGCTGGAATAGGGGCGGAAATCAGGGTCGATCAGCTCGATCGAGATCGCACCAAGCAGATCGGCATCCTTGCTATCAGCCGAAGCCAGCGCCCGCCCCGCCGACGCGCCACCGATCTGACCGATGGAATAATCGACCGGGTTCACGCCGTATTCCGCCTCATATTCCGCGCCGATCTGCTCCACGGTCGCTTGCAGGTCGCGCATCATCGCCTGCGTATCGGCGCGCTCTGCCCCGGCCACCATGGCGAAGGCCCCCGAGACGGTGTTGCGTTCGGGCGGGTTAAAGAAGCGCCATTGCACCTGCCCCGAAATCAGGAAGGCGATCTGCGACAGGAACAGCGCGATCACGGCCGCCAGAACCGGGTAGCGCGCGGCGACGACGAGCCGGGTCAGCGGGCGCATCAGCCGCGCGCGCACCCAGTCGAGACCACGGTTCACCTGCCGCGAGGGCCAGTCATACCATTTGCCATCCGCCGAGCGCGACAGCGCGTGGGACATGTGGTTGGGCAGGATCAGGAAGCACTCGATCAGCGAAGCGGTGAGCACCGCGATCACCGTCAGGGGAATATCGACGATCATATTCCCCATCTGCCCGCCGATGATGGTCAGCCCGGCAAAGGCGATCACGGTTGTCAGCGTGGAGGCGAAAACCGGGGCGGCCATGCGGCGCGCGCCGTTCTCGGCGGCGAGGACCGGGTGTTCGCGCAGATGCCGGGCACGGAAATCGGCATGCTCGCCCACGACGATGGCGTCATCCACCACGATCCCGAGCGTCAGGATCAGCGCAAACAGCGAGACCATGTTGATGGTCATCCCCGAGACATACATGACCGCGATGGCGGCGGCCATGGAGGTCGGGATGCCCATCGCCACCCAAAACGCGGTGCGAGCGTTGAGGAACATGAACAGCAAGAGCAGCACAAGCCCCAGCCCCATCATGCCGTTGCCCAGCAGCAGTTGCAGCCGTTGCGTGATCGCCTCCGAGCGGGTGCGGATCAGGTCGATGGAGGTGTTCGCCGGAAGCGTGAGGCGCATCTCGGCGGCGACCTCTTCGACCTTGGCCTGAAGCGCGATGGCGTCCCCCTGGGCAGAGCGGGCGACGTTGATGACCATGGCCGGATTTTCACCGACGTAATACGCGCGGCTGCGCTGCGCGCCTTCGACCGAGACGCGGGCGACATCGCCGATGGTGAGCGGCGCGCCATTCGCCCCGGTGCGCAGAACGAGGCTTTCGACCTCGCGCGCGGAGCGGCGTTCCTCGCCGGTGCGGACGCGGGCGGCCCCGCCCGCCACGTCGCCTGCCGGGCTGGTCGCGGCCTCGGCGGCGATCACGGCAACGATCTGCGAGAGCGTCACGTCATGCTGGATGAGCTTGAGCGTCGGCACTTCGACGAGGGTTTGCGGCGCGGCGATGCCCTGCACCGTGGTGCGCGTCACCCCTTCGGCATAGAGCCGCACGACAAGTTCATCGGCAAGCCGACCCAGTTGTTCAGGGGCGAGCGGGCCGGTGATGACGACATCGGTCACCGTATCGCGCCAGACGCCGCGTGTGACCTCTGGCTCCTCGGCGCCTTCGGGCATGTCCCCTGCGAGCGTCAGCGCGTTTTCAACGTCCGAAACCGCGCGGCCCATATCCCAGCCCGGCTCGAATTCGAGGGTGATCCGGGCAGAGCCTTCGGTGGCGCGGCTTTCGGAACTGTCCACGCCCTCGACGGTGATGAGCGAGGGTTCGAGCACCTGCACGATGGCGCGATCCACATCCTCGGCCCCGGCTCCGTCCCATGAGACAGAGACCTGCACCTCCTCGACGACGGAATCGGGGAAGAATTGCGCGCGCATCCGGGGCGCGGTGGCGATGCCCGCGCAGAGCAGCACGACCAGCACGATATTGGCGAGCGTCGCGTGGCGGGTGAACAGCCCGATCAGGCCGCGCGCGGGCGGCAGGTCGGCGGGGAGATCGTCGCGGCGCGCCATGGCTTAGCCCCCGATGCGCTGTTCGAGGCGGGTGACCACCTCGGCGGGGACCATATCCTCGGCGAGTTGCGCGAGGATGCGTTGTTTCGACTCGGCGGGCATCCGGGTATTGCCCTCGACGAAGGCGATGAGGCGGGCGCGGCGTTCGGGATCGAGCGCGATCATCTCGGGCTCGGCAGAGGCGGCTGCCCCGGCGCCGGGGCGCATCGGACGCAGCTTGATGCCCTCACCCAGAAGCGGTGTGCGCTCGGCCACGATTTCGGTGCCAGCGGGCAGATCGGCGCGGATCAGGATGGCGTCGCCCTGACGGCGCAGCACCTCGACCGGATGGGCGCGGAGGCGATCCTCTTCGCCCAGAACGAGCACGCGGCTATTGGCATCGACGGCGGCGGCGGGCACCTCGGCCACATTGTCGAGCGCGGGTTCGGTCAGGCGCACGGTCACGAAATCGCCCGGACGCAGCCCCGCCGCACCGTCAAGGAGACGCGCGTAAAGCATCCGGCCCGCAACGCCCTCATCGACGGCGGCACCGACCCGCTCGAGCCGCGCCTCGGCGCGCAGTTCGGCGCCCGCGGCATCAAGCGTGACTTCGACGGGGGCTTTGACCAAGGTGCCGGTGGCATCGGTGAAGCGCGAGAATTGCGCGGTGGAGACGCGGAAGGCAACTTCGAGGGCGGTCGGGTCGATCAGCTGGCCCAGCATCTCGTTGGTCGACACCAGCCCGCCCTGCACCGCGCTGACCTGCGACAGGCGGCCCGAGAAATCGGCCCGGATTTCGGTTTCGGCGAGCTTGCGTTCGGCCTCGGCCAGCGCGATCTCGGCGCGGCGCAGGCTGTTCGTGGCCTGATCCAGATTGGCCTCGGCGGAGGACAGCGCGGAGCGTTTGGTCAGCACGGCCTGTTCGGCGCTGGAGAGCGAAAGCTCGGCGGCCTCGGTGTCCACCGCCTTGCCCAGCCCCCGTTCGTTCAGCGACAACTGGCGGTCGAGCGCGGCGCGGCGCAGCTCGGCCTGACGCGTGGCCGCGGTCAGGTCGTCGCGGGCGATGTCGAGCGCGCGGGTGGCCTGGGCGAGCGCCGCCTCGGCCTCGGCCCGCGAGGCCACGGCGCTGTCGCGCGCGGCCTGCAATTCGGCGGGATCGAGACGGACGAGCAATGTGCCCGCCTCGACCACCGCGCCTTCTTCGAAGTCCGGAGACAGCTCGACGATGGTGCCGCCGACGGCGGCGCGCAGCTCCAACTGGCGCGTCGCGCGCAATTCGCCATAGGCGGTGAGGATGGGCGTGATCGTGCCGTAATCGAGCGCAACGACATTCGCGGCAAAGACCCGCTCTTGCGCCATGCCCGGACGACCGGCAGCGGCGCGGCGTTCCTCGATCGCGGAGAAGATCGAGAACCCGCCCGCAACCAGCAGGGCCAGTGTCAGCGCGAAGAGAAAGAGGCCCGTGAGGCTTCGGGTCAGAAATCGCATTGGGTCATCCCTGTCCTGCGGGTCACACGGCCCGCGGCTTATGCTGCCAAGTTTACCTGTCGCGTGTCTACGGAAAGGTTAGCGCCGATCCTACGCGTCGAAAGGACGCTTCCGTCGCGGATCACGCAAAAGTCATGGGCTTAGCCCTTCAGCCGGGCCCGGATTTCCAAGAGATCGGCCCAGGCCTCGCGCTTGGCGGCGGGTTGGCGCAGAAGATAGGCCGGGTGCGTCATCGGCAGGCAGGGCTTGCTAAAGGCCTGCGCCCAGTGCCCGCGCAGCCGCAGGATGCCGCGCTGGCCAAGCGCCGCGGCGCAGGCCGCGTTGCCCATCAGCACGATCAGATCGGGATCGGCAAGTTCGACATGGCGCTTGAGGAACGGCAGCATCTGCGCGATCTCGGCGGGTTCGGGGTCGCGGTTGCCCGGCGGACGCCACGGCAGGACGTTGGTAATGTAGAGCGCGGCCAGCGCATCGGGTGCCCCACGCGAGAGGCCAATCGCGCCGAACATCCGGTCGAGCAACTGCCCCGCCGCGCCGACGAAGGGCTTGCCTTGGAGGTCTTCCTCGCGCCCCGGTGCTTCGCCAATGATCATCACCCGCGCCGCCGGGTTGCCATCGGCAAAGACGGTGTTGCGCGCGCCTTTCTTCAGCTCGCACAGATCATAGGCCCCGACCGCTTCGCGCAGCGCCTCGAGATCACGCGCGGCCTCGGCGGCGGCGCGGGCAACCACGACCGGGTCCGGCCCCTCGGGCAAGAGCGCGACCGGCGCAACCGGCATCGGCATCGCCCCCGGTCCCGGCTCGGGCGCAGGCGCTGCCGGTTTGGGCCGCGCCATCTCGGGGGCCTTGTCGGGCAATGCGTAGCTGTCGAGAGTCTCGTCGCAGAGCGCCTCATCCGCCCCCATCTCGATCTGCCATTCAAGGACAGCGAGGGCCGCGTGATAGTCGAGGTCGATCTGAGTCTGCATGGCGCCAAGCTATGCGCCCCTGCGCCGCAGGTAAAGCGCATGCCGCACGGTATCCGCGCTGGACCTGCGCGCGGCTTCTTGCCATAAGCGCCCAAGGAACAAACGGAGAGGTCGGCGAATGGCATTCCGCGCAAGGCACCTTCTGGGGATCGAACATCTCACCCAGGAAGATATCCGCACCGTTCTCGATCTGGCCGATACCTATGTCGATCTGAACCGCCGCACGGTGAAGCATTCCGACGCGCTGGCGGGGATGACGCAAATCAACATGTTCTTCGAGAACTCGACCCGCACGCAGGCGAGTTTCGAGCTGGCCGGAAAGCGGCTTGGCGCGGATGTGATGAACATGTCGATGCAGACGTCCAGCGTGAAGAAGGGCGAGACGCTGATCGACACGGCGATGACGCTGAACGCGATGCATCCTGATCTGCTGGTGGTGCGGCATGGCGCGTCTGGGGCGGTGAACCTCTTGGCGGAGAAGGTCAACTGCGCGGTGCTGAACGCGGGCGACGGCAAGCATGAGCACCCGACGCAGGCGCTCTTGGACGCGCTGACGATCCGGCGCGCCAAGGGCCGCATCCAGCGGCTGACGGTGGCGATCTGCGGGGATGTGGCGCATAGCCGGGTGGCGCGCTCGAACCTGATCCTGCTGAACAAGATGGAGAACCGCATCCGCCTGATCGGGCCGCCGACGCTGATGCCGGCGGGGATTTCTGAATTCGGCTGCGAGGTCTCGGACGACATGCGCGAGGGGCTGCGCGACGCGGATGTGGTGATGATGCTGCGGCTTCAGAAAGAGCGCATGGATGGCGGGTTCATCCCCTCCGAGCGCGAATATTTCCACCGCTACGGTCTGGATGCCGAGAAGCTGAGCTACGCCAAGGAAGATGCCATCGTGATGCATCCCGGCCCGATGAACCGCGGGGTCGAGATCGACGGCACCATTGCCGACGACATCAACCGCTCGGTGATTCAGGATCAGGTGGAGATGGGTGTCGCGGTGCGGATGGCCTGCATGGACCTGCTCGCGCGCAACCTGCGTCAGGAGCGCGGGCGGGCGCTGACGGAGGGCACCTATGTCTGAGATCCAGCGCGACGAAGTTCTCAACTATCGCCCCGGCCCGGACAGCGAATTGCCGCTGGAAGACGGCGAGACGGTGCTGGCCGTGTTCACCCCCGACAGCACGCGCTACTGGAAGGACCATGTCGTCCTTGGCGCGATTGGCGCGGGTCTGGTGGCGCTGGTGCTGGTCTGGATGGGCAAGACCGGGCAGATCGGGATCGCCACCATCGCCATCGCGATCGGGATGGGGCTGCGCGGGGTCTACTTCAAATCCGAGGTCTTCGCCCGGCGCTGGCAACTGACCGACCGCCGCCTTGTCGGCCCGCAGGGGCGGCAGGTGATGCTTCTGGAGATCGAGACCATCCGTCGCCTGATGGGCGATGTGCAAGTGGTCACCAAGGGCGGCGCGAAGCACCTGATCCGCCATCTCGCCGATAGCGAGAGCGTGGTGCAGGAAATCGAAAGTGCGCGCACTGCACGCAAGATGAGGGCCTCGACATGACCGACCCGAAAACCGGACAGATTAGCTCAGAGCCGGTGGTGCTGGATGAACCGACCCCGCCCATGCCCGAGTTCACCCCGATCCCACGCAGCGACACAGGCCCTGCACCCGCCGCGCCCGACCTTTGGTCCGAGCATATGGAGCCGGGGGAAACCGTGCTCTGGCAGGGCGCGCCGGTCTATGACAACCGCAATGCCGGGCCGCTGGCACGGATCGTGCCGATGGCGATGATGCTGGTGGGTATCTGGATGTTCGTCACCGGGGATGTGGTGCTGGGGATCGGTGGCGCGCTGTTCGCGGTGCTGGCGTTTCGTGCGCTGCGCGCCAAGCGCAAAGGCGCAGAGCCGAACCGGCTGTATCTGCTGACCGACCGCGCCGCCTATATCGCGGTGCGTGGCGCACTCGGCACCCCGGTGCAGCGCATCCCGCGCAAGGACTGGCAGAATATCCACCGCACCGGGCGGCATGTCTTTTTCGGCATTGATTACCGCTATAATGACGACGGCGACCGCAAGCGGCGCAAACTCGGCTTTACCGACCTGCCCGACGCGCGCGCCGTCGAGGATATCTTTCGCCAATTGACGACCCGATAGGCCACACGCATGACCCTGTTCCTGAAAAACGCCCGCCTGATCGACCCCGAGGCCCTGACCGAAACCAAGGGCAATGTGGTGATCGACAACGGCATGATCGCGGCCATCGGCGAGATGTCGGCCCCGGCGGATGCCGAGGTGATCGACTGCGGCGGCAAATGCCTTGCACCCGGCATCGTCGATCTGGGCGTCAAGATCGGCGAACCGGGCGAGCGCCACAAGGAAAGCTTCCGCACGGCGGGTCTTGCAGCGGCGGCGGGGGGCGTGACCACGGTCATCGCGCGTCCCGACACGCTGCCCGCGATCGACACGCCCGAGACGCTTGAATTCGTCACACGCCGCGCCGCCGAGGCGCCGGTGCGCATCCTGCATATGGCCGCGCTGACCAAGGGCCGCGAGGGCCGCGAGATGACCGAGATCGGCTTCCTGCGCGATACAGGCGCGGTGGCCTTCACCGATTGCGAGGCCGTCACCACATCGACCAAGGTTCTGGGCCGCGCGATGACCTATGCCCGCTCGCTCGGCGCGCTGGTGATCGGCCATCCGCAGGAACCGGGCCTGTCGGCGGGCGCGGCGGTGACCAGCGGCAAATTCGCCTCGCTGCGCGGCCTGCCGGGGGTGAGCCCCCTCGCCGAACGCATGGGCTTTGACCGCGATATGGGCCTCGTCGAGATGACGGGCGTCAGCTACCACGCCGATCAGGTGACCTGCGCGCGCACGCTGCCCGCGCTCGAACGCGCGAAAGCCAACGGGCTCGACGTGACGGCGGGGGTCTCGATCCACCACCTGACGCTGAACGAATTCGATGTGGGCGATTACCGGACCTTCTTCAAGATGACGCCGCCCCTGCGCTCCGAAGAGGACCGGCTCGCGGTAACCGCCGCCGTGGAAAGCGGGCTGATCGACGTGATCTGCTCGATGCACACCCCCGCCGACGAGGAATCCAAACGCCTGCCCTTCGAAGAAGCCGCCTCGGGTGCCGTCGCGCTTGAAACCTTTCTCCCGGCGGCGATGCGGCTTTATCATTCGGGCGCGCTCAGCCTGCCGCAGCTGTTCCGGGCGATGGCGCTGAACCCTGCCAAACGCCTCGGCCTCCCGCAAGGACGCCTCGCCGAAGGGGCGCCCGCCGACCTCGTGCTCTTCGACCCGGACGCGCCTTTTGTCCTTGACCGCTTTACCTTGCACTCGAAATCGAAGAATACCCCCTTCGACGGCACCCGGATGGAAGGCAAAATCCTTGCCACATTCGTCGCGGGGGTGCAGGTTTACAAGAACAACACCGCATAAAGCGAGGCGAGGGCAGGCATGTCTGGAATGGAAAGCGGGCCGGAACTGGCCGGGCTGGCGCTCTTGGGGCTGGTCGCCCTTCTGGGCTACCTGCTCGGATCGGTGCCCTTCGGGATCGTGATCACGCGGATGCTGGGGCTGGGCGACCTGCGCCAGATCGGCTCGGGCAATATCGGCGCAACCAATGTGCTGCGTACCGGGAACAAAGCCGCAGCGCTCGCCACACTCCTCCTCGACAGCGGCAAAGGCGCCATCGCGGTGCTCGTCGCGCGCGCGCTGATGGATGAAACGGCGGCGCAGGTCGCGGGTGCGGCGGCCTTTATCGGCCACCTCTACCCGATCTGGCTGGGCTTCAGGGGCGGCAAAGGCGTGGCGACCTTCCTCGGCACGCTGATCGCGCTCGCATGGCCCGTGGGGTTTGGCGCCTGCGCGGTCTGGCTCGTGACGGCCCTCATCAGCCGCATCTCGTCGCTCTCGGCGCTTGTCGCCGCCACCGCCGCCGTGCCGCTCTCGTGGTTCCTCGGCCATACCGACCTGATGCTGCTCGCCGCCGCACTGGCCGCGCTGATCTTCTGGCGTCACCGCTCCAATATCGCGCGGCTTGCCAACGGCACGGAACCCCGGATCGGCAAGAAGGGCTGAGCCCCTCTCATTCTGCCTGAAATATCCCGGGGGTCCGGGGGCAGAGCCCCCGGGCCTCGGCCGCTCAGTAGCTGTATTCGGCGTAGATCCGGCTCAGATCGCCGCCCCACGCGCCGTGATACTTCTCCAGAAGCTCATCGGCGGGCACGCGACCGGTCTCGACCGACTCTTCCAGCGCGTTGAGGAAATGCGTCTCGTCCGGGATCAGCCCGCCCGCACCGGGACGCGCCCGCGCCTTCAGGCCCGCATGGGCAATCGCCACCACCTCCCGCGCGAGATCATGGAGCTTGACGCCCCCGGCCTCGCCCTGAAGCGCATCGCGCGCGGCGGCACGGCGCAGACCCTCGCGGGTCTCGTCATCCCAGCCCTTGACCAGATCCCATGCCGCATCGAGTGCGGACTGGTCATACATCAGCCCGACCCAAAGTGCGGGCAGCGCGCAAAGCCGCCGCCACGGCCCACCATCGGCGCCGCGCATCTCGATATATTTCTTCACGCGGGCCTCGGGGAAGACCGTCGTCATGTGATCGGCCCAATCCGAGAGCGTCGGCTTCTCGCCGGGCAGCGCGGGCAGTTCGCCCTTGAGGAAATCGCGGAACGACTGGCCCAGCGCGTTGATATATTTGCCATCGCGGTAGACGAAATACATCGGCACATCGAGCACGTAATCCACCCAGCGCTCATAGCCTGCGCCCTCTTCGAACATGAAGGGCAGCATCCCCGTCCGCGCCGCATCGAGGTTTTGCCAGATATGGCTGCGCCACGATTTCATGCCGTTCGGCTTGCCATCGAGGAAGGGCGAATTCGCAAACAGCGCCGTCGCCACAGGCTGAAGCGACAACGCCACGCGCATCTTCTGGACCATGTCCGCCTCGGAGGCGAAATCGAGATTCACCTGCACCGTGCAGGTGCGATACATCATCGTCTTGCCCATGGTGCCGACCGTGTCCATGTAGTCGGTCATCAGCCGGTAGCGCCCCTTCGGCATCATCGGCATCTGCTCATGCGACCATTCGGGCGCGGCCCCCAGACCGATGAAGCGCGCGCCGATCTTGTCGGCGACCTGCTGCACCTCGCGCAGGTGCTCGTTCACCTCGTCGCAGGTCTGGTGGATGGTTTCCAGGGGCGCGCCGGACAGTTCCAGCTGCCCGCCGGGTTCGAGCGAGATATTCGCGCCGTTCAGCGTCAGCCCGATGATATTGTCCTGCTCGAGGATCGGCTCCCAGCCGAAGCCATCGCGCAGCCCTTCGAGCATCGCCTTGATCGAACGCGGCCCGTCATAGGGGAGCGGTTTGAGCTTGTCCTCGCAATAACCGAACTTCTCGTGCTCGGTGCCGATGCGCCAATCCTCGCGCGGCTTCTCGCCCGAGGCGATATACTCGGCAAGCTGTTCGAACCTCTCGATGGGGCCGCCGCCCGACTGCGGAATGGACATGGACTTGCCTTTCTGAACCCGTGGGACAGAACAGGTGGCGCTAACGCGGGACCGAGTCAAGCGCGAAGGCGCGGGGGTGATGTGCGCGGATGCGCTAGGCCTCTGTGCGCACAGCAACGGGCGTTGCCACAGGCTCTGCGCCTTCGCACAACGGAGCGCATGTCTCAATCAAGACTGTCCGCATCGCACAGAGTCCAATGCTTAAGGATCGCTTCAACCACGGCAGCATGATTTGAGCCCCTGTTAAAGAAGCCGTGGCCCCGCCCCGGAAAGGTAACTAACCTGCAACGTTCCGGCGGCCAAAGCGCCGCGAAACGCCGGGACTGCTCGGCAGGAACCACAACATCCGCCTCGCCATGAACAATCAGACAGTTGAGTTCCTGAAGCAGATCTGAGTTTTTCCACAGGCTCAGCGGAGACAAACTGACGGCATGATCGGGTGACAAGACACGATTGGAAAACCCGCCAGGACCAGTATCCGTGACCGGATTTAGCAAGAGCAGCCCGCTGACCGAACGCGGATCCGCGAGCACCGCCGATAGCGCAAGAAACCCTCCGAAAGACGCGCCGCACACATCAAGGCGAGCGCCTTCGGGAAGTGAACCTCTCGCCCAGGACAGCGCATGACGCGCGTCCGCAATCATGTCGGCGACATCGGTCGTGGGACCGCAGGTCCGGTAGGTGCGATAATTTGGAAGCCAGGCGGTAAGCGGTTGTTCGCGCCCCAGAGATTCCAGAAAAGGCGCATGCATGAGCGGGTTGCCACCGATCCCCCCTCCGCCATGGAAACACAGCAGGAACTTTCGTCTGTGGGTCGGCATCTCAGGAAAAGTCTCTATCTCCGAGACGGTAATCCCGCTGCCAGCGGCATATGTGCCAATTTCATCTGTCATTTGAAGCGCGTCTCTGCATGTTGAGGATTCTTGTTGAAGACTAGTGGCGCGCGGGAGGCATCCCTGAGTTATCCTGTTCTGCCCGCGACCAAAGGCTCTGCGCAGGCAGATCGCGGTCAAGCGCTGCCGTGAGCGCCCCCATGTCGATCCCGGGCAGCGTCGAGAAAGCGTCATAAAGCTGTGCCGCACCGGCAGCCGCGACCGGGATCAGGATCGCCTGCCCTTCGCGGTCCTTGAGCCGCCAGTGCTGGCCGCCCTTCATCCGCACCAGTCTTATCTCGGTCAGTTCACGCAGCGCGACATAGCCGCCCAGCCCCTGCCCGGCGCCGTAATAGCCGATCTGGCCCTCGTCGAACTCGAGCAGACCCGGCGCGTCGCCCGTGCGCAGGAACCGCGCGCGCCGCAGCGCGATGAGCGCCCAGCCCGCGCCGACGAGCGCGACCAGAATGCCGAGCGGTTGCAGGATCAGCCCCCCCAAGGACCAAAGCCAGACCCCCGCGAGGATCGAGGCCCCTGCGGCGAAGGATTCGCCCCAGCGTCCCAGCGCCGCCGCCAGCTCGGGCCGGATCATCGCCAATCCCCCAGCGCCGATTGCCAGAGCGTCACCGCGGCCACCGCCGCCGTATCGGCGCGCAGGATACGCGGGCCAAGGCTGATCGGCGTGACGAAGGGCAGCGCGCGGAGCTTGGCGCGCTCGGCCTCGGAGAAGCCGCCCTCGGGGCCGATCAGGATCGCCCAGGGGCCGGGCGGCAGATCGGCGAGCGTCTCGGCGGCCCCGACCAGAGCCTCATCGGCCCAGAGGATACGCCGTCCAGCATCCCAGCCTGCCAGCAGTTTCGACAGTGGCACGAGGTCATCGACCGGAGGCACGAAGGTGCCGAGGCATTGCTCGGCGGCCTCCAGCGCATGCGCCTGCAACCGATCCTGCCGGATGCGCCCGGAATTGGTGAACTCGGTCTGCACCGGGCAGATCCGCGCGCAGCCCAGCTCGGCGGCCTTCTCGACGATGAAATCGGTGCGCTCTTTCTTGATCGGCGCGAAGATCAGCCACAGGTCGGGCGGCATCTGCTGCGGCGCGGCCTGTTCGAGACAGACCAGAATCCCGCGCTTCTTCGCGGCCTCGGCCACCTCGGCGGTCCACTCGCCGTCCCGACCATTAAAGAGCGCGATATGGTCCCCCACCCCTTTGCGCATCACCCCAAAGAGATAATGCGCCTGATCGGGCGACAGGGACACGGCTTGCCCCGCCCCCAAAGGGTGCTCTACACACAGTCTGATCTTGGCGCGCGGAAGTGCTGACATGATGGGGCGGAGTTTATGACCGGGAAATTCGAAACGCCAGAGGCCGGGAGTCATCAGGGCCAGGTCGCGGATGCGGTCAGCGGCAACTGGGTGGACCGGCTCGCGCCGCCCGCCACGCGCCCCTATCTGAGGCTGTCGCGGGCGGATCGTCCGGCGGGGACGTGGCTGTTGCTGATCCCGTGCCTGTGGGGCATCGCGCTGGCCGCAGCGGCGAGCGGGCCGAAATGGCTGGACCTGTGGCTGGTGGCCGGCTGCGCGGTGGGCGCGTTTCTGATGCGCGGCGCGGGCTGCACATGGAACGACATCACCGACCGCAAGTTCGACGCCGAGGTCGCCCGCACCCGCTCGCGCCCGATCCCCTCGGGTCAGGTCACGGTGAAAGGCGCGGTGATCTGGATGGTCGCGCAGATCGCGCTCGCGGCGCTGATCCTGTTCAGCTTCCCGCTGCCCGCGATCGTGCTGGGCATCGTGGCGCTTGGGCCGGTGGCGATCTATCCCTTCGCCAAGCGCTTCACATGGTGGCCGCAGGTGTTCCTTGGGATCGCGTTCAACTGGGGCGCGCTCTTGGGGTGGGTTGCACATAGCGGCAGCCTGCACCCGGCGGCGGTGTTGCTCTATCTGTCGGGGCTCGTGTGGACGCTCTTTTACGACACGATCTATGCGCATCAGGACAAAGAGGATGATGCGCTGATCGGGGTGAAATCGACGGCGCGACTGTTCGGGGCGGATAGTGCGAAATGGCTGGGCGGCTTCCTGATCGTGTCGGTCGCGCTGATGACGGCGGCGGTGCTCTGGGCGCTTTTGCCGCAGGCCGCCGATCCGCTGGTCCTGATCCTCAGCCTCGCGGCGCCATGGGCCTTTGGCTGGCACATGCTCTGGCAATTGCGGCAACTGGATATCGACGATAGCGACACCTGCCTGCGCCTGTTCCGCGCCAACCGTGATACCGGCTTGATTGCTGCGCTGTTTCTCGCCGCTGGCGCAATCGTGCAATTGATCACCGGGTGACACCCCCTTAAGGAAGAAGGCAACTATCCCAAGGGAGGCCCACCCCCTATGCAAGCTCGCACCACGCTGATGACCACCGCCGCCTTTGCCTCTGCATTGGTGCTGTCCGTCGTGGCGGGGTTCGGCGTGGCGGGGATGGTCGAATCGAGTTCGCGCTCGGCGGTGAAGCTGCGCCTTGAGGCGATGGGCCATGGCTGGGCGCAGGTCGAGACCGACGGGCTTCAGGTCATCGTCTCGGGCACCGCACCGAGCGAGGCGGCACGGTTTCGCGCGGTGACAGCGGCCGGATCGGTGGTGCAGCCGTCGCGAATCGTCGATGTGATCGACGTGGTCAGTGCCGAGGCGCTGGCGCCGCCGACCTTCTCGCTTGAAATCCTGCGCAATGACGATGGCATTCAGCTGATCGGCCTGTTGCCGGTGGCCACCGACCGCGAAAAGATGATCGAGGATCTGAAAAAGATCGCCGAGGGCGGCACGGTGACCGACATGCTCGAAAGCGCGAATTACCCCGCCCCCGCCGGCTGGGCGAGCGCGCTCGATTTCGCCATGCACTCGCTGCGCACGCTGCCGCGCTCCAAGATTTCGGTCAGCCCCGGCGCGGTCGAGGTCGAGGCGATCACTGACAGCCCCGAGGACAAGGCCCGCGCCGAGACATCGCTGGCGCGGCGCAGGCCCGCCGATCTCAAGCTGAGCTTCGACATCTCGGCCCCCGCCCCGGTCATCACCCCCTTCACGCTGCGCTTTCTGATCGACGCCGAGGGCGCGCGATTCGATGCCTGCTCGGCCAACACGGCCCGCGCCCGCGACCGGATCATCGCCGCCGCGCGCGATGCCGGTGCCGAGGGTGCGGTCGGCTGCACCATCGGCATGGGCGTGCCCTCGCCCGCATGGGCGGATGCCGTGACGATGGCGCTTGGCGCGATGAAGGAACTGGGCGCAGGTTCTGTCACCTTCTCGGATGCCGACATCGCGCTGGTGGCGGCGAATACCGTTTCGCCAGCGAGCTTCGACAAGGTCGTGGGCGAGCTCGAATCGAACCTGCCCGACGTGTTCTCGCTCAAGGCGGAGCTGGAGAAAACCGAACAGGCCACCCCTGCCGATCTGACCTTCGCCGCGCAGAAATCGGCGGATGGCAATGTGGTGCTGCGCGGGCGGGTCACCGATGAGCGCCAGCGCGATGTGATCGAGAATTTCGCCCGCGCGCGGTTTGGGCATGGCGCGGTCTATGGCGCGACCCGGACCGACGACACGCTGCCCGCGGGCTGGTCGGTGCGCAGCCTCGCCGCGCTCGAGGCGCTGGGCGAATTGCATGACGGCAAGGTGCTTGTGACGCCGGACCTGATCCGCATCGACGGGGTCAGCGGCAATGCGCAGGTCACGGATGCGGTGTCGCGGATCATCTCGGCGCGCCTTGGCGAAAGCGCCGCGATGGAGCTGCATATCGCCTATGACAAGCGGCTCGACCCGGTGCTGGGCTTGCCCGACGGCCCCGAATGCGTGGACCGTCTGAATACGGTGCTGACCGCGCAGAAGATCAGCTTCGAGCCGGGCTCCTCGGTGATTGCCGCCGAGGGCGCGGGCGCGCTTGATGCGCTGGCGGCGGCGATGAAGGATTGCACGGATTTCCGCATGGAAGTCGCGGGCCATACCGACAGTCAGGGCCGCGAAGAGACCAACCTCGCGCTGTCCCAGGAGCGCGCGCAGGCCGTTGTCCGGGCGCTGATGGAGCGGCGCGTGCTGACCGGCAACCTGACTCCCAAAGGCTATGGGGAAAGCCAGCCGATCGGGGATAACGCGACCGAAGAGGGCCGCGAGGAGAACCGCCGGATCGAATTCGTGCTGCTCGATGCCGCCCCCGTCGAGGAAGCGCCGCTGCCAATGGCCGCCCCGCCGCAAGAGGATGGCGCAGCGCCAGAGACCGCAGAAGAGACGCCCGCCGAGGAAGCTCCGGTTGAGGAATCGCAAGCCGGGGACCCGCTGGCCGAACCCCATCCGGACGCGGACGCGCCCATGGATGGGGAGCATCTGCCCGACACGGACGGTGCGCAGACCGAAGAGCCGATGGATGGCGCCGTGACCGATCCTGCGGACGAGACCGCCGAAGACGCCGCCCCCGAAGCGCCCGCCGAAGACGCGGCGCCCGAGGCCGCAGAGACCGTCGAAGAGGCGACCGAAACGCCCACGGATCTGCCGCCCGAGGTGGCCGCTGCGCAGGACCCCGCTATCGAGATCACGGTCGAGACCCCGGACGATGCAACGATCCGGCCCGACCCGCGCCCCGAAGGGCTTGGCGCGAACCAGTAAGGGACAGGGACAAGAGAGAATGAACAATATCCAATTCGTCATCGCCACCGCGATCATCCTGTTCATCGCCTTCGCGCTCGGCTGGCTGGCCTCATGGCTGATCCACCGCCTGACCCGCGTCACCCGCGCCGATATCGGCCAGCTCGAACAGATGGCGCAGGCTTTGCACGAGGCCGAGGAAACCCGCGATCAGGCGATCATGTATCTCGAACAGCGCGAGGCGGAGCTCGGCAACCAGCTGAGCCAGACCGAAGCGGAGTTGCGTGCGGCTATGGACGGCTTGCGCGACGCCCGCCACGAGGCCGAGGAGCTGCGCGGCTATATCGAGCGGATGCAGGGCAAGACCTGAGCGAAGCGCCGGGTTTTCAGGCCCTCTGCCGCACCATTGCGGCCTCGCTGGCGCGGCAAACAAAAATGCGTGAGCCCGCGCCTTGCCCCGACAGGTCCCAGAGCCTACATCGGGGCGTATGAAAGTCACGCATCTCATTCCGTTTGCGCCCAAACCGCCCCTCGTGGCGATGATCCGGCTTCAAGGCGCGATCGGGGTCACGCGCCCCGGAGCGCAGGGCCTTTCGGACGCGGCCCTCGCGCCCCTGATCGAGCGTGCGTTCCGGCGGGGCAAACCGGCGGCGGTGGCGCTTTTGATCAACTCGCCGGGCGGCTCGCCGGTACAAAGCTCTCTGATCGCGGGCCGCATCCGGCGCCTTGCGGCAGAGACCGAGACCCCCGTCCATGCCTTCGTCGAAGATGTTGCCGCCTCGGGTGGCTACTGGCTGGCCTGCGCCGCCGACGATATCTGGGCTGACGCGACCTCGATCGTCGGCTCGATCGGCGTCATCTCGTCGGGCTTCGGCCTCGATGAGTTCATCGCGCGCCACGGGATCGCGCGCCGGGTCCATACCGCCGGCGGCTCCAAGAGCTTCCTCGACCCGTTCCGCCCCGAAAAGCCCGAAGATGTCGAACGGTTGAAGGCATTGCTCGACGACATGCACCTCGCCTTCCGCAGCCATGTCATCGCGCGGCGCGGCGAGCGGCTCGCCAAGGAGCCGGACCTGTTCACCGGGCAGGTCTGGACCGGGGGGCGGGCGCTTGAATACGGGCTGATCGACGGGCTGGCCCATGCGGTGCCCAAGCTCAAGGCGCTTTACGGTGACAAGGTGCGGCTGCTGCATTACGGCCCGCGCCGGTCATGGCTGCGCCGCTTCGGGGCAAGTTTCGGCGCGGAACTGGGCGCGGCCACGGCGGCGCAGATGATCGACACCGCCGAAGAGCGCGCGCTCTGGGCGCGTTACGGGCTCTGAGCGATGCTGATCAAGGCAATGACCCTGTTTCTGGTGGTGATGGCGGTGCTGGCCATGTTCGGCAAGCTGCGCCTGCCCGGTCGCAAGACGGGCGCGCCGCCGCCCGCGCGGCTGGCAAAACGCTGCCCCTCATGCGGGAGGCCCCGGATCGGGTCCGGCCCCTGCCCCTGCGGACATAACTCAAAGGCATAGTGAATGATCTGGGATCTGTTTCTCATCGCGGTCGGACTCGGCCTGCTGGTCGTCGCGGGCGATGCGCTGGTCAAAGGCGCGGTGAACCTCGCGCTCCGGCTGGGTATCCCGGCGCTGATCGTGGGGCTGACCGTGGTTGCCTTCGGGACATCAGCCCCAGAACTGATGGTCTCGATCGCCGCCGTTCTCGATGGCGCCCCCGCCATCGCGCTGGGCAACGTGATCGGGTCGAACACCGCCAATATCCTGCTGGTGCTGGGCCTGCCCGCGATCATCTCGGCGATCCGCACGGATGAAAGCGACACCCGCGAGAGCGCCACGATCATGATTGCCGCGACGGTTCTTTTTATCCTGATCTGCTTCATGGGGCCGATCCGCTGGCCGCATGCGCTGGTGCTTCTGGGCGCGCTTGCCCTGATCCTGTCGCGCCAGATCCGCGAGGCGCTGGCCCATCGCGCCGAACGCCGCGCCGCGGATGAAGAGGTCGAAGCCGCCGATCCGAAGATGCCGGGCTGGAAGATCGGCGCTTTCATCGCCGCCGGTCTCGTGGGTCTGCCCTTCGGCGCGGATTTCCTTGTCACGGGCGCAAGCTCCATCGCGCGGTCCTTCGGAATCTCCGAGGCGGTGATCGGGCTCACGCTGGTTGCGGTCGGCACCTCACTGCCGGAACTCGCGACCTCGGTCACGGCGGCCATGCGGGGCCGCGCCGATGTGGCGCTGGGCAACGTGATCGGCTCGAACATCTTCAACCTGCTCTCGATCATCGGCTTCGCGGGCCTCGTCGGTCCGCTGCCCGTGCCCGAAGGGATGCTGCATTTCGACCTCTGGGTGATGCTCGGCGCGTCCGTGCTGCTGTTGCCCTTCGTGTTCTACCGCTGGCCCATCACGCGAGGGATCGGCATCGGCTTTACCCTGATCTATGCTGCCTATGTGGTGGTGTTGATGGCGGGAGGCACGGCATGAAGGCGGCACTGGTAACCGGCGGCGCGCAGCGCCTCGGGCGGGCGATGGCGCTCTATCTGGCAGGGCGCGGCGTCGATGTCGCAATCCATTACAACGGCTCCGCCGAGGCCGCCGAAGCGACCGCCGCCGAGGCCCGCGCCAAGGGCGTGCGCGCCGTCACGCTTCAGGCCGACATGCTGGATGAGGCGCAGGTGACGCCACTCATCGCCACGGCCGCCGAAGGTCTGGGCCGCCCGCTCGACATCCTCATAAATAATGCCTCGATCTTCGAGTATGACCGGCTCGACACGGTCACCCGCGAAAGCTGGGACCGGCACTTCGAATCCAACCTGCGCGCGCCCGTGGTGCTCTCGCAGCATTTCGCGCGCCAAGCCCCCAAGGCCGACCGTTCGGAGGGCGAACCCCGCGCACAGGCGCTGATCGTCAACATGCTCGATCAGCGGATGCGCAAGCTCACCCCCGAATTCATGAGCTACACCCTCGCCAAGATGGGGCTCTGGGCGTTTACCCAAACTGCGGCGCAGGCGCTCGCCCCGGATATTCGCGTGAACGCAATCGGCCCCGGCCCCACGTTGCAAGGGGCCCGCCAGAGCGAGAGCCACTTCTCCCGGCAGCGCGCCGCGACCATCCTCGAACGCGGTTCGAACCCCGAGGATATCTGCGCGGCACTTGGCTATTTTCTCGATGCGCCCGCCGTCACCGGGCAGCTGCTTTGCGTCGATGGCGGCCAGCATCTGGCCTGGCAAACACCGGATGTTCTGGGCGTTGAATAGGGGCCGGGCCAGGGACGCTGCGGCAAGTTGTCCACCAGTGCCGTGCCCGTAACAAATTCGTTACGAATATCCTAATATTTTCAGAGGCTTGACTGATGTCAAAATAATTTCCCTTAAAAATCAAAGGGATATTATTTCGCCTATTTCTTAGGCAGATTAACGAAATCGCCGCAAAACAACGAAAATTCCGTGATCGGGATTTCTTTCCAACAGAGTTATCCACAGAAACCGTGGACAGGTTTTTTCTTGATCTCCCCTGCCCTACATTGCAGCGACAGCCAAGAATCGCGGAGCCGATGACCGAGACCCAGGACACCCCCGACGACAGCGCCGAAACCGAGCTCCCGCCTCGGTTGAGCGGTCACGCGCTGATCGCGGATTACGTCACCCGGCTCGATGGCTCGCCGGGCGTTTACCGGATGCTGAACGACAAGGGCGAGGTGCTCTATGTCGGCAAGGCGCGCAACCTCAAGGCGCGGGTGTCGAACTATGCGCGACCCTCGGGTCACTCGGCGCGGATCGCGCGGATGATCTTCGAGACGCGGCGGATGATGTTCCTCACCACCCGCACCGAGACCGAGGCGCTGCTGCTTGAACAGAACCTCATCAAGCAGCTCAAGCCCCGCTACAACGTGCTGCTGCGTGACGACAAAAGCTTTCCGCACATCCATATCACCGGCGACCACCCCTTTCCGATGATCCGCAAGCATCGCGGCAAGCGAGGGCGCACCGGCGCCTATTTTGGCCCCTTCGCCAGCGCGGGCGCGGTGAACCGCACGCTCAACCATCTGGAGCGGGTCTTCTTGCTGCGCAACTGCTCGGACACGATGTTCGCCGCGCGCACGCGGCCCTGCCTGCAATATCAGATCAAGCGCTGTGCCGCGCCCTGTGTCGGCAAGATCACCGAGGCGGAGTATGCCGAGTTGGTCGAGGACGCGAAGCGCTTCCTCGAAGGCAAATCGACGACGATCCAGCAAGAACTCGCGCAGCAGATGCAGGTGGCCTCGGACGCGATGGAGTTCGAGCGCGCCGCGGCCCTGCGCGACCGGATCAAGGCGCTAACCAATGTGCAGCAGAGCCAGGGCATCAACCCGCGCGGCGTGGCCGAGGCGGATGTGGTGGCGCTGCACATGGAGGGCGGGCAGGCCTGCGTGCAGGTCTTCTTCATCCGTGCGCATCAAAGCTGGGGCAACCACGATTTCTACCCGCGCACCGGGTCGGGCGCGGATGAGGCCGAGGTGCTCGAAGCCTTCCTCGCGCAGTTTTACGACAACCGTCCGCCGCCGCGCCTGATCCTTCTGTCCCATCCGATCGAGGACGAGGACCTGATGATCGACGCGCTCAGCCAAAAGGCCGCACGCAAGGTGGAGATCGCGGTGCCCAAGCGCGGCGAAAAGGCGGAGCTTGTGGAAAACGCCGCCCGCAATGCCCGCGAGAGCCTTGGCCGGCGCATGTCCGAATCCGCCGCTCAGGCGAAGCTGCTCAAGGGCGTGGCCGAGGCGTTCGCTCTCCCCGCACCGCCCGCCCGCATCGAGGTCTACGACAACTCACATATTCAGGGCGCCCATGCGGTCGGCGGCATGATCGTCGCGGGACCCGAGGGCTATATCAAAAGCCAGTATCGCAAGTTCAACATCAAGGATGGCGAGGTCACGCCCGGCGACGATTTCGGCATGATGAAAGAGGTGCTGACCCGCCGTTTTCAGCGTTTGCTGAAAGAAGACCCCGAGCGCAAATCCGACGCCTGGCCCGATCTTTTGCTGATCGACGGCGGCGCGGGGCAGGTCTCGGCGGTGCATGAGATCATGGAGACGCTGGGCGTGGCCGACATCCCGATGGTCGGTGTCGCCAAGGGTGTGGACCGCGACCACGGCAAGGAGGAATTCCACCGCTACCGGGCCCGCCCCTTCGCGCTGCAACGGAACGACCCGGTGCTCTATTACGTGCAACGCCTGCGCGACGAGGCCCACCGCTGGGCGATTGGCGCGCACCGGGCCAAGCGCGCCAAGGCGACGATGGCCAACCCGCTCGACGAGGTGCCGGGCGTCGGCGCCACGCGCAAGCGCGCCCTCTTGCAGCATTTCGGCTCGGCCAAGGCCGTGAGCCGCGCGGGGCTGAATGATCTGATGGATGTGCCGGGCATTTCCGAGGCCATGGCCGAAACGATCTACAATTTCTTCAACGACAGAGATTGACGCGCGACCGCCCCCCGCGTAGCGCATCGCCCCATGAGCACCGCCCGCCCCGATACGCCCCCCGCGCTGAGCAGCCTCGCCGATCTGGCCGAGGCGGGCCTTGTCGCGCGCGGTGATCTGCCGGGGCTGGCACCGGTCGAGGCAGAGTTTCGCATCCGCCTGACCGCCGAAATGCAGGGCGCGATTGGCGCCCCCGATGACGGTGTCGCGCGGCAATTCCTGCCAAGCAGGGCCGAACTGGTCACCCGCCCCGAGGAACTCCTCGATCCCATCGGCGACGCGGCCCACGCGCCGGTGCCCGGGCTGACGCATCGCTATCCTGACCGGGTGATCCTGCATGTCACCAAGACCTGCGATGTCTATTGCCGCTTCTGCTTTCGCCGGGAGACCGTGGGCGAAACCGGCCCGCTCCCCGAGGACGCGCTGGCGGCCGCGCTCGACTACATCGCGCGCACCCCCGCGATCCGCGAGGTGGTGCTGACCGGAGGCGATCCGCTGACCCTGTCGGCGCGACGGATCGGGGCGGTGCTGACACGGCTCCGCGCGATCCCGCATCTCACGCAAATCCGCTTTCACACCCGCGTGCCGGTGGTCGCCCCCTACCGCATCACCGAGGCGCTGCTGGAAACGCTTGCGGCCCCCGGGCCGGCGGTCTGGATCGTGCTGCATACGAACCACGCCGACGAACTCACCCCCGCCGCCCGCGCCGCGATTGCGCGGCTGGTCGATAGGGGCGTGCCGATGCTCTCGCAAAGCGTGCTGCTCCGGGGCGTGAACGACACGCCCGAGGCGCTGGCGAGCCTCTTTACCGCGCTGACCGCGCTGCGCGTGAAGCCCTACTATCTGCACCATTGCGACCTCGCGCGCGGCACCTCGCAGTTCCGCACCACCATCGACGAAGGCCGCGCGCTCCTGCGCGCGCTGCGCGGGCGGATCACCGGAACGGCCCTGCCGACCTATGTGCTCGACATCCCTGGCGGCTTCGGCAAGGTGCCGATCAATGGCGACCATGTCCGCGCCATCGCGCAAGGACTCTGGGAAGTCACCGATTGGCGCGGCGCAACACATAGCTACAAAGACCCCGCGCGCTAATACGCCCTCTTCCCCTCGCCCGCGCCCGAGGCTAGGTTGCCCGAATGAGATGGACCTTGCCCAATATCCTGACGGTTCTCCGTCTGATCGCCGCGCCCGGCGTGGCGGTGATGTTTCTCTATTTCAACCGTCCGCTGGCGGACTGGTTCGCATTGGCACTGTTCATCACCGCCGCCGTGACCGACTGGTTCGACGGCTATCTCGCCCGCGCCTGGAAACAGGAAAGCCGCTTCGGCGCGATGCTCGACCCGATCGCCGATAAGGCAATGGTGGTGATCGCGCTGGTGATCATCACGGGCTACTCGGGCATGAACCCCTGGCTGATCCTGCCGGTGACGGTGATCCTGTTCCGCGAAGTGTTCGTGTCGGGCCTGCGCGAATACCTCGGCGCCGAGGCCGGACAGCTCAAGGTCACCAAACTCGCCAAGTGGAAAACCACCGCGCAAATGGTCGCCATCGCGATCCTGTTCCTCGGCACCGGGCTGCACTATCTCGAATCCGGCCTGCCGCCGCGTGCCGGCGAAGGCGAGATCCCGTCGCGGGTCAGCCCGGCCTCGGTCGCAAGCTTCGTGGGCCTCAGCCTGATCTGGGTCGCGGCGCTGCTGACCGCGCTCACGGGCTGGGACTATTTCGCCAAGGCGCTGCCCTTCCTGAAGGATCACAAGGATGGTTGAGGTTCTTTATTTCGCATGGGTCCGGGAACGCATCGGCGTGCCGCGCGAAACGGTCGAAACTTCGGCCCGTACGGTCGCCGATCTCGTCACGGAACTGCGCGCGCGCGATCCGCGCTATGACGCGGCCTTCGCGGATACCAGCGCGCTGCGCGTGGCGCTCGATCAAGACCTGTCCGGGTTCGACGCGCCCCTCGAAGGCGTGCGCGAAGTCGCGTTCTTCCCGCCAATGACCGGGGGCTGAGGTGAAAATCGCGGTCCAGACAGAGCCCTTCGACTTCGCCGCCGAGACGGCCAGCTTCGGCACAGGCGGCAACAATGTCGGCGCAGTCGTCACCTTCACCGGGATCGTGCGCGACGACTCGGGCGATCTCGAGGCGCTCGAACTCGAGCATTACCCCGGCATGACCGAACGCGCGATTGCCAAGATCACCGAAGAGGCGATGACCCGCTGGGAGCTTGCCGATGCGCTGGTGATCCACCGCCACGGCCGCCTTGCCGTGGGCGAGCCGATCATGATGGTCGCCACCGCCGCCCGGCACCGCGTCGCCGCCTTTGAGGCCGCCGAGTTCCTGATGGATTACCTCAAATCCCGCGCGCCCTTCTGGAAGAAGGAACATATGCGTTCGGGCACCGCCTGGGTCGCGGCCAAGGACGCGGACGAAGACGCGCTCAAACGCTGGTAGGCGGGTCGGGGGGGGCGCTGCCCCCCTCTTTGCTGACGCAAATTCACCCCCCGGGATATTTGACGCGATTGGAAGGGGAGACGTCTCTGCGTGTCCAATCGCCCGAAATATCCCGGGGGTGAGCGCGGCCCGCGCGAGAGGGCAGCGCCCCCTAGAGATTGTCCTCGACGCGAAAGCCCTCGGGGATCGCATCGCGCCCTTCCAGCACCAGATCGACCATGGTTTGCGCGACCTTGGGCGCCATGCCAAAGCCGATCTTGAAGCCGCCATTGGCGATGAAGTGGCCGGGCCGCCCGGGCCAGGCGCCGAGCATCGGCGCGCGGGATTTGGCGCGGGGGCGCACACCGGCCCAGCGGTCGATGACTGGCGCATCGGCGAGCGCAGGGCAGAGGCGGCGGGCCTTTTCGACCAGCGCGTCGAGTTGCGCATCCGTTGCCGCGCCGTCCTCGAACTCGCGCTCCGAGGTTGAGCCGATCGCCACCGTCCCATCGGCATGGGGCACGATATGCAGGCTTTCGGCATAGACCTGCGGCGCGTCCGGGGCGTCATAGCGCAAGAGCGCAGATTGGCCCTTCACACCGCCTCCGACCGATTTGCCAAGTGTCCGGGACAGCTCCGCCAAGCCCTCCGTCCCGGTCGCATGGATCACCTGACCGATCTCCTCGGCTTCGCCTAAAACAATCTCTCCGCCCAGCGCCTCGATCGCGGCGGCAAGCGACGCGCCCGCCGCACGCGGGGCCGCGCGGGCGGTGAGCGTGTCGAACACGTAGAACCCGTTCGGCGCGGCGGGGGCGAGCGGCCCCAGATCGCCGCCCTCGACCACGCGCCATTCCGCAAAGCCCTGCCAAAGCATCGCGGCCTGCGCGGCGCGCTCCTGTGCGCGGGCCACCTGTGCGGCGTCCATCAGCGGTTGCACGCGTCCGGTGCGCGCATAGCCCGCATCCTTGCCTCCGGCCTCGCGCGCCGCGGTCCAGAACCCCTCGGCCATCCGCAGGCTCTCGAATTGAAACTGTTTCTTGGGGTTCCAATTCTCCGGCACATGCGGGGCCAGCGCGCCCACCGTGCCGCCCGAAGATCCGGCCCCGATCCCGCGCGCCTCGATCAGCCGAACGCGGGCACCCCGGCGCGCCGCCTCGAACGCGATCGAGAGACCGAACGCGCCCCCGCCCCGCACTGTCAGCTCTACGCGCCCGCTTGCCATTCCCGCGTCCTTTCGCCACTGTCGCGCTCTGATCCCCAAGGACCTACCCGCAATGCCGCCCCCTGACCAGAGCCAAGCCGCCCTCGACTGGCGCGACGGATCGACCCCGGTCTCGACGCGCTTTGACGACCCCTATTTCTCGCTCGCGAACGGGTTGGCCGAGACGCGCCATGTATTTCTGGACGGCAATGACCTGCCCGCGCGGCTAGCCCCCGGTTTTCACGTGGTCGAGCTGGGCTTTGGCACCGGGCTGAACCTGCTGGCGCTGCGCCTGATTGCGCCCGAAGACGTGCCGATCCGCTTCACCAGCTTCGAGGCCTTCCCGATGAGCGCCGCCGAAATGGCGCGCGCGCTTGACGCCTTTCCCGAGGCGCGCGCCGTGGCAGATCCGCTGCTCGACGCATGGGCGCGGGGCGAGACCCGGTTTCAGTTCGGCCCGATCGCGGTGGAAATCGTCATTGGCGATGCGCGAGAGACGCTGCCCGCGTGGGAAGGGCGCGCGGATGCGTGGTTCCTCGACGGGTTTTCGCCCGCAAAGAACCCAGAGCTGTGGGGCGAGAGCCTGATGGCGGAGGTCGGGCGCCATACCGCGCCGGGTGGCAGCTTCGCGACCTATACCGCTGCTGGCTTCGTGCGCCGGAACCTTGCCGCAGCGGGCTTCGAGGTCAGCCGCGCGCCGGGCCACGGGCACAAGCGCCACATGAGCACGGGCCGCAAACATGGCTGAACAGGACACCCGCAAGGGCATCTGGCTGATGGTGGCGGTGACCTTCATCTTCGCGATGCAGGACGGCATCTCACGCCATATCGCGGGCGAATATAACGTCTTCATGGCGCTCATGGTGCGGTTCTGGTTCTTCGCGGGCTTCGTGATCGTGCTGGCTGCGCGCGCGCCCGGCGGTTTGAAAAAGGCCACCCGCTCGGCCCAGCCCTTGGTCCAGATCGTCCGCTCGGTCATCATGATCGTCGAGGTGATCGTCATGGTGCAGGCGTTCGTGCTGCTCGGCCTCGTCGAGACCCACGCCGTTTTTGCCTCTTATCCGCTGATCGTCGCGGTGCTGTCCGGCCCGATCCTTGGCGAAAAGGTCGGTTGGCGGCGCGCCATCGCCATCGCCATCGGTTTCGTTGGCGTGCTGATCATCCTCGAACCGGGCTTCGGCGTGTTTTCCGCCAAGGCGCTGGTGCCGCTCGCCGCCGCGTTTCTCTTTGCGCTCTACTCGCTGCTCACCCGCTATGTCGGGCGCAAGGACCCGGCCTCGGTCTCGTTCTTCTATACCGGCGTGGTGGGGGCCATCGTGGTCACCGCCATCGGCCTGCCCTACTGGGAGCCGCTCGCACCGGCCGACTGGGGCTGGATGGCGGTGCTCTGCCTGACCGCATCGACCGCGCATTTCCTGCTGATCAAGGCCTATGAGGTCGCCGAGGCCTCCGCGATCCAGCCCTTCGCCTATCTGCAACTTGTCTGGGCGGCGGGGCTGGGGATGATCGTGTTCGACGAAGTGCTCGAACCCAATGTCGCCATCGGCGCGGGCGTCGTGGCGGCAGCGGGGATCTTCACCATTCTGCGCACGGGTCGCAAGCGCCGGAGCTAGCGCGCTACGCCCCGCAGATCGGTCGTGAATTTGACCGCCGGCAGACCCAGCCGCGCGCGGTAAACCGGCAGGCTCTCGGCCACCCGCATGACGTAGTTGCGGGTCTCGTCGAAGGGGATCATCTCGACCCAATCGACCACATCCACCGCGCCCACACGCGGGTCGCCCATCTCGGTCATCCAGCGGCGCGGCCGCCCCGGCCCGGCATTGTAGCCCGCCGCGACCAGCACGATCGAGGGGCCAAACTCCTCGCGCAGATGCCGCAGGTAAGCCCCGCCCAGCCGCGCATTGTAGGTGGCATCCGTGGTCAGGCGCGCCTCCTGATAAGGCTCGCCGATCTCTTCGGCCATCATCTTGGCGGTGCCCGGCATCACCTGCATGAGCCCCATAGCCCCCGCATGGCTGACGACCCGATGATCGAACTCGCTCTCGCGGCGCGCAATCGCCAGCACCAACTCTTCGGGCACGCCAAGATCATGCGTCGTCAGGTCGGGGATCGGGTAATAGGCAGGCACCAGCACCACCCCGTCCGAGGCCGCCCGCTTGCCCAGCCGCAGCGCCAGATGCGTATCCCTCCAATCGAGCGCGAGCGCCGCCAGCGGCGCGATCTGCTCGGGCGGCAGGCTCTCTTCGAGATGCAGCAGGAACCGCTCGGCCAAGGCATCCTGCCCCGCTTCGCGCAGCAAGAGCGCCGCCTGAAAAACGCTGCTCTGCTCGAAAGGCTGGCCGCGCCAATCGGGCAAGGCCGGGCTTGCCGACAGGGCCGGGTCCAGCGGCTGGCCCAGACGCTCGGCGGAGAGCAGCCCGTAATAGGCCGTCTGCCAGCGCGCGCCCTCGGCAAAGGCAGCCTTGGCCGGGCCCATCTGCCCCATCTGCTCCAGCGCCCGCCCCTGCCAATAGGCCGCGCGCGAACTGCTGATCGGGCTGGCGACGACATCGCCCATGGCCTCGAAATGGCGCAGCGCGGTCGGCGCATCGCCCAGCTTCAGCGCGGCATAGCCCGCGAGCCATTCGAGATCGGCGTAATCGCTGCCATGATCGCTCAGCCGATGCCGCGCGGCGATCTTGTAGGCGCGGCGCGGGTTGCCGTTGCGCAGATCCCAGCGCGCCATCCGCGCGCGCACATCCGCCCACAGCGCCGGGTCGCCCAGATGCGCGGCGCTTTCCGAGCGTTCCAGAATCAGATCGGCGGCGCCATCCTCAAACCCCATCCGCCAGCGCCAGACCGCGCGATCCCGCGCGAGCCCATAAGACCCCATCATCCGCTCGGGGATCGCCTCGATCAGCGCGTCAACGCCCGCCGTGCGCGCCTGAAGCGCAATCCGCGCCGCCGCAACCGTCCTGGTCCCCGGCGTCACCAGATCGAGCATCCGCCGCGCCTGCGTCAAATCGGTACGGTCGAGCATCGTCTGCATCCGCCCGCCATGATGGGGCGTGACCCATGCCGCGTGCCGCTCCAGAAAGGTGGCCTGATCCTCGGCGCTGAGATCCAACTCACGCCATGCGGCCTCGGCCACGGTCTGCGCCTTGGTCGCCTCGCCCATGCTTTGATAGGCCGCGATCAGCGCCAGCGCGCCCGCGCCGGTCAGCGGCGCATGACCCGAGAAATAGGCGATGATCTGTTCGGGCGTGCCCTCGTCCAGAACCGCCTCGCCCTTGCGCCGCAACAGCGGCATGCCGGGCCAGTTCGCGCGCCGCGCGGCAAAATCCGCGTAATCGGCGAACCGCCCCTCGCCCGCGCGCAGCCGGTGCCATTCCACGATGTCGAACGCGAGCGGCCCGGCGATGCGCGATTGCGCCTCTGCGGCGGGCCAGTCTTTGCGGCCAACCGCCGTCATCGCCTCGGCCAAGGCCTGCGCCCCCGTGCCCTGCGCAAGCCCCGGCGCGCCCAGCGCCGCGGCCAGAACGGCCGCCATGAGAATTCGTCTGATCATCGCCCTGCCCGGTCGTTTTCCCCTACCTGCCTGCATCCGCGCGCCCATGCAATTCACAAGTTGGCAAGCGCGCGCGCCTCGCATAATGTCCGCCCGATTTCAACCGGGCCGAATCCGGCCTGAACGCAATGCAAAGGAGCGTGTCATGTTCAAAGGGTCCATCCCCGCACTCATCACGCCGTTCAAGAACGGCGAGCTGGATCTGGACACGCTCAAGAAGCTGGTCGAGTGGCATATCGAGCAGGGCAGCCACGGCCTCGTGCCGGTCGGCACCACTGGCGAAAGCCCGACGCTGAGCCATGACGAACACAACACCGTCGTGGCCGAAGTGGTCAAGGCCGTCGCGGGCCGCATCCCGGTGATCGCGGGCGCGGGCTCGAACTATACCCGCGAGGGGATCGAGCTGATCCAGCATGCCGAAGCCGCAGGTGCCGATGCCGCACTGGTGGTGACGCCCTATTACAACAAGCCGACGCAACGCGGGCTGATCGCGCATTTCACCGCGATGCACGATGCCTGCACCCTGCCGATCGTGATCTATAACATCCCCGGCCGCTCGGTGATCGACATGAGCCCGGCGACGATGGGCGAGTTGGCGAAACTGCCACGCATCGTCGGCGTGAAAGACGCGACCGGCGATCTGAGCCGCGTGGCCAAGCAGCGGATGACCTGTGGCGCCGATTTCGCGCAAATCTCGGGCGAGGACGCGACCGCCGTCGGCTTCAACGCGATGGGCGGCGTGGGCTGTATCTCGGTCACCGCGAATGTCGCGCCGAAGCTCTGCGCACAGATGCAGGAAGCGACGCTTGCGGGCGATTACGCCAAGGCGCTGGCTTATCAGGACAAACTGATGCCGCTGCATGAGGCGATCTTTGTCGAGCCGGGTGTCGCGGGCGCGAAATACGCGATGTCGCGGCTGGGCCTGTGCTCGGACGAGGTGCGCCTGCCGCTGACCGGGCTTCTGGACAGCACCAAGGCGCAGCTCGACGCGGCCCTTGCCCATGCCGGGCTGCTCTGAGGTCTGACAGCACTCAGCACATTGCGAAAGGCGCGAGGGCCCCCCCTTCGCGCCTTTTTCCTTGGAGCGTGCCGGGGGCTCTGCCCCCCGGACCCCCGGGATATTTCAAGCGATTGGATGGGATCAGCCTTTGCGGGCCTCTTCCGCCTCTTCGAGTTCCTCGGCCGAGGTGTCGGCATCGGCCTGATGCACCGCCCATTCGCCCTCGCCATGCGGGCGCGGGAGTTTGTCGGAGGGCCAGTCCTTGAAGATATTGGCCTTGGCGATGAAATGCGCGCTGATCGGCGCGGTCAGGAACAGGAAGATCGTGATCATCAGCTCATGCAGGGTCAGATCGTCCTTGAACACGCCGAACCAGATCATCGACGCGATCAGCACCGCGCCCACGCCCAGCGTCGCCGCCTTGGTCGGCGCGTGCAGCCGCGTCATCGGGTCGGGCAGTTTGACCAGCCCGAAGCTGCCGACGAGGCCAAAGAACCCGCCGATCACGAGCAGTGCAGAGATCAGGATTTCCCAGAACAGTTCCATATCGCCCTCACTCGATGATATCGCCGCGCAGCAGGAATTTCGCGTAAGCCACGGTCGCCACGAACCCGGTCATCGCGTAGAGGATCGAAGCCTCGAAGAAGATCGCCGTGCCTTCCCAGATACCGAACAGCACCAGAAGCCCGATCGCATTGATCGCCATCGTGTCGAGAGCCAGCACCCGGTCGGTCACACCCGGCGCGTGCACGACGCGGTAGAGGTTGAACAGCAGGGCCACGGAAAAGCATGAAATCGCGAATATCAGCGCATAGGTGATCATTCGAAAATCTCCTTCAGGCGGCGTTCGTAGCGGGCCTTGATGTCGTCGCGCACCCCGTCGGGATCGGGCGCGTGCAGGCAATGCACCAGGAGGCTATGCCCATCCGCCGCGATCTCGGCGGTGAGCGTGCCGGGCGTCATCGTGATCGTGCCGGCAAGCACCGTGATCGATTCCGGCTCTACCAGATCGAGCGGCACCGTCACCCATGCCGGTTGCAGCTTCGATTTCGGCATGAACAGCACGATCTTGGCCACCACGAGGTTCGAGACGATGATGTCCCACAGCACGATCAGCACATATTCCACGATCTTCGGAAAGCGGCGGATCACCGGGCGGTCGGGCCAGTAAGGCGCGGTCACCCACGGGATCACCAGCCCCATGATCACGCCGAAGACCAGCGAGTTCATCGTGTAGCTATTGGCCAAAAGCAGCCAGACCACCGTCAGGAGCAGCGTCAGATGCGGGTGCGGGAGCAATTTGCGGATCATTCCTGCCTCCTTCTCAATGCGCCGCGGCGGGCGCGCTCGCGCCCGTGTCGTGGCCCGTGTCATAGCCCGTGTCATGGCCCGTATCGGCGGCCTCTTCCTGCACCTCGGCCTCTAAGGCGACATGCGGCTCGGCCCCGTGGTCAGAGCCGTAGCCCTTCTTCTCGTAATAGGCGCGCTCGGCCTCCATGGCGCGTTCATAGGCGCCATCCATCACCGCCGAGATATAGGCTTGCGGCGCGTGAAGCTGGGCGGCAGTGCCTTGCAGCCAACCGCTCAGCGGACCGGCCAGCACCGTCATGGCGACCAGCCCCGCCAGAAGCCCACCCGCCGCGGTAAAGGCCAGACCCGGCGACGAGGCGTCCTTCGGCCCCTCGGGGGTTTCGCCCTCGGCGGCATAGGATTTCCAGAACACCTCGGACCCCGCGCGGCCAAAGCCCACGATGGCGATCAACGAGGTAATCAGGATCGCCGCCCAGACCAGCCACTCACCGCGCAACGCGTCGAGGATCATCAGCTTGCCAAGGAAACCCGACAAGGGCGGCATCCCCGCCATGGCGATGGCGGCGGCAAAGAACATCCCCGACAGGAGTCCGTGGTTGATCATCTTCGGCGCAGGCCGGATCGCGAGACCATCGGCGCCCCGGCGCTCCTTGACGAGATCGGCGATGAGGAACAGCGCCGCCGCCGCCAGCGTCGAATGGATCATGTAGTAAAGCCCCGCCCCGGTCGCGGCCTGATCGAACTGGCTGAAGGCGAGCATCATCGTGCCGACCGAGCCGATCACCGAATAGGCGACCAGGCGGCCCATGTCGCGCGCGCCCAGCACGCCGACCATCCCGATCACCAGCGACACCAGCGCGGCGGGCAGCAGCACCTCGCCCGCAAGGCCGCCCGTGATGCCATCCGCCGGGAAGATCAGCGTATAGATTCGGACGATGGCGTAGACGCCGACCTTGGTCATGATCGCAAAAAGCGCGGCCACCGGACCCGGCGCGTTGGTATAGGTCGCGGGCAGCCAGAACTGGAACGGCACCAGCGCCGCCTTGACCGCGAAGACCAGCATCAAAAGCACCGCACCTACACGCAGAAGCGCCGTATCCCCGGGCGACATCTGCGCCACCTTCTGCGCGAGGTCCGCCATGTTCAGCGTGCCGGTCACCGCATAGATCGTGCCCAGCGCGAACAGGAACAGCGTCGAACCGGCAAGGTTATAGACGACATATTGCACGCCCGCCTTGAGCCGCTTCTCGCCGCCGCCATGGATCATCAGGCCATAGGAGGCGATCAAAAGCACCTCGAAGAACACGAAGAGGTTGAACGCATCGCCTGTCAGAAACGCGCCGTTCACCCCCATCATCTGGAACTGCATGAGCGAGTGGAAATGCCAGCCGCGCTTATCCCAGCCCGAGCCGATCGCATAGAGCACCACCGCAAGCCCAAGGCTCGCCGTCAGCACCAGCATCAGCGCCGAAAGCCGGTCGAGCACGAGGACGATGCCGAAAGGCGCCTCCCAGTTGCCAAGCCGGTAGACCTCGGGCGGGTTCTGCGTGGCCGAGACCGCCAACACGATCGACAGCACCAGAAGTGCGACCATCCCCGCGACCGAGAAGACGCGCTGCGTGCGCAGGTCGAACCGCATCCACAGCACGATCAGCGGTGCGAGGAACGCCGGAAGGACCACCGGCGCGACCATCCAATGTCCCATCATTGATCGGCCTCCTCTTCATCGAGGTCGATCCGGTCATTGCCCGCCTCCACAAAGGCACCCAGCGACAGCATCACCACCACCGCCGTCATCCCGAAGGAGATCACGATGGCCGTCAGCACCAGCGCCTGCGGGATCGGGTCGGTATAGCCCGCCGTCTCTGCCCCGGCATGGTCGAGGATCGGCGGCAGGTTCACCGCCAGCCGCCCCGTGGCGAAGAGGAAGATGTTCACCGCATAGGACAGCATCGCCATCCCCAGAACGACCGGGAAGGTGCGCATCCGCAGGATCAGGTAGATCCCCGCCGCGGTCATCACGCCGATGGCGCTTGCAACAAGAGCTTCCATTACTGCGCCTCCCCTTTCTTCGATTTCTTCTTCTTGGTTTTGGGTTTGGGCGGATCGTCCGGTGGCGGCGCGTCGTCATTGCGCGCACTCGTATAGCCGCGCGCCTCAGCGAAGCGTTTCGGCAAGAGCGTCTCGCGCGGGAACGGGTTCAGCTCCTCGGGGCTGCGCGCCTCGGGCTTCTCGGCGACGATATGGGCGTAGACCGGCTCTGCCCCGACCGCCGCGCGCCGCGCCAGACGGCTCAGACCGCCAAGCGCCAGCAGCACCGAGCCGACAACGCCCAGGAACACGCCAAGATCAAAGCCCGCCGCCGTGGCCAGTTCGAATTCCTCAAGGCCCGGCAGTTTCACATAGCCATAGGCCGAGGTCAGGAACGGCTTGCCAGCGAACCACGCCCCAATACCCGTGATGCCCGCCGCCAGCACGCCCAGCCCGATCAGCACGTGGTAATAGACCTTCTGCCGCGCCTGCGTCCACGCAAAGCCCGACGCCATGTATTGCATCACGAGCGCAATCGAGACGACCAGACCTGCGATAAAGCCCCCGCCCGGCAGGTTATGCCCGCGCAGGAAGATGAACACGCCCACCAAAAGCGCAATCGGCATCATCACCCGCGTCCCGATCAGCAGCATGATCGGGTGCTTGTCGCCCGCCCGTGCCACATCGGGCCGCCACGCGATCAGCTTGCGCGACGAAGCCCCCTGCAACAGCGCCTCGGTCAGCGCAAAGATCACCAGCGCCGCGATGCCCAACACGATCACCTCGCCATAGGTGTCGTAGCCCCGGAAATCCACGAGGATCACGTTCACCACATTCGTGCCGCCCCCCAGATTGTAGGAATTGGCCAGATGATAGCCCGACATCGTCGGGAAGGCGAAATCGCGCATCATCAGCGCGTAGATCAAAAGCCCGGTGCCAAGCCCGGTGACCGAGGCCAGCGCGATATCGAACACATGGCGCATCTGACCGACGCCGCGCTGCGTGACCTTGGGCAGGAAGTTCAGCGCCAAGAGCATCAGCACGGCGGTGACCACCTCGACCGAAAGCTGCGTGAGCGCAAGGTCGGGGGCCGAGAGATAGATGAAGCACACCGAGACGATCAGCCCGACGATCCCGATCAGCACCAGCGCAAGGATGCGGTTGTGGTGGAACGCCACGACCGACCCGGCCGCCGTCACCAGCATGATCCAGCCGACAATCGCGACCGGCGTCACAGGCAGCATCTCACGCGTGGGCGGCCCCATCGCGCCGCCCGACCACGCCCAGACGCCCGCAGCCAGCGAACCGGCGGTAAACAGGATCAGATAGCGTGCCATCGAGCCGTTATGCAGCGCCGCCGTGACCCAATCCGAAGCGCGCTGAACCACCGCGACAATCGCCTCGAAGATCACCTTGGCCTCGGGGCGCGGGGTCGCCTCCCAGAGCGCCTTCAGCGGCTTGAACATCGCCAAAAGGATCAGACCGCCCACCACCGCGACCACAGACATCATCAGCGCGGGCGTGACCCCGTGCCAGATCGCCAGATGTGTATGGACCGCCTCACCGATCACCGCACCCGCCGCCATATCGACGATCCAACCGGCGAAGGTCGCGGGCATGATCCCGATCAGCAGCACCAGAATGACGAGGAACGCGGGCGAGGCCCACATGCCAAAGCCCGGATCATGGGGCTTGTGCGGATAGTCGTCGCGCACCGGGCCAAGGAAGCCATGCGCGATGAACCGGAACGAATAGGCCGCAGAGAACAGCGCCGCGACCGCTGCCACCAGCGGCACGATCCACGCACTCCCCGCCCAGACCGTATGCGCGGCCTCTTCCAGCATCAGCTCCTTCGACAGGAAGCCGTTGAAAAGGGGAATCCCCGCCATCGACAGCGCCGCAATCGTGCCGATCACGAAGGTCACTGGCATCAGATGCCGCAGCCCGCCCAGACGCTTCAGGTCCCGCGTATGCGCCTCGTGATCGACGATGCCCGCCGTCATGAAGAGCGCCGCTTTGAAGGTCGCGTGGTTGACGATATGGAACACCGCCGCAATCGCCGCCGCCTTGGTGCCAAGCCCCAGAAGGAAGGTGATCAGCCCCAGATGCGAAACGGTCGAAAACGCCAGAAGCGCCTTCAGATCGTCCTTGAAAATCGCGATCTTCGCGCCGATCAGCATGGTGATCAGACCCGTCGTCGCCACGATGTAGAACCATTCGGGCGTCCCCGCCAGAACCGGCCAGAGCCGCGCCATCAGGAACAGCCCCGCCTTCACCATCGTTGCCGAGTGCAGATAGGCCGAGACCGGGGTCGGCGCCGCCATCGCGTGCGGCAGCCAGAAATGGAACGGGAATTGCGCGGATTTCGTGAAGGCACCACCAAGGATCAGGATCAGCGCGGGCAGGTAAAGATCCGAGGACTGGATCGCCTCTTTCTGGGTCAGGATCACCGAAATATCGTAGCTGCCCGCGATATTCCCGAGGATCAGCATCCCCGCGATCATCGACAAGCCCCCCATCCCCGTCACGGTCAGCGCCATCCGCGCGCCCTGACGGCCTTCGGGCAGGTGCTTCCAATAGCCGATCAGCAGGAAGGAAGAGAGCGAAGTCAGCTCCCAGAAGACAAGCAAAAGCAATATGTTATCCGAAAGGACGATGCCCACCATCGCGCCCTGAAACAAGAGCAGATAGGTATAGAACTGCCCCACCGGGTCCTGATTGCTCAGGTAGTAGCGCGCATAGAGAATGATCAGCAGCCCGATCCCAAGGATCAGCGTCGCGAACAGCATCCCCAGCCCGTCGATCATGAAATTCGCGTTGAGGCCAAGCCAGGGCAGCCACTCGAACTTCGCCTCGACGACGCCTCCGGCCAGAACGGTCGGCAAATGCAGCAACAATCCCAGCAACGCCAGCCCCGAGGTCAGCCCCGCCGCCATCGCGGCATGGTTTCTCCCGGTGCGGATCAGAATTGCAGGCAGGCAGGCGCCGATGAAGGGCAAGGCGGCGATGAGGGCTGGCGACATCGTTTCTCCGGTCCGTACGGGTGGCGGGCCTCGAGGGCGCATTTCCTGCGCTTCTGGCCATTTTCAAAGGGTTTACCCTAAGTGCGGTCGCCCCGTTCCGGTGTCAAGGCTAACCGGCCCCGATTCCGGGACGTTAGCGCCCGTAGTGCACCGATTCTCCCGCGCGGCCTTGCCGCGACTCGCCCCGGCACCGGCGCGTGCAGCCCGGCCAGAACCCTCGGCCCGCCCCCTTTCGTGAAACGCAAGAAAATTGCGCATTCCCCTTCGCAAGCGCAGCAATCGGCGGGAAATCGCCCCCTTTTTCCGACCCCGTCGGCAGGTTTGCGCGAATTGCAATCCCGTCACGCGGCTGTGACAGGGGTTGCGCGTTGATGACGCTTGCAAAAACGCCATCTCTGTGGCTTAGCATCGCCGAAAATCCGGCGGAAATCCCTCGGATAACTCCCTTAGAACTATCGGAAAACATGGATCACACCCCGCGCCACGCTCTTTCGCACCCGACCCGCCGCAGCCTGCTGCGCGGGCTTTCGGCGCTCGCCGTTCTCGGCGCCTCCACCGGGCTGTCGGGCTATGCCCGCGCGCAGGATGTTCCGGCCGCGCCGGCCCCCATGCCGACCGATGCCGCAGCGCAGCAATCACTGCCGCCGTTCTCCTTCGATGCGCTCTCCGAGGAGATGCGCGCCGCCGCCAGTGCCGAACCCGGCCCGCGCGCCACGTTGCCCGAGGGGTTTCTCGCGACGCTGACCTATGACGATTACCGTCTGATCCGCTTCAACCCGGACCGCGCACGCTTCTCCTCCGAGGACAGCCGCTTCCGCCTGCACGCCTTCCACCTCGGCTGGCTCTTCAAAGAGCCCGTGCAGATGTTCGAACTCGAGGGCGAGACCGCGCGCCCGATGGCGTTCAATACCGACGACTTCATCTATGAGCGCGAGGCGGCCGAGCATGCGCCCCAGCACATGGACCTGCCGGGCGTCGCGGGCTTCCGCCTGCACTACCCGCTCAACCGCCCCGACATTTTCGACGAGCTGATCGCTTTTCAGGGCGCGTCCTATTTCCGCGCGCTTGGCCGTGGCTCGCTCTATGGCATCTCGGCACGCGGCCTCGCAGTCAACACCGGCCTCTCGGTCGCCGAAGAGTTCCCGCGCTTCACCCGCTTCTGGATCGAAAAGCCCGCAGCGGGCGCGGGCCGCATGACCCTCTTCGCGGCGATGGAAAGCGCCTCCCTGACCGGCGCCTACCGCTTCACCATCATCCCCGGCGACGAGACCGTGATCGAGGTCACCGCGCGTCTGTTTTTCCGCACCGATATCGACCAGCTCGGCATCGCGCCGCTGACCTCGATGTTCCTCTATGGCGACCGCAACCGCGATCAGTTCAACGACTTCCGCCCACGGGTCCATGACAGCGACGGCCTTGCGATCACCCGCGCCGATGGCGAACAGGTCTGGCGTCCGCTGGCGAACCCGCCGCGCCTCGCGTCGAGCTACTTCACCGAGACCGCGCCGCAAGCCTTCGGCCTCCATCAGCGCGAGCGCGATTTCGACGCCTACCAAGACGCCTCCGCCCATTACGAGCGCCGCCCCTCGCTGCGCGTCGAGCCGCTGGGCAACTGGGGCAAGGGCGCGGTGCGCCTTGTGGAAATCCCCTCCGACAAGGAAGTGAACGACAACATCGTCGCCTTCTGGGTCCCCGAGGACAAAGCCCGCGCCGGCGAAAGCCGCGAATATTCCTATCGGCTGATCTGGGGCGACCTGCCCGTCGATCCGGCGGCGGAACTCGCCCATGTCACCGCATCGCGCGCGGGCGAAGGCGGTGTGTCGGGCGTCGAGAACACCGATGGCACCCGCAAATTCGTCATCGACTTCAAGGATGGCGTGATCGCGGGCCTGCCGCCCGAGGCCTCCGGCCCCGAGGGCGCGCTCAAGGCCAATACCACCATCTATAACGGCGAGATCGTCACCCAGACGCTCTTCAAGATCCCTTCGCAAGGGATCTGGCGCCTCGTGCTCGACGTGCATGCCGAAAACGGCGCCACCGTGGAACTTTCCGCTCATCTCTCGGGTTGGGGACGCAGACTCTCCGAAACATGGGCTTATCAATGGATCAAGGCATGACCGCACCTTTCTCTCCCGTCGCGGCACGTCAAACCGCGACCCGCGCCCTCTCGCCCGAGGCCCTTCTGGCCGGTCCGGGCGCGCTTCCCGATGCGCCGATGGCGATGCCTGCGCAAGAGCTTGAACACCCGCAGGGCCTCCTGCGCCGCATGATCGCGGCGCTGCTGCCCGACCGGTTCGCCGCGCCCTCGGCGGGCGCGCGGCTCTAGACCCATGACCCCCCGCCCGACCGGCGCGCTCTACGCGCTGCGTGGCCTCGCCCTCGCCCTCGCGGCGATTGCGGGGCTTGTGGCGTTCTGGCTCTTCCTGCAATTCGGCGATGCCGACGGGCTGGACCTGCTCGATGTCGCCCGGGCGCTCCTGATCCTGATCTCGACGCTCTGGCTCGCATGGGGCGCGGTGCAGGCGCTGATCGGCCTCACCTCGCAGGCCAAGGCCCCGCCCAGCGACACCGACGCCCCGATCCGGGGCCGCAGCGTGATCCTGATGCCGGTCTATAACGAGGACCCGACCACGACCTTCACCCGCGTCGCCGCCATGGATGCCTCGATCGCCGCAACGGGCGACCCGGCACGCATCGACGTGGCGATCCTCTCGGACACCCGAAACCCCGAGATCGCCCAGCGCGAGGAAACCCTCTTCGCCCGCCTCGTGGCCGAGCGCGACGCGCTGGGGCGCTTCTTCTACCGCCGCCGGGCGCAGAACACCGGCAAGAAGGCGGGCAATATCGAGGAATTCATCACCCGGTCCGGCGGCGCCTATGACTACGCGCTGATCCTCGACGCCGACAGCCTGATGGAGGGCGAGACCATCCTGCGGATGATCCGCCGGATGGAGGCCGAGCCGCGTCTGGGCCTGTTGCAGACCTTGCCGAAAATCACCCGCGCGCAGTCCCGCTTTGGCCGCGCGATGCAATTCTCGGCCAGCTTCTTCTCGCCCGTCTTTGCCCGTGGCCTCGCCATGATGCAGGGCGAGACCGGTCCGTTCTGGGGCCATAACGCGCTGGTGCGCGTGCGCGCCTTTGCCGAAAGCTGCGGCCTGCCCGTGCTGCGCGGCGCGCCGCCCTTCGGTGGCCATGTCATGAGCCACGATTACGTCGAAGCCGCGCTTCTGGCCCGCGCGGGCTGGGTGGTGCGGCTCGATGACGATCTCGAAGGCTCCTACGAAGAAGGCCCGGAGAACATCGTCGATCACGCCAAGCGCGACCGCCGCTGGTGCCAAGGCAACCTGCAACATTCGCGCATCATCGGCGCGCCGGGCCTGCGCCCGTGGTCGCGCTTCGTCTTTGCCCAAGGCATCATGGCCTATATCGCGCCGCTGTTCTGGATCGGCTTCCTGATCGCCTCGATTATCGCGCCGATGGTGGCCGCGCCGGTGAACTACTTCCCGGTGCCGGGCTGGCCCTTCCCCTATTTCCCGCCATCCGAGGCCTCCAAGGCCATCGGCCTTGCCATCGGTATCTTCGGCCTGCTCTTGCTGCCCAAGGTGCTGATTGCGACCTGCGCGGCGATGACGGGTCGCGCGCAGGGCTTCGGCGGCGCGCAAATCGCCTTTGCCTCGACGCTGGCGGAACTCGCGTTCTCCTCGCTGACCGCGCCGATCCTTCTGCTGTTCACCACCCGCTCGGTGTTTCAGGTCTTTCTTGGCCGCGATGGCGGCTGGCCCACGAACAACCGGGGCGACGGGCGGCTGTCCCTGTCCGAAAGCTTCGCCGCAAGCCACTGGATCACCTCGACCGGTCTGATCGGCATGGCGGCGACCTATTTCCTCGCGCCCGGCCTGTTCCTCTGGCTGCTCCCCGTGGGCCTGCCGATGATCTTCGCGCCGGTGCTTCTGTGGTGGTCCTCGCAGCCCTCCCGGAGCGCGCTGATGACCACCCCATCCGAGCTTGAGACCCCAGAGGTCCTCACGCTCCATGACACCATTCTCGCCCGCTGGCAGACCCCCGAGCCCGGCGCGCCCAACCCTCAGGTGGCCCGCAATGGCTAAGTCCCCGATCCCCGCCGGCACCCGCGACCCGCGCCTCGACATGTTCCGGGGTATCGCGCTGATGATGATCTTCATCAACCACGTGCCCGGCCAGATCTACGAGCAATTCACCTCGCGCAATTTCGGCCATTCCGACGCCGCCGAAGCCTTCGTCTTCATGGCGGGCCTCGCCGCGACGCTGGCCTATGGGCCGCGCATCGCGCAAGGCATCCGCTGGACCAGCATCCGCAAGGTCTGGGGCCGGGCCTGGACGCTCTATCTCGTCCATGTCTTCACCGCCTTCTGGGCCATCGCGATCATGTCCGGCGCCGCCCTCTGGTTCGGCGGCGAAGAGCTTCTGACCAAGAACGCCTTCAAGCCACTCCTGACCGAGCCCCTCGCCTTCCTGATCGGCATCCCGGCCCTCACCCACCAACTGGGCTACGTCAACATCCTGCCGATGTATGCCGTGCTGCTCTTGGGGGCGCCTTGGCTGATCCGGCTCGGGCAATATTCGCCGCGCCTCCTGCTGGCCTTCACCATCGGGCTCTGGGCGCTCACCGGGCAGTTCCGCCTCAACCTGCCCAACTTCCCCTTCGAGGGCGGCTGGTTCTTCAATCCCTTCGCATGGCAGATCCTGTTCAGCATCGGCATCCTGACCGGGCTGGCGCTGCGGCGCGGAGAACGCCTCGTCCCGGTCACGCCATGGCTGATCTGGCCCGCCGCGATCTGGCTTGTGGCGTGCGCGTTCTGGGTGAATTTCGAATGGGCGATGGCCACGCTCGGCCATGTCACCTGGCAGTTGCGCGAATGGGGCACGCCCTTCTATCTCGCGGGCTTCGACAAGACCTTCGTATCGCTGCCGCGCCTCTCGCACCTCTTGGCGCTCGCCTATATCCTGTCGCTGCCGGGCGTCATCCCCGCCTTCGCCGCCTCGCGCTATGCCGCGCCCTTCCGGCTTCTGGGGCGCCACGGCCTGCCGGTCTTCGCGGCGGGCACGATCCTCGCCATGCTCGGCCAGGCGATCAAGCACGTCCATCCGGGCGGGTTCTGGCAGGATACCGCGCTGATCTTCGGCGGGCTGGCGCTGCAACTGCTTCTGGCCTTCGCGCGCGAGAAACTCGCCCCGAAAGAGACCCCGGCCCCGCGCGCAAGCGCCCCCGCGCCCGAGCACGCCGCCGTGGCCACGCCCAAACCGCGCCTCGCCGCGCGTTAACCGGCCGCTTCCAGCCCCTCGATCCCGCGGCACAACTCCGCCGCCGTCTCCTTGAGCATCTTCACTGCCGCCTGCACCTTGGGCGTGCGGTGAAGGTCCACATGGGTCACCAGCCAGATATCCGAGGACCACTCGTCCCGCGGCGCCATCACCTGCACCAGACGCGGGTCGTTCGACCCCTCGATCCACGGCAAAAAGCCCAGCCCGATTCCCTGCCGGATCGCCGCCCATTGCGCCTCTTGATCGTTGGCGCGAAACACCACGGCTTCCTCGGCAACATGATCAGACAGCCAGCGGAAATAGGGCGCCCGCGCATCGCGCGCATCCGCGCCAATGAACCTGTGCGCCGCCAGATCGGTATCGCTTTCGGGGCGGCCATGCGCCTCCAGATAGGCCGGCGACGCATAAAGCCCCACGCGATGGCGCGCCAACGGCTGGACCACATTGTCCGGCTCCGTCGGGCGCCCGCCCGCGCGGATCGCCACATGCGCCTCGCCATATTCCAGCCGGAACACGCGCGGGTCGGTCAGATAGCGCAGCCGCAGCCCCGGATGGGCCTCCATCAGACGCGACAGCGCGGGCAACACCATCCCCGACAGCGTCAGAAGCGAGGTCACGATCAATTCGCCCGAAACCTCTTCGCCCGCGCCCGCGATCCGCGCCGCCAGTTGCGAGAACTGATCCTCCGTCGCCTGCCCGACCGCAAGGATCTGCTGCCCCGCCTCGGTCGGCGTGTATCCCCTCGGATGACGCTGAAACAGCTTCGTGCCCAGCCGCGCCTCCAGCGCATCGACATGCCGGATCACCGTCGCATGATGCACCCCCAGCGCCTCGGCCGCGCCTGAAACCGTGCCAATCCGGGCCACCTGAAAGGCCGTGCGGATCTCATCCCAATTGTCGATTGCCATATGTGCACCCATGAACATCTATAGCGCAATCATGCCAGTTGCGTTCCCAAGTGCAAAGAACAATATTTTCCGCAGATGCAAACACCTCCCAACCTGCCCGGAGACTGACATGACCAAAATTCTGCGGATCGACAGCTCGATCAAAGGCCCCGCCTCAGTTACCCGCAAACTCGCCGACTCCATCACCGCCCATATCGGCGGCGAGGTGATCGCCCGTGACGCGACCCAAATCCCGCTCATCGACGGCACCTGGATCGGTGCGGCCTACACCCCCGCCGACCAGCGCAACGACGCGCAGCGCGACACCCTCGCCCTCTCGGACGAGCTGATCGCCGAACTCAAAGCGGCAGATGTCGTCGTGATCGGCGCACCGATCTACAATTTCGGCGTGACTGGCCCGCTCAAGGCGTGGATCGACCAGATCTGCCGCGTGGGTGAAACCTTCCGCTACACCGATGCCGGTCCCGAAGGTCTCGTGCCCGCGAAACGCGTGATCGTGGCCTACGCCTCGGGTGGCGTGCCGCTCGGCTCGGGCCCGGATCTCGCCTCGGCCTATATCAAGCAGGTCCTCGCCTTCGTCGGCCTGACCGATGTGACCTTTGTGGCCGCCGAGGGCGTCGCCATGGGGGAGGCCGAGGCCATCGCCCGCGCCGAAGATCAGATCAAAGGCCTCGCCGCCTGATCCACACCTTCCCTTTTGCCAAAGGCCCGCGGTTGACTCCGTGGGCCTTTTCGGCATAAGGAACCCCAGATTCCCCGGAGGACCAACCCTCCGGTCCCGGCATTCGGTCGGGATCGCCACCAGTCAGCGCGTTGCGCCCACTGGTGCGCTTGTCGTTTGTTCATGGGCCACCGCGCGCCCGCCCGTCCCGGAGGACTGCCATGTTCGAGAGCCTTTCAGAACGCCTTGGCGGTGTTTTCGATCGCCTGACGAAGCAAGGCGCGCTCTCTGCCGATGACGTGAAAACCGCGCTGCGCGAAGTGCGCGTGGCGCTGCTTGAGGCCGATGTCTCGCTGCCCGTCGCGCGCCAGTTCATCAAGGCGGTCGAGGGCAAGGCGACCGGCGCCGCCGTCACCAAATCCGTCACCCCCGGCCAGCAGGTCGTCAAGATCGTCCATGACGAGCTGATCGAAATGCTGCGCGGCGAGGGGGAGGCCGACGCGCTCAAAATCGACAACCCGCCTGCCGCCCTGCTGATGGTCGGCCTGCAAGGTTCGGGTAAGACCACCACCACCGCCAAGCTCGCCAAGCGCCTCAAGGATCGCAACGGCAAGCGCGTGCTGATGGCATCGCTCGACATCTACCGCCCCGCCGCCATGGAGCAGCTCGCCATCCTCGGCACCCAGATCGGCGTGGACACGCTCCCGATCGTCAAGGGCGAGAGCGCCGTGCAGATCGCCAAGCGCGCCAAGCAACAGGCGACACTGGGCGGCTACGACGTCTACATGCTCGACACCGCCGGGCGTCTGCATATCGACGAAGTCCTCATGGGCGAGGTCCAGCAGGTCCGCGACGCCGTGGCCCCGCGCGAAACCCTGCTCGTCGTGGACGGGCTGACCGGTCAGGTCGCCGTCGATGTGGCGCAGGAATTCGAGGACAAGGTCGGCATCTCGGGCGTCGTGCTCACCCGTATGGACGGCGACGGCCGCGGCGGTGCGGCACTCTCGATGCGCGCCGTGACCGGCAAGCCGATCCGCTTCGTCGGCCTCGGCGAAAAGATGGACGCGCTCGAAACCTTCGAGGCCGAGCGTATCGCGGGCCGCATCCTCGGCATGGGCGACATCGTCGCCCTCGTCGAACGCGCGCAGGAAACGCTCGAAAAAGAACAGGCCGAGCGTATGGCGAAACGCTTCGCCAAGGGCCTGTTCAACATGAACGACATGAAGGGCCAGCTCGAGCAGATGCTCAAGATGGGCGGCATGCAGGGCGTCATGGGGATGATGCCGGGCATGGCCAAATACGCCAAGCAGGCCGAAGAGGCGGGCCTCAACGACAAGACGCTGAGCCACCAGATCGCGCTCATCAACTCGATGACCAAGAAGGAACGCGCCAACCCCGCGCTCCTGCAAGCCAGCCGCAAGAAGCGCATCGCCGCCGGTGCCGGCCTCGATGTGCAGGAACTCAACCGCCTGCTGAAAATGCACCGCCAGATGGCCGACACCATGAAGAAAATGTCCAAGATGGGCAAAGGCGGCATGATGAAACAGGCCATGAAGATGATGGGCGGCAAAGGCGGCATGCCCGATCTCGACAACATGAGCCAGGCCGATATCGAAGCCGCGGCCAAGGCGATGGGCGGCAAGCTGCCCGGCATGGGCGGGCTTCCGGGGCTTGGCGGCCTCGGCGGGCTCTCGGGTCTGGGCAAGAAGAAGTAACATGATCGCCCTGTCGCCCACCCCGGTCCTGATGACCGACCGCTTCGTGCTCCGCGCGCCCGCCGCGCGGGACTTTGCGGCGTGGCGCGACTTCATCCTGTCGGACCGCGGCGCGATCCTGCGCACCGAGCCTTTCGGCCTCCCGGAGGCATGGGTGAAATTCGCCACCATCCTCGGCCATTGGGTGCTGCGCGGCTACGGGCTCTTCATCATCACCGAGCATGACAACGATCGCGCGCTCGGCCTCGTCGGCCCGTGGTGCCCCGAAGGCCGCCCGGAACCCGAAATCGCGTGGTCCTGCTGGGACGCGACCCGCGAAGGCACCGGCATGATGGCCGAAACCGCCCGCGCCGCCCGCAGCTTCGCCTTCGACACGCTCGGCTGGACCACCGCCGTGAGCTACATCCTGCCCGGGAACACGCGCTCCGCCGCGCTCGCCCGCCGCCTTGGCGCGCAGCTCGACGCGACCGCCGCGCAACCCGCGCAGCCTTGCGATGTCTACCGCCATCCCAACCCGGAAAGGGCCGCCGCATGAGTGACGCCGTGACCCGCGCCGCCGCGCTCCTCAAGGAACACCGTGACAGCATCGACCGCCTCGACGCGGTGCTGATCTACACGCTGGCCGAACGCTTTGCCCAGACCCAGGCGGTCGGCAAGCTCAAGGCCGAACACGACCTTCCCCCCTCCGATCCCGCCCGCGAAGCGACCCAGATCGCGCGGCTCGAACGGCTGGCCGAAGAGAGCGGGCTCGACCCCGAGTTCGCCAAGAAATTCCTAACCTTCGTGATTGCCGAAGTGATCCGGCACCACGAGCAATTCCAGAAATGACGGGGCCGAACCCGGCACCCGACACCAGCCATTCAAAGGAGAAACACTCATGGCTATGAAAATCCGCCTCGCCCGTGGTGGCTCGAAGAAACGTCCGTTCTACGCGATCGTCGCGTCGGACTCGCGCATGCCGCGTGACGGCCGCTTCCTCGAGAAACTCGGCACCTATAACCCGCTCCTGCCGAAAGACAGCGAAGAGCGCGTGAAAATGGACATGGAGCGCGTGCAATACTGGATCAGCCAGGGCGCGCAGCCGACCGACCGCGTGGCACGCTTCCTCGAAGCCGCTGGCGTCAAAGCGAAAACCGAACGCGCCAACATGAAGAAAGCCGTTCCGGGCGCGAAAGCCAAAGCCCGCGCCGAAGAGAAAGCCGCCAAGGCCGCAGAAGCAGCCGAAGCCGCTGCCGCTCCGGCTGCTGACGAGTCGGCCGAAAGCTGATCTCTTGGCGCCCCGGTTCAGCCCCGCATTTCGCGATGAGCTGGCACTCCTGATGCGTTGGCGGCGCGATGTGCGCCGCTTTCGCACCGACCCGGTGCCGGAGGATGTGCTGAACCGTGGCCTTGCCGCCTTTGCCTCCGCGCCTTCGGTCGGCCTGTCCGAACCGTGGCGCGTGGTGACGATCTCAAGCGCCGCGGCCCGGGCTGCGGCGCTTGCCAATTTCCGCGCCGCCAATGCCGAGGCACTGGCCGACTATCAGACCAATGCGCCCTCGCGCGCGGCGCTCTATGCCGGGCTGAAACTCTCGGGGATGCAGGACGCGCCCGTCCAGCTCGCCATCTTCGCCGACGAGGCCACGCCCAAGGGCGCGGGGCTCGGCGCCCGCACCATGCCCGAGATGCGCGCCTATTCCGTGGTCTCCGCCGTCACGCTCCTGTGGCTCGCGCTGCGCGCCGAAGGGGTCGGACTCGGCTGGGTGTCGATCCTCGACCCCGACCGCCTGCGCCGCGATCTCCACCTGCCTGACAGTTGGCGGTTGATCGGCTATTTCTGCATCGGTTATCCCGAGTCGGAAACCGATATGCCCGAACTTGAAACCCTTGGCTGGGAACCGCGCCTCGGCCTGCCTGAACTGGAGCATCGCTGATGACCACCCCTGACCGCATCTGTGTCGGCGCCATTGCGGGCGCGTTCGGCGTCAAGGGCGAGGTGCGCCTCAAAAGCTTCTGCTCCGACCCCGAGGCCATCGCGGATTACGCGCCGCTCTATTCCGAGGACGGCAGCCGCAGCTTCACCCTGACCCTGACCCGCCCGGTGACCGGCGGGCTTGGCGCGCGCCTTGGCGGCGTCGAGACCAAGGAACAGGCCGATGCGCTCAAGGGCGTCACGCTTTGGGCTGACAAGGACAAGCTCCCCTCGCTGCCCGACGATGAATTCTACCACGCAGACCTGATCGGCCTCGACGTCGTCGATACCGGCGGTGAGCGTCTGGGCACGGTCCGCGCAGTCCACAATTACGGCGCGGGCGACATTCTGGAAATCTTCGGGCCGGGCCGCCGTCACGCCCTGCTCCTGCCCTTCACCAAGGCCTGCGTGCCGACCGTGGACCTGACGGCGGGCCGCATCGTCGCCGACCCGCCCGAGGACCTTAAATGACCCGTCCGCGGGTCATCATCCATCCCGGCTTCCACAAGACCGGCACCTCGAGTGTTCAAAGCCATCTGCGCGAGGTTCGCGCCGCATGGGCACCCCGCTATCTCATTGCTTTGCGTGAGGATTTCCGCGATGTGACCGCCGCCGCGCAGGCATTCTCGCGCAGCCGCGACCCGATCGAACTCGGGCTGTTTCAGGCCGGTCTGGCCGAGTGGGCCGAGGGCCTCGAGCTCTCCCGCACCGAGGTCATCGCAATCTCCGCCGAGACGCTGGCGGGCAAGCTGCCGGGCGCACCGGCCAGTGTCAGCGACTACGCCGCCGCGCCCGCCCTGATGGCCGCCGCGGCCGAGGTTTTGCGGATGGCGCTCGGCGCGAAAACCCGGATCGACTTCTACCTCTCGACCCGCGCCCCCGAGGCGTGGCTCGCCTCGCTCCACTGGCAGCATGTGCGCAGCGGTCGGCTGAGCGAACCCGCCGCCGCCTTCGCCGCCCGCATGGCCCCCGGCGCCGATCTGACCGCCGCGGCGCAGGCCATCACCGCCCGCGTCGCGCCCGACCCGGTGCATGTCGTGGCGCTCGAAGACACCCGCGATCTGCCCGAAGGCCCGCTTACGCCGCTTCTCGACCTGATGGGCGTGCCCGCCGCGATGCGCGCGGGCCTTGCCCAGCCGCATGCCTTCAACGCCCGCCCGCCCCGCGCGGCGGAAACCGGCCTTGCCGACCGTCTGGCCGAGATCAACCGCCTTGCGCCCTCGCCCGAAATCGCCGAGACCCGGCGCAAAGAGCTTTTGCGCGCGGCATGGGCCGAGGATGCGCGCCAGAAAGGACCCCCGGCATGAGCGCCGACGACCCTGAAACCCCGAAAGACGGCGACGCGCCCCTGCCCTCGCCCCGCAAGGCCGAGAAATTCTCGACCGCCGAGTTGCTGAACGAAGAGACGCCCGAGGCCGCCCCCGCCCGTTCGCATGGGCGCATGTCCATCGCGGGCCGTGTCTCGACGCTGCGCCGCCCGCGCGACCTGATGGAGGAACGCCCCCCCGCCGCCTGGACCGCGCGCATCGTCACCCTCTTCCCCGAGGCCTTCCCCGGCATCCTCGGCCTCTCGCTCACCGGCAAGGCCCGCGATCAGGGGCTCTGGGGCCTCGACACGATCGACCTGCGCCCCTTCGGCCTTGGCAAGCACAAGAACGTGGACGACACCCCCGCCGGCGGTGGCGCGGGCATGGTGCTGCGCGCCGATGTGGTCGGCCCCGCCCTCGACCACGCCGCCCTCGGCACCCCCGAGGACCGCACCCGCTGGCCCGTCGTCTACATGTCCCCACGCGGCAAACCCTTCACCCAAGCCATGGCGCAACGCTTCGCCGGGGCCGAAGGCATGACCATCCTCTGCGGCCGCTTCGAGGGCGTCGATGAGCGCGTGCTCGACCATTACGCCATCGAAGAGGTCTCCATCGGCGACTTCGTCCTGACGGGTGGTGAACTTGCCGCGCAGATCGTGATCGACGCGACCATCCGGCTCCTGCCCGGCGTGCTCGGCAATCAGGCCTCGACCGAGGAGGAAAGCTTCTCCCACGGGCTCCTGGAACACCCGCAATACACCCGCCCCGCCGAATGGCAGGGCCGCGCCATCCCCGAAGTCCTCATGTCCGGCCATCATGGCCGCATCGAGGCGTGGCGGCGCGCCCAATCCGAAGAGATCACCCGCACCCGCCGCCCGGACCTCTGGGACGCCCATATCGCCAAGCAAAAAAAGGGCGATTGACCCCGATCCGGGCTTGATTTCACCCCCCGCCCCCCGTAAGACGCGCGGGTCCGGGCCGGAATCGGCTTGCGGACCCTTTTTCCCGTGCCACGGGGTGCCTTCTTCCGCACCCGACGACGCGGGCGGGAAATCGGTTCAAGGAATGTCGACCTGATCTCTGGCGGGCGCCCCCTTTTGGGACAAGGCGGACCCGGACGAAGACCGAGAGCTCTGAGGACGCGCAAACCAATTGCGGATCTACCGCAAGTATCGAAAGGACCAGCGATGAACCTGATCGCACAAATCGAGGCCGAGCAAATCGCCGCCCTCGGCAAGACCATCCCGGATTTCAAAGCCGGTGATACCGTTCGCGTCGGCTACAAAGTGACCGAAGGCACCCGCTCGCGCGTTCAGATGTATGAAGGCGTCTGCATCGCCCGCAAAGGCGGCGACACCGTGGCGGCCTCGTTCACCGTGCGCAAGATCTCCTTCGGCGAAGGCGTGGAACGTGTGTTCCCGCTCTACTCGACCAACATCGACTCGATCGAAGTGGTCCGCCGTGGCCGCGTGCGCCGCGCCAAGCTGTACTACCTGCGCGACCGTCGCGGTAAGTCGGCCCGTATCGCCGAAGACAACACCTACAAACCCAAAGCCTGAGGAGACGGAAGATGAAAGCCGATACCCATCCCGAATATCACTTCATCACCGTCAAGATGACCGACGGCACCGAGTATCAGACCCGTTCGACCTGGGGCAAAGAAGGCGACACCATGTCGCTCGACATCGACCCCACCTCGCACCCGGCATGGACCGGCGGTGGCACCAAGCTGATGGACACCGGGGGCCGCGTCTCGAAGTTCAAAAACAAATACGCGGGCCTGGGCTTCTGATCCCACCCCACGGATTTCGCGAAGGGCGTGCCATCGGCGCGCCCTTTTGCTTTGGGTCGCCCCGCCTCAGCGCTCGGGCGGATGCCATTCGGGCGGCGGCACCTTCTTGCGCCGCATCCGCAACGCCAGACCCAGCGCCACACCCACCCCAATGGCCACGGTCAGATCCGCCACCACCGTCAGGACCAGCGTGATCGCCAACAGCGCCTTGTCCGAGCGGCGCTGCGCCCACAGATGCGGCCATTTATGCGGCTCGCTCATATTCCACGCGGTCAGGATCAACAGCCCCGCCATCGCGGGCATCGCCAGATACCCCGCCAGCGGCGCCGCAATCAGCATCACCAAAGCAATCGTCAGCGCATGGACCACCCCCGCCACCGGCGTCTGACCGCCCGCGCGCACATTCGTCGCCGTGCGCGCAATCGCCCCGGTCGCGGGCAGGCCGCCAAACAGTGCCGAGCCGATATTCGCAGCCCCCTGCGCCAGAACCTCGGCATTCGGACGATGCGCCCCCCCGATCATCCGGTCCGCCACCATCGCCGACAAGAGCGATTCAACCCCCGCCAGAAACGCGATCACGAAGGCCGAGGGCAGAAGCGTCATCATCCGCTCCCAAGTGATCTCGGGCAGGTGCGGTGCAGGCAGGCTCGACGGCAGCGCGCCGAACCGCGACTGGATCGTCTCGACCGGCAGCCCGATCACCGCCACCAGCGCCGAGACCACGCCCATCACCACGATCAGCCCCGGCAGTTTCGGAAAGGCCCGGCGCAGCGCCACGATCCCCACCATCGTGACCAGCCCCGCGACAAGGCTCATCGGCGCGAAACTGCCCCGCGCCTCCCAAAGCGCGCCCAGCGTGGCAAAGAACCCTTCGGGCGCGTGCGGGAACTGCATGCCGAGCAGGTCCTTGATCTGGCTTGTGGCGATGATGATCGCGATGCCGATGGTGAACCCGTCGATCACCGGCTCGGGCACATGCCGCACAAGGCTCCCGGCGCGCAGCGCCCCCGCGATCAGCAACAGCACCCCTGCCATCAGCGTGGCCAGCACCAGCCCGTCGAACCCATGCGTCAGGATCACGCCATGGACCACCACGATGAACGCGCCCGTCGGCCCGCCGATCTGCACCCGGCTCCCGCCCAGCGCCGAGATCAGGAAGCCGCCGACAATCGCCGTGATCAGCCCGGTCTCCGGCCCCGCCCCCGAAGCAATCGCGATGGCGAGGCTCAGCGGAAGCGCCACCAGCGCCACCGTCACCCCCGCGATCAGATCGGCGCGCAACAGCGCCCAGCTATAGGCCTGCAAGGTGGTGAAGAGCTTGGGGAGCATTCGGGCATGATCCGGGTGAGAGATGCGCCGACTATCGCGCCCAGGCCCCGATCTGGCAAGCGGTTCGCACCAGCACCGCGCCTGGCGCAAAACCAGCGCAAAACCAGCAAGGGAAAAGGCCGGGAATTTATCCCCCTTGCACCTCGCCGCTTCCATCGGTAGCCCGCAGCTTCTATAGTCGGCAGCAATCCGCCTGCGGGCGGCAAAGGATACGAGGGCAGAGACTTGGCGCATATCATCGTCGTCGGCAATGAAAAGGGCGGCTCGGGTAAATCGACCACCTCGATGCATGTTGCAACCGCGCTGGCGCGGATGGGCAAAACGGTCGGCTGCCTCGACCTCGACCTGCGTCAGAAGTCGCTCGGCCGCTACATCGAGAACCGGCTCGCCTTCATGGCGCGCGAGGGTGTGGACCTGCCCTGCCCCGAGTATCGGGAGCTCCCCGAGATCGACGCGAGCACCCTTCAGCCGGGCGAGAACCCCTACGATCACCGCCTCTCGACCGCCGTTTCCGAACTGGAAACCTCTTGTGATTTCATCATCATAGACTGCCCCGGCTCGCATACGCGGCTCAGTCAGGTCGCGCATTCTCTGGCCGACACGCTGATCACGCCGCTCAATGACAGCTTCATCGACTTTGACCTTCTGGCCCGGATCGACCCGGTCAGCTCGAAGGTGATCGGCCCCTCGATCTATTCGGAAATGGTCTGGGCCGCGCGCCAGTTGCGCGCCCGCGCGGGCCTCAAGCCGATCGACTGGATCGTGCTGCGCAACCGTCTGGGCGCGCAGCAGATGCACAACAAGCGCAAGGTCGGCGGCGCGCTGGAGCAACTCTCCAAGCGGATCGGCTTCCGCGTGGCACCCGGTTTTTCCGAGCGGGTGATCTTCCGCGAACTCTTCCCGCGCGGCATCACGCTTCTGGACCTCAAGGATGTCGGCGTCGAAAAGCTCAACATCTCGAACCTCGCCGCCCGTCAGGAACTGCGCGACCTGATGAAGGAACTGAACCTTCCCGGCATCGAGATAAACTTCTGACAGATAACGAAAAAGCGCCCCTCGAGGCGCTTCTTTTCATGCTGTCGGAGGGGGCTGAATGCCTCAGGCCGTGCGGGTAATCTGCGCGAAGGGCGAGACCCGGTTGCGCGCGCGCTTGCGCGATTTCGCCATCGAGATTTGCGCGAACCGCGCGTCCAGAACAGCATCCTCTGCGGGACGGAACAAGCCAAGGCGGCTAAAGAGTTTGAGCGTGCGTGCCATGGAACTATCCTCCGTCTGGTTGGCGCGATCTGCGATCCGATAGGTTCTTTTTCCCCCTGAATTCGGGCTAAACCTTGACACGCATAAGGTGAGTTGAAGGATTTATCGCGCCGCGCTTGGTGCGCGGGAAACAGTGATTTCCGGCCATTCTCGCGCCGGCAACAATCGCGTCTCGCGCGATCAACGGCCGAACCGCCCCCGCCAGAGCCCGGTTCTGCCCACAGGTTCTCCAATGCCGCTCAGCGCCTCGGCAAACGCCGTGACGCTCGCAAAGCGACGCGCCGGGTCCGTGTGCAGAGCGCGGCGGAGCACCTGATCCTCTACTCCGGACAGCCCAGTGACGCGTTTGCGTAACGGTTGATACCGCCCCGCCGCAGTGAAGGGAGACCCACCACCGCTGAGCATTTCATAAGCGATGACAGCCAACGAGAACTGATCCGCCCCCGGCCCCGCGGCATCGCCCGCGATGAGTTCGGGCGCCGCATAACGCGCCGCGCCCGAGAGCGCCTCCGGCCCGAACCGGGGCCGCGCCTCTTGCACGCCGGGGATGTGAACCATGCCGAAATCGAGGATCACCGCGCGCCCATCGGGCGTGATGATCACATTGCCGGGGCGCAGGTCACGATGCAGCATCCCGCGCGCATGAATAGCTTCAAGCCCTTCGGCAAGCTGCATGATAATACGGCGCACCTGCGCGAGGTCTGGACGCGGATTGGCCTTTATCCATTGGCGCAAACGTTCTCCAACGACAAGCTCCATCACATTGTGCAGCACCGTCTTGGGCGCAGGCGAGGGATGGGCCGAGACCACATGGGGCGAAGCGATCCGGCGCGCAATCCAGTCCTCCATCGCAAATCGGCGCAGACGCGCGGGCATGGCGGCAAGCGCCGGCCCTGGAAGCTTCAGGACAGCTCGACTTTGGCTGATCGGGTCTTGCGCCAGATAGACAAGGCTACGCGGCGAACGCGAGACTTCCTGCAAGACCATCCAGCCCTCGAAAACGCATGGTGGCTCCAGCGGCGGCGGCACCGGAAGCATATCGACCTCGGGCCATACGCGGTCATCGGCGGGCGGCACCGCGTCGATCCGGCAAATCTGGATCGTACAATTGTCGTCGCTCCCCCGCCGGATGGCCTGTCTCACCAGATCTCGCGCGCCCCCCTCAAGCGACGTCGCGGCACGGATCGTGCGCGCGATGAACTGCGGCGCGAGCACCTCGTGCACCCCATCGGTCGACAGCACAAAGACATCACCCACCCGCAGCCCCACGCGGCGGTAGTCGATCTCGACCCGGTCCCGCGCCCCAAGCGCCCGCGCGAGATAGCTTTGATGCGATGAGACCTGTCGGCGGTGATCCTCGGTGAGCGGCTCAAGCCGCTCGCCCCGCAGCCGCGAAATCCGGCTGTCACCCACATGAAACAGATGCGCCTCGCGTCCCAGCAGCACCAGCGCCGAGAAGGTGCAGACATAGCCCCGGTTGATCGCCGTGACGCCCTCCGCCCGACCTTGCGCACAGAGCCAACTGTTGCTCGCGGCGATGACGCGCCCCCCGGCAAGTTTCACGGGCCAGCTTTCGGAGGTGCAGTAGTAATCGGTGAGAAAGCTCTTGACCGCCGTTTCCGCCGCGATCTCACTGACGGTGCTGGTGGAAATACCGTCCGCAATCGCCAGCGCGATCCCGCGGCTCGCCAGCAAATCCCCATCGGGAATCATCGCACCGTGAAAATCCTGATTGACCGGCTTGAGCCCGGCCTCCGAATACTGCCCCAAGCTGATCGCAAGCGCTTGCCCCATGGATCATGGATACTGCAAAGCCAGCAGCCGGAAAAGCACAGAGGCGGCGCTGCCTTGATCCTGAATGTTGGGAAGTGGCGGACCCGGAGCGATTCGAACGCCCGACCCCCAGATTCGTAGTCTGGTGCTCTATCCAGCTGAGCTACGGGTCCACTGTGGGGGGCGATTTAGCCCCCCCGTCGGGGCATTGCAAGGGGTAAAGTGACGGAATTTTGCTTCTTCGTCAGATTCCCTGCAAGCCCCCAGCCATGCGAGGCGGATCAGTTGGAACCACCGGTCTGCGCGAAGATCGTATTCAGGATGGCGGCCTGCCGCCCGCGATCACCGCCAGCCAAAGCACCGACCGTCTGCTGCGTGTCTGCGGCCTCGAAGCCCGCCTCTTTCAGCGCGGCCAGCACCGCTTGCGGCTCCTGACCCGAAAGCTCGGCCAGTTGCGCCACGCGCGACTGCCCCATGACGCCCATGACGCGCACCATCGGGTTGCCGCCCGCCTCGCCCCCCGAGAGCATCATCGAGAGGCCCAGAACCACCGCGCCGAGCGCCATGATCGCGCTGCCGACGGGACGCCGGAAATAGAGCGTAAATGCGCGCCAGTTCAGGACCAGATGCGCCAGACCGCCCGCCACCATCGCAAAGCCCGCGAATTCGTGAATCTGCTTCATCATCCCGAATTCGAGATGAAAGAACATCAGGCTCCCGGTCACCGCCATCACCAGAAACGACCCGATCACCAAAGGGGTGGCCCATGCACGCAACGTCATTGTCTTCTCCTGCAAAATGCTTCGACCGCTTGTCGGTCTCAGGCGTTCTACGGGCGCCGAAAGCGTTTCCGGCGTTCAGATTTCGGCGGTTGCAAGTTCGAGGTCCTGCGGCAGCATGATCTTGAAAACGGTGCCGTTTTCATCGCTGCGCACAAGGTCCAGACGGCCACCATGTCCGCGCACCAGCTCGGCCGAAATCGCAAGCCCCAACCCCGTGCCTCCCTTCCGCGTGCCGCCCGAGAACGGCTGGAAAAGATGCTCTTTGGCGCGCGCCGGCAGACCCGGCCCGGTATCTTGCACCCGAATCCAGACCGCGTCGCCCTCTTCACCCGCGCCAATCTCAACGGTGCCGGGCTGCCCGGTCGCGGCGATCGCCTGACGGGCGTTGCGCACCAGATTCGACAAAACGCGGTAAAGCTGCTCGCGGTCCGCACGGATTACCAGATTGGCCGCGATATCGGTCACGAATTCGATCCCTGCATCCGTGGCGGGCGGCTGCTCGCTCTCGACGATTTCACCGACCAATCCGCTCAGATGGAAGCGCGAAAGCGTGGGCGGCGGCTCTTCGGCCTTACCGAAGGCGAGCGTGGTTTCACACAGATTGACCGCACGCCCGATGGAGTTCACGAGCTTCGGTGCCGCACGCTGCACCGCCGGGTCGTCCGAGCCCTCCATCCGGTCCGCGAAAAGCTGTGCAGTCGTCAGAATGTTGCGCAAGTCATGGCTGATCTTGGCCACCGCCTGCCCAAGCTGCGCGAGCCGCTCCTTTTGCCTGAGCGCGCCCGTCAGATGGCGCTGCATCTCGGCCAAGGCTTCCTCGGCGGTGCGCAATTCCTCGATCCGGGCAGAGGGTTCGATGAAGCGGCGCGCATCCTCGGGTGCGTCGGCATAGGCCGAGACCTGCCCCACCAACCGCTTGATCGGCTTGAGCATCAGCCGCCGCACCAGCGCAAACAACAGCACCGCCGTCAGCACCGAGAGCACCGCCGAGAGTACAAGCAGCCGCACACCATATTCCATCATCGCCGCGCGCAGCGGCCCGGTCTCCATCGTGACCTCGATCACCAGCCCGCCTGACTGCACCGGATCGCCGATCACCCGGATGACATGGTTGGCCGGATCGACCAACACCGCCAGCGCATCGCGGATCGGCTCCCAGAAACGGGCCTCGCGCAGGTCATAGGTCGCCACGACTGGCCCGGGAATCGGCGATGACAGCACAAGCTGACGCACGGCGTCGCGCCGCAAAACAACGTTGAACACCCCGGCATTGGCGAGCAACTCGGCCTCAAGATCGGGTTCGATCATCTGATCCGTGGTCAAAAGCGCGAGCGAGGCGATTTGCGCCCGCTCCAACCGACTGAGCAGATAATCCTCGCGGAAATTCGAAAGGCCCGGCAAGAGGATCAACACCTCGGCCAGCACGACGAAAGCCGTCGTCAACGCCAGAAACCGGCCAGAAAGAGAGTTGACCGCCATCGTTCTCCACTTGTGCGGGCGGGACCCGCAGCGGGCACACACCCCGCCTTGCGCCGAAATCACCGGCTTTTCGAAGAAATACCAAAGCCTTCGCGGAATAAATAGGGGGGCGTTGCGACCGGCGGAAGGGCGCGCATGACGATGGGTTGCGCAACGGTGCGGAAAAGACTCGAAAAAACGCCGCAAGCGAATTGACTTGGGGGGCGAGCGCGACTAAAGACCGGGCTTCGAATGATATCGGCCCTCGAATCCGTATTTCTGGGCCCGAACCGGAGTGAACACGATGAAACGCACTTTTCAGCCGTCGAACCTTGTTCGCGCCCGCCGCCACGGGTTCCGCGCCCGCATGGCCACCAAAGGCGGCCGCAAGGTGCTGAACGCGCGTCGCGCCAAGGGCCGCAAGGTTCTTTCGGCTTAAGGCCGGCACGATCTGCAAGGCATGACACCGCCGGAGGCACCCGTGACTGATCCTACGGATCGGCGCGCGGGAAGCGCCCCGGCGGTTTCCGTTTGCCCGGAGGTTGCCATGCACCCGCCCCTCGCCATCCTGCGTCAGCGCGCCGATTTCCTGCGCGCAGCCAGTGCGCGGCGGCAGGGCACGCCCGGCTTCCTGCTGCAAGCCCGCCCACGCAAACCCGAAGAGCCCGTCGCTGCGGACATGATCCGGGTGGGCTTTACCTGCTCCAAGAAGGTCGGCAACGCAGTTGCCCGCAACCGCGCCAAGCGCCGCCTGCGCGAGATCGCCCGGCTGATCCTGCCGCAAGCGGGCCGTCCGGGCTGGGATTACGTGCTGGTCGGTCGCCCCGAGGCGACCGCGACACGCGACTTCGCCCTGATGCTAGACGACCTGACGCGGGCGCTCGCCTCGGTTCACTCTGACCAGCCCCGCAAACCGCGCCCCGAGGGCGAGGCCCCGCGCGGACGCCGGAGGGGCAAGTCATGACGCCGCTCGCCCACCTGCTCGCCCTGCCCGTGCGCGCTTATCGTCTTCTGCTGAGCCCTTGGGTCGGGCATGGCTGCCGCTACCAGCCGACCTGCTCCGCCTACGCGCTCGAAGCGCTGGAACGTCACGGCGCGATCAAGGGCGGATATCTGGCGGCGAAACGCGTGCTCTCCTGCCATCCCCTCGGCGGACATGGCTATGACCCGGTGCCCGGCGCCGATCCCGACTTCGACGCTGAACGCGCAAAGGACCGCTCCGATGCTGGATGACGACGACGCACCGATCCACCCGCTTTTTGCGGGTGCGCCCTCGACCACCGAGTTCAAGAAGCTGCGCAAACGTATCGTCCGCGAAACCCGCGACGCGATCGAGAAATACGGCATGATCGAACGTGGTGCGCGCTGGCTCGTGTGCCTGTCAGGCGGGAAGGACAGCTATACGCTCTTGGCGATCCTGCACGAGTTGAAATGGCGGGGCCTGCTGCCTGTGGACCTGTTGGCCTGCAATCTCGATCAGGGCCAGCCCGGCTTCCCTTCGACGGTTCTGCCAAAGTTCCTCGAAGACATGGGCGTGCCGCATCGGATCGAGTATCAAGACACCTATTCGGTCGTCGTCGATAAGATCCCACAAGGGCGCACCTATTGCAGCCTCTGCTCGCGTCTGCGGCGTGGAAACCTCTACCGCATTGCCCGCGAAGAGGGCTGCTCGGCCGTGGTGCTGGGCCATCACCGCGACGATATTCTCGAGACCTTTTTCATGAACCTGTTCCACGGCGGGCGTCTGGCGACCATGCCGCCCAAGCTGGTGAACGAAGAGGGCGACCTGTTCGTTTATCGCCCGCTTTCCTTCGTGGCCGAGGTCGATTGCGAGAGATTCGCCACCCAGATGAATTACCCGATCATCCCCTGTGATTTGTGCGGCTCGCAGGACGGCTTGCAGCGCCAGCAGGTGAAGCAAATTCTCGATCAATGGGAAAAGAACAGCCCGGGGCGCCGACAAGTCATGTTCCGCGCGCTGATGAACGCGCGGCCCTCGCACCTGTGCGATCCCTCAATCTTTGACTTTACGGGGCTGAGCCTGACCGGCGCGCCGGATACACAGGATTTTAGCCAAAACATCCCGAATTTACGCCAGAGCGATTAACCGTTCGATGACCAAAGCGCCCTAGGCTCCTCTGCAGCGGACATGAAACCGTCCGGGAATCGTATTGAGGGGCATCGGTTATGGGACAGCGCAGCGGCGGGGGGCATCCGCAACCATGGGCATTTCTGGTGCGGCGCGAACTGATCGCCTTTGTGCCCGCAATCGGGCTTGCGGCGCTCTGGTTCGGCGCGGAGGCCGCCAGCCTTGTCGCATTGACCGCGTTCTGGGTCGCCTGGATGACGCGCCCGCTTGGTCCCGCAGAGGCGCGCGAAGACGATGCCGCTGACGGGGCGACCGGATTGCCACTACGTGACGCGGCGGTGGACGCGATGGATGCCTTCCTTGAAGACGCGACCGCGCGCGCGCATGGAACAGCCTGCCTCGTTTTGGGGCTGGATCAGCCAGAAAACCTTGAGCGTCACTTGCAACCATCCGAGTTCGAAGAGGTCTTGTTTCGAACCGCGGAGCGGCTCAAGGCGGTGCTGCGCGAGCATGACATCGTCGCCCGCCTCGCCGGGGCTCGATTCGCCGTCATGCTCAAACCAACCCCCCGGCCTGATCTGGAAAGCATGATCCAGTTGAGCGGACGCTTGCAGACGGCTGCGGAGGCGCCGCTCTCCATCGCCACACGTTCGATACCGCTATCGGCCCATGTCGGTTTTTGCCTGAAAGGTCGCAGTGTCGGCCATGACGGCGAAGCGATGCTCAGCGCCGCGGAAATCGCTGCCGAGGAGGCGCAGCGCAACGGCCCGAGCGCCATCCGCGCTTTCTCGGTCGAGGTTCAGAAAACCGCACAGGCCCGCTCCGATCTTTCAGGCGAGGCGTCCGCCGCGCTCGAAGGCGGGATGATCCTGCCCTACTTCCAACCGCAGCTCTGTACCGACACGGGCCGCATCTCTGGCGTGCAGGCGATTCCCCGCTGGTCCCACCCTGATCGGGGGCTTCTGACGGAGAAAGATATACTCCCCGCGATAGACGCCGCGGGGCTGCGGCAGCGTTTCGCCGAAATCATGCTGTTCCAGTGCTTTCACGCACTGCGCGAATGGGACCGATTGGGGGAGCCATTCGGACCTGTTTCTCTCCCGGTCTCACCCGAGTTGATGACCAACCCGAAAATGTCGGAACGACTCCGTTGGGAGTTCGACCGCTTCGACATAGCCCCCAACCGTATAAGACTTATCCTTCAGCAAAATCTTTTGCCCCAGATCAGAGACGAGGTGATCGCGCACAATCTGGCACAATGTCATCGGATGGGATGCGCGATCGAGTTGGCGGGCTTCGGGGCCAGCGATGCCTCGGTCACGACGATCCGGCGCTCCTCGGCAAGCCGACTGCGGGTGCATCGCAGCTTCGTTGCGCGGATCGACACGGATGCGGAACAGAAGCGCGCCGTGGCGGCAATTATCTCCATGGCGGAAGGGCTGGGCCTTGAAACCCTAGCGGAGGGTGTTCAGACGATTGGCGAGCATGCGGCCTTGTCTCAGCTGGGATGCCGGCACGTCCAAGGCCGCGCGATTGCGCTGCCAATGCCCCTTGAGGAAACCATCGACTGGGCTCGGCGTCATCGTGCCAAGTTGCGATCCACACCGCTTCTCGGTCGCAAACAAGGATGATCGCCGCCTCGATACTGCCGGATACGGGGCTTGGGCGCGCATTTCCGCATTTGATCAGCTCGTAAGAGAGCAAAGTGCTCTCAGATCAAAAAACCTGGCAAGATTGACGGGCATCCGGCCCCAAACCGGGAAAAGCCCTTGACCTTTCCCGCCCCCTTCTGTTGAACCTCCAGCAACTTCCGACAGGCTGGTGGACCCCGTTTTTATGGACAATCAGAACAAGAACCTCATCCTCGCGACCGTCCTTTCGGCGCTCGTTTTGTTCGTGTGGACCTACTTCTTCCCCGCCGAGCAGGTTGCCCCTCCTCAAGGGACCACTGTGTCCGATCAGGCCGCGACCCCGACCGCACCGAATGTGACCCCGACCGAAAGCGCTGTCGCAGCGGCCACGGCGGATGCGGGGCTAACCGAAGCGGCCACGCAGTCTGAACTGGCGCAAGCCCCGCGGGTGAGCGTTGAGACCCCGGAACTGACCGGCTCCATCTCGCTCCTGGGCGGTCGCTTCGACGATTTGTCGCTCAAAAGCTACAAGGAGACACTCGACGCCGGCTCACCCTTGGTGCGCCTGCTCGCGCCGACGGGCGGGACGGAACTCAACGCCGCCAAACCCTATTATGCAGTCTATGGCTGGTTGCCGACCGCCGGGCTCGACCCGGCGCTGCTGCCGGGTCCGCGCACGCTTTGGAGCGTCGAGAGCGGGTCAGTTCTCACGCCGGACACGCCGATCACCCTGCTCTGGGACAATGGCGCGGGGCTCATCTTCCGTCGCGAAATCTCGGTCGACGCCGATTTCATGTTCACGGTGACCCAAAGCGTCGAAAACACGACAGCTACCGCCCTTCGCCTCGCGCCTTATGGCATCGTGGCCCGTCACGGCATTCCCGAAACGAACCGTGTTTACGTTCTGCATGAAGGCGCCGTTCGAATGTCCGACGGCGAGTTGCAGGAAATCAAATACGATAACGTGACCGATATCGACCCGGTCGAGAGCGAAGGTCAGGCAGAAAAAATCGCAGTGCTCGAAAGCGGCTGGGCTGGCTTTACGGACAAATACTGGATGACCACTCTGATCCCGAGCGGCGCGTTCACCTCGGTCGTGAAGTATGTCGCGGGGGCGGACATCTACCAGACCGAAGCCCGCCTGCCGGTCATGGACGTCCCCGCTGGCGCCACCGCAACCGCGCAAACGCGTCTGTTCGCGGGGGCCAAGGAATGGGAGGCGATCAAGCGCTACGAGGAAGAAGGCGGAATCGACGGCTTCATCGACTCGATCGATTGGGGCTGGTTCTACTTCCTGACGAAGCCGATGTTCCAACTGCTGCACTGGCTCCATGGTGCCATTGGCAACATGGGCTGGGCGATCATCGCGCTCACCGTGATCATCAAGGCGCTGGTCTTCCCTCTGGCACGCAAATCCTACATCTCGATGGCCAAGATGAAAGAGCTTCAGCCCGAGATGGAGAAGCTCAAGGAAGCCGCTGGCGACGACCGGATGAAGCTTCAGCAAGGGATGATGGAGCTTTACAAGAAGAACAAGGTGAACCCAGCTGCCGGCTGCCTGCCGATCCTGCTGCAAATCCCGATCTTCTTCTCGCTCTACAAGGTGATCTACGTCACGATTGAACTCTATCATGCGCCCTGGATTGGCTGGATCAAGGATCTCTCGGCCCCTGACCCGACCTCGATCCTGAACCTGTTCGGCCTGCTGCCCTTCGCAACGCCCGAGCCCGGCTCGATGCTGTTCATGCTTTCGCTTGGCGTGCTGCCAATCCTGCTCGGTGTCTCGATGTGGTTCCAGCAAAAGCTGAACCCCGCCCCGACGGATCAGACCCAAGCCATGATCTTCGCATGGATGCCGTGGGTGTTCATGTTCATGCTGGGCAGCTTTGCGTCGGGTCTGGTGCTGTACTGGATCGCGAACAACACGATCACCTTCATTCAGCAATACACGATCATGTCGATGCACGGCAAACGTCCGGAACTCTTCGATAACATCAAGGCAGGCTTCAAGAAAAAGCCCGCCGAACCGACGAAGAAATGACGGCGCAACTCGCGCATATCATCCGGCACCCGATCAAATCGGTTGGCTACGAAGAGATCGACGGCGCGCTCCTCACCGAGGGGCGCGCTATGCCTTTGGACCGGGTCTGGGCGATCGCGCATGAGGCCGCCGCCTTCGAGAGTCCACTCTCGTGTTGGGCCAGCAAGCGCAACTTCCTGCGTGGTGTTGCAGCGCCGGGCCTGATGGCCGTTCAGTGCCGAATGGAGCCTGATGGCAAAATTTACCTCAACCACCCCGAGCAATGGCACGTCACGCTGGACCCGGACGATCCGGCGGATCGCGTCAAGCTGATCGAGTGGGTGCGCCCTTTCTGGCCGACCAACCGCCCCGCGCCGCGGTCCGTGGAACGGCTTTCGAGCGATCAAAGCCTCAGCGATATGGAGGCGCCCTATGTCTCCATCCTCTCCACGGGGTCACTTGACCGTCTCTCCGAAACCGCCGGCACGCCCGTGTCAAAGCACCGCTTTCGCGGCAATCTCTGGATTGACGGCTGGGCCCCCGGCGCGGAGCGCGATCTGATCGGACGCACCGTTCGGATCGGCGCTGTGGACATTGAGATCGAAATGCCTATCACGCGGTGCCGCGCGACCTGTGCCGACCCCGTCTCGGGGCAAGACAATCTTGAAACGCTTGACCTGCTCCAATCCCTTTGGGGCAATACTCAATTTGGCCTCTATGGCCGAGTTCGCACATCCGGCCCCGTCTTTCAGGGCGACCCGGTGGAGATCCTCTGATGCAAATGCAATTCTCCCTCGCCCCCGAGCCCGATCAGTTCGCCCGCGAGCGCGGCCGACTACTTTTTGCCGCCCCGGTGGACTTCCTCAAGGGCGTCGTCGCGATGAGCGGGCTGCCCCCGGCCGATCGGCTCGAGGTCTGCTTCGCAGGGCGCTCGAATGTCGGGAAGTCGAGCCTGATCAATGCGCTCACCAATCGCAAAAACCTTGCGCGCGCATCGAACACGCCCGGCCGCACACAAGAGATTAACTACTTCACGACCCAGGATGGCCCCTATCTCGTCGACCTGCCCGGCTATGGCTTTGCCCAAGCGCCGGTCGCCGTGGTCGCCAAATGGCAGGCCCTGCTGAAAAGCTATCTCTCGGGCCGCGCCACCCTGCGCCGCGTCTTTGTGCTGATCGACTCGCGTCACGGGATCAAGGCCGTGGACGACGAGATCCTCACGCTGCTCGATCGCTCCGCCGTGACCTTCCAGGTGGTTCTGACGAAGCTCGACAAGATCAACCTGAAAGACCGTGAAAAGGTCATCGAGCAGGTGAAAACCGCGCTGCAAAAACATCCGGCCGCCTACCCGGAAATCGTGATCACCTCGTCCGAGAAGGGCGAAGGCATCGAGACCCTGCGCGCGATCATCGCCAATCTCGAATAGGCCTCCATCAAACCCAAAATACTGCGCAGCCCGCATCACCCTCAGACATGCTGGCCAGCATTCACCTCTATCTCGGTCCCGGTCACATAGGATGATCGTTCAGAGCACAGGAAGAAGATCACATCCGCCACTTCGCTCGGCTGCCCCAAGCGCCGCAATGGCAGACCTTCGACGATCTTCTCGGTGCCGGGGCTGAGGATTGAGGTCTCGATTTCGCCCGGCGCAATCGCGTTCACCCGCACGCCCATTGGCCCGAAATCATGCGCCATCTCGCGCGTAAGCGCCTTGAGCGCCGCCTTCGAGGTCGAATAGGCCGCGCCAGCGAACGGGTGCACCCGCGAACCCGCGATCGAGGTCACATTGACGACCGCGCCTTTGGCTGCCGACAGCTCCTCGCGCAGCCCGCGGGCCAGCACGATAGAGGCGAAGAAATTCACATGGAACACCTGCCCCCAGGTGCTCAGGTCGGTGTCGAGCGTGTTCAGACGACTGCCGCCCGCGCCCTTGGGTGAAATCCCCGCGTTATTCACAAGCGCGTGCAGCTTGCCATCGAGACGCGCGCGAATCTCTTCGATGGCTTCGATGGTCTGCTTGGGATTCGCAAGGTCGATCACGATGTGATCCTCACGACCGCCCCCCCACGGACATTCCTCGGGAAAGGGCTGGCGCGAGCAGGTAATGATCCGCCAGCCTTCCCGCGCAAAGCGTTTCACCGTGGCATGGCCGATCCCGCGGCTCGCCCCGGTCAGCAGCATCACCTTGCGTTCATCTTTCATCGCACTGCCCTTCACATCCTGTCGGAAGACCCCGTTGGCCCTCGCGCGACAGAGCCTAACCCAAAGCCCGGCAGCTTCAAGTCACGCTCGCCCCTTGGCAGCCCCCTGCGAAGGGCTTAACACTTGGCTCCGCACGCCTTCGAGATGAGAACCATGAGAAAGCAGAACATGAACCGTGACTGGATCGCCACCGCCCGGACCCTTTCCGAAGCCCTGCCCTATTTGCAGCGCTACACGGGGGCAGTCGTCGTCGTGAAATTCGGCGGAAACGCCATGGGCGACGACGAGGCGATGGCAGACTTCGCCCGCGACATCGTGCTGATGCGTCAGGTCGGCATGAACCCGGTCGTGGTCCATGGCGGCGGGCCCATGATCAACGACCTGCTCAAGAAGCTCGGCATCGAAAGCGATTGGGTCCGCGGCAAGCGCGTCACCGACAAGCGCACGGTCGAGGTCGTCGAGATGGTTCTCTCCGGTCTCGTCAACAAGCGCATCGTGCAGGCGATCAACGATCAGGGCGGACGCGCCGTCGGCATCTCGGGTAAGGATGACGACCTGATGGTCTGCGAGGCGGACGATCCCGAACTGGGCTTCGTGGGCCGTCCCGTCGAGATGAACGTGCAGGTGATCCGTGACCTTTATAATGCGGGCATCATCCCTGTTGTCGCACCGGTCGCAACCGGCATGAACGACAACGAGACCTTCAACGTGAACGGCGACACCGCTGCGGGGGCCATCGCGGGTGCGCTTCAGGCCGATCGGCTGCTGCTTCTCACCGATGTCGCGGGTGTCAAGAACAAGGAGGGCGAGGTTATCACCCAGATGACCCCCGACGAGGTCCACGGACTGATCGCGGATGCGACCATCTCGGGCGGGATGATCCCCAAGGTCGAAACCGCGCTCAAGGCCGTCGAACAAGGCGTGCGCGCCGTGGTTATTCTTGACGGTCGCGTGCCCAATGCGTGCCTGCTTGAACTGTTCACCGAGCATGGCGCGGGCTCGATGATCCGCTCGACCACGCCACGCGTAACGCCGCACGCAAGGTGACACCCGCACTGCTGTCAGATATTGGCGCGCATCGGCTGTTCGTCTCGGGCGCGCTGCATGAAGGCGACGAGACGGTTTTCCTTCTCTCGCCGGACGAACCCGGCTTTTGGGCGCATGTCACGGCCGAAGCAGAATTCGCGGATGGCGCGCCCGACCCGATCGACCGCTGGTCGCGGCGCGTGATCGAGGCGCTGGCTGGCACCCATGGCGGGCGGGCGGCCTTTCCCTTCGGAGGGCCTCCGTTTGCGCCCTTCTTTCGTTGGGCCCGCGAGTCCGGGCAGGCGTTTACATCCCCGATCCATCTTCTGGTGCATGCGCGCACGGGGCTGTGGGCGTCCTATCGGGGCGCGCTGATCATGCCCGGCCATGTCCCACTGCCCCCCGCTGCGGAGCATCCCTGCACGCAATGCCCCGCGCCGTGCCGGACGCAGTGTCCCGTCGGAGCTTTTACCCTCACGCGCTACGAGATCGACATCTGCCATGGCTTTCTCGATAGCGCGGACGGGACAAATTGTCTTTTGCATGGCTGCCTTGCGCGCCGCGCTTGCCCGATCGGGCAAGGCTATGGCAGGCTGTCCGAGCAATCCTCTTGGCATATGAGGCACTTCCACCCATGACCCCTCCCGGACACCGTCGCCTGATCCTGACCCGCCACGCAAAATCGAGCTGGGACGACCCGCTCATGGCCGATCAGGATCGCCCCCTGAATGCGCGCGGGCGCTCTGCTGCGCGGGAATTGGGCGACTTTCTCGCCTCGCGCGGGCTCGAACCCGAGGAGGTGCTCTGCTCGACCGCGCAGCGCACCCGCGAGACCTGGGATTGCGTCGAGGCGGCGGTCATCGAGACCCGACCCGAGATCAGCTATATCGAAGATCTCTACCATGCCTCACCGATGCTGATGATGCAGGCGCTGCGCACGGCCTCATCCCCGACCGTGATGATGATCGGCCACAACCCTGGTATCGCGGAATTCGCGGCCTCGCTTCCCGCCCAGCCGATCTACGATCCGGAGTTTCGCAAATATCCGACCTGCGCGACGCTGATCGTCGATTTCCAAATCGACGACTGGGCCGCGATCGAGGCCGGGCGCGGCTCTGTGCTGGACTTTTTCACACCGACACGACGCGGGTGAACCCGCGCGACCACAAGACTGGAGGAACCATGGGATACCTGAAATCGACGCCGGACCGGAACGGGTTTTTCGGCGAGTATGGCGGTGCGGACCTGCCGCCGCCGCTGGTCCCGCATTTCAAGGAAATCACCGAAGCCTATGACCGGATCGCCCATTCGGCAGAGTTCATTCGTGACCTGCGCTATATTCGCAAGCATTTTCAGGGTCGCCCGACGCCGATCAGCTATCTGAAGAACCTGTCGGACGATTGCGGCGGGGCACAGATCTACGCCAAGCGCGAGGACCTGAACCACACCGGCGCGCACAAGCTCAATCACTGCATGGCCGAGGCGCTTCTGGCCAAGTTCATGGGCAAGAAAAAGCTGATGGCCGAGACCGGCGCGGGCCAGCATGGCGTGGCGCTGGCGACGGCGGCCGCCTATTTCGGGCTGGAATGCGAAATCCATATGGGCGAGATCGACATCGCCAAGGAAGCGCCGAACGTCACCCGAATGAAGCTGCTCGGCGCCGAAGTGGTGCCGGTCGGCTTTGGCGGGCGTTCTCTCAAGGAGGCTGTGGACAGCTGCTTCCAAAGCTATATCGGGCAGGCCGACACGGCACTTTTCGCCATCGGCTCGGTGGTCGGCCCGCACCCCTTCCCGCGCATGGTTCGGGACTTCCAGCATGTCGTCGGCATCGAGGCGCGCGAGCAATTCATCGAGATGACCGGCGGGCTGCCGGATATCGTCGCGGCCTGCGTTGGCGGTGGTTCGAACGCGATGGGGCTGTTTGCAGGATTCATCGAGGACCCCGATGTCACGCTTTACGGGGTGGAGCCTTTGGGTACGTCCTCCAAGCTGGGTGATCATGCCGCGACGATCACCTATGGCGAGGACGGGATGATCCACGGCTTCCGCACCATGGTGCTGCGCGATGAAAACGGTGAACCCGCGCCGGTGCATACGGTGGCCTCGGGGCTGGACTATCCCGGCGTCGGACCGGAGCACGCCCATTTGTATCGCACAGGTCGAGCGAACTACACGGCTGCCAATGACAAAGAAGCGCTCAACGCCTTTTATCAACTGTCGCGCCGCGAGGGGATCATCCCCGCGCTCGAAAGCGCCCATGCCGTCGCCTTTGCGATGCGTGAGGCCAAGAACCACCCCGGCAAGACGATCCTGCTCAACCTGTCCGGGCGGGGCGACAAGGATATCGACTACGTCACCGAGACCTACGGTTTCAGCGTCGAATAAGCGTTAGGATAGAACGAAAAAGGGCCGGCAAATCGCCGGCCCTTTCCACATTCGGCACCCCGCTCAGTGGCCGAGGATTTGGCTGAGGAACAGCTTGGTCCGGTCCGATTGCGGGTTATTGAAGAAGTCATGCGGGTTGTTCTGTTCGACGATCTGGCCCTGATCCATAAAGATCACCCGGTTCGCCACCGCCTGCGCGAAGCCCATCTCGTGGGTCACGCAGAGCATCGTCATCCCCTCTTCCGCAAGCTCGATCATGGTGTCGAGCACTTCCTTGATCATCTCGGGGTCAAGCGCCGAGGTCGGCTCGTCGAAGAGCATGATCCGCGGCTTCATGCACAGCGAGCGCGCAATCGCCACCCGCTGCTGCTGGCCGCCCGAGAGCATGCCCGGATATTTATGCGCCTGCTCGGGAATCTTCACCTTCTCAAGGAAGTGCATCGCCGTCTCGATCGCCTCTTTCTTCGGGATCTTGCGCACCCAGATCGGGGCCAGCGTGCAGTTTTCGAGAATGGTCAGATGCGGGAACAGGTTGAAGTGCTGGAACACCATGCCCACTTCGGAGCGCACCTTGTCGATGTTCTTCAGGTCCGAGGTGAGCTCGGTCCCATCGACGATGATCTTGCCCGACTGGTGCTCTTCAAGGCGGTTGATGCAGCGGATCAGCGTCGATTTGCCCGAGCCGGACGGCCCGGCGATAACGATCCGCTCGCCCCGGTTCACGGTCAGGTCGATGTCGCGCAGGACGTGGAACTGACCATACCACTTGTTCATCTTTTCAATCTGAATCGCGACCTCATCCGAGACCTGCATGTGGCTGCGATCGATTTCACGGTCGAAATGCGGTTCCGTCATTGGAACTCTCCTTATCGGTGGTCACGTTTCAGCTTGCGCTCGAGATACATCGAGTAGCGCGACATGCTGAAATTGAGGATGAAGAAAATGGCGCCGACGAAGATGAAGGGCTCCCAGTAGATGCCTTTCCACTCGAACACCGAGCGGATGAAGTCCGGGATACCCTTGAGCGGGTCGAACAACCCCACGAACACCACAAGCGTCGTATCCTTGAACATCCCGATAAAGGTCGAGACGATGCCCGGGATCGAGATCTTGAGCGCCTGCGGCAGGATGATGAAGCGCTGCGCCTTCCAGTAGTCGAGGCCAAGCGCATCCGCCGCCTCGTATTGGCCGCGCGGCAGAGCGGCAAGACCGCCCCGGATCACCTCGGCGATATAGGCCGCCGCGAAGAGCGTGACGAGGATCATGACCCGCAAGATGATGTCGAAGCTGGTGCCCGGCGGCAGGAAGTAGTTGAGCAGCAGCGACGCCACGAACAGCAGCGTGATCAGCGGAACGCCCCGGATGAACTCGATGAAGATGACCGAGAAGCTCTTGACGAGAAACATGTCCGATTGCCGCCCGAGCGCGAGGATGATCCCAAGCGGCAGCGACATCACGATGCCGCCCACCCCGATGGTGATTGCCAGCAGGAAGCCTCCGAACTCATCCGAGTCGACCGACTGGATCGAGATCGGCACGATTTGCTTGAGCAGATCGTCGATCGGTCCAACCGCGAACATCCAGAACAGGATCGGCACGGCAAACGCGGCAATACCTGCAATGATGCCGTTGACATTGCCCAACAGCTTCAGCGCCAGATAGCCGAGCACGAAACCCGCGCCCGTCATCACCACCGGCCAGACCGACCCGCCCCAGAGGAGCCAAATCGCCAGAAGCGGATAGATCGCGCTGAAAGACAGCAGCGCACGGGGCAAATGTGTGAACAGAATCGGCGCGAGGGCGACGAATAGCAGCACAAACACCAGCACCGGGCGCCAGTAAAGCTCGGGCGGGTAGAAGCCGAACATGAACTGGTGCCAGCGCTCGCGGATCACACCCCAGCAAGCACCGGTCGCCCCCTCTCCGAACTCACCGGTGATGATGTCGCGGCATTCCTTGAGTGAATCCGCATTCCAGACCGAATGGCGGAACCACGGGAAGAAATGTGTGAACAGCAGATAGACGACCAGAAGACCGGCCACGGTCAGCGCCGCGTTCAACCAGCTCGAGAACAGGTTATCACGCAGCCATTTCACGGCCCCCGTCTGGGTCGAAGGTGCCGGTTTGGGTTCAAGCATCGTGTCGCGGACATAGGCGACGGTTTGGGCGTGGGTATCGCTCATCTCACCGCTCCTTCAGCTTCACGGATTTGTTGTAGACATTCATCGCCCCCGAGATCGTGAGCGAAATCGCCAGATAGATCAGCATCATCAGCAAGATCGCCTCCAGCTCCCGGCCAGTCTGGTTGAGCGTAATACCCCCCAGCGTGCCACGCAGATCGAGATACCCCACGGCAATCGCCAGTGAGGAGTTCTTGGTGAGATTCAGGTATTGCGAGATCAGCGGCGGCACGATCACCCGCAGCGCCTGCGGCAGGATCACGAGATTCATCGTCCGCTTCGGGCGCAGACCCAGCGCAAAGGCCGCTTCGGTCTGCCCTTTGGAAATCGCGAGAATACCGGCGCGGACGATCTCGGCGATGAAGGCCGCGGTGTAGAGCGTCAGCCCGAGCCACAACGCCACGAAAGCGTTCGACACGTTGACGCCACCGGTGAAGTTGAAACCCTTCAGTTCCGGCGGCACCAGATGGAAGCCAAGCGCGACCAGAAGCGCAATCGCAGGGCCGAACAGGATCAGCAGGCTCTTCCACCACGTCACAGGACGGAAGCCAGTCGTCTCTTGGACCTTGTTGGCGTTCGCAACCAGACGCCGGTTGAACCAGATCGATGCAATGACAACGGCGGCCAGCGCAAGGAAGTTCAGTGAAATCGGCGCAAGGGGCGTCTCGATCGCGCCAAGCCCACGCGTGAATTCGGCCGCAGGTACAGCCGTGTAGCGATTGGTAATCGCAACATTGTCGAAGAGCAGCATGCTCGCCTGCGCCTCGCCGGTTTCGGCGTTGACACGATAGGCGGCTGGGGCCGGGGTCACTTCGGTCAGGAAAGCCAGCGCCACGAGAATCCACAGCAGCACCGGGATGTTGCGGAAGATCTCGACATAGACGGTCATCAGTCGCCCGACGAGCCAGTTGTTGGACAGGCGCAAAACGCCGATCACGATACCCAGAACGGTCGCGGCGACGCAGCCAAGCAGCGACACCCAAAGCGTATTCAGAAGCCCCACGAGCATCGCGCGCCCATGCGTGGAGTCGTTCGTGTAGGGTATCAACTGCTGCCCGATATCATAGCCGGCCCTGTTGAACAGGAAGCCGAAGTTGAAATCCTTGCCAAGCTGCTGAAGGTTCTGGACCGTGTTGTCGATCAGCCATGCCATCCCGCCCATCACGAGGATGAACACCACGACCTGAATCGTCAGCGAGCGGTAGCGGGTGTCATAGATAAGCTGACTGAGCCGGAACCCTTGGTTCGGCGCATCCGAAGCGGTTGCCATTCTTGTTTCCCCTGTTCCTGTCACGCGGTCCGGGCTTGTGCCCATGTTACAAAGGTCGCGCCGGTCAATCGCGCGCGCCTCGCATGCAGGTCTTTATTGTAAAGGCACAAGGGCGCCCCGGTTTCCCGAGACGCCCCCACACAGATCAGATCAACGGAAGGGCGGCGAGTAGAGCAGGCCGCCTTGGGTCCATTGTGCGTTCAGACCGCGTGCCAGACCGATCGGGGTCGACTCGCCGATGGTTGCGGCAAAGATCTCGCCATAGTTGCCCGATGCCATGATCGCGCGCTTGCCGAAGTCCTTGTCGAGGCCGATCATCGCGCCCAGCTCGCCTTCAACGCCGAGCAGACGGTTGATTTCCGGGTTCTCGGTGCCTTTCGACAGCTCTTCGACATTGGCCGAGGTCACGCCGTACTCTTCTGCCGCGATCAGCGCGTTGAGGGTCCACATCACGATGTCGCCCCACTGGTTGTCACCGTGGCGCACTGCCGGGCCAAGCGGCTCTTTCGAGATGATCTCGGGCAGAATGACGTGGTTTTCCGGGTCAGCGAAGGCCGCGCGGGTTGCTGCGAGGCCCGAGGCGTCGGTGGTGTAGGCGTCGCACGCACCGGCGAGGTATTGCTGCTCACCTTCGGCGTTCGAGTCGACGGTGATCGGCTGGTAGCTCATGTTGTTGGCTTTGAAGTAGTCAGCCAGGTTGAGCTCGGTGGTGGTGCCGGTCTGGATACAAACCGAAGCGCCGTCCAGTTCCTTCGCCGAGGTCACGCCGAGATCCTTGCGGACCATGAAGCCTTGACCGTCGTAGTAGTTCACGCCGACGAAATCGAGCTTGAGGTCGGTGTCGCGCGAGAAGGTCCAGGTGGTGTTACGGGCCAGAACGTCGATCTCACCCGAAGCCAGCGCGGTGAAGCGGGTCTGGCCGGTGGTCGGGACATATTTGACCTTGGAGGCGTCGCCCAGAACGGCGGCGGCCACGGCTTTACAGACCGCGACGTCAAAGCCGGTCCAGTTGCCGTTCGCATCGGGGGCGGCAAAGCCCACGAGGCCGGTGTTCACGCCGCAGTTCAGCTCACCACGCGCGACGACGTCTTCGAGAGTCGTCGCAGCCGCCATGCCAGCCGTCAGGCCAGCAGCCGCCAGCGTGCCGAGAAAAACGGTTTTCTTCATGTTTACCTCTTCCTGAGTTGCCGCCGTGAAGGGCGGTTCTGTCGGCCCTTTGCGGACCTGATCGAGTTGTTGGGCACAGCCCAATGCGCGAGTTTGGGCCGATTGGCGAAAAAAGGTCAAGGCCGGTTGCAAGATTGCCGCATGGTCAACGCCCATTTCGAGGGCAATTGCCGAGAAGTTGATCGCCTCCGGAGAGGTGTGCGGCTGGCTGCCTAAAGGCCGAGCAGCGCCCAAAAACGCGCCGCAGCCAGCAAATCGGCCCGCTTGCGCGCGGCATGTTCCACCGCCTCTTCATCCGCGCCCCATTGCTCGATCTGCCAATCGTCATCGATTCGCGACAGGTTCCATGCGGTCTCGGCATCCAGCCGCCGGCGGCTCACAGCCAACCCCAGAATGAGCGAACCGGAGATGCCGACAAGATCGTGCAACGCTGCGAGTTCAAACTCCGTCATGGCCGCGACAGCCGCCTCCAGCGGTTCCAGCGCCGCACGGTCCTGCGCAACAGGGATCACCCCGGCGGTTACGCGCAGATCGGCACCGAATGCCGCGCGCGCCCAGTCAAGCAGAGGGTCCCATGCCGCCGCCTGCCGCGCGACCAGTTCGTCCGGCGCCTCGGCGCGATAGCAGAGCAGATCAGTGCCGCCATATTCGGCGATCAGATGTGCGACCTCGGCATGTTGGCTGCGCACCTTGTCGATGGCCGCGTTCGCCCCGCGCGTCACGGGCATCGTGCCGGGGTCGATCTTCTCGACCTGCGCATCCCACTCGGCGGCGATAGCTTCGGCCATGGCGCGGGTCGGCACGATCAGCGCCGCCTTGGCCGGGGTCTTGACCGAACGCCCGTCCAGCGTGACCGAAAACCCGCCCTCAACCTCGACCACATCGGCCTTTTTCCAGAACCGCTTCGCCGCCCAGCCGCTCATGCGCTCACCTCCAGAAGCTCGGACACCGCCAATTCCAACGCCGCGAAATCCGACACGATCCGCGTGGCACCCGCCGCGCGAAGGTCGGCCACCGGGTGGTAGCCCCAGCCAACCCCCACCGTCGCGACCCGCGCCGCGCGGCCCATCTCGATGTCATAGGTCGTATCACCGATCATCACGGCGTCGCGCGCCTCGAGGCCGGTCTCGGCCAGCGCCGCTTCGACCATCGCCGGATGCGGCTTTGAGGGATGATCATCGGCGACCTGCATCGTGACAAAAAGCCCTTCCAGGCCGTGATATTCGATCAGGGCGTTCAGACCGCGCCGCGATTTTCCGGTCGCCACGCCCAGCAGGAAATCCCCCCGCGCATGCAGATGACGCAGGCAATCAAGCGCACCGGGATAGAGCGGTGCCGGGCTGGCCGCGCGCTGCGTGAAATAGCTGTTCTTGTAGCCCTCGACGATCCGGTCCTGCGTCTCGGGGGCAAGTTCCGGCGCGAGACGCGCAACCGCGATGGGCAATGACAGGCCCACAATCGAAAGGACCGCGTCGCGGGCGGGCGCGGGTAGACCCACCGTCTCGAACCCAAGGCTCATCGCGTGGAAGATATGGGACTGGCTGTCGGAAAGCGTCCCGTCCACATCGAAAATCGCAAGTTTCATGCAAGGTCCTCGAACGGATCGGCGGGCACATCGGCCTCATGCCAGCCCAGCGTCGCCCAAGTCCGCACCATATGCTGCGGCATCGGCGCGGAGATGGTGATACGCTTGCCGGTCACCGGGTGGTCGAAACTGATCTGGCGGGCATGGAGATGCAGCTTGCGGCTGATCTCTCCGCCGAGTTGCGCACCCCAGCCATCGCCGAGATTCTCTTGCCCCGAGCCGCCATATTTGCCATCCCCGATGATCGGGTGGCCGAGTTCCGCCATATGCGCGCGCAACTGGTGCGTGCGCCCGGTGATCGGCACCAGCGCGACCCAGGACACCCGCGAGCCAAGGGCATCAAGCAGCGCGTAATCGGTCGTCGCGCGCTTGGCATCAGGGAACTGATCCATCTTGGCGGGATGGATACAGATCATCTTCTCGCCTTCACCGCCGCGCCCATGGCCCGGCGCTTTCATCAGGCCAAAGCGCACCGTTCCCATCTTCGGCGACGGCACACCGGCCACAGCCGCCCAATAGATCTTGCGGGTGGTCTTGTTGCGGAACGCCTCGGAGAGCCGCCGCGCCACGCGATCGGTCCGCGCCAAGAGCAGAACGCCGGAGGTATCCTTATCCAGCCGGTGCACCAGCTTCGGACGCTCTTTGTAGCCGAATTTCAACGCTTCGCTCAGCCCGTCCACATGGCGAGAGCCCTGCCCCGAGCCGCCTTGGCTCGGCAAGCCCGGCGGCTTGTTGATGGCGATGATATGCTCGTCCTTCCACAAGACGCAGGCTTGGATCATCTCGGCATCGGACGCGCTCGGACCGTCCGCAACGGGCGGCTTTGCGCCCGGATCGGGCAAAGGCGGCACGCGCACATCCTGCCCCGGCTCGACACGGGTATTGGCCTTCACCCGCCCGCCATTCACGCGCAGCTCGCCCTTGCGGCACATCTTCTCAATGGCGCCTTGGGTGAGTTGCGGGAAGCGGCGCTTGAGCCAACGGTCGAGCCGCTGCTCGCCCTCTTCCTCGGTGACCTTGACGATCTGAACAGAACTCATGCGAAGAACCCCCGCGCAAAGGCCATGCCGGCGAAAATCGCCGCCAGCGCCAAAACCACCGACCCGATCACATAGCCCGCCGCCGCGCCAAGCTGCCCCGCCTCGTAAAGCTTGGCCGCGTCGAGAGAAAAGGCGGAGAAGGTCGTGAACCCGCCCAGGATACCCGTCATCACGAAGGGCGCGAACCGCGTCCCGGATTTCTGCGCCAACACCACGACGAGCACCCCCATCAGGAAGCTGCCAAGGATGTTGACCACCATCGTGGCATAGGGAAAGCCGTGCCCCATGAGCCTCGGCACGGAGACATTCACGAGATAGCGCGCGCTGGCACCGATGGCGCCCCCGAGGGCGACTGTCAGAAGGGTCTGGATCATCCGGCTTCTCTTGCCCCCTCGGCGCTTAATGTCAACCGTTGCGCTGCGCACGCAGCTTGGCGAACCAGTCGACACGCTTCTTCAATTCGCGCTCGAAACCGCGTTCGACGGGGGCGTAAAGCACCGGGCGCTTCATCGTATCGGGGAAGTAGTTCTGCCCCGAGAACCCATCCTCGGCGTCGTGATCATAGGCATAGCCCGCGCCGTAGCCCTGCGCTTCCATCAGCTTGGTCGGGGCGTTCAGGATGTGCTTGGGCGGCGGCTCGGAACCCGTGCGGCGGGCCTCGGCGCGGGCGGCCTTGTAAGCGACATAGCCGGCATTCGATTTGGGCGCGAGCGCGAGATAAATCACCGCCTGCGCCAGCGCCAATTCGCCCTCGGGGCTGCCGAGGCGCTCGTAGGTTTCCCACGCGTGCAGGCAATGCGTCTGCGCCTCCGGATCGGCCAAACCGATATCCTCCACCGCCATGCGCACGAAACGCCGGGCAAGGTAGCGCGGGTCCTCGCCGCCCTCCAGCATCCGGGCGAACCAATAGAGGGCCGCATCCGGGTCGGAGCCGCGCACCGATTTATGCAAGGCCGAGATGAGGTTGTAATGCTCGTCGCCCGACTTGTCGTATTTGGCGGCCCGCCGCATCAACCGCTGCGAAAGCTGTTCGGTCGTCAGAGGCTCCGCAACCTTCCAAGCCGCCACCTGCTCGATCAGGTTCAAGAGCGCCCGCCCGTCCCCGTCCGCCATCTCCAGCAGCGCCTCACGCGCCGGCCCCTTGAGCGGCAACGCGCGGCCAAGCGCCTTCTCGGCACGCTGCGCGAGCAGTTCCAGATCGGCGAGGCTCAGCCGTTCCAACACGATCACCTGCGCACGGCTGAGCACAGCGGCGTTCAGCTCAAAGCTCGGGTTCTCGGTCGTGGCCCCAACCAGAAGGATGGTGCCATCCTCCATATGCGGCAGGAAGCTGTCCTGCTGCGCTTTGTTGAAGCGGTGGATCTCGTCCACGAACAAAAGCGTGCCGCGCCCTTGATCACGCCGGAGCTTGGCCGCCTCGAACACTTTGCGCAACTCGGGCACGCCCGTGAAAATCGCCGAAATCTGCACGAAGGCCCGATCGGACTCATCCGCAAGCAACCGCGCAATCGTCGTTTTCCCGACGCCCGGCGGCCCCCAGAGGATCAGCGACGACAGCGACCCCGCCGCGAGCATCGAACCCAGCGGCCCCTCGGGGCCGAGCACATGACCCTGCCCGATCACCTCAGAGAGCGATTGCGGACGGATACGATCAGCCAGAGGCCGCGGGGCCTCGGGCTTCGGGGTTTTGTCATCGGGCGTGTCGAACAGGTCAGCCATGGCGAGTCGCTTTTGGATCAGCCCTTGATAGCGCGCGCGCCCGCGCTGCGCAGCATCAGATCAACGCATTCTCCAGTGCGATCTGGATCGCCTGAGATGTTGTCTTTGCCCCCAGAGCCTCCCGCGCCGCCCGCAACCGTGCCTTGAGCGCGCTCTCGGTGATCCCCAGAATACCCGCCGCACGCACGAGCCTGTCCCCCTGCGCCACCTGCCGCAGCGCCTCCGCCTGCGCCGGAGACAGCTTAAGACCGTCGCTGACCGGCGCAGTCAGCCGCGCGACATCCTCGAGCAAAACGCAGGCTTGCGACATCTCGGCTGCGGTGAATTCGCGGTCACTGCGCGCCGCGCCGAGGATCGAGCGCCCGACCACCGGCCCGACCGATGCAATCAGCCCATAGCGCATCCCGTGAAGCGCGGCCTTTTGCAAAACCTTGAACGGGTCGGGCATCTCGACCTCACTCCAGCGCGCGGCCCCGGTCTGAGACATCGCCCAGCAGATGGTCGGGTCCATCAGCACGAGGGAGTGGCTCTGATATATATCCAGCCAGCGCTTGGGATAGGTCATCCGGAAAAACCGCGCCAAACCAACGCCAATGCCGACATGCGCCCCAAGACCGAACCCCTTCGGCGCCATCGCAGCTATGCGCTCCAGAACCCTCGACAGTTCGGCGCTCGTCTCGCCTTGGGCAATCATCCACGCTCCAATCGACCAATCAATGCGGCACCGTTTGAATGCCTTTCAAATGCCTTTGCATGCCATTTCGGCTGCCGATCAGACAAGCGCATTTACACAGGGCTGGCCGAAAGCGGCATAACTGCGCCGTCAGAGCAGTCGATATTCCCGCGCTTTGCGTACCGCTTCCGAGGTCGTGCGCGCCTCAAGGCGTATGCGCGCGGATTTAAGCCGCGCTTTGAGCGCGCTCTCCGAAATCCCCAGCTTGGCGGCTGCCGCCGTGTGCCGATCTCCGTTTGAGATGCATTGAAGCGCTTCGATCTGCGCGGTGGTCAATTCGGTCGGGGGGGCGTTCTCATCATGCAACCGCTGCGCCAGATCGTGCAGATGCGCGAGTTCGGCATCGGTGAATTCGCGATCCGCACGCCCCACCCCGATGATAGATCGGGACGAAATCGGCCCACAGGAGGCCGATGCCCCATATTTCAGCCCGAATTCCCCGGCCTGCTTGATGACATCGAACGGGTCCGGCAAGGAAATCTCGCTCCAGCGCGTGACGCCGGTCAAGCCGATCCCCCAGAACACGAGCGGATCGCGCAGGTAATAGGCATTGTCATTGTAATGACGCTCCCAAGCCGGAGGAAAGGTGCTGTGATAAACAAGCGGGGTGGCAAACCGGATATGCAATCCGATCCGATATCCGAGCGGGGACATCTGCGCCAATTCGTCCAGCATTTGAGTTGTCGCGCGATTAAAAGACATGACTTCTTAGACTGTTTGACCCGGGATCGGTCAACTTAAAATTGTGCCATCCGTCGCGCGGCAAGGCGCAGCCGGTCGATGTGGCGCGTCAAGCGGATTTTGACGGAGTGCCAAAGAGTCAGCCGGATTCGCCCCGTGATGCTCGCCGAGGGGCGTGGCGGAAATTGGGCGCGGACATGGCGCGTGACCAAGTGTCGCGCAGCGGCCTTATAGCAAAACCCCGCCCGTTTCGGGGCGGGGTCGTCATTCAGACCAAGGCGGCGGAAATCACTCTTCCGCAGCATCCTCGGCTTCGACGCGGGCCTTGTCAGCTGCGCCTTTGGCAGCCGGGTCGCGGTCGACGAATTCGATGATCGCCATCGGGGCCATGTCGCCATAGCGGAAGCCAGCTTTCAGAACGCGGGTGTAGCCACCGTTGCGCTCTTTGTAACGCGGGCCGAGCACTTCGAAGAGCTTGGCGACGTCTTTGTCTTGCTTGAGCATCGCAGCCGCTTGACGGCGTGCGTGCAGATCACCGCGCTTGGCGAGGGTGATCAGTTTTTCCACGACCGGGCGGAGTTCCTTGGCTTTCGGCAGGGTGGTCTTGATCTGCTCGTGCTCGATGAGTGAGCCAGCCATGTTCGAGAACAGCGCTTTGCGGTGTTCGTGGGTACGGTTGAGACGGCGGTAACCGCGAGCGTGACGCATTTGATTTCTCCTATTCGCGTTTTGCTTTGTCTGGGCAGCCGATGCGTGTCAGCCACTCTCCTTGGGGCCTTGGCCCATTTGATCCCGGGACATCCCGGCATTTGGTCCGGGGGGCTTAGCGCAAGCCCCCCGAAAGAGTCAATCAGAACTGATCTTCGAAGCGCTTCGCGAGATCTTCGATGTTCTCCGGCGGCCAATCCTCGACTTCCATGCCGAGGTGGAGGCCCATGCCCGAGAGCACTTCCTTGATCTCGTTGAGCGACTTGCGGCCGAAGTTCGGGGTGCGGAGCATCTCGGCTTCGGTTTTCTGGATCAGATCGCCGATATAGACGATGTTGTCGTTCTTGAGGCAGTTGGCCGAACGCACCGAGAGTTCCAGCTCGTCCACCTTCTTGAGGAGGAGCGGGTTGAACTCCAGACCGTCGTCCTGGTCCTGCTTGCCTGCGGCTTCCGGCTCGTCGAAGTTGACGAAGATCGACAGTTGGTCCTGAACGATGCGCGCGGCGAAGGCCACGGCGTCTTCGGGGGTGATCGAACCGTCGGTTTCAACCTTCAGCGTCAGCTTGTCATAGTCGAGAACCTGACCTTCGCGGGTCGGTTGCACTTCGTAGGCGACCTTCTTGACCGGCGAGTAGATCGCATCGATCGGGATCAGACCGATCGGCGCGTCTTCGGGGCGGTTCTTGTCGGCGGCGACATAGCCCTTACCGGTGTTGACGGTCAGTTCCATGAACACGTCGGCGCCATCGTCGAGGTGGCAGATCACGTGGTCCTTGTTCAGAACTTCGATGCCAGCGGTCTCGGCAATGTCACCACCGGTGACGACGCCCGGACCCTTGGCCGAGATCGAGAGGCGCTTCGGCCCTTCGACGTCCATACGCAGCGCGATCCCCTTGAGGTTCAGCACGATATCGGTGACGTCTTCACGAACGCCGGGAACCGATGAGAACTCGTGCAGGACGTTGTCGATCTGGACGCTGGTGATCGCAGCACCTTGCAGCGACGACATCAGAACGCGGCGCAGCGCGTTGCCGAGCGTCAGACCGAAGCCACGCTCCAGCGGTTCCGCGATGACGGTTGCCTGACGTTGCGGGTCGTTGCCGGCTTTGACTTCAAGCTGAGTCGGTTTGATCAGCTCGGCCCAATTCTTGTGGATCATGCGATTGCCTCCATTCCTGTTCCCAGCCCATGTCCGAAAGCCGGAAACGCCCGAGGATAAAATACGAAAGCGACTGGGCCGCGCAGGGTCTCCCCGCACGGCCCGACCGCGTAAAATCAGATCAGACGCGACGGCGCTTCGGCGGGCGGCAGCCGTTATGCGCGATCGGGGTCACATCACGGATCGAGGTGATGTTCAGACCGACAGCGGCCAGCGCGCGCAGCGCCGACTCACGGCCCGAGCCCGGGCCTTGCACTTCGACGTCGACGGTTTTGAGGCCGTGCTCTTGCGCCTTGCGTGCCGCGTCCTCGGCAGCCATCTGAGCGGCGTAGGGGGTCGATTTGCGCGAACCCTTGAAGCCCATGGTGCCCGAGGACGACCACGAAATGGCGTTGCCCTGAACGTCGGAGATCAGGATTTTGGTGTTGTTGAACGAAGAGTTCACGTGAACAACGCCAGCGGCGATGTTCTTACGCTCTTTGCGTTTAACGCGGGTCTTATCGCGAGCCATGTCTCAACCTCCCCTTACTTCTTCTTGCCGGCGATCGGCTTCGCCGGGCCCTTGCGGGTGCGGGCGTTGGTGTGGGTGCGCTGACCGCGAACCGGCAGGTTGCGACGGTGACGCAGGCCGCGGTAGCAGCCGAGATCCATGAGGCGCTTGATGTTCATCTGAACTTCGCGGCGCAGGTCGCCTTCGACGGTGAAGTTGGCGTCGATGTGCTCGCGGATGGCGAGGACTTCAGCGTCCGAGAGTTCGTTCACGCGACGGGTGGCGTCGATGCCAACGGCTTCGCAGATTTGCTTAGCCGAGTGGGGGCCGATACCAGTGATGTAGGTCAATGCGATCGGGACGCGTTTCCCGGTCGGAATGTTGACGCCAGCAATACGTGCCAAAGCGTAGCTTCCTTTTCGTTGCGGTTCCGTAACGCCAGAACCTTTTTTCACAACCAAAGGCCCGAAACTGGCTGCTTCGGGCCCGCTCTTGTTTCCGAAGGGAATCTCCCTTGCAGGAAACGATTCTCTATGGAGACGCTGTGACCTAGAGGGATTTACCCCCCGCGTCAAGCGCCCCCGTGTCTTACTTGACCTGTTGATCGAGAACTGCGGCAATCTGCGCCGCGACATCCTCAATCTCGCCCAAACCGTCCACACCGAACAGGTCGCCCTGCGCATAGTAGTAGCCGATCAGCGGCGAGGTCTTTTTGTAATATTCCATGAGGCGCTGCTTGAGGCTGTCCTCATTGTCGTCGGCGCGACGTTTGAACTCGGTCCCGCCGCATTTCTCGCATTTGCCATCCGCCGGGATCGGTTTGGTGATGTCGTTATAGACCTCACCGCAGGAACCGCAGGTCGAGCGTGCGGTGATGCGCTGCACTAGAGCTTCGTCATCCACCTGCATCTCGATCACCGCGTCGAGCTTCTGCCCGGTCCGCGCGAGCAGCTTCCCAAGGGCATCCGCCTGCGGCAGCGTGCGCGGGAAACCATCAAAGATGAAGCCCTTGCCATCGCCGCTGGCCAGTTTCTCTTCGATAAGACCGATCACGATCTCATCGGTCACGAGCTGACCGCGGGCCATGACCTCAGCCACTTTCTTGCCCATCTCCGTGCCAGAGTCTTTCGCCTCACGGAGCATGTCGCCGGTCGAGAGCTGCACCATGCCGCGCTCTTGTTCGAGCAAGCGGGCCTGAGTGCCTTTGCCAGCGCCGGGCGGGCCAAGCAGGATGATATTGGTCATGGTATGCCCTTCCCGGAGTTAGCGACGCGCCGGGGCCTTGCGGCCCGTCTTCTTTTTGCCGCGCAGCTGCGAGCGCTCGATGAGGCCCTCATACTGATGCGCAAGAAGGTGCGACTGAACCTGGTTGATCGTGTCCATCGTCACCGAGACCACGATCAGCACCGAGGTGCCGCCGAAGTAGAACGGGATCGAGAGCTGCGAGCGCAGGATCTCGGGCAGGAGGCAGACAGCGGCGAGATAGGCCGAGCCGATCACCAGAACGCGGGCCACAACGTAATCGAGATATTCCTCGGTCTTCTTGCCCGGACGGATGCCGGGAATGAAGCCACCCTGGTTCTTCAGGTTGTCCGCGACTTCGTCCGATTTGAACGCCACGTTGGCGGTGTAGAAATAGGCGAAGAACACGATCATCGCGGTGAAGAACGCAAGATAAAGCGGCTGACCGGGGCCGAAATAGGCGAGGATCGTCGACATGACCGGGCCGGTCTGCGCGCCCGAGAAAGTCGAGATCGTGGTCGGCAGCAGCAGCAGCGACGAGGCAAAGATCGCCGGGATAACGCCCGCCGGGTTCACCTTGATCGGCAGGTGCGAGGAGCCGCCGTCATAAATCTTCATCCCCACCTGACGGCGCGGATACTGAATATGGATCTTGCGCAGCGCCCGCTCCATGAAGACCACGAAGGCAATCACCGCGACCACCATCACAATCACCGTGAGGATCACCGGGGTCGAGATCGCGCCCGAACGGCCCTGAGCGAAGAACTGTGCCAGAGCGGCGGGGATTTCCGCCACGATGCCGACGAAGATGATCAGCGAGATACCGTTGCCGATGCCGCGTGCGGTGATCTGCTCACCGAGCCACATCAGGAACATGGTGCCGCCCACAAGCGTGATGACCACAGCCGCCTGGAAGAACAGGCCCGGATCATGGGCGAGATCGCCCGCCTCAAGGCTTTTCGCAAGGCCGAACGCCTGGAAGGTCGCCAGGGCCACGGTCGAATAGCGCGTGATCTGGTTGATCTTCTTGCGGCCCTGCTCGCCCTCTTTCTTCATCTGCTCCAGCGCGGGCACCATGGCAGTGAGCAGCTGAACGATGATCGAGGCCGAAATATAGGGCATGATGCCGAGCGCGAAGATGCCCATGCGGCCCAGTGCGCCGCCGGTGAACATCGTCAGGATACCACCCAGACCCGACGCCGCGCCCTCCATGAACTCACGCAGCGCGACCGTATCGATCCCCGGCACCGGAATATAGGTGCCCAGACGATAGATGATCAGAAGCCCGATCGTGAAGAAGATGCGCTGGCGCAGCTCGGTGGCTTTGCCAAGGGCGTCCCAGCTAAGGTTCGCCGCCATTTGCTCTGCAGCAGATGCCATATGCCCGTCTCTTTCATGTAAACGCCGCCGGACCGTTCCCCGGCCGGCGGCGTCTGGAAAACTGTTGCCTATGTAAGCGGGCCAAGGCCCGCCCACAACCGCTTATTCAGCGCTCGCAGCGGCCACCGTCAGCTTGCCACCGGCTTTTTCGACGGCCTCGATGGCCGATTTCGAAGCGCCGGTCACGTTCAGGGTGACTTTCGAGGTGATGTCGCCCTTGGCGAGGATGCGGATACCGTCCAGCTTGCGGCGAACGAGACCCGAAGCGACCAGTGCGTCTTCGTTGATCTCGGCTTTCGCGTCGAGCTTGCCGGCTTCGATGAATTTCTCGATCAGGCCGAGGTTGATCACGGCGAATTTCTTCGCGTTCGGCTTGGTGAAGCCGCGCTTCGGCAGGCGACGGTAGAGCGGCATCTGGCCGCCTTCGTAGCCGTTCAGAGCCACGCCCGAGCGCGATTTCTGACCTTTGATACCGCGACCCGCGGTTTTGCCTTTGCCCGAACCCGGACCGCGTGCAACGCGTTTCTTCTTGCGGGCGGCGCCTTCGTTATCGCTGAGTTCATGCAGTTTCATGTCGCTTCTCCTTTGCCGGAAATGCCCCCACAAGCGACAGAGGGACACACGCGGCGTTTCGTGATTGATTCTTGCGGCGCAGAACGCCACCGGGGGCGTATAACGGCGAGGGAAACGGGAATCAAGCGTCAGGAGATGCGGGCATGCGCTTTCGTCACGCAAGCGCCGACAGGGCGGTAAGAGCCGCAGCGCTGGCCCTGCTCGGTGCCGGGCTGCTTGCCGGATGCGCGGTGGACACGCGGCTCCTGGACGAGGCCACCCTCCCCGCGCCCGACTGGACCGCGCCTGTCGCGACGGCTGATGCCAGGGGCACCCCCACAAGCAACGTCCCGGCATCCGCTCGCTCCGGCGCCTGGCAAGCGCCTGACGCCCGCGTCTCGCTTCCCCTTGAGACTGCAGGGCTCACACGAGTCACGGTTCGCGGCACGACAGTGGGCGGCATGGCCAGTGGCTCTCTCGAACGCACGCTCGCGGCACGCGCAGGCAGCGTCTGCCCGAACGGCTATCGGGAGGTTTCCCGACTGCCGATAGCCGGCGCGGACCGGCTGTCGGACACAACCTACCGCGTCACGATCATCTGCAACTGACCAAAGAAAAACGCCCCGGCCTTTCGACCGGGGCGCAATCCTGTCAGGCGAGCGATGCTCAGCCTTTTTCTTCCACGATGGTCACGAGATGCGGGATCTTGTTGACCATGCCGCGGACCGAGGGGGTGTCCTCGAGTTCACGGGTGCGGTTGATCTTGCCAAGGCCCAGGCCCTTGAGCGTCGCGGCTTGGATGGCCGGACGGCGAGCGGACGAGGCGATCTGTTTGACGACGATGGTTTTAGCCATGGGTCAGTCTCCTTACGCTTCTGCCGAGGCGTCAGCTTCGGCTTCCGGCTTTTTCAGGATGTCCGCAACCTTCTTACCGCGACGTTGCGCGATTTGACGGGGCGAAGCTTCCTTGGTCAGGCCGTTCAGCGTTGCGCGGATCATGTTGTAGGGGTTCTGCGAACCGATCGACTTCGACACCACGTCTTTGACGCCGAGCATTTCGAAGACGGCGCGCATCGGACCACCTGCGATGATCCCGGTCCCTTCCGGTGCGGTGCGCATCACAACTTTACCGGCGCCATGACGGCCTTCGACATCGTGGTGCAGCGTGCGGCCATCGCGCAGCGGCACACGGATGAGCTGGCGCTTCGCCTGCTCGGTGGCCTTGCGGATCGCTTCCGGCACTTCTTTCGCTTTACCTTTGCCGAAGCCGACGCGACCGCGCTGGTCACCGACGACGACGAGGGCTGCGAAACCGAAGCGCTTACCACCCTTCACGGTTTTCGAGACGCGGTTGATCGCAACGAGACGATCGGCGAATTCCGGGGTTTCTTCGCGCTCTTCGCGGCGGCCCCGGCGGTTTTCACGTTCTGCCATGAGGCATTCCTTTCGTGATGGCGTGGTTCACGCCGTTTCATCCAATCCTGGTGAGCGCCCGCGCGGGGCGCCCCCGGATCATCGGGGGGACGCGAACGTCCCCCGCCGGTCTTAGAACTTCAGGCCGCCTTCGCGGGCTGCATCGGCAAGCGCCTTGATCTTCCCGTGGAAGAGGAAGCCGCCACGGTCGAAGTAGCACTCTTCGACGCCGGCTTTCTTCGCGCGCTCGGCAATTGCCGCGCCCACTTTGGCAGCCGCTTCGACGTTGTTCTTGCCGATGACACCGAGATCCTTTTCGAGGGTCGATGCCGAGGCCAGCGTCACGCCGTTGACGTCGTCGATCAGCTGAACGCTGATGTTCTTCGAGGAGCGATGAACCGACAGGCGCGCACGCCCGTTGGCCATCGAACGGAGTTTGTTCCGAACGCGCAGGCGGCGCTTGAGGAACAGTTGACGTTTGTTGTTCGCCATAGTCGCCACCCTTACTTCTTCTTGCCTTCTTTGCGGAAGATGAACTCGCCTTTGTAGCGGATCCCTTTGCCTTTGTAGGGCTCGGGACGACGCCACTCGCGGATGTTCGCTGCAACTTGACCAACTTGCTGCTGGTCCATGCCTTCCACAACGATTTCGGTTTGCTTCGGAGCCGTCACGGTCACGCCCGCGGGAACTTCGAAGTTCACCTCGTGCGAGTAACCGAGCGAGAGCTTGAGCACGTTGCCCTGCATTGCTGCACGGTAACCGACACCCTGGATCTCCAGCTCTTTCTTGAAGCCGGTGGTGACACCGGTGACGAGGTTCTCGATCATCGAGCGGGTCATGCCCCACTGCTGACGGGCGCGCTTCGAAGTGCCGCGCGGCGTCACGGTGACCGATTGACCGTCGATAGCGATGGTCACGTCGTCGGTTGCGTTGAAGCTACGGGTCCCTTTCGGGCCTTTCACTTCGATGGTCTGGCCCGACAGGGACGCCGAAACGCCGCTGGGAAGCTCGACCGGTTTTTTACCAATACGAGACATTGAGCCCTCCTTAGAACACGGTGCAGAGCACTTCACCGCCAACATTGGCAGTGCGCGCAGCCGCGTCCGACATCACGCCCTTGGACGTGGAGATGATCGACACGCCCAGGCCCTGACGGACCGAGGGAACGTCTTTCGCAGCCATGTACACGCGACGACCGGGGGTCGAGATGCGCTTCAGCTCACGAATGACCGGAGTGCCTTCGAAGTATTTGAGGCTGATTTCCAGCTCCGGGTGGCCATTGGCGCCGGTGGTGGATTCATAGCCACGGATGTAGCCTTCCGCCTGGAGCACATCCAGCACCCATGCGCGCAGCTTCGAAGCCGGCGTACGAACGGTGGATTTGCCGCGCATTTGCGCGTTGCGGATGCGGGTCAGCATATCGCCGAGAGGATCGTTCATCGACATATCTCGGTCTCCTTACCAGCTCGACTTCACCATGCCGGGGATCTGGCCGAACGAGGCCAGGTCACGCAGCATGATCCGCGAGAGTTTGAGCTTACGGTAGTAAGCATGGGGACGGCCGGTCAGCTGGCAACGGTTGTGCAGACGGACGGCCGACGAGTTACGGGGCAGTTCCGCCAGTTTGAGGGTCGCCTTGAAGCGCTCCTCCATCGGGCGGTCCTGATCTTCGATGATGGTTTTGAGCGCGGCGCGTTTGGCGGCGTACTTGTTCACAAGACGCTGACGCTTCACTTCGCGCGCAACCATGGATTTCTTAGCCATTGAGTCTCTCTCCTCGCGATCAGGCGTTGAACGGCATGTTGAAATGCTTCAACAGCGCCTTCGCTTCCGCGTCGTTCGACGTGGTGGTGCAGATGATGATGTCCATACCCAGAACCTCATCGACCTTGTCGAAGTCGATTTCCGGGAACACGATGTGTTCTTTCAGGCCCATCGCGAAGTTGCCGCGACCGTCGAAGGACGGCTTCACACCGCGGAAGTCGCGCACGCGCGGCATTGCGATGTTGATCAGGCGGTCGAGGAATTCGTACATCCGGTCGCCACGGAGGGTGACTTTGCAGCCAAGCGGCATCTCTTCACGAACGCGGAAGCCGGCGATCGACTTCTTGGCTTTCGTCATGACAGCCTTCTGACCCGCGATGAGCGAGAGCTCCTCGGTGGCTTGCTTGACTTTCTTGGTGTCCTTGACGGCTTCACCGACGCCCATGTTCAGAACGATTTTTTCCAGACGCGGGATCTGCATGTCGTTCTTGTAGGCGAACTCTTCTTTCATCGCTGCGCGAATGGAAGAAGCGTAAAGCGTCTTGAGACGCGGGGTGTAGGTCGCTTGATCCAGCATCAGATCGCCTCCCCGGTGGTCTTGGCGAAGCGGACTTTCTTGCCGTCTTCCATGCGGAAGCCGACGCGGGTCGCTTTGCCGTTCTTGTCCAGAAGAGCCAGGTTCGACAGGTCGATCGGCATTGCCTTGGCAACGCGGCCGCCTTGTGCGGTCTGGGTCTGGCGCTGGTGACGGATGGCAGTGTTCACGCCATCCACGATTGCCTTGCCGGCGGCCGGCATCACAGAGGTGATCTCACCCTGTTTGCCTTTGTCCTTGCCGGTGAGCACGACGACCTTGTCGCCTTTGCGGAGCTTGGCAGCCATTACAGCACCTCCGGAGCGAGCGAGATGATCTTCATGAAGTTCTTGGCGCGCAGCTCACGCACGACCGGCCCGAAGATACGGGTGCCGACCGGTTCGCCCTGGTTGTTCAGGATGACGGCGGCGTTGCGGTCGAAGCGGATGGCGGTGCCATCTTCACGACGGACTTCTTTGGCGGTGCGCACGACGACGGCCTTGCGGACGTCACCTTTCTTCACGCGGCCGCGCGGGATGGCTTCCTTGACGGAAACGACAATGATGTCGCCGACCGACGCATAGCGACGGTGCGAACCACCCAGGACCTTGATGCACTGAACTCGGCGAGCGCCGGAGTTGTCAGCAACATCCAGATTGGTCTGCATCTGGATCATTTGGTTACTCCCGACCTTTGGGGACGCCCTTGCAGACGGGGCCCCAGGGTTTCGATAAACTGGTGTTTATCGCCGGGACCTGAGCAGAACTCAGGCCTCGACGACGACCTTCCAGCGTTTGGTCTTCGAGATCGGCGCGCACTCTTCGATGCGAACAGTGTCACCGGTCTTGAATTGGTTTGCTGCGTCATGCGCGCGGTATTTCTTCGACTTACGCACGGTTTTTTGCAGCAGCGGGTGCTTGAAGCGGCGCTCGACCAGAACGGTGATGGTTTGGTCGTTCTTGTCCGAGGTCACGACACCTTGCAGGATACGTTTGGGCATAGGAGCTCTCCTTACTTCGCGGCTTCAGCGGCTTTGGCGTTCAGCACCGTTTTGACGCGGGCAACGTCACGACGGACGGCGCGCATGCGGGCGGTGTTCTCGAGTTGGCCGGTAGCCTGCTGGAAGCGGAGGTTGAAGGCTTCCTTTTTCAGCGCAACGAGCTGGTCACGCAGCTCGTCAGGCGTCTTCGCCTGAAGTTCTTGGGCGTTCATCCCATGGTCCTTTCTTGGCACCAGAGGGCCCCCGGAGGGTGACCCTTAATCTGATGGGTTATGTCAGTCCTGATTGCAGGACCTGCGCGCTCTAACAGAGCGAATCGGAATTGGCAAGGATTGATTAGCGGCCAGCCCATCCTCCCCGCCAAAAGCAGAAGGCCCCGCGTGCACGGGGCCTTCCGTTTCGTGAACAGAACCGGAAATTACCAGTCCTGACGCTCGACGATGCGGGTCTGGATCGGCAGTTTTGCCGCGCCCAGACGCAGGGCTTCGCGGGCGATGGTCTCGTTGACGCCGTCGATTTCGAACATCACGCGGCCCGGTTTGACCTTGGCGGTCCAACGGTCCACCGAACCCTTACCTTTACCCATCCGAACTTCGGTCGGCTTTGCAGTGACCGGGTTATCCGGGAAGATGCGGATCCAAACGCGGCCCTGACGCTTCATGTGACGCGTAATGGCACGACGTGCGGCTTCGATCTGGCGCGCTGTGATGCGCTCCGGCTCGACAGCCTTGAGGCCGAAGTGACCGAAATTCAGGTCAAAGCCGCCTTTGGCTTCGCCGTGGATCCGGCCTTTGTGCAGTTTGCGGAACTTTGTCCGTTTCGGTTGCAGCATGGTGACTTACTCCTCAGCGAGCGTCGCGACGCGGGCCGCGCGGTGCCGGACCCTCTTGGGCTTCGGCATTCTTGCGGTCACGGGCTTGCGGATCGTGCTCCATGATCTCGCCTTTGAAGATCCAGGTCTTCACGCCAATGATCCCGTACGGGGTCGAGGCTTCGGCCAGAGCATAGTCGATGTCGGCACGCAGCGTGTGCAGCGGCACGCGGCCTTCACGGTACCATTCGGTACGCGCGATTTCCGCGCCACCCAGACGGCCCGAGACGTTCACACGGATGCCGAGGGCGCCCATGCGCATCGCGTTCTGCACGGCGCGCTTCATGGCGCGGCGGAACGAAACACGACGCTCGAGCTGCTGTGCGATCGACTCGGCGACCAGCTGGGCGTCCAGCTCGGGCTTGCGCACTTCAACGATGTTGAGGTGCAGTTCCGAGGCGGTGAACTGTGCCAGCTTCTTGCGCAGTAGCTCGATATCGGCGCCTTTTTTGCCGATGATGACGCCCGGACGCGCGGCGTGAATGGTCACGCGGCACTTCTTGTGCGGACGCTCGATGATCACGCGAGCGATGCCGGCTTGCTTGGCTTCTTCGTGAATGAATTCACGAATTTTCAGGTCTTCGAGGAGAAGATCCCCGTAGTCCTTGCTGTCAGCATACCAGCGGCTGTCCCAGGTGCGGTTGACCTGGAGGCGCATGCCGATCGGATTGACCTTCTGACCCATTACGCTTGCTCCTCGATCTGACGCACCTTGATGGTGAGTTCCGAAAACGGCTTCATGATCTTGCCGAAACGGCCACGCGCACGCGGACGACCGCGCTTCATGACCAGGTTCTTGCCAACCCAGGCTTCGGCGACGACGAGGCTGTCGACGTCAAGACCATGGTTGTTCTCGGCGTTCGCAATAGCCGATTGCAGGCACTTCTTCACGTCTTGCGCGATGCGCTTTTTCGAGAAGGTCAGGTCCGAAAGGGCCTTGTCGACCTTCTTGCCGCGGATCATGGCGGCGACGAGGTTCAGTTTCTGCGGCGAGGTGCGAAGCATTTTGGACTTGGCCATCGCTTCGTTATCGGCCACGCGGCGCGGATTCTTTTCCTTGCTCATGGCGCTTACTTCCTCTTGGCTTTCTTGTCGGCAGCGTGCCCGTAATAGGTACGGGTCGGCGAGTACTCACCGAACTTCTGACCGATCATCTCTTCGGTGACGTTCACCGGGATGTGCTTCTGACCGTTGTAGACCCCGAAGGTGAGGCCCACGAATTGCGGCAGGATGGTGGAACGACGCGACCAGATCTTGATCACTTCGCCTTTGCCCGACTCGCGCGCTTTCTCTGCTTTTTTCAGCAGGTAGGCGTCAACGAAAGGGCCTTTCCAAACAGAACGTGCCATATCTTAGCGACCCTTCTTAGCGTGACGCGAACGGAGAATGTATTTGTCCGTTTTCTTGTTCGAGCGGGTCCGGTTGCCCTTGGTGCCTTTGCCCCACGGGGTGACCGGGTGACGACCACCCGAGGTACGCCCCTCACCACCACCGTGCGGGTGGTCGATCGGGTTCATCGCGACACCGCGAACGGTCGGACGCACGCCCTTGTGACGCATACGGCCGGCTTTACCGAAGTTCTGGTTCGAGTGGTCAGCGTTCGACACGGCACCGATGGTGGCCATGCATTCCTGACGCACGAGACGCAGTTCGCCCGAGGAGAGGCGGATCTGCGCGTAAGAGCCGTCGCGGCCGACGAACTGGGCATAGGTGCCGGCGGCGCGGGCCAGCTGGCCGCCCTTGCCCGGCTTCAGTTCCACGTTGTGCACGATGGTACCGATCGGCATGCCCGAGAACGGCATCGCGTTGCCCGGCTTGATGTCTGCTTTGGCGCCTGCGATCACCTTGTCACCGACAGCGAGACGCTGGGGCGCGATGATGTAGGACTGATCGCCGTCTTCGTAGCGGATCAGCGCGATAAAGGCGGTGCGGTTGGGATCGTATTCGATACGCTCGACGGTTGCCGGAACATCGAATTTGCGACGTTTGAAGTCGACGATACGGTAGAGACGCTTCGCGCCACCACCTTTGTGCCACATCGTGACGCGCCCGGTATTGTTCCGGCCACCCGTCTTGGTAAGACCCTCGGTGAGGGCTTTGACGGGACGGCCTTTCCAAAGCTCCGAACGGTCGATCAGAACCAGCCCACGCTGGCCCGGCGTCGTCGGTTTATACGACTTGAGTGCCATGCTCTCTGTCTTCCGTTGCTTTGGACCAAAGGTCCGTTTCAGAAGGGGCGCCGTAGCTCCCCGGTTTTGTATCCCCGGTGTCCCGGAAACATAAAGCTCAACGGGCCCGATGACTCGGGCCCGCGAGATTCGTTGCGGCTTCTATCAGAGGCCGGTGGAGACGTCGATAGTGTTTCCGTCTTCCAGCGTCACATAGGCTTTCTTGACGTCCGAACGCTTGCCGGCGATGCCGCGGAAGCGCTTGGTCTTGCCTTTGGTGATCGTGGTGTTGACCGCTTTCACCTTGACGTTGAAGAGGGTTTCGACAGCCTCTTTGATCGCCGGTTTGGTTGCCGATTTGGCCACCTCGAAGACGACAGCACCGTTTTCCGACGCCATGGTCGCTTTTTCGGTGATGATCGGCTTCACGATCACATCGTAATGTTCGGGTTTCGCGCTCATTTCAGGCGAGCCTCCAGAGCTTCGACACCCGCCTTCGTGATCACCAGGGTGTCACGCTTGAGGATGTCATAGACATTGGCGCCCATCGACGGCAGCACATCGATACCCTCGATGTTGCGCGCGGCGCGAGCGAAGTTCTCGTTCACATCCGCACCGTCGATGATCAGCACGCGCTTCCAGCCGAGTTCCTTGGCTGCTTTTGCGAGCTGGGCGGTTTTGGCTTCGGCCATCTCGGCAGCGTCCAGCACCACGAGGTTACCGGTCTTGGCTTTCGACGACAGAGCGTGCTTCAGGCCAAGGGCGCGGAACTTCTTGGGCAGGTCATGGGCGTGCGACCGCGGGGTCGGACCCTTGTAGACACCACCGTGACGGAAGATCGGAGCCTTCTTGGAACCGTGACGTGCGCCACCGGTGCCCTTCTGGCGATAGATCTTCTTGGTCGAGTAGCTCACTTCCGACTTGGTCAGAACCGAGTGGGTGCCGGCTTGCGCTTTCGCGCGCTGCCAACGGACCACGCGATGCAGGATGTCTGCGCGCGGCTCAAGGCCGAACAGCGCTTCGTCCAGATCGATCGAACCGGCTTTGCCGCCGTCGAGTTTGATCACGTCGAGTTTCATGCTTCACCCCCTTCGACCGAGGCTTCTTCGGCCGGAGCAGCGGTTTCTTCCTTGGCCGCGCCCTTCAGGGCTGCCGGCATCGGAACGTTCTCGGGCAGCGGCTTCTTGACCGCGTCCTTGATCGTCACCCAGCCGCCCTTGGCGCCCGGAACCGAACCCTTGACCATGATCAGGCCACGGTCGGCGTCGGTTTTGACCACCTGGATGTTCTGCGTGGTGACGCGAACAGCACCGAGGTGACCGGCCATCTTCTTGCCTTTGAACACCTTGCCCGGGTCTTGACACTGACCGGTCGAGCCGTGCGAGCGGTGCGAGATCGAGACACCGTGCGAAGCGCGCAGACCACCGAAGTTGTGACGCTTCATGGCACCGGCGAAGCCTTTACCGATCGAGGTGCCGGCGACGTCAACGTATTGACCTTCGGCATAGTGTTCGGCCGAGATTTCGGCGCCCACTTCGATCAGGTTTTCAGGCGACACGCGGAATTCCGCGACCTTGCGCTTCGGAGCCACGTTCGCCTTGGCGAAGTGACCGCGCAGGGCGGCGGTGGTGCGCTTGGCCTTGGCAGTGCCCGCGCCGAGCTGAACGGCGGTGTAGCCGTCTTTGTCGGCGGTGCGCTGTGCGACCACTTGCAGGTTGTCGAGTTGCAGAACCGTGACCGGAACTTGCTTGCCGTCTTCAAGGAACAGCCGGGTCATGCCCAGCTTCTTGGCGATAACACCAGAACGCATTGTCGCCTCCTTACACCTTGATCTCGACGTCGACACCAGCCGCGAGGTCGAGCTTCATCAGCGCGTCCACGGTTTGCGGGGTCGGATCGACGATGTCGAGAAGACGTTTATGGGTGCGGATTTCCCACTGGTCGCGCGACTTCTTGTCGATGTGCGGACCACGGAGAACCGTGAATTTCTCGATTTTGTTCGGCAGCGGAATCGGGCCGCGAACTTGTGCACCGGTGCGCTTGGCGGTGTTCACGATTTCCTGGGTGCTGGCGTCCAGCACGCGGTAATCGAACGCCTTGAGCCGGATGCGGATGTTTTGACCAGTCATTGTCAATAATGCCTCTCGCAGGGGCTTCAAGGTTGAGAGGCAGACACCGCCGCATGCGACGCCTGCATCGAACCTGCAATCTCTTGGAGATCAGGCGCGCTCCCTACGGGACCACCCTGAGTCTGTCAAGAGCGAATGGCGCGCCTTTCGGCGCACCATCCAATTTCTTCCATCGATGTGGGTGACAGGCCCCGAAAGGCCTGCCCGCCAATCATCACTCGATGATTTTGGAGACGACGCCAGCGCCGACGGTGCGGCCGCCTTCACGGATAGCGAAGCGGAGCTTCTCT
>NZ_JARGDK010000006.1 GCF_029210495.1 Pseudothioclava nitratireducens | reverse complement strand
CTGGGCAATGACGTGGATCCCGATGGCGATGCGCTGAGCGTGACGGCGGCCAGCTCGCCGGACGGGTCGGTGGTGATCAATGGCGATGGCACGATCACCTTCACGCCGAACGCGGATTTCAACGGTGAGACGACGATCAGCTACACCGTCACCGATGCGGCGGGTCTGAGCGATACGGCGACGGTCACCGTCACCGTGACCCCGGTCAACGATGCGCCGGTGGCCAATGACGACACCGCCTCGACGGATGAGGACGTGCCGGTCACGATCAACGTGCTGGGCAATGACGTGGATCCCGATGGCGATGCGCTGAGCGTGACGGCGGCCAGCTCGCCGGACGGGTCGGTGGTGATTAATGGCGATGGCACGATCACCTTCACGCCGAACGCGGATTTCAACGGTGAGACGACGATCAGCTACACCGTCACCGATGCGGCGGGGCTGAGCGACACGGCGACGGTGACCGTCACGGTGGCCGAGCAACCCATCGACGGGATCGTCGAAGGGACTGCGGGCGATGATCTCATAAATGCTGGCTACACGGGCGACCCCGAAGGCGACATGGTCGATGCGGGGGATGCGATTCTGCCGGGCGAGGCGCCGGATGACGACATCATCGAGGCGGGCGCGGGCAATGACACGGTTTATGCCGGCGATGGCGACGACGAGGTGTCGGGCGGCCTGGGCGACGACTCGATCTTTGGCAATGCCGGGGCGGATGAGATCGACGCGGGCGAGGGCAATGATTTCGTCGATGGCGGCGCGGGGGATGACACGATCCTGGGCGGCGCGGGCGATGATGAACTGCGCGGCGGCGAGGGGTATGACCTCATCGACGGGCAGGCGGGGAACGACTACCTCGTCGGCGGGTCCGAAGACGATACGCTTCTGGGCGGGGCCGACAATGACACGCTGCAAGGCGCGGACGGGAATGACCTGCTCGACGGTGGCACCGGCAATGACAGTGCCAATGGCGGGATCGGTGACGACACCCTCTACGGCAATGACGGGATGGACACGCTCGACGGGTCCTATGGCGACGACACGCTCTATGGCGGGAACGATGACGACGTGCTCAAGGGCGGCGACGGGGCCGACTCGCTTCTGGGCGAGGCGGGCAACGACTCTGTCACCGGGGGCACCGGCAATGACACGCTGATCGGCGGCACGGGCAATGATACGCTCAACGGGGCCGAGCAGGATGACGTGCTCGACGGCGGGATCGGCGACGACTCGATCCTCGGCGGCACGGGCAATGATCTGGCCGATGGCGGCGACGGCAATGATGTCATCGACACCTCCTCGGGCGAGAGCCTGCCCGATCTGGCCTTCCCCGGTCTGTGGGATGCGGATTCGACCCCGAATGACGATCTCGACACCGTTTATGGCGGCGCGGGCAATGACACGATCACCACGGGCGACGATGCCGACTATATCGACGGCGGCGCGGATGATGACGTGATCAATGCAGGCGTCGACCGCGATACGATCCTTGGTGGCGATGGGAATGATTACATCATCGCGGGCGAGGGCGATGATACGGTCGATGCGGGTGCGGGCAACGATACCGTCTATGGCGGTGCCGGGCCGGGCTTCCCCGATGCGATCAACATCCCCGATGCGACCGATCCGGTCCTGAACAACGGCGATGACACGATCCATGGTGGCGACGGCAATGACGTCATCTATGGCGAAGACGATAACGACCTGCTCTATGGGGATGCGGGCGCGGACCTGCTTGATGGTGGCATCGACGAGGACACGCTGATCGGCGGCACCGGGGCCGATACGATCATCGGCGGCGCGGCGGCTGACCTCATGGATGGCGGCGATGACCGCGATGTCTTTGTGGTCGATACGGCCGGGGATGGCGCGGGCGACGTGATCGACGGCGGTGAGGGGGGTGACGATTTCGACACGCTCGACCTTACCGGCGCGGGCCCCGTGAACGTGATCTATACCGGGCCCGATGCGAACGGGAACGGCTATAACGGCACGGTCGAATTCCTGGATACGGACGGAAATGTCGTCGGCACGCTCGATTTCTCGAATATCGAGAGCGTGATCTATGACGACTACGCGCCGGATGCGTCCGATGACACGGCGATCACCGACGAGGACACCGCCGTCACGATCGACGTGCTGGCCAACGACACCCATCCGCAGAACGACACGCTGAGCGTGACGGCGGCCAGCTCGCCGGACGGGTCGGTGGTGATCAATGGCGATGGCACGATCACCTTCACGCCGAACGCGGATTTCAACGGTGAGACGACGATCAGCTACACGGTCACCGACGAGAACGGCGATACGGATACGGCGACGGTCACCGTCACCGTGACCCCGGTCAACGATGCGCCGGTGGCCAATGACGACACCGCCTCGACGCCCTATGCGACGCCGGTAACGATTGCGGTTCTGGCCAACGATACCGACATCGACGGCGATGCGCTGAGCGTGACCGAGGCCAGCTCTCCCAACGGTTCGGTGGTCATCAATGGCGATGGCACGCTGACCTTCACGCCCGCCGATGGGTTCGAAGGCGAGGCGACGATCTCCTACACGATCACCGATCCCGAGGGGCTGACCGACACGGCGACGGTGACCGTTACGGTGGCCGAGCAACCCATCGACGGGATCGTCGAAGGAACTGCGGGCGCCGATCTGATCGACACCGCCTATACCGGCGACCCGGAAGGCGACATGGTCGATGCGGGGGATGCAATCCTTGGCGATGACGCACCCGATGACGACCGGATCGTCGCGGGGGACGGCAATGACACGGTCTATGCCGGGCTGGGCGATGATACGGTTGCAGGTGATGCGGGCGATGACCTGATCTTTGGCGAGGACGGGAATGACTCGCTCGACGGTGGCGCGGGCGCGAACACGCTCGACGGCGGCGCAGGCAACGATACGCTGCTGGGCGGCGATCTGGGCGACTCGATCGTCGGTGGCGATGGCAATGATCTGGCCGAAGGCGGTGCGGGCGATGACGTGATCAACACGTCGGGCACCACCAACCCGCTGCCCGATCTGGCCTATCCGGGCCTCTGGCCGGCGGATGGGGCGCCGAATGACGATCTCGACACCGTTTACGGCGGCGCGGGCAATGACACGATCACCACGGGCGACGACCGTGACTATATCGACGGCGGCGCGGATGACGATGTCATCAATGCGGGCTTCGATGAGGACACCGTCTTCGGGGGCACGGGTGACGATGTCATCACCGCAGGCGAAGGTGACGATCTGGTCGACGGCGGGGATGGCAACGATACCATCTACGGCGGTGTGGGTCCGGGCTTCCCGGATGCGATCAACGTCCCGGACTCGACCGACCCGGTGCAGAATAACGGTGACGACACGATCCATGGCGGCGCCGGCAATGACGTCATCTATGGCGAGGACGATAACGACCTGATCTACGGTGATGAGGGCGACGACTATATCGACGGCGGCATCGACGGCGACACCATCTTCGGTGGGGCCGGGGCCGACACGATCGTCGGTGGCGGCGATAACGACTTCCTGTCGGGTGGCGCCGATGCCGATACGTTCATCATCAACACGATCGGCGAAAACGGCGTCAACAACGTCACCGTGGATGGCGGGTTTGAAGGCGATGACAATGACACGCTCGACTATTCGGCGCTGACCGCGCAGGGCTTCGAGGTCGTCAATATCGTCCGCAACCCCGAGACCAACGGTAATCCGGGCTTCAACGGCCAGATTCAGCTCTACAACCCGGATACGGGGGAATGGGCGAATATCAACTTCACCGATATCGAGAATATCGTGCCGTGCTTCACGCCGGGCACGCTGGTTGCGACACCGCGCGGTGAGCGTCTGGTCGAGGAGCTGCGGGTTGGCGACAAGGTCATCACGCGCGACAACGGCATTCAGGAAATCCGTTGGGCGGGCCGTCGTGACCTGTCGCGCGCCGAGCTGATCGACGCGCCGCATCTCAAGCCGGTGCTGATCCGCGCCGGAAGCCTCGGCGAAGGTCTGCCCGAGCGCGACATGCTGGTCTCGCCCAACCACCGGATGCTGGTCTCGAACGACAAGACCGCGCTCTATTTCGAGGAGAACGAGGTTCTCGTCGCGGCCAAGCACCTTGTGGACAACAAAGGCGTGCGCAATGTCGAGACGCTCGGCACCAGCTACCTGCACTTCATGTTCGACCATCACGAGGTGGTGCTGGCCAACGGCGCCTGGACCGAGAGCTTCCAGCCGGGTGATCAGTCGCTCAAGGGGCTTGGCAATGCGCAACGCGCTGAAATCTTCGAGATTTTCCCCGAACTCAAGGGCGAAGCGGGTGTCGAAGGCTACAAGGCCGCGCGCAAGACGCTCAAGCGTCACGAGGCACGGCTGCTGATCAAGTAAGCCGGGCGGCATTTCCGGATTTCGATTCGTGACTGATCCCCCGTCCACCCTGTGGGCGGGGGATTTTTCACGCGCATCGTATAGGTTGCCGCTGCGGAAACGGTCTATTTCTGGTAAATTGTGGTTTTTCTGTGGCGTGAGAATATCTTTAACGATTTGATGATGTTATGAACTTAAAGGACAGCTTGAACCGGGCGGAGGGCCCTGACCGAAGGCGATAAGATGAAGATGAGCGATCTGCACGGCTTTCGCGCCGGGGTTGATGTTTCTGACACGCTGTCACGGGCTGCGACCGGGGCAAAGTCGGATGTCTGCCCGGTCGATGAAATGCGGCTCATTTTCGACGATTTCGGTAGCAAAGACGGCGCGTTGAGTGCGCATGATGCGGAGGGCCGCAAACGGTTCGAGGCGCGCTTCGATCTTCTGGCCGCTGCGATTCCATGCTTCACGCCGGAAAGTCGGGTGGCCACTGACCGGGGGGAGGTGCCAATTGCGGCGCTGCGTCCCGGCATGAAACTGGTGACCCGCGATAACGGGCTGCAAGAGCTGCTCTGGATCGGGCAGGAACATTTCGACTGGCGCGCGCTCGGGCTCAACCCGCTGCTGCGGCCGGTGCAGATCGCGGGCGGCGCGCTGGGGCGCGACGGGCCGGAGCGTGATATGATCGTCTCGCCGAACCATCGCTTTTTGAACCGCGTGGCGGGTCTTGGTGAGAGCGGAGAACAGCTTGTTATGGCACGCGATTTTGTCGGTCAGGACGGGGTTTCGGTGCTGTCGCTGCAACAGGTGAGCTATGTTCAACTGCTCTGCGAGGGCCACGAATTGCTGATGGTGGATTCGTGCTGGTCCGAGAGTTTTGCGGCGGGGCCCGCGACTCTCTCGATGCTCTCCGCCCAAAGTCGGCAAGAGATCGCAGCCCTGATGCCAGGGCTGGAAACCGCTGTTTCGACGCAGGCGCAGCTGCGTGTTTCAGGGCTTCCCGCGCTTTGAAATCGGCGCGGATCAGGGCCGATTTCATCCTAGAGATGTAGGCTCCTTTTTTCGGCCATAATTCTTTCTAGCTATGAACGAAATCGGGTCCAGTTGACGCCCCAGTCAACCGGCACAAACGGGTCAAAGACTATCGTGTGTTCGAGTGCCCGAGGTTCAGATGGCGACGATTACCGGCTCCACTTCCAACGATACCCTTAACGGGACCACCGGGGATGATACGATCTCCGGGCTGGCGGGGAATGACCTTCTGATCGGTAATGCGGGGAACGATTCGATCTCGGGCGGCGCCGGTGCAGATCGGATTTTGGGCGGTGACGGGAACGACACGATCGAAGGCGGCACCGGCAACGATACCGTCTATGCCGGGGCGGGCAACGATGTCTGGCTCGCGGGGGATTCGACCTCGAACTCGGACGATGTCTATCTGGAAGCGGGCGACGACCTTGCCTATGCGGGCTGGTTCACATCGGGTGACCCGGACATTCTCGATGGCGGGGATGGCAATGACACGCTGTCACTTCAGGGAATTCCGGGCAATCAGGGCGCGACGCTGAACGAGGATGGCTCAATCTCGACGGTGGGGTTCACGTCGATTGTGCGCAATTTCGAGAACCTGATCGGCAATGCGGGTACCAACGCGCTGACCGGCAACTCGCTTGCCAACATGCTCGATGGGCAGGCAGGCAACGATACGCTGACGGGCAACGCGGGCAATGACACGCTGATCGGGGGGGATGGGAACGACTCGCTCGATGGCGGCGCGGATGCGGACACACTTGACGGCGGCGCAGGCAATGACACGCTCATTGGCGGCACGGGTAACGACACGCTGAACGGCGGGGCCGGGGCGGATTCACTCAATGCCGGCTCGGGCATGGACTATGCCGATTACTCTGGGTCAAACGGGGGGGTGAACATCAACCTTGGGGCCGGGACGGCCAGCGGGGGCGATGCCACGGGCGATACTCTCTCCGGTGTCGACGGGCTTTACGGTTCGGCCTTTAACGACACGCTGATCGGCTTCAACGGCGAGGTTACCTCGGGCGCGGACGCCTATACTAACGTGTTCTACGGCAATGAAGGCAACGACTATCTCGACGGCGCGGGGGGCGGTGACTCGCTCTATGGCGGGACCGGCGATGACACGGTGCTGGGCGGCGCGGGCAACGATTTCCTTGAGGGGGGCGAAGGTTTTGATGTCGTGGTCGGCGGCGCAGGCTCCGATACGATCTCGCTTAACGAAGGGCAGGATGTCGGCGAGCATATCGACGGTTCGGACGATATTGGTGACGGCGATGTTGACGAGCTCATCATCAATGGCCGCGCGCAGATTTTCTACGACGAGAACGACTCGGAAGCGGGCACGATCCGCTGGGCAAATGGCGACACGACCACCTTCGAGAACATCGAGAATATCACCGTCATTCCCTGTTTCACGCCGGGCACGATCATTGAGGCGGCTGGCGGTGCGATCGCGGTCGAGGAACTCCAGGTCGGCGATCGTGTGCTGACCCGCGACAGCGGCTATTGCCCATTGCGGTGGGTCGGCAAGAGAATACTTGACGCGGCGACGTTGGAGGCGCAGCCCGCGTTGCAGCCGGTCCTGATCCGTGCGGGCGCGCTTGGGCAGGGGGAACCGGTGCGCGATATGATCGTTTCGCCGCAGCACCGGATGCTGTTCGTGGGGCAGCATGCCGAGTTGCTGTTCGGCGAGCATGAGGTGCTGATCGCGGCGCTGCATCTGGTCGGTCAGCCGGGGATCGAGCGACTGGAGCTGGACAGCGTGACCTATATCCATCTGCTTTTCGACACGCATGAAATCATCCTCGGCGATGGCGTCTGGACCGAGAGCTTCCAGCCGGGCGAGATGATGATTGACGCGATGGATGCGGCACAACGCGATGAAATTCTGACGATTTTTCCGGAGTTGAAGCGGTCCGCGCCGTGGAGCATCTGGAGCCCTGCGCGCCTGTCCCTGAAGGCGCATGAGGCGCGCGCGCTGCTCGCGGCGTGATCTGTTGCGGCAAAGACTCAGCGCCGCGGCGATCTGATCGGTCGCGGCGCGTGGGTGATTGACCGGACCTCTTCCCGTGGGCATCGTGCGAGAAAACAAAGACCAAAACGAGCAGTCTCATGATCCAGAAAGCGTTCCACGCCTCCGAAGGGGGGCTTGATTTTGTTGGTCTGCGCAAGGCGCGCAGCGGCGGCGTCGAGATCGTCTATGATGACGGGGTCAAGCGGCGCATGGTCTGGCGTGTGCTGGGGCCGGCGAGCGAGGGTCAGATCGGTGACGCGCTGGCGCGAGCGGTACGCTCGGCGCGCGTGGTGCCTGCGATTTATGCCGAACTCAAGAAACGTTCGATCTCGATCGAGGCGGTTATCGCCTGAAGCCGGCTTTTGCAGCCTGTGTGCTGACAGGCCGGCGCGCGACGTCGGCCTTTGTCATGAAAAGAGGCCGGGCAGATGCCCGGCCAAGGAAGAGGATCCGACAGGGGACTGCGGCTCCTACTCTTTCCAGAAGGGGCGCGCGGCTTCGAACTGCGCGGCATCCCGACTGATCCCGATATCCTTCAGCAGATGATCGTCCAACTGCCCGAGCGCCCGGCGGGTGCGTCGGGTCTTGACCCAGTCCGCGACGGTCTGCGCGACCGCAACGGGCCGGGTCGGCGCGGCGAGAGCGAAGTGACGTAGCGAGAGGCCAGACATGTGGGTCACCTTTTGTATTGATACAATGAATGCGTTTCGTGTAATCTAGGGATACAAAAACAATACAATGCAAGCCAGAGAAACATTGTGACTGATACAACTTGGAGGCCGGACCTCGGCACGCAGAGCGGTCCGAAATATCTCGCGCTGGTGCGCGCGCTACGTGAAGGCGTGCGGCGTGGCAGTCTGGAACCGGGGTCAAAGCTGCCGACGGTGCGCGATTTGGCATGGCGTCTGGGGGTTACGCCGGGCACGGTGGCGCGCGCCTATCAAATCGCTACGCAGGAGGGGCTCCTTGAGGCGGCGGTCGGGCGTGGCACATTTGTATCGACACAATCGCGTCGCCTTGGTCCGACCGAGCCGCTCTATACTCAACTCTCGACCGAGGATAATAGCGGGCGCGGCCCCGTCGATCTGCGTTCACCGCAACTGCCTGATGTCGGCCAGACCGAAGCCATCGCGCGCGCCATGGCCGAAGCCGCGCGCGAAATCGGACAGAAATACCTCGAGTATCCAGGTCTGAAACGCGATCTCTTCGCGCGCGAGGCGTCGCTGAGCTGGTTTGAGTGCTGCGACCTTGGCCCGATCACGGCGGATGATCTGGTGCTGACCCATGGTGGCCAGAACGGGATCAATCTGACGCTGCAAATCTGTCTGCGGGGTGACCGTCCCGTCGTGCTGACTGAAGAACTGGCCTATCCCGGCTTCCGCCATGCGGCGAAGCTGGTTCGGGCCGAGACGGTGGCGGTTGCGCTCGACGAGGAGGGGATGATCCCCGCCGCGCTCGACGCGGCGTGCCGGCGCAACCGCGCGCAGGTCGTCTGCATCACCACCGAGGCGCAGAACCCGACCGCCGCGCGGATGGGGCTCGAACGGCGCAAGGCGATTGTTGCGGTGGCGCGCGCGCATGATTTGCAGATCCTCGAGGACGATTGCTACACCGCGCCCAGTTCCGGCCTGCCGAGCCTGCGCGCGCTCGCCCCGGAGCGCACCTGGCATGTGACGAGCCTGTCCAAGACCATCTCGGCGGGGATGCGGTTCGGGATCGTGGTTTGCCCCGAGGGGATGGGCGAGGCGGGGCGACTGGCCGCGCAGCACTCCTATTTCGGGCTGGCGCGTCCGGTGACGGATATCATGACCCGGATTCTGCGTTCGGGCGATGCGATGCGGCTGCGTCAGGCCGCGCAAGAAGCGATGGGCCGGCGGCTGGAACGCGCGGTGCAAGCGTTGAGCCGTTTCGATATCGTCTGGCAGCCGGGGCTTTCCTTCTTCTGGCTGCGCCTGCCGCTGGGGTGGCGCAGTTCGGCCTTTGCCCGCGCTGCCGAGGCCGAGGGCGTGCTGGTGCGTTCGGCTGATGAATACGTGCTCCATGACGGGCACGCGCCAAACGCGGTGCGCATCGCAATTGCGGGGGCGGTCCCCGAGGCCGACTTCCATGCGGCGATCGACCGCCTCGTGGGGCTTCTGGAAAACCCTTCGGGCGACCTCGCGGTCTGAGCTGCCCAAAAAAGCGCCCCGCGCCGAAAAATGGCGCAGGGCGATGCATCTCGCCTCTTTTCAGTTCCCGCTGCCTGTGCTTTCGTCGGCAATGCTGCGCAAGCGCGCGGCCCCACAGGAGACGAGAATGGCACAAGGCTCGCCGTTAAGCCGCTTGAAACATTCCGAGGCCGCCAACGGTCTCGCCTTGATCAGCCCGACCGCGCTTTACGCGATTCTGTTGCTGGCCGCGCCGCTTTTGACGATCCTCGCCTATTCCTTCTTCAAGGATGGCTATCTGACGGTGATCCATGAGGTCACCTTCGAGAATTACAAGGCGGTCTGGACCGACCCGATCTTTCGCGCGATCCTGCTGCGCTCCCTGATCGTGTCGGGGCTGGTGACGCTGGTCACTGTGGCTCTGGCCTTCCCGATTGCCTATTTCCTGTCCTTCCACGTCCGGCCCGACCGCAAGTCGCTCTGGCTGTTCCTGATCACCATTCCGTTCTGGACCTCCTATCTGATCCGTGTGTTCCTGTGGAAAGTGATCCTTGGCTATAACGGGGTGATCAATTCGGGGCTGAAATCCATCGGTCTGATCGGAGAGGGGCAGCTGATCGAAGACCCGCTGCAAATGCTCAACACGGTCGGGGCGATTGCGGCGACGCTCGCCCATGCCTATGCGCCCTTTGCGATCCTGCCGATCTTCGTGGCGCTCGAAAAGATCGACCGCTCGCTTCTGGAGGCCGGGCAGGACCTTGGCGAGAGCCGGGTGATGACCTTCCTGCGGGTCACCCTGCCGCTGGCAATGCCGGGGGTTGTGGCGGCGGTGCTGATCGTTTTCATCCCGACCATTGGGGATTACGTGACGCCCGAACTGATCGGCGGGGGCAAGCTGCCGATGGTTGCAAACATGATCCAGGCGCAGCTTCTGCCGCTCGATAACAAGCCGATGGGCTCGGCGATTGCGGTTTCGGCGATGGCGGTGGTGGCGCTGATCTCACTGGCCTTCGTCTTTGCCAACCGCCGTTACCTGCGAGGCCCGAAATGAAGCTGCCCTCGCTCCGCATCTATGCCTTCGCCTATCTCGCGTTTCTTTACGCGCCGATCCTGCTGTTGCCGATTTTCGCGTTCAACGATGGCACGATCATCGCCTTTCCGCTCAAGGGCTTCACGCTCGACTGGTTCTCGCAGATGTTCGCCAATGACACGCTGGGCCGGGCGGTGCGCAATTCGATGATCATTGCGGGATCGACTGCCGTTCTGGCGACCGCCTTTGGCATTTTCGCCGCGCGCGCCGGCACGCGGTTCAGCTTTCCGGGCAAGGGGCCGATCATGGGGCTGATCATGCTGCCGCTGGTTCTGCCCGAGATCATGATCGGCGGCTCGTTGCTTCTGGTGCTGCTGGCCATCGGGATCGAGCTCTCGATCCTCACGGTGATCCTCGGCCATGTGCTGATTGCCACGCCTTACACGATTGCGATCCTGAACACGGCCTTTGCCTCGCTCGACCGCTCGCTCGAAGAGGCGGCCTATGATCTGGGCGAAGGCAAGCTTTCGACCTTTCGTCTGATTACGCTGCCCTTGGTTCTGCCGGGGATCATTTCTTCGATGCTGATCGCCTTCACGATCTCGCTCGACGAATTCATCATCGCGTTCTTCCTTGCCGGGAATGAGCCGACGCTGCCGACCTATATCTTCTCGCAGTTGCGCTTCCCGAAACAGATCCCGATGATCATGGCGCTTGGTACCTGCCTCGTGCTTTTGTCGATCATTCTTCTCACCATCGCGGAATATGTCCGCCGCCGGGGCCTCAAGAAGACCGGTGCCAAGGATACCGGAGGCTTCCTGTGAATACCCGTGCGCCCATGATCGAGTTTCAGGACGTCCATAAATACTATGGCGAGTATCACGCGCTGCGCGGCATCACCGCGACGATCCGCGCGGGCGAATTCTTTTCCCTGCTGGGTCCGTCGGGCTGTGGCAAGACCACGCTCTTGCGCACCATCGCCGGCTTTGAGGGGATTTCCTCGGGCGCGGTGCTGATCGACGGCAAGTCGATGGAGAACGTGCCCGCCAACAAGCGCCCCACGAATATGGTGTTTCAGAGCTATGCGATCTTCCCGCACCTGACCGTCGCGCAGAATGTGGGCTTCGGGCTGCGACGTGATGCGCGCTCAAAGGCCGAGAAGGACAAGCTCGTCGAAGAGGCGCTCGAAATGGTCGGCCTCAAGGGCTACGGACCGCGTGCGGCCCATGCCATGTCGGGGGGGCAACGCCAGCGCGTGGCGCTCGCGCGCGCACTGATCCTCAAGCCCAAGGTGCTGCTCCTCGATGAACCGCTCTCGGCGCTGGACAAGAAGATCCGCGAGCAGATGCAGGTCGAACTGATCAAGCTGCAACGCGAGGTCGGCATTACCTTCGTGCTCGTGACCCATGACCAGGAAGAGGCCCTGGTCATGTCGGACCGGATCGCGGTGATGTTCGAGGGCGAAATCGCCCAACTCGCCGATCCGGAAACGCTGTATCGTCGGCCAAACTCGCGCCGCGTGGCGGATTTCATCGGGGTGATGAATTTCCTCCCCGCCAGCGTCACCGGCGAGGCGAACGGCCATATTCAGGTGGAGGCAGCAGGGCTCGGCGCGTTTGAGATCGAGGCGGCGCAGGCGTCGGCCGCACCCGCGGGCGGTCAGGCCTCGATTGGCTTCCGTCCCGAGACGCTGACCATCCTCTACGAGGGCCAGACACCGCTCGACCGCGAGACGCCCGGCACCATCGAAGAGGTCGTCTATTACGGCGACATGACCTATTACGACGTGAAGCTCGATGGGGTGGACGTGCCGGTGCGAATCTCGATGCGCAACGTCTTCGGTCGTCCGGTGCTCGATATCGGAACCCGCACCCGCGTTGCGTGGTCGCCGGGCGCTTTGGTTCTGTTCCGCTGAAGGGGGCCGGGGCAGGGGGCGCTGCCCCCTCGCGCTGGCGCGCTCACCCCCGGGATATTTCCGGCGATTGGAAATCAGAGACTATCTCGTTCTCCAATCGCGTCAAATATCCCGGGGGGTGAATTTACGAAGTAAAGAGGGGGGCAGAGCCCCCCTTTTTGTATTACTCGGCACGTGCGGCGCGTTTGCGCTCATGCGGGTCGAGATGGCGCTTGCGCAGGCGGATCGCCTTGGGCGTAACTTCGACCAGCTCGTCATCGTTGATATAAGCGATGGCCTCTTCGAGGCTCATCCGCACGGGCGGCGTGAGGCGCACGGCCTCGTCGGTGCCGGATGCCCGCACGTTGGTGAGTTTCTTGCCCTTGAGCGGGTTCACTTCGAGGTCGTTATCGCGCGAATGCTCGCCGATAATCATCCCCTCATAGACCTGCTCCTGCGCACCGATAAACAGCTTGCCGCGCTCTTCGAGGTTCCACAGCGCATAGGCCACCGAGACACCGTTCTCCATCGAGATCAGAACGCCCTGACGACGGCCTTCGATGCTGCCTTTATAGGGGGCCCAGCTATGGAAGATGCGGTTCAGGACGCCCGAGCCGCGCGTGTCGGTCAGGAACTCGCCCTGATAACCGATCAGACCACGCGAGGGCACAAGCGCGACGATGCGGGTCTTGCCGCCCTCGGCGGGGCGCATCTCGGTCAGCTCGCCTTTGCGCGGGCCGGTCAGTTTCTCGATCACCGCGCCGGAATATTCGTCGTCCACGTCGATGATGACTTCTTCGATCGGCTCCATGCGCTGGCCGTCTTCCTCGCGGAAGATGACCTTCGGGCGCGAGATCGAGAGTTCGAACCCTTCGCGGCGCATGTTCTCGATGAGCACGCCCATCTGAAGTTCGCCGCGCCCCGAGACGACGAAGGCTTCGCCACCGGGCGTGTCTTCGACGCGGATCGCGACGTTGGTTTCGGCCTCTTTCAGGAGGCGCTCGCGGATCACGCGCGATTGCACCTTGGTGCCATCGCGGCCCGCCAGCGGGCTGTCATTGATGCCGAAGGTCACCGAGATCGTCGGCGGGTCGATCGGCTGTGCGGGCAGGGCGGTCTCGACTTCGAGCGCGCAGAGCGTATCGGCCACGGTGGCCTTGGACATACCCGCGATCGAGACGATATCGCCTGCGACGGCCTCGTCGATGGGCTGCTGTGCGAGACCACGGAACGCGAGGATCTTGGTGCAGCGGAATTGCTCGATCTTGTCGCCCTTGCGCGAGAGCGCCTTGAGCGGGTCGCCGACCTTGAGCGTGCCCGATTCCACGCGGCCCGTCAGGATGCGCCCGATGAACGGGTCGGCGCCCAGCGTCGTTGCCAGCATGCGGAAGGGTTGATTGGCCTGAAATTCCTGTTTGGGCGGCTCGACATGCTGCAGGATCAGGTCGAAGAGCGCCGAGAGGTCCTCGCGCGGGCCGTCCAGTTCGAGATCGGCCCAGCCGCCAATGCCTGAGGCATAGACATGCGGGAAGTCGAGTTGCTCGTCATTGGCGCCGAGGTTCGCAAACAGGTCGAACACCTCGTCGAGGGCGCGGTCGGGTTCGGCCGCCGGTTTGTCGACCTTGTTCAGCACCACGATGGGGCGCAGGCCAAGCGCCAGCGCTTTTTGCGTCACGAATTTGGTTTGCGGCATCGGGCCTTCGGCGGCATCGACCAGCAGGCAGACACCGTCCACCATCGACAGGATGCGCTCCACCTCGCCGCCGAAATCGGCGTGGCCGGGGGTGTCGACGATATTGATCCGGGTGCCCTTCCACTCGACGCTCGTCGCCTTGGCGAGGATGGTGATCCCGCGCTCACGCTCGATGTCGTTGCTGTCCATGGCGCGTTCCGCCACAGCCTGGTTTTCCCGGAAGGCGCCCGATTGCTTCAGGAGCTGGTCGACGAGCGTGGTCTTGCCGTGGTCGACGTGTGCGATGATCGCGATATTGCGAAGGTCCATGATATCCGCCTGTTCATGCTTTGGGGCGGGCCATACAGGCAAAAGCGGGGCTTGGCCAGCCTAATGCGCCTGTGCCTTGGAAAACAGGTTGATGACGAGAATTCCGGCGATGATCAGTCCCAGCCCGAGCATGGCGGGCAGGTCGAGGCGCTGGCCAAAGATCACCCGGCCCGAGAGGGTGATCAGGATGATCCCGATGCCGGACCAGAGCGCATAGGTGATGCCGAGCGGCAGCACCTTGAGAACCAGCGTGAAGAAGTAGAACGCGCCCGCAAAGCCCACCAGCACGCCGAGCGAGGGCCAGAGTTTGGTGAATTGCTGGCTGGCTTGCAGGCAGGAAGAGCCGAAGGTCTCGAAGGCGACGGCGATCAGCAGGAAGAGATAGGTTTTCATCGGGCGTGGGCCTCAGGTGGCGATGTAGCGGTCGCGGCGGTGGTTCATCGCGATCACGAGATTGACCACGACGGCGCCAAGGAAGGACCAGGCGACAGTCTGCCAGTCACGCAGCAGAAGGGCGAGAGCAAAGACGCCGGCATCGAACAGAAGCTGCGTCCAGCCCGCGCGGAATCCGGTCTTGTCTTGCAGGTAGAGGGCCACGATGCCGACGCCGCCGAGCGACGAGCCGTGCCGAAACAGCGCCAGCAGCGCGGAGCCGGTCACAAAGCCGAACAGAACCGCGCCCACAGCGGGGTGGAGCGTCTCGAAGCTGACCAGTCCCGGCAAGACCATCGTCGCAAGCGACAGGATCGTGACCGCTGTCAGGGTCTTGGCGACGAAGACCGGCCCCATCCGTTTGTAGCCCAGCCAGTAGAAGGGCAGGTTGATGACGAAGAAGACCGGGCCGAACCCCCAGCCGGTCGCGTAGGAGATCAGCACCGCAAGCCCTGCGGTCTGCCCGGTGACCAGCCCGAGATGGGTCAGGATCACGATGCCGAAGGCCGCCATCAGGCTGCCAAAGGCGATGCCCTGGGCGTCGTCGAGCGGTGAGTGCCGGGCGGGCTGTTCTGCAATGATCTCCGTCATGGGCGCGACATGATCCCAAATTGCGGGGCAGGGCAAGGGGGACGCGCGTGGGCGTGCAAACGGAAAGGGCCGGGCCTTGCGGCCCGACCCCTACATGGCGCGGATTGGGGTAAAGATCACATCGCCTTGTTCAGATATTCATCGACCTTTTCGAGGAAGCCCATGGTGGTCAGCCATTTCTGATCGGGTCCCACCAGCAGCGCGAGGTCCTTGGTCATGAACCCGTCCTCGACGCATTGCACGGTCACCCGTTCAAGCGTTTCGGCAAAGGTCATCAGCGCGGCATTGTCGTCGAGCTTGGCGCGGTGCTTGAGACCCCCGGTCCAGGCGTAGATGGTGGCGATCGAGTTGGTCGACGTGGCCTTGCCGGCCTGATGGTTGCGGTAGTGGCGCGTCACCGTGCCGTGGGCCGCCTCGGCCTCGACGATCTTGCCGTCGGGCGTCATCAGCTGCGAGGCCATCATGCCCAGTGAGCCGAAGCCCTGCGCGATGGTGTCCGACTGCACGTCGCCATCGTAGTTCTTGCAGGCCCAGACAAAGCCGCCATTCCATTTCAGCGCGCAGGCGACCATGTCGTCGATCAGCCGGTGCTCATACCAGATGCCCGCATCCTTGAACTTCTCGGCGAACTCTTCCTCATAGACCTTCTGGAACAGGTCCTTGAAGCGGCCGTCATAGGCTTTGAGGATGGTGTTCTTGGTGCTCAGATAGACCGGCCATTTCAGCGACAGGCCGTAATTGAGCGAGGCCCGCGCGAAGTCGATGATCGAGTCGTCGAGATTATACATGCCCATATAGACGCCCGCCGAAGGCGCGTCATAGACGACCTTCTCGATCTCGGTGCCGTCCTCGCCCACGAATTTCATCGTGAGCTGCCCCTTGCCGGGGAAATGGAAATCGGTCGCCTTGTATTGGTCGCCAAAGGCGTGGCGCCCGACGACGATCGGCTTGGTCCAGCCCGGCACGAGGCGCGGGACGTTCTTGCAGATGATCGGTTGGCGGAAGACGACGCCGCCGAGGATGTTGCGGATCGTGCCGTTGGGCGATTTCCACATCTGCTTGAGGCCGAATTCCTCGACCCGCGCCTCATCGGGGGTGATGGTCGCGCATTTGACGCCGACGCCATGCTCCTTGATCGCGTAGGCTGCGTCGATGGTCACCTGATCGTCGGTGCGGTCGCGCTCTTCGATGCCGAGGTCGTAATATTTCAGGTCGATGTCGAGATAGGGCAGAATGAGCTTCTGCTTGATGAAATCCCAGATGATCCGGGTCATCTCGTCGCCGTCGAGTTCGACGACCGGATTTGCGACTTTGATTTTCGTCATGGGGCCCCTCCATGCGCTTGGGTTGAGTCGTGTGCGACATCCCTAGCGCATGGGCGGACGGATTTCCAGTGTTGGTATGCGAATGTATACCGAATTTTGCCTAGATCAGCCCGCGCGCCTCGAACCAGGCAGAGATCCGCGCGCGGATGACCGGCCACAGGCCCGGAGCGCCAAGCGCGATCTTGTCGCCCACGCGGGATTGGAGCTGATCCCAATGCACATCGTAGTCGATCCACGAACCGCCGCCGCTCTGGTGGTTGAGCAGCACCGGTTGCGCCCGGTCGAGCGATTTGGCGAAGCGGGCAGAGGGGGTCTCGGCGGCTTCGAACTCGGCCCAGAGCGCGTGAAACTCCGCGCGTTGATCCTCGGGGAGCAGGCCGAAGATGCGCTCGGCTGCGGCCGCCTCTTGGGCCGCGATCTCGGCGGAACCATGGGCCGAACCCTCTTGCGAATGGATCGGCACATCGCCCACGTCGATCTCGACCAGATCGTGCAGCAAAAGCATCTTGATGACGCGGGTGATATCGACCCCGGGCTCTGCCTGATCCGCGAGCGTGAGCGCATAGAGCGCCAGAGACCAGCTATGTTCTGCCGAATTTTCCGGGCGTGACGCATCGTGGATCGGTGTCGCGCGCGTCACCGATTTCAGCATCTCCGCTTCGCGCAGGAAGGCGAGTTGCTGCTCGATCCGGTCGCTCATGCGGAGCGCCCCCGCATGCCCGCCCACGCACTCAATGCGGCCAGCGCGACAAGGCCCGCCCCGATCCAGAGCGCGCTTGTCAGTGGCGCATAGCGGGCGCACTCGACGCGCGGTGCGAGCAGCACGATCCCAAGCGTCAGCGCGATCACTGGGCCGAAGGACACAAGCGCCGTGCGCAGCGCTGTGATCCGCCCGATCATTGCCGAGCCGAGCGCCAGCATCAGACCGGCCCAGACCGGTGCGAACAGCCCAAAGGCAAGTCCGGGCCGCTGAAGCAAATCGGGAAGCAAGGTCAGAAACGCGCCGCGCCCGATGCCGGTAAACACATGACCGTCGCATGTCGCGCGCAGCCCGTAGAGCGCAAGTCCCACGATCAGCGCCAAACCGCTCGCAACCACCGCCCCGGCGAGCAGCGCGCCGCGCGGGTCCGGCGCGGGGCGGCCCACCTGTGGCAGGGTCATGACGCGTCCTTGCGCGCCGCGCTCAGCGCCTTGAGCCGTTCCTCGAAGAAGCTCCGCCCGCGCTGTTCGGACAGGTGCAGGCGACAGGCGGTCAGGAACGCTTCCTGAAGCGAAGGCGACGAGGTGCCGATATGGTTGCCGACCTCGACATACAGCCGGTCGACGCCCAATTCGAGCTGCGCCTTCATCACGTCGGCGGCAAGTTTCTCGGCCAGCTCGTCGATCAGCGCCATCAGCGGCTACCCTCGGTCAGGCGGCGTTTGACATAGGTCTGCACCGTCTCGATCATCGGCTTCATATGGGCGTCTTCATTCTTGAAGAAGTGATCGGCGCCTTCGACCTCTTGATGGGTGATCGTGATGCCCTTTTGCTCTTGCAGCTTGGAGACCAGTTGCCGGGTCTCGTTCGCGGGCGCGATGCGGTCGTTGGTGCCGTTGATGATGAGGCCCGACGAGGGGCACGGTGCGAGGAAGCTGTAATCGTAATTGCCTGGGCCCGGCGAGGACGGGCCGGGCGGCGCGACCGAGATGAAGCCGGTGATCTCGGGGCGGCGCATCAAGAGCTGCATGCCGATCCACGCGCCGAAGGAATGACCCGCGACCCAGCAATGTTTCGAATTCGGGTTCATCGCCTGAAGATAGTCGAGCGCCGAGGCCGCATCGGACAATTCACCGATGCCCTGATCGTATTCGCCCTGACTGCGGCCCACGCCCCGGAAATTGAAGCGCAGAACGGTAAAGCCCATCTGGTGGAAGGCGTAGTGCAGGTTATAGACCACGCGATTGTTCATGGTGCCGCCGAATTGCGGATCGGGATGCAGGATGATCGCGATCGGCGCGTCCGGGCTCGGCTGCGGGTGATAGCGGCCTTCGAGACGACCTTCGGGACCGGGAAAAATGACTTCGGGCATTGTGTCTCGCCTGTTAGTGACCAAAGTCCCGGGGGTGGGTGCGGCAGCGTGAAAACTTGACGCTTTCGCTCAGAGTCCCTAGGACGGGGCCATCCCCGGCGACATGCCGGGAAATCGGGTGGGTTTTGAGTTAAGCGGCCCGAAGCGCGGCGTCAAGGATTGAGCCGTGCGGGGCCGGATTTGATACGATCTGCGCCCGGATTCGAGGAGGTGCGGGATGAAACTTTCGACCAAGGGGCGTTACGCGATCGTCGCGCTCGTCGATCTGGCGATTGCGGGGGAGGGGATGCGGACCTCGCTGGCCGCGATTTCGGAGCGGCAGGACATCTCCTTGCCTTATCTCGAACAGCTTTTCGTGCGGCTGCGTCGCGCCGGCCTGGTGAATTCGGTGCGCGGTCCGGGCGGCGGCTATCGGCTTGCCCGCGCGCCCGAGGAAATCCGCATCTCCGAGGTGTTCGAGGCGGTCGATGAGACGGTTTCGGCCTTGCACATGGGGGCGGGGGCTTCGGGTGGCGTGTCCGGCTCGCGGGCGCAATCGCTGAGCAATCGTCTTTGGGAGAGCCTGAGCGCGCAGGTCTTTGTTTTCCTGCATCAGACGACGCTTGCGGATGTGGTGCGCAACGGGTTGAAACCCTGTCCGGCGGTGCCGAGCCTGTTCTCGGTGGTGGATGAATAAGGCGCGCGTTGCGCGGGCGAAGACGATGGAAGCCTCCGGCGGGAGTCTTTCGGGCGTGATGAAAGCGGGTATGCTGTGACGGCGCGGCTCTATCTCGATTGGAATGCGACAACGCCGCTGCGCGACGAAGCCCGCGCGGCGATGATCGCGGCGATGGATGTGGTGGGCAACCCGTCCTCGGTCCATGCCGAAGGGCGCGCGGCCAAGGCGCTGATCGAGCGGGCGCGGGCACAAGTGGCCGAGGCGCTTGGCGCGGACGGGGCGGACGTGATTTTCACCTCTGGCGCGACCGAGGCTGCGGCTTTGGCCTGCGCGGGGCGTGGCCTCCATTGCGCCGACATCGAGCACGACGCTGTGGCGGCCTGGTGCACACCCGATCTGTCTGTGGACGGGCTTGGCCGCGTCACCGTGACCGATCCCGCGCAAAGCGCGCTGCAACTGGCCAATTCCGAAACCGGGGTCATTCAGGATCTGCCCGAAGGGCTGGCGGTTTCCGATCTCACGCAGGCCTTCGGCAAGGTGCCTTTCGCGTTCAACTGGCTGGGTGTGACGGCGGGACTTGTATCGGCGCATAAGCTGGGTGGTCCGAAGGGGATCGGCGCGCTGGTGGTCAAGCGCGGGACCGATATTCCGGCGCAGCTTTTGGGTGGCGGGCAAGAGATGGGCCGGCGCGCCGGGACCGAGAACCTGATCGGCATCGCGGGTTTTGGCGCGGCTGCTGCGGCTGCGGCGCGCGATTTGTCGGCGGGCCTCTGGGATCAGGTCGCCGAAATTAGAAATATTCTAAAATTGGCTCTGGAAGATGCGGACGAGAGTCTCTATTTTCCGGGATGGGAGACGACGGGAGAACAGGGAGAGGCGGGCCAGGGGCCGCGCCTGTTACCCAATACGCTTTCGATTGTCTGCCCGGGCTGGAAGGGCGAGACCCAGGTGATGCGCATGGACCTTGCGGGGTTCGCCGTCTCTGCCGGGTCGGCCTGTTCCTCGGGCAAGGTGCGTGCCAGCCGGGTGCTGCGCGCGATGGGATATGACGAGGGGCTGGCGGGCGCGGCGATCCGTGTTTCGATCGGTCCGGGAATTGGAAAGGACGATGTGCTGCGCTTTGCCGAAAGCTACCGCGCCGCGCGTCAGAAACACCGCGCACGAACTTGACGCGGAAAGGGAAACGCCATGGTCGAAGAAAATCTGGAAGTGCGTGAGGGTGTCGATCGGGAAACCGTCGAAACCGTCCAGAACATGGGCAGCTACAAATATGGCTGGGACACCGAGATCGAGATGGAATTCGCGCCCAAGGGCGTGAATGAGGATATCGTCCGGCTGATCAGCGAAAAGAACGAAGAGCCTGAATGGATGACCGAGTGGCGTCTTCAGGCGTTCCGCCGCTGGAAGGAAATGGCCGAACCCGATTGGGCGATGCTCAAGATCCCGGCGATCGACTATCAGGACATCTATTACTACGCGCGCCCGAAAAGCATGGAGACCAAGCCGAAATCGCTCGACGAAGTCGATCCGAAGCTTCTGGCGACCTATGAAAAGCTGGGGATTCCGCTGAAGGAGCAGTTGATCCTTGCCGGTGTGGAAGGGGCTGAGAAGCTTCAGGAAGGCGAAACCCGTGTTGCGGTCGATGCGGTGTTCGATTCGGTCTCGGTGGGGACCACCTTCAAGGACGAACTCGCCAAGGCGGGCGTGATCTTCTGCTCGATCTCGGAGGCGATCAAAGAGCACCCGGAGCTGGTGAAGAAATATCTCGGTTCGGTCGTGCCGCAATCGGATAACTTCTTCGCGACGCTTAACTCGGCCGTGTTCTCGGATGGGTCGTTTGTCTACATCCCGCCGAACACCCGCTGCCCGATGGAGCTGTCGACCTATTTCCGTATCAACGCGGAAAATACCGGACAGTTTGAGCGCACGCTGATCATTGCCGACAAGGGCTCTTATGTGAGCTATCTCGAAGGCTGCACCGCACCCAAGCGCGACACCGCCCAGCTGCACGCGGCCGTGGTCGAGATCGTCGTGCTTGAGGATGCCGAGGTCAAATATTCGACCGTTCAGAACTGGTTCCCGGGCGACGAGGACGGCAAGGGCGGCATCTACAACTTTGTCACCAAGCGCGCCGATTGTCGTGAGGCCCGCGCCAAGGTCATGTGGACGCAGGTCGAGACCGGCTCTGCGATCACGTGGAAATACCCGTCCTGCATCCTGCGCGGCGACGACACGCAGGGTGAGTTCTACTCGATCGCCATCGCCAATAACTGGCAGCAGGCCGATACCGGAACCAAGATGATTCATCTGGGCAAGAACACCAAGTCGCGGATCGTGTCCAAGGGCATCTCGGCGGGGCAGGCGCAGAACACCTATCGTGGGCTTGTGACCATGCACCCGAAGGCCAAGAATTCGCGCAACTATACGCAATGCGACAGCTTGCTTATCGGCGATAAATGCGGCGCGCATACCGTGCCCTATATCGAGGTGAAGAATAACTCGTCGCGCGTCGAGCACGAGGCGACAACCTCCAAGGTTGATGACGATCAGCTCTTCTATTGCCGCGCACGTGGCATGGACGAGGAAGAAGCCGTGGCGCTTGTCGTGAACGGATTCTGCCGCGAAGTGCTGCAAGCGTTGCCGATGGAATTCGCCATGGAGGCACAATCTCTGGTTGCGATCTCTCTGGAGGGGTCGGTCGGGTGATCATGTCGCATCCCCATCACGCATTTGCCCCGGGCCTGCCCTATTTTGGGCACGCTTCGCTGGTGATGTGGCTTCGGATCGACACACGACCGGAGGCACCCCATGACCATCTCCAGCGCCAGCTTCAACGAACGCCTGCGGCGGATCGAGAAGTCGCAAGCGGGCGGCAAGATGGTGCTTCATGTGGGCGACAGCGAGTGGTCGGTCAAATCGCTCGACGAGATCACCAAGAAGATCGCGGTCGAGGCGCCGAAAGCGCGGCTGAGCCTTGGCAAGATGATCTGGGCGCTCCTGTTCGGGGCGGTTGCGGTGATCGGCGGCACGGCGATGCGCAATCATCTGATGCCGCTCGAGGCGGGCTCACAGCTCGACGACATGCATTTTCTGATCAGCGGGGCGTTTGCCTTCGCGCTGTCCTTCGTACTGGCGCAGGTGTTCCGGCTGCGCTCCAAAGTTCTGATCGTGCTTCAGGTTCTCGCCATCGTCGCGGGCCTGTCCACGCTGCACAATCTCGCCTTCTGGCAGCCCGCGCTCTCGGCGCAGGCCTTCTCGGTGGAATGGGTCGAGTTGCAGCGCGCGCAGGCGGTCGAGAACTCTGTGATGTTCCGCGACACCGTCATTCCGTTCTGATCGCCCCAGCCGCCTCTGCGGCCCTTGGGGCCGTAACCGGGGGCTGACATGATCACCACCACCACTCCTTCGATCGAAGGCCACAAGATCCTGACCTATCACGGCATCGTGGTGGGCGAGGCAATCATGGGGGCCAATGTCGTGCGCGACCTGTTCGCCTCGATCACCGATATCGTGGGCGGCCGCTCGGGCGCCTATGAAAGCAAGCTGCAAGATGCGCGTGAAACCGCCTTGCGTGAACTCGAGGACCGGGCGCGCGCATTGGGCGCGAACGCGGTCGTCGGCGTCGATCTCGACTATGAGGTCGTCGGTCAATCCATGCTGATGGTGTCGGCTTCCGGCACCGCCGTCACCATCGACTGAGGAAGATAAAAATGCTGGAAATCAAGAACCTGCACGTCAAACTTGAAGAAGAGGATAAAGTGATCCTCAAAGGTGTGGACCTGACTGTCGAGGACGGCAAGGTGCATGCGATCATGGGGCCGAACGGGTCGGGGAAATCGACGCTCTCCTATGTTCTGGCGGGCCGCGACGGCTATGAGGTCACCGAGGGCTCGGCGGAACTCGGCGGCGAAGAACTTCTGGAAATGGAACCCGAAGAGCGCGCGGCGGCGGGGCTGTTCCTTGCGTTCCAATACCCGGTCGAAATTCCGGGCGTCGGCAACATGACCTTCCTGCGCACCGCGGTGAACGCGCAACGCAAGGCGCGCGGGCAGGAGGAATTGACGGCAGGCGAATTCCTCAAGGAAGTGCGCGCCAAGGCGAAGACCCTCAAGATCGACGCCGAGATGCTCAAACGTCCGGTCAATGTCGGGTTCTCGGGCGGCGAGAAAAAGCGTAACGAGATCCTGCAAATGGCGATGCTGGAGCCCAAGATGTGCATCCTCGACGAGACCGACTCGGGTCTTGACGTGGACGCGATGCGGCTTGTGGCCGATGGCGTGAACGCGCTGCGCGATGCGGGGCGGTCGTTCCTTGTCATCACGCACTACCAGCGCCTTCTCGACCATATCAAACCGGATGTAGTGCACATCATGGCGGATGGCCGGATCATCAAGACCGGCGGGCCGGAGCTGGCGCTTGAGGTCGAGCAGAACGGGTATGCCGACATCCTCGCCGAACACGGGCTGGAGGGCGTTGTCTGATGTCGGCTGTGGAGAAACAGAACCCGGTGGAGGCGCGTCTCGATGCGCTGACGATCCCCGAGGGTGGTTTCGCGGCGCCGGCACGGGCGGAGGCTCTGGCGCGGCTGCGCGCGATGGGCCTGCCGGGGCGGCGCGATGAGTATTGGAAATACACCAATCCGGCCGATCTGGTCGCGGCCATGCCGCCTGTGGCGCCAGCCTTCGACAATGGCGACGAAACGCCTGTGTTCGACGCGATCGACCGTCTGAAGATCGTCTTCGTGGATGGTGTGTTCGATGCGGCGGCCTCGGATGATCTGACGCTGGCAGGGGTCGAGATCGCCCGGCTGGCGGAGCCTGCGGATATTTCCTGGGCGGGCGGGCTTTATGGCAAGCTGGAGGCCGATGGTCAGACCCCCGTTGCGCGCCCGATGGCGGCGCTCAACACGGCGGCGGCAACGGATGGTGTGCTAATCCGCGTCACCGGGCAGGCCGCGCGTCCGATCAACCTGATTTATGTCCATAGCTCAGAGACTTCCGACCCGATCCTGCATCATTGCATCAAGCTGGAGGCCGGGGCTGAGCTGACCGTTCTCGAAAACGGTCCGGCGGGTGCGCGGTTCAACAAGGTGATGGAAGTGGACGTGGGCGAAGGCGCGCGGTTTCACCATGTGCGCGCGCAGGGGCGCGACCATCAGCGCCGTGCGGTCACGCATATCTTCGCGCGTGTCGCCGCGAATGCGCTGTTCAAGAGCTTCACGCTCACGGCCAATGGGGTGCTCACGCGCAATGAATGCGTGATCGACATCGTCGGCGACGACGCTGTGGCGCATGTCGCTGGCGCCGCGCTTGGCGATGGGGCGACGGGGGCTTTCCACCATGACGACACGGTGTTCGTCACCCATGGTGCGCTGCGTTGTGAAAGCCGTCAGGTCTTCAAGAAGGTGCTTAAGCACGGCGCGACCGGTGTGTTCCAGGGCAAGATCCTTGTGAAAGAGGGCGCGCAGAAGACGGACGGCTATCAGATCAGCCAGTCGCTTCTGCTTGACGATGACAGTCAGTTCCTCGCCAAGCCCGAGCTGGAAATCTACGCCGATGACGTGCAGTGCTCGCATGGCTCGACCACCGGCGCGATTGACGAGACGGCGCTGTTCTACCTGCGCTCGCGCGGGGTGCCGGTCGATGAGGCGATCAAGCTTCTGGTGCTGTCCTTCCTGGCCGACACGATCGAGGAGATCGAGGATGAGCGTCTGCGCGACGACATCACCGAGCGGCTCGAAGCGTGGCTGAACCGGCATCAGGACTGATCGGACGAGAGGGACATGGCGGCGGTTGACGACATCCTGCGCAGCTATCGCGCGCCCCGCACGGTCGTGCGGGCGCATTTCGCGCAGCCGCGCTCGGAGCCGCGCCTGTTCTCGTTTCTGATCGGGGCGCTGATCGTCATCTTCATCGCGCAATGGCCGCGCCTGTCGCGGGTCAATTTCGAGCAGCCCGATCAACCGATGGCGGGGCTGTTGCTGGGGACGGGGCTGGCGCTGGCGGCGACGATTCCGTTCTTTTACCTGCTGGCGACGATCGGCCCGCTGGTCGCGCGGCTGTTGGGGGGGCGGCTTGACTGGTATGGCGGACGGCTGGCGCTGTTCTGGGCGATGCTGGCCGTGTCGCCCCTGATGCTGTTGCAAGGTCTGGTCGCGGGCTTTATCGGCGCCGGTGCGCAGCTCAGCCTTGTGTCGGGGCTTGTCTTCGTCGCCTATATGGCGATCTGGCTTGCAGGGTTGCGGGTCACGCAATTCGAGACGGAGGGCGGCACGCCATGACCGCGGATGATCTGACCTTCGAGGCGCTGATGGCGCGGATCGTGCGCACGCTGCGCGATCCGATTGGCGAGGCGCGCGCGCTTTTGGCCGAGAACCCGCCCTATCAGGCGCGGGTGCTTGGGCTTTTGACGGTGGTGGCGATCTCTGCCGCGATCGGGACGGTGTTCCAACTGCTCATACAGGTGCTGGCCAAGACCGATGATCCGGGTGGCGCGATGGCGATCTATTTCGCCCCGGTGCAGCTTGTGGTTCTGATCGTGATGGCCTTCATGATGTTCTTCATGGGGCAGCGTTTCGGTGGGACCGGGCGGTTCGAGGATGCGCTTTTGCTGGTCGTTTGGATGCAGTTCATCCTCGTGGTCGGGCAGGGCGTGCTGACGCTGGCGATGATCTTCTTCCCGGTTGCAGCGTCGATCTTCACGCTGGTTCTGGTCGGGCTGATGTTCTGGCTGCTGACCTATTTCACCGCCGCGTTGCACGGGTTCGACAATTTCGTGGCGACGGGGCTTGGCGTGGTGCTGACCTTTTTCGGCACGGTGATCTTTTTCGGGATGATCCTTGGGATGATCCTTGGCGCGCTTGGGATCGCGCCGGTGGCTGTGGCCCCCTGATCGAGAGGCGAGACGCATGTATGACATCGACAAGATCCGCGCGGATTTCCCGATCCTCGCCCGCGAGGTGAATGGCAAGCCGCTGGTCTATCTCGACAACGGGGCCTCGGCGCAAAAGCCGCGCGTGGTGATCGACGCGATGACCCGGATGTATGAAGAGGAATATTCCAACGTCCACCGGGGCCTGCACTTCCTGTCGAACCTCGCCACCGAGAAATATGAGGGCGTGCGCGATATCGTGCGGCGCTTTCTCAATGCGCCCTCCGAGACGGACATCGTGTTCACCACGGGCTCGACCGAGGCAATCAATCTGGTCTCTTATGGCTGGGCCGCGCCGCGGCTTCAGGCGGGCGACGAGATCGTGCTCAGCGTGCTGGAGCATCATGCCAATATCGTGCCGTGGCATTTCCTGCGTGAGCGTCAGGGCGTGGTGCTGAAATGGGTCGAATGTGATCCCGACGGCAGTCTCCCGGCCGAGCGTGTGATCGAGGCGATCGGCCCGCGCACCAAGCTCGTGGCAATTACCCAAATGTCGAACGTGACGGGCACACGGGTCGACGTGAAGGCGATTTCCCATGCCGCGCGCGAAAAGGGCGTGGCGGTGCTGGTCGATGGCTCGCAAGGCGCGGTGCATGGACCCGTCGATGTGGCCGATCTGGGCTGCGATTTCTATGCGATCACCGGGCACAAGCTCTATGGGCCGTCGGGGTCGGGTGCGATCTATATCCGTCCCGAGCGTCAGGCCGAGATGCGCCCGTTCCTCGGCGGGGGCGACATGATCGACACGGTGACGCGCGAGGGTGTCACCTATAACAAGCCGCCGATGAAGTTCGAGGCGGGCACGCCCGGCATCGTGCAGCAAGTGGGGATGGGCGTCGCGCTCGACTACCTGATGGGGATCGGGATGGCGAACATCGCTGCCCATGAGGCCGATCTGCGCGACTATGCGAGTGCGAAATTCGCGGGCCTCAACTGGCTGAACGTTCAGGGCACGACACCCGACAAGGGCGCGATCTTTTCGCTTACGCTCAACGGTGCGGCGCACGCGCATGACATCTCGACCGTGCTCGACAAGCGCGGGATCGCGGTGCGCGCGGGAACCCATTGCGCAATGCCGCTGATGGAGTTCATGGGCGTTTCGGCCACCGCGCGCGCCTCGTTCGGGATGTATAACACCCGCGCCGAGGTGGACGCGCTGGTTTCGGCGCTGGAACTCTGCCACGAGTTGTTCGCCTGAGGCCAAAGCCCGTTGCGGCCCCCGAGAAACGCCGCTATAGACAGCCGCAGGCACCCGTAGCTCAGCTGGATAGAGCGCTGCCCTCCGAAGGCAGAGGCCACAGGTTCGAATCCTGTCGGGTGCGCCAATCTCTCTCATTTGACGAACCTTGCGTGGCTTGATGCCGCTTGGCTGCGCATTTGCGCGCGGGTTGCGACAGCCTGCCGCAGGGGGTGATCCGGAATGTCGCAGGGGAATGTGCTCACATTCCCGTTATGGAATTTGAATACCATTGTATCCAATCTAAGCGCCAGATCTCGGAGAGCGGATGAAACACACAGCGAAAAGGATGACGGCATTCGTCTCGGCCGTCATTCTGGGGGCGGGGGTCGCGTTCGCGCAGGACGCCCCGTCCGGGGAGGAGACGCCCGAAACCGGCGCGATGTCGCGCCCGGATGCCGCGGCCCTGGCCTCCAAGGCCGCGCATATGAGCGACCCGGTCAAGAAGCTGACCGCCGATCACTCCAAGTTCGACGTGCTCAAGGGGCCGTTTGCTTCGGGTCCCGAGGTCACGGCGGCCTGTCTGTCGTGCCATACCGAGGCCTCGAACCAGGTCATGCACTCGGTGCACTGGAAATGGGAATACGAGAATCCGGAAACCGGGCAGGTGCTTGGCAAGGCCAAGGTGATGAACGCGTTTTGCGGCAACGTCGCTTCGAACGAAGTGCGCTGCACCTCGTGCCATACCGGCTATGGCTGGGAGGATGTGCGCGCGCCGATGCCCGACGATCCCAGCGCGGTGGACTGCCTCGTCTGCCACGATAAATCGGGCCAATATACCAAGCAGGACAATCTCGCCGGTCACCCGCCGCTTGAGCCCGTTGCGGAAAAGGCCAAGACGATCACCGGGCAAAAGGCCTGGGCGGTCGATCTGGCCAAGGCGGCGCTGTCGGTCGGTCCGCCTCCGGGGCGGGAGAATTGCGGCTCGTGTCACTTCTATGGCGGCGGCGGCGATAACGTGAAGCATGGCGACCTGTCCTCGGCCCTGTTCGATCCGGCCCGTTCGGTCGATGTGCATATGTCCAAGGACGGCGCGAACTTCACCTGTGAGGCCTGCCACGTCTCCGACAAGCACGTGCTGGCGGGGTCGCGCTACAATACGGATGTGGTCGATCCGCATGCCGATCGCAAGCCGGGCGAGGCGCGGGACGTCGCAAGCTGCACCTCGTGTCACTCGGACGCGCCCCATGAGGGGCCGAACCCGGTGATTGCGATGAAGCTCAACGATCACACGGATCGCGTGGCGTGCCAGACCTGCCACATCCCCGAATTCGCCAAGGGCGGGGTGGCGACCAAGACTGTCTGGGACTGGTCCACGGCGGGCAAGCTCAAGGATGGCGAACCCTATTCCGAGGACGCGTTCGTCCAATCGGACGGCAAGCACCTGCACACCTACATGTCGACCAAGGGCGATTTCGAATGGGGTGAGAATGTCGTGCCCTATTACGCCTGGTCGAATGGCACGATGAGCTACACCCTGCCGGAAACCGAGATCGACCCGACCAAGGTGGTCGAGATCAATGCGATCGAGGGCAGCCCCGAGGATGGCAAATCGCGGATCTTCCCGTTCAAGCGGATGATCGGGCGCCAGTCCTATGACACCGAGCGCAATGTGCTGCTTTATAACCATGTCTATGGTCCGGGCGATGGCACGGCGCTGTGGTCCTATTTCGACTATGACAAGTCGATCAAGGCCGCGATGGATTATGTCGGGCTGGAATTCTCGGGCAAGTACGACTTCGTCGATACCTATATGTACTGGCCGATCACCCATATGGTCGGGCCCAAGGACGATGCGCTCAAATGCGACAGCTGTCACGCCGAGAACGGTCGGATGGCCAATCTCGCGGGCATCTACCTGCCGGGCTCGGGTCTGGGGATCGGCGGCAAACTGGGGCTGGCGGCCTTCCTGATGGCGCTGATGGGCGTGATCGGGCATGGCGTCCTGCGGGCCTTTGGCAAGAAAGGGGGCCACCATGGCTGAGCGTTACGTCAAGGTTTACACCCGCTTCAACCGCATCTGGCACTGGTCGCAGATGGTCTCGATCATGCTGCTGTTCTTCACCGGTGCGCGGCTTCTGGGCTTTCACCAGATCGGGCCGTTCGGTCTTGCGGTGACGGTGCACACGATCGTGGCGCTGGCGTTGCTGGTGCTGTGGGCGTTCGCAACCTTCTGGCTGTTCACGACCGAGGGCTGGAAGCAGTTCGTTCCCCGGCTGACCGGTCTGGCAGAGGTCGCGCGTTTCTACGCATGGGGTGTCTTCAAGGGCGAAGAGCATCCCTATGTGAAGCGCTTCGACCGCCGTCATAACCCTTTGCAGGCCTTCGCCTATTTCGCGCTCAAGATGGCGCTGTTCCCGTTGATCTGGATCTCGGGGCTGCTCTATCTGACCTATGGGGTCTGGGGCGATGGCGATACCAACAGCGTGCTCTTGACCATCGTTGCGAACCTGCATGTGCTGGGCGCCTTTGCGATCGCAAGCTTCGTGGTGGTGCATATCTACCTGCTCACCATCGGACACGGCTTCCGCGAGCATGTCCGCCCGATGGTGACGGGCTATGACAAGGTGGATCTTTGCCCCGAGGGCGAGGCCTATTTCGAGAAACAGGGCAAGCTCAAGCCGCTCGAAAACTGAGGCGAGCGCCCAGAGAAACAAACGCCCCGGTCGCAGGCCGGGGCGTTTTTCGTTGCGGATCAGCCGATGCGGCCCTGCACCGGACAAAAGAAAAAGCGCCGCGAAAGCGGCGCCGTTTTCCTGTCTGGATGCGTAAGGCTTACGCGCCCCAGGTGCGGACCGGGCCGCAATCCATATGGACGAAATTCGAACGCGAGTATTTACCCACGCCACCTGCATGGCAGGCCGAAGCGGCGCGATACATCTGGCTGACCGAGCGCGACTTGAGGCGCAGGTCAGCGGCCTGACCGCGCATATGCAGCGAGTTCTTGGCGACCCCGCCGGACTTCGAGCGCAGCATCGAGTTGGTCTTGGGCGAGCGATAGCCCGACAGCATCATGTAGGGCTCGTTCACATCCATCAGGCGATGCGCGGCGGCGGCGATATCAACAGTGCGCGGGTCGATGACCTTCACCTGATTGGTGCGCCAGTCCCGCATGAAGTGATTGATTTCGTTCAGGGCTTCTTTGATGTAGCTGCCCTCGATCCAATAGACGGTGTCGATGCTCTCACCGGTCCGGCCCGAATACATGCGGATGCGACGGATGTCACCGGCGCCACGCAGAATGCCGAAAGCGTTGGAAGAGGTCGGAGCGGCTGTGATCATCGTCGCGGCAAAGGCGCCGAGAAGCCCGCGCCGGGAAAACGTCGTCATGCTCATGTCAGTTCGCCTGTCCTGTAGTCCGTGCCAGTTTCTGTGTTTGGCTTCAGGTGTGATTAACCCCTGTTGATGGCATGTTTATGGCACAAGGTGATTCTCGAGCCAACCGTTGATTTCCCTCAGCGCGGCTGCAAGGGGGAAATCGGCAGAAATTCGCCCAAGTTGAATCTGTGGCGGCGCTGCATCGCTCAGGCCTCGCGCGGCCCGCTTGGCGCGATTTGATCGCGGCGCGCTCTGGACAAGGCCGGGAATATGCGTGACCTTTGGAAAACAAGGGGTTTTCGCAAGTTTGGGGGGCACATGGCGGGCAAGAACCGGATGGGCGTGGTTTGGGGTGTTGTCGCGGCCGCGACGCTGTGGACGGCGCCGGTCGCGCTGGCCGAAGGAACAGCGCGCACGCTCAGCGGCTACACGCAGGCCATCGCCGTGTCCGCCGCCAGGGATGAGGCGCTCGCGGCCTTCTATGCCGCGCGCGATTACCGCCCGATCTGGACCTCCGAACAGGATGCAGACCGCCGCGCGGCGCTCTTGCGCGCGCTGGAAGGGGCGCCGGCCCATGGCCTGCCCGCGGAGCGTTACGATGTCGAGGGTCTGCGGGCTGCCTTTGCCGCCGTTAAAACTGAACGCGACCGGGGAGAACTCGAGGTTGCGGTGTCGCGGGCCTATCTCGACTATGCCCATGATATTTCGAACGGAATTCTTGATCCCAAGAGCATCGACAGCGGCATCGTGCGCGAGATTCCGCGCCGCGATGGGCTTGACCTTCTGCGCGGGATCGCGGGCGACCGGCCCGCGCTCTATCTGCGCGAATTGGCCCCGCAGGCCCCGCAATATGCCCAGTTGCTCAAGGCGAAACTCGACCTTGAGGCGCTGATCGCGCGCGGCGGCTGGGGGGAGACCGTGCCCGCCAAGAGCCTCAAGCCCGGCGATACCGGCCCTGCCGTTCTGGCACTGCGCGAGCGGCTGCGGGCGATGGGCTATCTGGGGCGTTCGGCAACCGCCGTTTATGACGCGGACATCCAGAAAGCGGTTCAGCAATATCAGTTCGACCTTGGCCTGACGCCGGATGGTGTCGCCGGGGCAGGGACCATCGACGAAATCAACCGTGCCCCCGAGGAGCGCATGAAATCCATTCTCGTCGCCCTTGAACGGCTGCGCTGGATGAACGGGATCGACCTCGGCGCGCGCCACATCTGGGTGAACATCACCGATTTCAGCGTGCGCATCGTGGATCACGGCAAGACCAGTTTTGAATCCGTGACCGTGGTCGGACAGAACCAGTCGGATCGCCGCACGCCGGAATTCTCGGATGAGATGGAAATGATGGTCATCAATCCGAGCTGGCATGTGCCGCGCTCGATCGTGACCAAGGAATACCTGCCGATGATGCAGCGCAATCCCAATGCGGCGGGGCATATCAACCTGATCGACTCGCGCGGGCGAACGGTGCCGCGCTCGGCGGTGAATTTCTCCAACTATACCGCGCGCAACTTCCCCTTTGCGATGCGCCAGCCGCCCTCGCAGGGGAATGCTCTGGGGTTGGTGAAATTCCTGTTCCCGAATAAATACAATATCTACCTGCATGACACGCCGTCGAAGTCGCTGTTCCAAAAGGAAACCCGCGCTTTCAGTCATGGCTGTGTGCGAGTGGGCAAACCGTTCGAGTTGGCCTATGCGCTGCTCGCGCCGCAAAGCGAGGACCCGAAGGGCGAGTTCCACCGCATCCTGAACACCGGAAACGAGACCACCGTGCGGCTGGAGCAGCCGGTGCCGGTGCATCTGGTCTACTATACCGCGTGGCCCACGGCGCGCGGTCATGTCGAGTATCGCCGCGACGTTTACGGGCGCGATGCCGCGCTCTTTGCCGCGCTCAGCAAGGCCGGGGTAGAATTGCCCGCGTTTTCGCACTAAATCGGAAGCGGGCCCGGTTTGTGCGGGTCCGCGATCCGAGGGTGAAGATGATGGCGCAAAGCCTTGAAACCATTGCTAAAGCGCTTGAAGCTCGGGTCGCGGGGGATCTGTCGATCATGATCGCGTCGGCCTCTGAGCCGCACACAGCCGCGCCGGATCAGATCGCGCTGGCGATGGACCCGAAATATCTCGACAAGATCCGCGAAGGGCGCGCACGCGCCGCCATCGTGCCCGAGGGGACGGATTGGCGGGGGTTGGGCCTTGAGGGCGCTATTTTTGTGACCCGCCCGCGTCTGGCGATGGCGGGGCTGTCCAAGGCTTTTGATCCGGGTCCCGAAATCGCGCCCGGCATCCATCCGAGCGCGGTGATCGACCCGAGCGCCGAGATCGGTATTGGCGCGGCTATTGGGCCTTTCGTCACCATCGGGGCGGGCGTGCGGATCGGTGCGCGGGCGCGGATCGCCTCGCATGTCTCGGTGGCCGAGGGCGCGCGGGTCGGCGACGATGCGATGATCCTCCAAGGTGTCCGTATTGGCGCGCGGGTGGTGATCGGGGATCGCTTCATCGCTCAGCCCAATGCGGTGATCGGCGCGGACGGGTTCTCCTTCGTGACGCCCGAGAAGTCCGGGGTTGAAGAAATCCGTCAAACCCTCGGAAAACGCGAGGAAATCCGCGAGCAGCACTGGACCCGCATCCATTCGCTTGGGACGGTCGAGATCGGGGATGATGTCGAGGTTGGCGCCAATGCGACCATCGACCGGGGCACGGTGCGTGCCACCTCTGTCGGGCGCGGGACCAAGCTCGATAACATGGTGCATCTGGGCCATAATGTTCAGGTGGGCGAGGACTGTCTGCTTTGTGGGCAGGTCGGGGTCGCAGGTTCGACCCGGATCGGCAACCGCGTCGTGCTGGCGGGCAAATGCGGGGTCTCGGACAATATCTTTATCGGGGATGACGTGATCGCGGGGGGTGGCACGAATATCTATTCCAACGTCCCCAATGGCCGCGTGATCTGGGGCAGCCCGGCGGTCAAGATGGAGACGCAGGTCGAAGCGCAAAAGAATATCCGGCGTCTGGGCCGCCTTTTCACGCAAGTCGCCGAACTTCGGGAAACTGTTACACGACTCGCGCAAAAGGGGGACACGGAGTAACTGGCTGATGAGGTCCGACGTGCAAGACAAGATCTTCGATATCATCGCGCGCGAGGCGCTGCGTGATCCCGCCGAACTGACCACTGAAACCACGCTCGACGAGCTGGGGCTGGATAGCCTCGGGCTGGTCGAGGTGATCTTCGCCATCGAAGAAAGCTTTGGCGTGACCGTTCCCTTCAACGCGAATGAACCCGGCAAGGCCGAGTTCGACATTTCCTCGATTGGGGCGATCACCCGCGCGGTCGAGCATCTGCTGGCCGGGACGCGCCCCGCGCAGGCTGTCGCCTGACGATGCGCCGGGTCGTAATAACCGGGGCTGGCACGGTCAACGCGCTGGCCCTGGATGTGCCCGGAACGCTGGCGGCGATGGCCGAGGGGCGTTCGGGGATCGGGCCGCTGACCTTCCCCGAGGTGGAGCGGCTCTCGATCGGGATCGGTGCGCAGGTGCGTGGCTTTGATCCCGATATGCATTTCGATCCGCAAAAACGCGCGCTCTATGATCCGTTTACGCAATATGCGCTTGTGGCCGCACGCGAGGCGATGGCGATGGCCGGGCTGGGGCAGGTGGCGCGCCCCGAAGGCTGGGGCTGCATCATGGGCACGGCGGGCGGCGGCAATCACACGATCAACGACGCCTATCGCGCGGTCTATGCCGAGGGACGCAACCGGGTGCATCCATTCACGGTGCCGCGCCTGATGCCGAATGCGGCCGCCGCGCATATCGCGATGCAATTTGGCCTTCAGGGGCCGAGCTTCGCGGTCTCGACCGCCTGTGCAAGTTCGAACCATGCAATCGGTCTGGCCTATCAGATGGTGCGCGGCGGCGTGGCCGAGGGGATGCTGACGGGCGGGTCAGAGGCGATGCTGAATTTCGGCGGGCTGAAGGCGTGGGAGGGCTTGCGGGTGATGTCGCCCGATGGGTGCCGCCCGTTCTCGCAGACCCGCAACGGCATGGTGCAGGGCGAAGGCGCGGGCGTCTTCGTGATCGAAACGCTTGAGAGCGCCGAGGCGCGGGGGGCCGAGCCGCTGGCGGAGATTCGTGGCTTTGCGATGAGTTCGGATGCGGGCGATATCGTGATGCCCTCGGTTGATGGGGCGTCGCGTGCGATCCGGGCTGCGCTGGACGATGCGGGGCTGTCGCCGGACGAGATCGGCTACATCAACGCCCATGGTACCGGGACGGCGGCAAATGACCGGACCGAATGTCTCGCCATCCGGCAGGTCTTTGGCGCGGCGGCGGAGCGGGTGATGCTGTCGTCCACCAAGGCGATGCATGGGCATTGCATCGGCGCGACCGGCGCGGTGGAGTTGCTGGCCTGTCTGATGGCGTTGCGAGACGGGCTGATCGCCCCCACGATCAATTTCGAGGCGTCCGATCCCGATTGCGATCTGGATGTCGTCCCGAATGTCGCGCGCGCGGCGCAGGTCGAGGCCGTGCTCACGAATGCCTTTGCCTTTGGCGGAATGAACGCGGTTCTGGCGTTGTCGCGGGTGTGAAAAAACCGCCCCGCCGGTTTCTCGGGGGGCGGTTTTCGAGATTCTCAGTTGCGCGGGCCTTACTGGGCGGGTGCCGCGTTCACCTTGGACACCGCGTCATAAGCGGCGGTGAAGCCCTTGAGCGAGATGTCGAGATTGACCTTCTGATCGGGAGCGGCCACCGGCACGATCGTCATCACGGCCTTGTTGCCGCGTTTGAAGGCGGTCACCTCCTCGGGGCGCAGCGCGAGGCGCGACACGCAGCCGCCGCCGGTGCAGAAGGTGAACGGGTAGGCCTTGGACTCGCCCGCATCGACCTTGATCAGCACGCCATGCGTGAGCAGCGTTTCGAGCGGGGTCATGATCGTGGCCCCGGCTGCGACTTTCTGGTTCGGGTCGAGCGCGAAGATCGAGATATCGGCAACATTGTTGCCCTGCTCATCCTTGAGAAGCTGATAGATCTGGCAGGGATCGTCGCCCTCGGGGGTGCGCACGCATTGCAGCTGCCAGTCTTCGAAGGTCTCGGCGACATAGGTGGTGCCGGGGCCGTCGGGCGCGGGCTGCGCGGGCGCGGCGGCCTCGGCAGCCGGTGCCTCGGTTGCGGGGGCTTCCGTCACGGGGGCTTCGGTCGCGGGGGCTTCCGTCGTCGGGGTCTCTGCGGCGGGCGCCTCAGCCGGGGCGGGGGCGTCCTGCGCAAAGCCCGCCTGCGCCATGCCGAGCAGCAATGCGAGTGCGAGAGGTTTGGTGAAATCAGCCATGTCACTCTTCCTTGAAAGGTCTTTCGCAGCGGCTTAGCACGCCCGTTTGGCGCTGTCAGGTCCGTTCTGGGGCTTTGCGGCTCACGACTGGGTGCGCTTGGCGTGAAGCCGCCGGTTACGGGCGTGGGCGGGTCGGGACGGGCACGTCCGGAATATGAAAAGCGGTTCCGTTGCCAGAACCGCTTTCCTTATATTTTCCCCCTGTCGGACTGGCCGACTTCGTCATTACGGCGGACGCTAGATCGGAAATACCGTTCCGTCAACAGCGATTTTTCGACAGGTGCGGAATTCAACCTACTGAATGCAGTAGAAAAAAAGCCGCACCCCTTGGGGCGCGGCAGTCTGACAGGGAGGAAGCGTCCCAAGCGCGCATCGCTGCCACACTTTGGGACATAACCAGACTGGCACAGTTTGGTTAAATAAGTATTGTTGGCCGCAACAGAGTTTAGCGGAGTGGGCCATGACCGGAGTTCTGACCGAAGCGGGTGTGTTTGTTGGCGGCGGTGGCGAGGGCTATGGTGCGCCGCAGGAATTGTTGCTGAAATATGCCAACCGTCACGGGCTGATCGCAGGCGCGACGGGCACCGGCAAGACGGTGACGCTTCAAATTCTGGCGGAGGCGTTTTCGGCGGCGGGCGTGCCGGTCTTTCTGTCGGATGTGAAGGGCGATCTGTCCGGCATCGCGAAAGCAGGCACCGAGACCCACAAGCTGCATGCGCCCTTCACCGAGCGCGCGGCGACGATCGGCTTCGATCTCGAATATCGCGCCTTCCCGGTGACCTTCTGGGACATGTTCGGCGAGCAGGGCCACCCGGTGCGCACGACGGTCTCTGAAATGGGGCCGCTGCTCTTGTCGCGCTTGCTCGATCTGACCGAGGCGCAGGAAGGGGTGCTCAACATCGCCTTCCACCTTGCCGACACCGAGGGGCTCGCGCTGCTCGATCTCGACGATTTGCGCTCGATGCTGGTCTATGTGGCCGAGCAGGCCGATGAGTTGGAAAAGCGCTACGGCAATGTCGACGGGCGTTCGGTGGGCGCGATCCAGCGGCAATTGCTGGTGCTCGAGAACCAGGGCGCCACGCAGTTCTTCGGAGAGCCGGCGCTGGATCTGGCCGATATGATGTCGTGCGACACGGATGCGCGCGGGCGGATCAACATCCTCGCCTCGGACAAGCTGATGTCGAGCCCGCGGCTCTACGCGACCTTCCTGCTGTGGTTGCTCTCGGAACTGTTCGAAGAACTCCCCGAGGTCGGGAACCCGGACAAGCCGAAATTCGTCTTCTTCTTCGACGAGGCGCACCTGCTCTTTGACGACGCGCCCAAGGCGCTGGTCGACAAGGTCGAGCAGGTCGCGCGGCTGATCCGCTCCAAGGGGGTGGGCGTTTATTTCGTCACGCAGAACCCGACCGACGTGCCCGACAGCATTCTCAGCCAGCTTGGCAACCGGGTGCAGCACGCGCTGCGCGCCTTTACCGCGCGCGATCAGCGTGACCTGAAGCGCGCTGCCGAGAACTATCGTCCGAACCCGCGCTTCAGCACCGAGGACGCGATCAAGGAGGTCGGCACGGGCGAGGCGGTGACCTCGTTCCTCGAAGCCAAGGGCGTGCCAAGCGTGGTCGAGCGCACACTGATCCGCCCGCCCTGTTCGCAACTGGGGCCGATCACCCCCGAGGAACGCCGCGCGCTGATGCAGTCCTCGTCCTTCGGATTGAAATACGACAAGGAGATCGACCGCGAGTCGGCGCATGAGATCCTGACCCGCCGGGCCGAAGCGGCAGCGCAGGAGGCCGCCGAAGCAGAGGCCCGGGCGCTGGCCGAGAAAGAAGAAGAGCAGCGGGTGCGCGAGTTCAACAAGGCGCGCCGCTTCGAACCGATCAAGACCTCGACGCGCAGCACGCGCAAATCGTCGAGCCGGTCAGACTCGTTGGCTGAAACCTTCGCCAAAAGCGTGGTGCGGCAACTGGGAACGAAATCGGGTCAGGCGCTTGTGCGCGGCGTGCTGGGGTCGCTGTTCAAGTCGCGTTGAGGGTATGCGGGGAGGGCGCGCGCAGCGCCCTCCGCTCAACGGGTTCAGCCCATCGACGGCGGGCGCGGCAGCAGCCGGGCCTCGGCCATCATGGCAATCAGCACCTCGATGTGACGCATCAGATTGTAATGCGCCGCCCCCTCGCGCCGCGAGGTTTCAAGCAGGGTTTCTTCGGCCATCAAACGTTCCAGCGCTGATTCGGGCGAGGGCACAGTCGGCTGCCGCATCAGCCGGCGCAGGTCACGATTGCGGTTATAGTCTCGCAGGCCAAATCGCGCTGCGCGGATCAATAGGCGCGGACGGCGAAGATTGGACACCAATTCGAAAAGGTCGGTCATGTGAAGTCCCCGGATAGTGACCGACACAGATTACTCAACCTTAGCGGGTGTTGCGCAAAGCCCCGCTCAACCGTACGCAGGGTTCGGTAATCTTTATCTTTTTTAAACAATTCTCGGCGTCGCCCTGTTTCTTAACGAACGGGTAACCAAAGCAACCCACGGTTGAGCGCGCAGACCCGCTCGATGCTCTTGCATCCATGCCATCTGGGGGAAGAATGAAACCTGCTGAAACGGCCATGGCGGGCCTTCCTGCCTGGCTGCCCGACTATGCCCGGCTCTACCTGCGCCACGTCGAAGAGGGTGTCCCGATCCGACAGTTGGCGCGGGCCGAGGGCTGCCATGCCTCGACCGTTCTGCGCCGCGTGCGCCGGGTCGAGACTCGCCGCGACGATCCGCTCGTCGATGAGGCGCTGGCGCGGCTTGGGCAACTGGCGGCAGGGGACGCGTTCGACCCGGTGGACATGGCCGTCTCACCAGAGAAAGACCCGCCGATGACCGCTCCGATCCGACCCAACCCGCTCTGTGCCGATGAAGAGGAAATCCTGCGCGAAGGGCGCCGCGTGCTGCGGCGGCTCGCCGAGCCGGGTGCGCTCTTGATCGTTGCGGTCGATATGGACAAGGCCGTGGTCCTGCGTGGCACGGTCCGCACAGCCGTGGTCGCGCGTGAAATGGCGCAGGCTTTCGCGCTCAAGGATTGGATTCAGATCGTTCATGAGAAGCGCGTCACCAGCTACGAGATCAGCGTCGCGGGGCGCGCGGCACTCAAGCGGATGCTCGACGAGGAGGCGGCGGCGCGGGGGGATGCGAGCGCGGGCAACGCCTTTGGCGATCAGCACCGCGATTATGCTGCGCGCGAGATGGAGGAACCCGATGGCCGTCGCCGCCGGATGCGGGCGAACCTCGCGGAAAGCCCGTTGGGCGTGCTTGCCCGGCGCAAGGATCGGGATGGCAAGCCGTTTCTGTCGGCGGAGCTGGTCGCGGCGGGGGAGCGGCTGCGCGAGGATTTCGAGCTGGCCCAGATGGGGCCGCGCGTGGCGCAGAACTGGGAGCGGTTCATGACCGGGGGGGCGCGTGGGCAATACAGCCCCGAGCGCACGATGGGCGGCGGCTCGGAGCGGGCGCGGGAGCGGGTGGCGATGGCGCTGCGCGATCTGGGGCCGGGGCTAGGGGATATGGTGCTGCGCTGCTGCTGCTTTCTCGAGGGGCTGGAAGCGGCGGAGAAGCGGATGGGCTGGTCCGCGCGCTCGGGCAAGATCGTGTTGCGGATCGCGCTCGAGCGGCTCAAGCGCCATTATGACGAAACCTACGGGGGCGCTTCGCCGCTGATCGGGTAAAGGGGCGCTGCCCCCTCTGGCGCTATGCGCCATTCACCCCCGGGATATTTCGAGCGATTGGAAGTGAGGCCGGGTGCCGGGGCGTCCCGGCCTCTGGCCGCGCCGTTTCCTGGTGGGCGCGGGCCCAAGTGGCGCGTGGGGCGCCGCTTGTTGGAATGGTTCTAGATTCGCTGTGATAGTGGTGCAAGCCCGGATCGGCACTTGCTGCGCGCCGGGCTACACGTTCCCGTGAGTGTGCCGGGCGCGATGGGGCATTGCGGGATTGCCCCTGCGGCGCGAAGGGCGTATGGCAGGGAAGACCCGAGCTCGAGGGAGGACACCCCCATGCGCGACCTGAAAATTCCCGGCGAACGCCACCCGGAAAAGGCCCATCGGCCCGATCAGGCCCAGCCGAAGAAACCCGACTGGATTCGCGTCAAGGCGCCGGTGTCGCAGGGCTATAAGGACACCCGCGAGATCCTCAAGACCAACAAGCTGACGACCGTCTGCGAAGAGGCGGGCTGCCCCAATGTCGGGGAATGCTGGAGCCACGGCCATGCCACCATGATGATCATGGGCGAGATTTGCACGCGGGGCTGTTCATTCTGCAATGTGGCGACGGGGCGCCCCGATGCGCTTGATGTGTTCGAGCCGGGGCGCGTGGCCCATGCGGTGGAGACGCTGGGCCTCAAGCATGTGGTGATCACCAGTGTGGACCGCGACGATCTGGAGGATGGCGGCGCCGAGCACTTCGCCCAGACCATCCGCGCGGTGCGGCACCGTTCGCCGCAGACCACGATTGAGATCCTGACGCCCGATTTCCTGAAATGCGATGAGAGCGCTTTGGAAAAGGTGGTCGAGGCGCGGCCTGACGTGTTCAACCACAATCTCGAGACCGTGCCGGGGCTTTATCCGACGGTGCGGCCGGGCGCGCGCTATTTCCACAGTCTGCGCCTGTTGCAGCGGGTCAAAGAGCTGGACCCGGCGATGTTCACCAAATCGGGGATCATGGTTGGTCTGGGCGAGGATGAGCAGGGCGTGCGTCAGGTCATGGATGATATGCGCTCGGCCGATATCGATTTCCTGACGATCGGTCAGTATCTCCAGCCGACGCCCAAGCATCACCGGGTCGAACGGTTCGTCACGCCCGACGAATTCAAGACCTATGAGAAGGCCGCCTATAACAAGGGCTTTCTGATGGTCTCTGCGACGCCCCTCACGCGGTCGAGTTATCACGCGGGCGACGATTTCGCGCGGTTGCGCGCGGCGCGGCTGGCCAAGCTCGGGCAGGGCTGAGGATCAGCCCTCGGGCGTCCAGGCGCGTGCCTGTGGCGCGGTAAGTCGCAACAGATCGACCGCGCGGGCGGCGATCTGCCGGGTGATCTCACCGACTGTTTGCGGGTTCAGGTAAAAGGCGGGGACCGGGGGCAGGACGATGCCGCCCATCTCGGTGACCGAGGTCATGTTGCGCAGATGCGCGAGCGTGAGCGGGGCTTCGCGTGCAAGCAGGATCAGCGGGCGACGTTCCTTGAGCTGCACCGAGGCCGCACGGGTCAGCAGATTGTCGTCGAGCCCCTGTGCGATCGCCGCGAGGCTGCGCATCGAACAGGGCGCGACGATCATCCCCGCGACCGGGTGCGAGCCCGAGGCGATGGTTGCGCCCAGATCGCGGATCGGGTGGGTCCGATCGGCGAGCGCGCACAGCTCGGCCTGCGCGTCCGGCCCGATCTCCAGTTCCAGCGTGCGTTCGGCCATCGGCGAGAGCACCAGATCGATCCGCGCGCCCGCGCTGCGCAGGGCCTGCGCGCAATCGAGCGCCAGCGCCGCGCCGGACGCGCCCGAGACGCCAAGGACCACGCGCGGCCCGCTCATCCCAGCACCTTCGAGAGGATTTCTGCCGCGCGCGCCTCATGCGCGGGGTCAAGCGCCATCACCTCGCCCCAGTCGCGGGTGGTCTCGGCGCCGATCTTGGTGGTCGCGTCGATCCCGATCTTGCCCGCCAGCCCTTCGCGGGGGGAGGCGAAATCGAGGTAATCCATCGGTGTGCTGTCGATGCTCATCACATCGCGCGCCGGGTCCATCCGCGTCGAGATCGCCCAGAGCACATCGTCCCAGTTGCGCGCGTCGATATCGTCATCCACCACGACGATCATCTTGGTATAGCTGAATTGCGGCAACATCCCCCACAGCGCCATCATCACGCGGCGTGCCTGTCCGGGGTAGCGCTTGGCGATTCGGACCACCGCCATCCGGTAGGAGCAGGCGGCGGGCGGCAGCCAGAGGTCGAGCACCTCGGGGATCTGCGCCTGCACGACCGGCAGGGCGAGGTCGTTGAAGACCTCGCCGATCACGGAGGGCTCGTCCGGCGGGCGTCCGGTCACGGTGCTGAGGTAGAGCGGATCGCGGCGGCAGGTGATGGCGCTGACCTGCATCAGCGGGAAGGGTTCGGCGGCGTTGTAATAGCCGGTATGGTCGCCGAACGGGCCTTCGAGCGCGGTCTCGCCGGGATGCACCCAGCCCTCGATCACGATCTCGGCGCGGGCAGGGACCATGAGGGGGATGGTCCTGGCGGGGGCGATCTCGGTGCGCGCGCCGCGCGGCACCCCCGAGAAGGTCAGTTCCGAGACGGTCTCGGGCAGGGGCAGCGCCGCAGAAAGCAGCAGCGCCGGATCGCAGCCCAACGCGATGGCGACCGGCATCGGCGCGCCCGCGCGCGCCCAGCCACGCGCATGGGCCGCACCACCCCGATGCGCGAGCCAGCGCAGGATGAGCCGGTCCGGCCCCAGCACCTGTGCGCGGTAGACGCCCAGATTGTAGCGCTGCACTGCCTCGGGGGGGGTGTCATGCGGGCGGGTCACGACCACGGGCCATGTGATGAGAGGTCCGGCATCGCCCGGCCATGGTGTCTGCACGGGCAGGGCGGTCAGGTCGGGCAGGCGCTCTTGCTGAACGGGGGGACGTTTCATCACCTTGGGGCGGGTAGCGAGTGCGGCTTTCAGCATCGGCCAGCGCGACAGCGCGTCGCGCATCCCCTCGACCGGGGCCGGCGCGCGCAGGGCCGCGAGAAAGGACCCGAATTCAGGTACTTGCTGCACGTCCAGCCCGAGGCCCGCCGCCACACGCTGCCGGGTGCCGAACAGGTTGGCGATCACGGGGATCGGGCTTGGCTGTCCATCTGCCTGCACCGCTCTCTCGAAGCGCAGCGCCGGGCCGCCAGCGCGCAGGGCGGCCAGTTCAAAGGCCGTCATCTCATGGCGCAGATCGACGGGATCGGTCAGCCGCGCAAGCGCGCCTGACCCTTCCGCCCATGTCAGGAAGCTTCGCAGATCGGGAAAGGCGGGCAGGCTGCGCATCGGTCTCTTGGTCCAGGGTCGGACCGGACATATCAGCGCAGGGGGCGGGGCAACTTGATCAATGTCAATCCGGGCCGGGCGCGATCCGGCTAGGCAAGGGCATGATGCGACATGACCTTATTGCGCCCCTCTTCTCCGCGCCCTTCGCGCTGGCGCCGCTCAACCTCGCGCTGTCGCGGCTGATGCGACGGATTGCGGCCCGCCATCCCGGCATCCTGCGCCGCCTTGGCCCGCATGGGCAGGCGCGTATCCTGATTGATGTGCCTGATGCCCCGGTGCTATTGCTGATGCAGCCCTCGGGCCAGCGCCTCACCGCGCATCGCCGCACCGCGCCGCCGCCCGGCTCTGACGCGACGATTCGAGGCCGGCTCGGGGCGTTTCTGGCGATGCTGCACGGGACCGAGGATGGCGATGCGCTGTTCTTTTCGGGCGAGCTGGAAATCTCGGGCGACACGGCGGCGGTTCTGGCGCTGCGCAATGCGCTCGACGATGCCGAGCTGGACCTGACCGAGGAACTGGCCACGCTGGGCGGGCGCGCTGGCCCCGCATTGCGCCGGCTTTCGGGGATCGTCGCGCGGCGCTCGGGCCTTGTCCTTTCACGACCGGAGATTTTCTGATGATGGAACTGGTTTGCCCGGCGGGTACGCCCGCGGCGCTTCGTGCGGCTGTGGATGCGGGCGCACATGCGGTCTATTGCGGCTTTGCCGATGAAACCAATGCGCGCAATTTTCCGGGGCTGAACTTTTCGCGCGAGGAGATGGCCGAGGGCATTGCCTACGCCCATGCGCGCGGCGCGAAGGTGCTGGTGGCGATCAATACCTTCCCGCGCGCGGGCGATCAGCCGATCTGGCACCGCGCGGTGGCCGATGCCGAGCGCTGCGGGGCGGATGCCGTGATCCTGGCCGATCTGGGCCTGCTCGCCCATGCCGCCGAGCGCCATCCCGGCCTGCGCCTGCATCTGTCGGTGCAGGCGGCGGCGGCGAACCCGGATGCGATCAATCTTTATGCCGAGGCTTTCGGCGTGAAACGCGTGGTGCTGCCGCGGGTTCTCACGGTCGAGGAAATCACCGCCATCAACCGCGAGATCGACGTCGAGACCGAGGTCTTCGTGTTTGGCGGGCTGTGCGTGATGGCCGAGGGGCGCTGTTCGCTCTCGTCCTATGCGACGGGGCTGTCGCCCAATATGAACGGGGTCTGCTCGCCTGCGAGCCATGTCGCCTATGCCGAGCAATCGGGCGCCCAAGAGGCCCGGCTGGGGGGCTTTCTGATCCACCGCACGCCGAAGGGCGCGCCGGTGCCTTATCCGACGCTCTGCAAGGGCTGTTTCACCTCGGGCGAGCAGACCGGCCATATCTTCGAGGACCCGGTGAGTCTCGATGCGACCCGGCTGATCCCGGCGCTGCAAAAGGCCGGGGTGCGCGCGCTCAAGATCGAGGGGCGGCAGCGCTCGCGGGCCTATGTCGGGCAGGTGGTGCGCGCCTTCTGCGCCGCTGTCGAGGCCGCCGACAAAGGCCAGCCGATGCCCGAGGGCTTGCTGGCGAAACTGACCGAAGGGCAGGCCGCCACGACCGGCGCCTATGCCAAGACCTGGAGATGACGATGGATTTGAGCGTTGGGCCGAACGCCTTTTTCTGGAGCGCCGAGACGGTGCGCGATTTCTATCGCGCGCTGGCCGAGACCCCCGTGCAGCGGGTGGTGATCGGGGAATGGGTCTGCTCGAAACGGCTGCCCTTCTGGCAGGATGAAATCCCCGGCGCGGTCGAGGCGCTGCAAATGGCGGGCAAGGAGGTCGCGGTGACGAGTCTTGCGCTCATCACCCTGCGCCGCGAGCGCCGTCAGACGGCGGATCTTGCCGAGATGGGCCTGCCGGTCGAAATCAACGACCTTTCCGCGCTGCACCATATTCCCGAAGGCGCGCCGTTCTGGGTCGGGCCGGTGGTCAATGTCTATAACGAGGGCACGCTTGAGTGGCTGGCACGGCGGGGGGCGACGCGGATTTGTCTGCCGCCCGAATTGCCGCTCGCTTCGGTGGCCGCACTTGCGCGGGCCGGGCATGCGGCGGGGGTCGCGGTTGAGGTCTGGGGTCATGGCCGCGCGCCATTGGCGATTTCCGGGCGCTGCTACCACGCGCGGCTTCATGACCGGGCCAAGGATAGCTGTCAGTTCGTCTGTGGCGACGACCCGGACGGGCGCGATGTCGATACGCTGGACGGGCGCGCCTTTCTGACGGTGAACGGGGTGCAGACGCTGGGCCGCGCGGTGACCACCGTCGCGGGTCAGATCGAGGCGCTGCGCGATGCGGGTGTCGCATCGCTGCGCCTGTCGCCGCAGATTGGGGCCTTCCCCGAGATCGCACGGGCCTATGCCGCGGCGCTTGACGGGGCGCCGGACCTGCCCGGGACTCTGGCGCGGCTGATGCCGGGCGCGGAGTTCTGCGACGGCTTTCTCGCGGGACAACCCGGCGTGGCACAGGTGGCGCTCGGCTGACGGGCGGTTTGCGCGCGCGCGCAATTCATGTAAAGAGCGCGCGCAACCTCGCCTCTGTCAAAGCCTGCCTGATGTCCCTCGCCTTGTCGAAAACCGCGCCCTCGCGCCTGTCCGTTGCGCCCATGATGGACTGGACGGACCGTCATTGCCGCGTGTTTCACCGCACGATCTCGGCGCGTGCGTTGCTTTATACCGAGATGGTCACCGCGCCTGCGGTCATCCATGGAAAACGTGCGCTACTGCTGGATTACAGCGCGGCTGAGCATCCGGTTGCGTTGCAACTCGGTGGCTCGGACCCGCGCGAGCTGGCCGAGGCCACGCGGATCGCGCGCGATTGGGGCTATGACGAGATCAACCTCAACTGCGGCTGCCCGTCGGATCGAGTGCAGTCGGGGGCTTTTGGGGCGGTGCTGATGAAATCCCCCGATCTGGTGGCCGAGTGTGTGGCGGCGATGATCGAAGCCTCGGATGTCGAGGTGACCGTGAAATGCCGGATCGGTGTGGATGACGATGACCCGGCTGAGCGCCTGCCGGGGTTTCTGGAAACCGTGTCGAAGGCGGGCGTCTCCCGCTTCACGATCCATGCGCGCAAGGCTTGGCTGCAAGGTCTCAGCCCCAAGGACAACCGCGAGATTCCGCCGCTTGACTATGATCTGGTCTATCGGATGAAGGCCGAATACCCGCATCTGGACCTGTCGATCAATGGCGGCGTCACGACGCTCGCCGAGGCCGAGGCGCATCTGGCGCGGGGGCTTGATGGGGTGATGATCGGGCGGGCCGCCTATCACGATCCGATGTCGGTGCTGGGTGGCGCGGATGCGGCGATCTGGGGGCAGGGCGCTCCCGCGGATCCCTTCGCCGTGGCCGAGGCGATGAAACCCTATATCGCGGACCACCTGCAAACGGGCGGGCGGCTGCATCAGATCACCCGCCATATGCTGGGTCTGTTCCATGGCCGCCCGGGTGCGCGCGGCTGGCGCCGGACGCTGTCCGAAGGTGCCACCCGCCCCGGTGCAGGCCTTCCCCTTTATGACGCGGCACTCGCCGCTGTGATCCCGCAGGAGTGACCATGCCCGAGCTGTCGACCCTTTTGCCGCTCGTCGCCATCCTGTTGGCTGTCGGCGCCTTTGCGGGCATTCTGGCGGGCCTCCTTGGCGTGGGCGGCGGCATCGTTCTGGTGCCTGCCTTCTTCTACCTCTTTTCCGGGCTGGGCTACGGCTCGGACGATCTGATGCAGGTCTGCGTGGCGACCTCGCTTGCGACAATCATCGTGACTTCGGCGCGCTCGGTCATGGCGCATCACCGCAAGGGCGCGGTGGATTGGACGATCCTGCGCCAATGGGCGCCGCCGATCGCCATCGGGGCGGTGATCGGGGTGCTGGTGGTGGCTCAGCTGCGCACGGCGACGCTTCAGGTGATCTTCGGCGTGATGGTGTTCCTGATCGCGGGTTACATGATGTTCGGCAGATCAAGCTGGCGCCTGTCCGACCACCTGCCGGGCGGCGGTTTCCGGGCGTGGTTCGGGCCGCTGATGGGGCTGGTCTCGGTGCTGCTCGGGATCGGCGGCGGCTCGATCGGCACGCCGATGCTCACGCTGCACGGGGTGCCGATCCACCGCGCGGTTGCCACCTCGGCGGGGTTCGGCATCACCATCGCGCTGCCCTCCGCCATCGCCTTCCTGCTGACCCCGGTCGAGACCGCGCCGCCCTACAGTATCGGTGCGATCAACATCCCGGCCTTCCTGATCGTGATTGCGATGACGACCTTCACCGCGCCCTTGGGCGCGGCCCTTGCGCATCGACTCGATGCCAAGAAGCTCAAGCGCGTCTTTGCCGTTTTCCTGATGCTGGTCGCGCTCAACATGCTGCGCAAGGCGCTGTTCTGAGCCTTGGGGGGTGCGGGGGCAGCGCCCCCGGTCCTCACTTGACGCCCGCAGCCTTCGCCTGATCCCAAAGCGCATCCATTTCGGCCAGATCGCTCTGGGCAGGCGACTTGCCGCGCGCTTCAAGTTCACGCTCTATATAATTGAAACGACGCGTGAATTTTCCGTTTGTCGCGCGCAGCGCCGCCTCGGGGTCCAACCCCATATGCCGCCCCAGATTGACCATCACGAAGAGCAGATCGCCATATTCTTCGGCCAGTTCCTCGGGACCCAATGTGTCGCGCGCCTCGACCAGTTCGCGGGCCTCCTCGACGATCTTGTCGATGACCTCATCGGTTGAGGGCCAGTCGAACCCCACCCGCGCCGCGCGGTTTTGCAGCTTGAGCGCGCGGCTCAGTGCAGGCAGGCCAAGCGCCACCCCGTCGAGGACACCGACGCGCGCCACGCCCGCCGCCGCGCGCTCGGCGGCCTTGATCTTCTCCCAGTCGGCGGTCTGCTGCGCGGCGGATTTGTCACGGCTTTCGGCCCCGAACACATGCGGGTGGCGCGAGACCATCTTGGTATTGATCGCGCGCGTTACTGCTAGAATGTCGAAGTGCCCCGCCTCATCGGCCATCTGCGCGTGATAGATCACCTGTAGCAGCAGATCGCCCAGCTCGCCCGTCAACTCGCCCCAGGCTTCGCGCTCGATCGCATCCGCGACCTCATGCGCCTCTTCGATCGTGTAGGGCGCGATCGTCGCGAAATCCTGCTCGATGTCCCACGGACAGCCGGTCTCGGGGTCACGCAGGCAGGCCATGATCGCGCATAGGCGGCGGAATTGGTGGCTGGCATCGCCCGCTTCATCAAAGATCAGGGAGTCGGTCGGTTTCACCATTGCGTTGGGGCCTTTGTCTGCGATGATCTGTGCGCTTAGCGCCGCAGTATCCTCACCCCGAGCCCAGAGTCCACCATGCCCGTCCTGAACCGTATTGCCGCCCTTGCCCCCGAGATGGCCGAATGGCGCCGCTGGCTGCATCGCCACCCGGAGATCGAGTTCGATCTGCCGAAGACCAGCGCTTATGTGGCCGAGCGGCTGCGCGAGATCGGTGTCGATGAACTCCATGAGGGCATTGCGAAAACCGGCATCGTCGCGCTGATCGAGGGGCAGGGGACGGGGCCGACGATTGGGCTGCGCGCCGATATGGATGCGCTGCCGATCACCGAGCGCACCGGGGTGGCGCATGGCTCGACCCATGAGGGGATGATGCATGCCTGTGGCCATGACGGGCATACGGCGATGCTTTTGGGGGCGGCGAAATACCTCACCGAGACGCGCAATTTCGCGGGCCGCGTCGCGCTGATCTTCCAGCCGGCCGAGGAAGAGGGCGGCGGCGCCGAGGTCATGGTGCGCGAGGGGCTTATGGAGCGCTTCGGCATCACGCAGGTCTACGGCATCCACAATGCGCCCAACGTGCCCTTCGGGCATTTCCTGACCACGCCGGGGCCGCTGATGGCGGCGGTGGACACGGCCTATGTCACCTTCCGCGGGCGTGGCGGTCATGGCGCAATCCCGCAAGACTGTGTCGATCCGATCCCCGCCATCGCTTCGACCGTGTCGGCGCTGCAATCCATCGTCAGCCGCAATATCGGCGCGCAGGACGAATTGGTGGTCTCGGTCACGCAAATCCACGCGGGCTCCGCCAATAACATCATCCCCGAGGATGGCTGGTTCTGCGCCACGATCCGCTCTTTCGCCCCCGAGATCCGCGATCTGGCCGAGGCACGTTTCCGCGAGATCGTGACAGGGCAGGCGGCGAGCTTTGGTCTCGAGGCCGAGATCGACTACGAGCGGGGCTACCCGCCCACCGTGAATGACGCGGAGCGCGCGGCTTTCGCGGCGGGGGTCGCGCGGGAAATCTCGGGGCCGGATGCGGTCGATGAGACAGCGCCGCGTCTCATGGGCGGCGAGGATTTCTCCTATATGCTACAAGAACGCCCCGGCGCGTTCCTGTTTCTGGGCACTGGTCCGGGCGCAGGGTTGCACCACCCGGCCTATGATTTCAACGACGAGGCCGCGCCCCTTGGCGCGTCCTTCTTCGCGCGTCTGGTCGAACGTGCCTTGCCGCTGGGCTGAGGGCTGCCTATCTGCCATGGACGCGCGCGCCGGAGGCGGGCGGAGCCGCCTTGCCAAGGGGCGGGGCCGCCGCTAGGGTGCGCGCCGAAATGTGGGGTCCGGATCAACAGGACCCAAATGACGGGACCGGGCCTTGGAGGCCCGCAAGAAAGGACCAAAACCGATGTTCGCAACCCCCGCCTTCGCTCAGGCTGCCGGCGCCCCCGGCGGAGCCGCCGCTTTCGGGCAGTTCCTGCCGCTGATCCTGATCTTCGTGATCATGTATTTCCTGCTGATCCGTCCGCAGCAAAAGCGCGCCAAAGAGCACAAGGCCATGATCGAGGCGCTGCGCCGTGGCGATCAGGTCATCACCCAAGGCGGTATCGTCGGCAAGGTCACCAAGGTCCGCGAAGACGGTGAGGTCGAGGTCGAAATCGCCCAAGGCGTCAACGTCCGCGTCGTGAAACAGACCATCGCTCAGGTCGTCTCGAAAACCGAACCGGCCGCTCCGGCCAAGTAACGGGTCTTCGCCGCCATGTTGCAGATCTCGCTCTGGAAGCGTGTGCTGATCATCGCCGTGTGCCTTCTGGGCATGGCCATGGCGGCGCCGAACCTGTTCTACAACCGGGTCGAGGGGCATAACGATGCGCTTCTCGCCCTTGAACGCACCGGCGCGCTGAGCACCGAGCAGGTGGCCGCGCGCGATGCGTGGCCAGGCTGGCTGCCCTCGGGGCTGGTCAATCTCGGGCTCGATCTGCGCGGTGGCGCGCATCTTCTGGCCGAGGTCCATGTGACCGAGGTGTACAAGGCACGGATGGATGCGCTCTGGCCCGCCGCCCGCGCGGCGCTCGCGGCTGAGCGTGCGACCATCGGTGCGATCCGCCGTGTGGCCTCGCCCGAGGATGAGCTGCGTATCCAGATCGGCAACCCCTCCGAGATCGCCCGTGCGGTCGAGATCGCCCGCACGCTCGCGACCCCGGTCGTGACGCTAACGGGCGTGGGGCAAAACGATATCGAGGTTTCGGGCGAGGGCGACACGCTCACGATCCGCCTCTCCGAGGCCGAGCGCGCCGCAACCGACGACCGCACCATGCAGCAATCGCTGGAAATCGTGCGCCGCCGCGTCGATGCGGCCGGGACGCGCGAGCCGACGATCATGCGCCAAGGTCAGGACCGTATTCTGATTCAGGTGCCGGGCATCGGCTCGGCGGCGGAACTCAAAGCGCTGATCGGAACCACCGCGAAGCTGACCTTCCACCCGGTCGTAGGCCGGGCGGGCGATGCCAATGCGGTCGCGGGGGCGGGCAATATCGTGCTCCCCGCGCAGGATCAGAATGACGGCTATTACATTCTCGATCAGGTTCCGGTCGTCTCGGGCGACGAGCTGACCGACGCGCGCCCCGATACCGACCAGAACGGCTATCCGGCGGTGTCCTTCCGTTTCAACCCGACCGGCGCGCGCGCCTTTGGCGATTACACGGCGGCCAATATCGGCAGCCCGTTCGCCATCGTCCTCGATAACGAAGTGATCTCCGCCCCTGTGATCCAGTCGCATATTCCGGGCGGCTCGGGCATCATCACGGGCCGCTTCACCGTGCAGGAAGCCACCGACCTTGCGCTCCTCTTGCGGGCGGGCGCATTGCCGGCTGGCATGACCTTCCTCGAAGAGCGCACCATCGGCCCCGAACTCGGCGCCGACAGCATCGAGGCAGGCCGGATCGCGGCCATCGTGGGCCTGACGGCTGTTGTGGCCTTCATGGTGCTCAGCTACGGGCTGTTCGGGGCCTTTGCCGCCGCGGCGCTTCTGATCAACATCGCGCTCGTCTTTGGCGTCATGTCGATGATCGGCGGCACGCTGACGCTGCCGGGGATCGCGGGGATCGTGCTGACCATCGGTATGGCAGTGGACGCGAACGTGCTGGTGTTCGAGCGGATCCGCGAGGAGCTCAAACACGCCAAAGGGCCGGCGCGGGCGATTGAACTCGGCTACCAAAAGGCGATGTCGGCCATTGTCGATGCGAACGTGACCACCTTCCTGACCGCGACGATCCTGTTCGTTCTGGGCGCAGGCCCGGTGCGCGGCTTTGCCGTTACGCTGTTGATCGGGATCCTCACCTCGGTCTTCACGGCGATCTGGGTCACGCGGCTTATGGTCGTGCTCTGGTTCGCCCGCCGCCGTCCGAAACAGATCGAATTGTAAGGAGCGACGATCATGGCTTTCCGTCTCAAACTCGTTCCTGAAGTCACCCATTTCGACTTCTTCAGGCATCAGGTCCTGACCTTCGGCTTCTCGGTGGCGATGGTGATCGCCTCCATCGTGCTGGTGCTGACGATGGGGCTCAATTTCGGCATCGACTTCCGGGGCGGGACCACGATCCGCACCGAGTCGACCCAGCCGCTCGATGTCGGGCTGTATCGTGACACGCTACAACCGCTGAACCTTGGCGATGTCTCGATCACCGAAGTGTTCGATCCGAATTTCGACGCCGATCAGCATGTGGGCATGATCCGCATTCAGGCGCAGGAAGGCGACGAGGCGGTCACGCCCGAGACGCTCAGCGCGATCGAGGCGGCGCTTCAGGTGGTCGACCCATCGGTGAAATTCGTTTCCACCGAATCCGTCGGCCCCAAGGTCTCGGGCGAGCTGATCTGGACCGCGATCTGGTCGGTTTTGGCGGCGACGGGGGCGATCCTCGTCTATATCTGGTTGCGCTTCGAATGGCAGTTCTCGATCGGGGCCGTCGCGGCGCTGGTGCATGACGTCGTGGTCACGGTCGGTATCTTTGCGCTGTTCCAGATCCGCTTCGACCTGACGATCATCGCCGCGCTGCTCACGATCCTCGGCTACTCGATCAACGACACGGTGATCGTATTCGACCGGCTGCGCGAAAACCTCGTGAAGTACAAATCCATGCCGCTGCGCGAGGTGATGAACCTCTCGGTCAACGAAACGCTCGCGCGGACGGTGATGACCTCGGGGACCACGCTGATCGCGCTGATCGCGCTTCTGGTGCTGGGGGGCGACGTGATCCGGGGTTTCGTTTTCGCAATGACCTGGGGCGTCATCATCGGGACCTATTCCTCGGTCTTCGTGGCCAAGAATATCGTCCTGTTCCTTGGCGTGAACCGCGACAAGAAGACCGAAGACCCCTCCGCCAAGTTCTTCACCGAGAAGGTTGAGAATGCCGATAACTGAGGCCGAATATGGTGGCGCGCTGCCGGTCGATGGCTACGGACCGGGGTTCTTTCGTATCGCCGGAGAGGTTCATCACGGCAACGTGGTGATCGAGGCGGGCAGCGTCGCGCTCTGGTCCGGCTATGACGACCGCGCGCCGCTTCTGGCGCTGGCAGGCAAGGTCGATGTGCTCTTCGTCGGCACCGGTGCCGAGATCGCGTTTCTGCCGCGCGATCTTGTGGCTGAACTCGAAGCCGCAGGTGTCATGTGCGAGCCGATGGCCACGCCGTCTGCGGCGCGCACCTATAATGTGCTTCTCTCCGAAGGCCGCCGCGTGGCCGCCGCGCTGATGGCTATGCCGTCGCAGGGTGCGAGCTGACCCTTTCCCTCAACCGCCGGATCGACTAAGGCCAAGCCATGACCATGCTGAGCGTTGACAATCTGGCGGTGACACGGGGCGGGCTGGCAGTGCTCGAAGGGCTGAGCTTTGGGCTCGATGCCGGCCATGCGCTGGTGCTGCGCGGTCCGAACGGGATCGGCAAAACGACCCTTCTGCGCACGCTGGCAGGGCTGCAACCCGCGCTTCACGGCTCCATCTCGATGCCGCCCGAGTCGATGGCCTATGCGGGCCATTCCGACGGGCTCAAATCGACGCTGACGGTGACCGAGAACCTTGACTTCTGGGCCTCGGTCTATGGCACCGACAGCATCGAGGGCGCACTGGACCGAATGAACCTGCGCGGCCTGACCGAGCGCCCGGCAATGAGCCTCTCGGCGGGGCAGAAACGCCGCCTTGGCCTTGCGCGGCTGCTTGTGACGGGCCGCCCTGTCTGGGTGCTCGACGAACCGACGGTCTCGCTCGACGCGGCCTCGGTCGCGCTTTTTGCCGATGCGGTGCGCGCCCATCTTGCGCAAGGCGGCGCCGCGCTGATGGCGACCCATATCGACCTCGGCATCCCCGAGGCGGCGATCCTCGACCTTGCGCCCTTCAAGGCCAAACCACCCGAGCAGGGCGGTATTTCGGGCGCTTTCGATGAGGCCTTCATATGAGCATGCATCGTAAGTCTGCCACAAATATCCCCGCCGGAGGCACCCACGCGTCCCGGATGCGCGGAGGCCCGTCATGCTAGCGCTCTTGTCACGCGACCTGAAGCTCGCGATCCGCGCGGGCGGGGGCTTTGGCCTTGGGCTTGCCTTTTTCCTGATCGTGGTCACGCTGGTCCCGTTCGGGGTCGGCCCCGAAGGCGGTATCCTTGCGCGGATCGCACCCGGTATCCTCTGGCTTGGCTCGCTTCTCGCTTGCCTGCTGTCGCTCGACCGGATCTTCGCGCTCGATTTTGAGGATGGCTCGCTCGACCTTCTGGCGACCGCGCCCGTGCCGCTCGAAGGGGTGGTGACGATGAAGGCGCTTGCGCATTGGATCACCACGGGGCTACCGCTCGTGGTTGCGGCCCCGGTTTTCGGGGTGCTGCTGCATCTTGAGGGCGCGGCCTATCAATGGCTGGTCATTTCGCTTCTGCTCGGGACGCCCGCGCTTTCGGTGCTCGGCACCTTCGGCGCGGCGCTCACGGTGGGGCTCAAGCGGGGCGGGCTCTTGCTGTCGCTCTTGGTGCTGCCGCTTTACGTGCCGACCCTGATCTTCGGGGCAGAGCTGATCCGGCGCGGGGCCGAAGGCATGGCCACGCAGGTGCCGCTTCTGATGCTGGGCGGCATCACCACCGCCGTCATCGCGGTCGTGCCCTTCGCCTCGGCAGCGGCGATCCGGGTCAACTTGCGGTGAGTTTGACCCGCGTCAAGTTGCGCTAGGGCAAAATATGACAATCGTGCTAGGACAAACGCGCGAACGAACAGGAGTGAGCCAGACCCGATGTCGATCTGGGAATATGCCAACCCCGTAAAATTCATGAAGACCTCGTCGATGCTGTTGCCCTGGGTGACGGGGTTGACGGTGATCTGCCTTGTCGTCGGGCTGATCTGGGGCTTCTTTTTCACGCCCGAGGCCACGAATTTCGGGTCCACCGTCAAGGTGATCTATGTCCACGTGCCGTCCGCGATGATGGCGATCAATATCTGGGTGATGATGCTCGTCACCTCGCTGATCTGGCTGATCCGGCGCCACCATGTCTCGGCGCTGGCCGCTAAGGCAGCCGCGCCGATCGGCATGGTTATGACGCTGATCGCGCTCATTACCGGCGCGGTCTGGGGCCAGCCCATGTGGGGGACGTGGTGGGAATGGGACCCGCGACTGACCTCGTTCCTGATCCTGTTCCTGTTCTATCTGGGCTACATGGCGCTCTGGGAGGCGATTGATAACCCCGACACGGCGGCGGACCTGACGGGGGTTCTGTGCCTTGTGGGCTCGGTCTTTGCACTGCTCTCGCGCTATGCGGTGAATTTCTGGAACCAGGGGCTCCATCAGGGGGCCACGCTCTCGCTCGACAAGGAGGAGAACATCTCCGATGTCTACTGGTTCCCGCTGCTGATCTGCCTTGCGGGTTTCGTGCTGCTGTTCGTGACGCTGCTTCTCTTGCGCACCCGCACCGAGATCCGCGCGCGCCGTCTCAAGGCGCTTGAACAAAGGGAGCGCATGGCATGATGCCCGAGCTTGGAAAATACGCGGCCACGGTGATCCTGTCCTATATCGGGACAATCCTGCCCTTGGTGCTGCTCACGGTCTGGACGCTGTGGAAGGGGGCGAAAACCCGCCGCGCGCTGGAGCTTCAGGAAGAACGGATGGGGCGTAAAAATGGCTAGACCGCTGATGCTCCTGCCGCCGCTGATCTTTGCGGGGCTGGCAGGCATGTTCATCTGGGGTATGGGGCGCGAAGACCCCAAGCAGCTCCCCTCGGCGCTGGCGGGCAAGGATGCGCCGCCGGTGCAGCTTACGCCGCTGGGCACCGGCGCGCCCTTTACCGATGCGGATCTGCGCGATGGCGAGATCAAGCTGGTGAACTTCTGGGCGTCGTGGTGCGCGCCTTGCCGGGTCGAGCATCCGAACCTGGAGGCGCTGGCCGCCGAAGGGGTTGAGATCCTCGGCGTGAACTACAAGGACACGCCCGAGCAGGCGCTGAAATTCCTCGGTGATCTGGGCAATCCCTATGCCGCGATCGGCGCGGATGCGACGGGGCGGATGGCGCTCGACTGGGGGGTTTACGGCGTACCCGAGACTTTCGTCGTCGATGGCGAGGGCAAGGTGCTGTTCCGCTTTGCGGGGCCGGTGACCGAGCGCGTCATCGAAAGCCGGCTGCGCCCGGTCCTCGAAGGGCAGGCGGCGGAGTGATCACTCCACCGCCGGCACGCGCTTGAGATAGGCGGCCACGGCGGCGCGATCTTCGGGCGGGAGTTTGGCGTAATTGTCCACCACATAGGCCATATGGCCGCCGACGCTGTCATAATCGGGGGTGAAGCCGCTCTCTAGGTAATAGGCGATCTCTTCGACGCTCCAGCCAAGCTTGGCGGGCGTGATATTGGGCGCGCCGCCTTCGCCCGGCACACCGGCGAGCCAGCGGTTCTTGTCCATCCCGCCCAGCGCGTTGCGCGGCGTGTGACATTCGCCGCAATGGCCGAGCGCCTCGACCAGATAGCGCCCGCGCGCTTCCTCGGCGCTCAGATCGCCCTCGATCACCCAATCATCGGTGAAGAAGAGCATCTTCCAGCCGCCAAGGGACGCCCGGATGTTGAACGGAAAACCGACCTCATGGGGGGCGGAGGGCGTCGGGTCGGCGGGCAAGGTTTTCAGAAATTCATAAAGATCGGCAAGGTCTTGCGCGGTCATCTTCACGTAGGACGCATAGGGTAGCGCCGGGTAGAGATGCCCGCGCTCGCGTCCGGTCCCATGCCAGAGCGCATCGGCCAAAGCCTGACGCGACCAGTTGGCGATGCCTTGTTCCGAAGGGGATATATTGGGGGCGAGGAAGGTGCCGAAGGGGCTAGCAAAGCGTTGCCCGCCGGACAGAACCAGACGCGCCTCGCCCTGCGCGCCCTCGGCCATGTGGCACGAGCCGCAGCCCGCGGCATAATAGACCATCTCGCCGCGGGCGATATTGCCCTCGATGCCCCGGAAACGCTCGGGATCGGCATGGCCGGGGCGGGTGACGATCAGGAAAACGCCAAGCCCGAACAGTCCCAGCAAGACGAGAACGATCACTATCCGGCGCATCTTAGATCCTCCCTGCTCAGAGAAAATCTGGGGCGAACATGCGCGAAGGCAAGGAAATCAGTTCAGCCGCGGCAGGCGGCCGCCGCGCGGTTCGACCGTCGCCCAATCAGGCCAGAGCCCGAGCCATTCGAGACCCGCGATCACCAGAACGACCGCAATCACCACGGCCACGATCCTGACCTGACGCATCGAAGGGGGGCGGCGCGCCCAGCGCGCCATCCGCATGAGCCAGGTCATGTTCATTTGGTATCCTCGGGCAGGAACCGGACCTTGCCGATATAGGGCAGGTTGCGGTTGCGCTGCGCGAAGTCGATGCCGTAGCCCACGACGAATTCGTCGGGGATGTCAAAGCCGGTCCATGTCGCGCGGATGTCCACCTCGCGCCGGGAGGGCTTGTCGAGCAGCGCACAGCACTCGATCCGGCGCGGTTTGCGGGCCCGCAGCATGCCCATCACGTGCTGAAGCGTGTAGCCGGTATCGACGATATCCTCGACCACCAGCACGTCGCGCCCCTCGATGCCGGCGCGCAGGTCCTTGAGGATACGCACCTCGCGCGAGCTTTCGGTGCTGTCGCCGTAAGAGCTGGCTTCGAGGAAATCGACCTCGACCGGCAGGTCGATCTCGCGCACCAGATCGGCGATGAAGACGAAAGAGCCGCGCAAGAGCCCCACCACCACCAGCTTGTCGGTATCGGCGAAGGCGGCGGTGATTTCGCGGGCGAGATCCTCGACGCGCGCGGCGATCTGCTTGGCCGAGATCATCTGCACGATCTCATGGGGGCGGTGCGGCATCTCGGTCTCCTTGCCGGAAAAATGGGGTGCGGGGCCTTGCACCCCCCAAAGGGTTTATCGCATCTAAGGCGTGGAGGAAATAAAGGTCAGCCCATGCCCACCCATTCCGAAAAGCGCGTGATGCCTTACACTGCCCGGCAGATGTATGATCTGGTTTCGGATGTGCAGCGCTACCCGGAATTCCTGCCGTGGAACTCTGCGGCGCGGGTGCGCACGCGCAGGCCGGGGCCGGACGGGTCGGAGGTGCTGGAGGCGGATCTGGTGATCTCGTTCAAGGTGTTCCGCGAAAAGTTCGGCTCGCGCGCGACGCTCTGGCCGGAGCGCAACCGGGTCGAGGTGGATTACCTCGACGGGCCGTTCAAATACCTGCGCAGTTGGTGGCAGTTTGCCGATCGGCCCGAGGGCGGCTGCGATGTCGAGTTCTATGTCGATTTCGAGTTCCGCAATGCGATCCTGCAAAAGGTGATCGGCGTCGTGTTTGACGAGGCGATGCGCCGGATCGTGCGCGCTTTCGAGGAACGCGCCATCGCGCTTTACGGCCCCGCCGCCTGAGCCAACAAAAAAGGCCGCCCGAAGGCGGCCTTTGCGCTTGTGTCCCGAAAGGTCAGGAATTCATGTCATAGGCGCGTTCGCCATGGGTCGAGAGGTCGAGCCCGTTGGTCTCGGCTTCCTTGTCCACGCGCATCGGGAAGACCAGCGCCACCAGCTTGGCGATCACGAAGCTGACCGCCAGCGTGTAGAGGCCGACCAGCACCAGTGCGCCGAACTGCGCCAGATAGCTGCCATGGCCGAAAATGGCGATCATCATCGTGCCGAAGATCCCGCCCACACCATGCACGGCAAAAACATCGAGCGTGTCGTCGATCTTGAGGCGCTCACGGATGAGCACCACGGCCTCTTGGCAGAGCACACCGGCGACCGTCCCGATCAGGAGCGCTTCCAGCGGCCCGACAAAGCCCGAGGCCGGGGTGATCGAGGCCAGACCCGCGATGGTGCCGGTCACGATGCCGACCAGCGACGAGCGGCCGAACTTGATGCGCTCCCACGCGGCCCAGCTCAGCGAGGCGGCGGCGGCGGAGATATGGGTCACGGTGATCGCCATCGCGGCGCCGCCATCTGCGGCCAGCAGCGAGCCGCCGTTGAAGCCGAACCAGCCGACCCAGAGCATGCCCGCGCCCATGGCGACCATGCCGGGGTTATGCGGCGGTGTGGTGCGGTGCTTGCGCGGGCCGATCATGATCGCCAGCAAGAGCGCGGCAAGCGCTGCGGTTTCGTGCACGACGATACCGCCCGCGAAATCCTTGGTGCCGACCGCGCCAAAGATGCCGCCATCCGCCATCAGACCGCCACCCCAGATCCAGTGGGTGACCGGCGCATAGACCAGAAACATCCAAAGCGCCGAGAAGGCCATCACGAAGGCGAAGTTCACGCGCTCGACAAAGGCCCCGATGAACAGCGCGGGTGTAATGATGGCAAAGGTCATCTGGAAGGCGAAGAACAGCACTTCGGGGATCGAGCCCGAGACGGTGTCGGCGTCAATGCCCAGAAGGCCGAATTTACCAAGGCCGCCCCAGAGGGCATTGCCCTCGCCAAAGGCCACCGAGTAGCCGCCCAGCAGCCACAGGATGCTCATCAGCGCGGCAATCGAGAAACACTGCATGAAGATCGACAGCACGTTGCGCGCCCGCACCAGACCGCCGTAGAACAGCGCCAGCCCCGGCAGCGTCATGAACAATACAAGCGCGGTCGCAACCATGATCCACGCGGTATCAGCCCCATTCATCCCAAATCCTCCGTTTCGGTCGTTGGAGGGGCAGGACCATGAAGCGCGCGCCAGAGAAAGAGGCATATGCGTTGGGGGGGCGCGCATTTTGCGGGCGGTTTTCAAACTGCCCAAGATTTACGCGCAAGAATGTCTCAAATGCCCATATGGGGGCGGTTCGTGAACCTTAGCGCAGGGCTGCGCGCAAGAGGCCCAGCGCATGATCGCGGGCCGCTGCGCGCACTTTTGCGCGCCCGATGGCACCGAATTCGACGGCTTCGGTCTGCGTGTCGTGGCCGGTTCGGGCCAGTCCGAAACAGACGCGGCCTTCGGGTTTGAACTCGGAGCCGCCGGGGCCTGCGATGCCGGTGATGGCGACAGCAAGCTGGGCTTTGCTATGTGCAAGTGCGCCCTCGGCCATTTCCCGCGCGACCTCTTCGGAGACCGCGCCATGCGCCTCGAGCGTCGCAGGGCGCACGCCCAGCATCTCGGTCTTGGCGGCGTTGGTATAGGTCACAAAGCCACGTTCCACGACCGCCGAGGAGCCGGGGATATCGGTCAGCGCCACCGCGACCATGCCGCCGGTGCAGCTCTCGGCGGTGGCGATCATCACGCCCGCCGCCTTGGCCGCATCGAGGATCTCGGCGGGCAGGCTCACATCAGCACCGCATGGTAGAGGCCCGCGAGGAGGAACGTGCAGATGCCCGCGAAGACGCCCGCCCAAAGATCGTCGAGCATGACCCCCGCGGGGTCGCCCCGCCGGTCCGCGCGCCCGACAAGCCACGGTTTGCGGATGTCAAACAGCCGGAACAGCACGAAGGCCGCGAGCGGTCCCGGCCAGACCATCGACATATCGCGCATCCAGAACCCCATGGCGGGGAACAGAAGCGCCAGCCACATGCCCGCAACCTCGTCGATGACGATCTCGGAAGGGTCTTCTTCGCCGGGACGCAGCGCGAGTTCCGCCTTGATGGTGACGAAGCCGAGTGCGGTCACCAGCACCGTCGCCACGACCAGCGGCCAAAAGCCAAGGTAACGCTCGATCCCCCAGCCGACGACCAGCGCCGCCAAAGAACCCCATGTGCCCGGCGCGGGTTTCATCTGACCCACGTAGAAGAAGGTGTTGATCAGTTGCAGCGCCTCGCGGTTCATCGGCTTAGTCCTTGATCAGGGTGGCGGTGGCGATCGCGGCGATGCCTTCCTCGCGGCCGGTGAAGCCCAGCCGTTCCGAGGTCGTCGCCTTGACCGACACGCGGGTGGGCTCTAGCCCCATGATCCGCGCCATCTCGGCCATCATCGCTTCGGCATGTGGGCCGATCTTGGGTCGCTCGCAGACCAGCGTCACGTCGATATTGCCGATCCGAAAACCGCGCGTGCGGGCCAGTTCGGCGGCATGGGCGAGGAAAATCTCCGAGGCCGCGCCTTTCCATTGCGGATCGGATGGCGGGAAATGCCGCCCGATATCCCCCTCGGCCAGCGCGCCATAGATCGCGTCGGTCGCGGCATGCATGCCGACATCCGCGTCGGAATGGCCCAGAAGCGCCTTGTCATGCGGGATTTTCACACCGCAGAGGATGACATGATCGCCCTCGGTGAAGGCGTGCACGTCATAGCCATTGCCCAGCCGGATATCCATTCTTGCCCCCAATAGCCTCTCGGCCCGTTCGAAATCTTCGGGATAGGTGATCTTGAGATTGTCCTCGCTGCCCGCGACGATCGCAACCGCATGGCCTGCGGCGCGGGCGACCTCGACATCGTCGGCGGCACCGCCCGGATGGGCGCGATGCGCGGCGAGGATCGTCTCAAAGCGAAAGCCCTGCGGGGTCTGCGCGCGCCAGAGGCCCGTGCGGTCCTCTGTGCCCGTCACCATGCCCTCCGCGCCCCGCCAGAGCGCATCCGAGACGGGCAGGGCGGGCGCGGCGGCCTCGGCCCCTTCGAGCGCAGCCAGAACCCGCCCGACCAGAGCCGTGTCGACCAGCGGGCGGGCGCCGTCATGGATCAGCACCTGCTCGATCCCGGTGCCGGCCAGCAACTCCAGCGCATTGCGCACCGAGGCGTCGCGCGTCTCCCCGCCGGCAACCAGCGTGACCGATCCGCCAAGTATCTCCGCCCCCAGCGCCATGTCATCGGGATGCAACACGACCACGATACGCCCAAAGCCGCTGAGCGCGCGCACCGTATGGGCCAGCACCGGCTGACCTGCGAGCGGGCGCCATTGCTTGGGCATTTCCCCTCCGGCGCGGGTGCCGCGTCCGGCGGCCACGATGATGACGGCGACTGACATGAACCCTCCGCGTTTCGCTCAAGGCTTAGGCGATAGGGCGCAGCGGCGCAATGCGTCGCTTTCGGGCGGATTTCGAGGTTTCGCGCCGATGCGGCGCTTAAAAAATGTGCGATTGCTGTTTTTGGCGTCCATTTTGTGGGGCTTTGATTGTGATTCTGCCCATGAGCGGCTAATTCCGAGGCAACCAAAGGATTTACCGTGCCGCTGACACTGGGACATATCACGCTCGACCCGCCGGTTTTTCTGGCGCCGATGGCCGGGATCACCGATCTGCCGTTCCGGCGGATGGTGGCCCGCTTTGGCGCAGGGCTTGTCGTGTCCGAGATGGTGGCGAGCGGCGAGATGCTGACCGCGAAACCCTCGGTTCGGGCCAAGGCGCGGGCGGATATGGGGCTCGATCTTGCGGCCTCGGTGCAGCTTGCCGGGCGCGAGGCGCAGCCGATGGCAGAGGCCGCGCGGATCGTGGCGGACATGGGCGCGCGGATCATCGACATCAACATGGGCTGTCCGGCGAAGAAAGTGACGGGGGGGCTCTCGGGGGCGGCGCTGATGCGCGACCCGGATCATGCGCTGCGGCTGATCGAGGCGGTGGCGGAGGCGGTCGATGTGCCGGTTACCCTCAAGATGCGGCTGGGCTGGGATGACGAGACCCGCAACGCGCCCGACCTCGCGGCGCGCGCCGAAGCGGCGGGCGTGCGGATGGTCGTCGTGCATGGGCGCACCCGGATGCAATTCTACAAAGGCACGGCCGACTGGTCCGCGATCCGGGCGGTGCGCGAAGCCGTTTCGATCCCGGTTGTCGCCAATGGCGATGTGATCGACGCCGAGAGCGCCCGGACGGCGCTTCAGCAATCGGGCGCGGATGGGGTCATGGTCGGGCGCGGTGCGCAGGGCGCGCCTTGGGTTCTGGCCGAGATCGCCCATGCGCTTCACGGCACGCCTGCGCCGCGTGTGCCCACGGGCGGCGCGCTCGCCGATTTCATTTCGGAGCATTACGAGGCGATCCTGAGCTTCTACGGCACCGATCTGGGGCTGCGCCTCGCGCGCAAGCATCTGGGTTGGTATGCCGAGCGCGCGGGCGCGCCGCTGCGGGCCGAGATGATGGTCTCGCAAACGCCCGAGGCTACGCTTTCGCTCATCCGTGCCGCCTTTGGCGCAAGAGAGGCCGCATGAACCTGCCCCCGCCCGGCATCATCTGGAATTCGCTGCCAATCCCGGCGCTTCTGATCAACGCGGTGGACCGCGTCGAAGAGGTCAATCCGGCCGCCGAACTGTTCCTCAATATCTCGGCCAAATCGCTCAAGGGGCAAAGCGTGCTCGAGCGGATCTCGATCACCGCGCCGCTCGAAGAGGTGTTCGCGCGGGTGCGCAAGAACCGCTCGGAGCTGTTCGTCAACGATGTGGACGTGACGACCGGCGAACGCGCGCCGGTGCAGTGCAACCTTCAGGCCGCGCCCGTGGGCGACGACCCGGACACGGTGCTCTTGCTGATTTCGCCGCGCGAGATTGCCGAGCGTCTGGGCCGTGCGAGCCAGGTCAAATCGGCGGCGCGCTCCGCGATCGGCATGGCCGAGATGCTGGCCCATGAGATCAAGAACCCGCTTGCCGGGATCGCAGGGGCCGCGCAGCTTTTGTCGATGAACCTTTCTGGCGAGGATCTGGAACTGACAGATCTCATCGTCGACGAGACCCGCCGCATCGTGAAGCTGCTCGAACAGGTCGAGCAGTTTGGCAATGTGCGACCGCCCGAAAAGCGCGCGGTGAACCTGCATGACGTGCTCGACCGCGCGCGCAAATCGGCCGCGGTGGGCTTTGGCGCGAACATGAAATTCATCGAGGATTACGACCCCTCGCTGCCCAATACGCTGGGCGATGCCGACCAGCTGACGCAGGTCTTCCTGAACCTTCTCAAGAATGCCTCCGAGGCCTGCAAGGGCTCGGGCACGCTCAGGCTACGCACCTTCTACGAGCATTCGCTGCGGCTGCGGCGTGAAGACGGATCGGGGCAACCGCTGCCGCTTCAGGTTGAGATCATCGACGATGGTCCGGGCATCCCGCCCGACATCGCCGCCTCTATATTCGAACCTTTCGTTTCCGGTCGGGAGAACGGAACGGGGTTGGGACTCGCCTTGGTTTCCAAGATAATTTCAGATCATGATGGCTGGATCAGTGTAGATTCGGTGCCCGGACGCACCACCTTTCGAGTGTCTTTACCAGTCGCGCCGAAGGAGAAGTGAGTTATGGACGGAACTGTTCTTGTCGCCGATGACGACCGGACGATCCGCACGGTCTTGACGCAGGCGCTGACGCGCGCGGGCTGCAAGGTGCATGCGACCGCCTCGCTGGTGACGCTGATGCGGTGGGTCGAAGAAGGGAAGGGCGATCTGGTCATTTCCGATGTGATGATGCCGGACGGAAACGGTCTTGAGGCGCTGCCCCGGATTTCCGAACTCCGCCCCGGTATGCCGGTGATCGTGATTTCGGCGCAGAACACCATCATGACCGCGATTCAGGCCGCCGAGGCCGAGGCCTATGACTACTTGCCCAAGCCCTTCGATCTGCCCGATCTGATGAAACGGGCCGCGCGCGCGCTCGAACAGAAACGCCGCGCGCAAGTCACGCCCAAGGAACCGGCGGGCGAGTTGCGCGATGTGGGGGGCGATCTGCCGCTCGTGGGGCGCACACCGGCGATGCAGGCGCTCTACCGGCTTGTCGCGCGGGTAATGAATGCCGATCTGCCGGTGCTGATCTTCGGCGAAAGCGGCACGGGCAAATCGCTCATCGCGCGGGCGATCCACGACTTCTCGGACCGCCGCACGCTGCCCTTCGTGGTGGCGCAAGCCGCTGATCTTCAAGGCGCGGAGGGCCCCTCGATGCTCTTGGCAAAGGCGCGCGGTGGCAGTCTCGTCTTTGACGAGGTGGGCGATTACGACGATGAGACGCAGGCGCGGATCGTGCGGATGCTCGACGCGTTGCCTGACCCCGCGCCGCGGATCATGGCCACGACGCAGATCGACTTGTCGGGTCTGATGGAGGCGGGCAAGTTCCGTCAGGACCTGTTCTACCGTCTGGGCGGCGTCACGCTGCAAGTGCCCGCCCTGCGTGAGCGGGTCGAGGATATTCCGCTTCTGGCCGATCACTTTCTGGCCCGCGCGGAGCGTGACGGGCTGGGCGCGCGGCGGCTCTCGAACGAGGCCAAGTCGCTGGTGCGCGCCTATGCCTGGCCGGGCAATGTGCGCCAGCTTGAAAATACGATCCGCCGTCTGGTGGTCACCTCGCCCGAGGAAGAGATCACCCGCTCCGAGGTCGAATTCGTGCTGGGCAACCAGCCCGCGATCGAGCCTTTGCGTCAGGGGGGGGAGGGTGAAAAGCTCTCGGCGGCCATCGCGCGGCACCTGCGGCGTTATTTCGACCTGCATGGGGGAAACCTGCCCGCACCGGGACTTTATGAGCGCATTCTCAAGGAGATGGAGGCGCCGCTCATCGAAATCGCGCTCGACGCGACCGGCGGCAATCAGGCCAGATGTGCCGATTTGCTTGGCATCAACCGCAATACCTTGCGTAAAAAGATCACCGATCTGGATATTCAGGTGACACGGCGGCGCAAACTGATGTAAACCTGCCACAGAGGGCTGTTGCATATTCGTCCCTATGGATTCGGGCGGCAGCTTGGCTTGTGGGGGGCTTTCGTGCGGGGCACGGCACATCGGACAGCGTGGGATCGTCTCGTGCGATTGCGGCGTCAGCGGCGGTTTCAAAGCCTGATTACGCTGGGGCTCGTGGTGCTTGGGCCGTGTCTGGCGATTGCCACGTTCTTCGTGCTCGGGCCGCTGGGGCAGGGCGGGGATTCGAATGCGCTGCGGCTGATCCTTCTGGCCGATTTCATCTATTTCCTGCTGCTTGCCGGGCTGATCGTCATGCGGCTGATGCAGATGCTGGCTGCCCGGCGCGCGCGTTCGGCGGGGTCGCGGCTGACCTTGCGTCTGACGGGGGTGTTCGCGGGGATCGCGCTGGTGCCGACGGTTCTGGTCGCGGTCTTTGCGGGCCTGACGGTGAATATCGGTCTTGAAGGCTGGTTTTCGGATCGCGTCCGCGAGGTGGTCGGAACTTCTCTGACCGCCGCCGAGGCCTATCAGGGCGAGCATCGTCGCGACCTGACCGAGGATATCGACGCGCTGGCTGGCTTCCTGAACCTGCGGCGGCAGGCGGCGACCTTTATGCTCGACGGCGATCTGCGCGAGCTTTTGACCATTGGGCAGGCGAGCATTCAGCGTGGTTTGAAAGAGGCCTATGTGATCGACGGCACCGGCGAGATCGTCGCGCGCGGCGAGCGCAGCTATCTCTTCGATTACGAGGCCCCCGCGCCCGAAGAGGTCGTGCGGGCGCAGCGTGGCGAGGATGTGTTGATCGAGGATTGGGAGAACTCGGAATTCCGGGCGCTCAAGCAACTCGATGCGTTCGTGGACCGCTATCTCTACATCTCGCGCGCGGTGGACGGGGGCATCCTGTCGCTGCTCGACGACACGCGCGAGACGGTGAGCCTCTACCAACAGCTTGAGGCGACACGGGGGCGCGTGCTTTTCGAATTCGGCCTCGTTTATATCGGCTTCGCGCTGATCCTGATCCTCGCAGCGGTTTGGCTGGGCCTGTGGTTCGCGGAGCGGCTGTCGCGCCCCATCGGGCGGCTGGCGGCGGCGGCGGAGCGGGTGGGCGCGGGGGACCTTGATGCCCGCGTGATCGAGGCCGATGGCGACGATGAGATTGCCACATTGGGCCAGAGCTTCAACCGCATGACCCGGCAGCTCAAAGGCCAGCGCGAGGCGCTGGTCGCGTCCCATGAGACCACCGAGGCCCGGCGGCGGCTGTTTGACTCTGTGCTCTCGTCGGTGACTTCGGGTGTGATCGGGCTGGATGCCGAGGGGCGGCTCGACTTTCTGAACCGGTCTGCAACGCGGCTTCTGGAGCTGTCGCCCGAGCGCGACCATGATCGTGTCCTTAGCGATGCGGTTCCAGAGTTTGAAAGCCTTTTCAATCGCTTGCGGGAAGGGCTTCACGAGGTGGTTCAAGAGGAAATCCGGGTTTCACGCGGGGGGCGTCTGGAAAGTCTTTTGGTGCGAATGGCTGTGCGGCGCAACGATGAGGGTGTGCCGGAAGGCTATGTGGTCGCCTTCGAGGATGTGACGGAGCTGGTCTCGGCGCAGCGGATGGCGGCCTGGGGCGATGTCGCGCGCCGGATCGCGCATGAGATCAAGAATCCGCTCACGCCCATTCAGCTTTCGGCCGAGCGTATCAAACGCAAATTCACGCCGCTTGCGGGTGAAGAGGTCGAGGCGCTGGATCAGTATACGGGCGTAATCATTCGTCAAACCAATGACTTGCGGCGCATTGTTGATGAGTTCTCGCGCTTTGCCCGCATGCCCGAACCTGACCGGCGCGACCATGACCTGTCGAAGCTGATGCGCGATGCGGTGCTGTTGCAGCAAGACGCGTTGCACGGGGCCAATCTGGTCTCGGAAATCTCAGAGGCCCCGGAGATCGTGGAGCTTGACGCCACGATGATCTCGCAGGCGGTCACAAACCTGATTAAGAACGCGGGCGAAGCCATTGAAAGCCTGTATGAAAAAGGCGCGCCTGAAAACTATGTGCCGGAGGTGCGCGTGGTCATGGAGGCGGGCCCGGAACAGGTCACGATCCGCATCATGGATAATGGGATCGGTCTGCCGCACGACCGCTCGCGTCTGTTCGAGCCCTATGTGACGACGCGTGCGAAGGGCACCGGGCTCGGCCTGCCCATCGTCAAGAAGATCATCGAAGAACATGGCGGGACGCTCACGCTGACCGATGCGCCCGCCTTCGTGCCGGGGGCCCATCAGGGCGCCATGGCTGAAATCCGGCTGCCACGCGCCCGCACGGGTGCCCGCGCCATCAAGGAAAGGCCCTCCGAGGCCACAATGGGGACGACATGAGTGACATTCTGATCGTGGACGACGAAAAGGACATCCGGGAATTGATCGCGGATATCCTCAAGGACGAGGGCTTCCAGACCCGTCTGGCGGCCAATTCGGACGAGTGCATGGACCAGCTCAACGCCGAGGAACCGGCGCTGATGATCCTTGATATCTGGCTCAAGGACAGCCGGATGGACGGGATCGACATCCTCAAGCATGTGAAGCGCGACAACCCGGACGTGCCGGTCATCATCATCTCGGGCCACGGCAATATCGAGATCGCGGTGGCGGCGATCAAGCAGGGCGCTTACGACTTCATCGAGAAGCCGTTCAATATCGACCAGCTTCTGGTTGTGATTTCGCGCGCGATGGAGACCGCGCGTCTGCGCCGGGAAAACAGTTCCTTGCGCCGCCGCGAGGGGACGCCAGCAGAGATGCTGGGCAATGCCGCCGCCTTCCGTAAGCTCAAGGATCAACTTGAAAAGGTGACCAAATCCAATGGGCGGGTGATGCTGACGGGCGAGCCCGGCTCGGGCAAGGAAGTCGCCGCGCGCTTCATCCATGTGAATTCGAACCGGGCCTCGGCGCCCTTCGTGACGGTCAACTCGGCCTCGATTGAGCCTGAGCGGATGGAAGAGGTCCTGTTCGGGCGCGAAACCGCTGAACGCGGGGTCGAAAAGGGTCTTCTCGAACAAGCGCATGGTGGGGTGATCTATTTTGACGAGGTGGCCGACATGCCGCTCGGCACCCAGTCCAAGATCCTGCGCGTGCTGACCGAACAGCAATTCACCCGAGTGGGCGGGGCGGACAAGGTGCGCGTCGATCTGCGGGTGATTTCCTCGACCACCCGCGATCTGCCCTCCGAGATCGCCGCCGGGCGCTTCCGTCAGGAATTGTTCGACCGCCTGAACGTCGTGCCGATCGCGGTCCCGGCGCTCTCGGAGCGGCGCGAGGATGTGCCGCTGCTGGCTCAGCATTTCATCGAGGGGCTGAACCGCGCTCAGGGTCTGCCGCTGCGCGAGATTTCCGAAGAGGCGGCGGCGATGATGCAGACCATGGAATGGCCGGGCAATATCCGCCAGTTGCGCAACGTGATCGAGCGGGTGCTGATCCTGGGCGAAGGCACCGGGCCGATCGAGGCGCGCGAACTGCCGGGCGACGCCGCGCCGGAGGAAGAAGGGCGGATCGTGCTCGGCGGGCAACTGGCGACGCTGCCTTTGCGCGAGGCGCGCGAACTGTTCGAGCGCGAATATCTGCTCACCCAGATCAATCGCTTCGGAGGCAACATTTCGCGCACGGCGAATTTCGTGGGCATGGAGCGCTCGGCGCTGCACCGGAAGCTCAAATCGCTGGGTGTCGTGACCAGCGCCAAATCCGGTGCGCGCGTGGCCCATGTCGAGGACGAGGCCGATCAGGACGCCTGAGCGGCGCTCGATTGACCAGACCACGGGCCGCGCCTAGAAAGGGCGGGACGCAGCGCATGGAGTTCGCATGAAGGTCATCATCTGCGGGGCAGGGCAGGTCGGCTGGCAGATCGCCCGCCATCTCGCCGGAGAGCGCAACGACGTCACCGTCGTCGATTCCAACCCCGAGCTTGTGCGGCGTGCCTCCGACACGCTCGACGTGCAGGGCGTGGTGGGCTTTGCCTCGCATCCCGATGTGCTTGACCGGGCGGGGGGGCGCGATTGCGACCTGCTGATCGCGGCGACTTATTCGGACGAGGTGAACATGGTCACCTGTCAGGTGGCCCAGTCGGTCTTTGGCATCACGCGCAAGATCGCGCGGCTCCGGGCACAGACCTATCTCGCGCCGGAATATGCCGATCTCTACCGCCGCGAGCATCTGCCCATCGACGTCATCATCAGCCCCGAGCGTGAGGTGGCCGAGGCTGCCTTGCAGCGGCTCGCGGCGCCCGCGACGTTTGATACGGAGAGTTTTCTGGGCGGCAAGGCGCAGCTTTTGGGGATTGCGCTGCATGAAGAATGTCCGGTTCTCAACACCTCGCTGCGCGAGTTGACCGATCTGTTTTCGACGCTGCGCGCCATCGTCGTGGGGGTGCGCCGGGAGGGGCGGCTTTTCGCGCCAGAGCCGGGCGATCAGCTGTTTGCGGACGACCAGATCTATGTCTTCTCGCATATCGAGGACGTGAACCGCACGCTCGAGATTTTCGGCAAGGCCACCAAGAAGCAGGAGCGCGTCGTCATCATCGGCGGCGGCAATGTGGGGCTTGCGGTGGCGCGCGCGCTTGAGGCGCGTTCGGACCGGGTGCGGGCCAAGGTGATCGAAAAGAACCGCGCGGTGGCCGAGCGGGCGGCCGATGCGCTGGAACGCACGATCGTGCTCAATGGCGACGGAATGAGCAGCGATCTGCTGGCCGAGGCGAATATCGAGACGGCCGATGCGGTGCTCGCCGTGACCGATGACGACAAGACGAATATTCTGGTCTCGGTGCGCGCCAAGCAGGCCGGGTGCCGGATGGCGATCAGCCTTGTGAACGACCCGACGCTGGTGCCGCTCATGGCGCCGCTCGACATCGACGCCTATATCAATCCGCGCGCGACCACCGTGTCCTCGATCCTGCGCCATATCCGGCATGGGCGGGTGCGCGGGGTCTATTCGATTGGCGATGCCGAGGCCGAGGTGATCGAGGCGCAGGTGCTTGGGACCTCGCCCATCGCGGGCAAGCTGGTGCGCGAGATCGAGTTCCCCGAGGGCGTTCTGATGGGCGCGGTGCAGAAGGGCGACAAGGTGCTCAAGCCGCTCGGCAGCACCAAGATCGAAGAGGGCGACGTGATCGCGCTTTTCGCGCTGAGCGCCGACATCCCCGAGGTGGAGCGCCTGTTGCAGGTCTCCATCGACTTCTTCTGAGGCGGGCGCGCGATGCTCGAGAGGCTGCGCAGCCTGCCCCAGATCGTGATCCTCCTTGGGATCGGGGCATTGGCGATGTATCTGCCGGCGGCGCATGCGTTGGCGTTGCGCCAGCATGATATCGGTCGGCCGTTTTTCTACTCCGGCACGCTCTTTCTGATCCTCGCGCTGCTACTGGCGCTGGCGAGCGCGTCGAATACGCGCGGTCATCCGGCGCGCGATCAATTGCTGACGCTGGTGGCGGCCTTCACGCTCTTGCCGCTGGTCTTTGCGATCCCCTTCAACGAGGCGGTGCCCGATACCGGCCTCTTCAACGCGTGGTGGGAGATGGTCTCGGCCTTCACGACCACGGGCGGCACGCTGTTCGCACCCGAGCGGCTGGCGCCGTCGCTGCATCTGTGGCGTGCAACGGTGGGTTGGTTGGGCGGTTTCTACATGCTGGTGATCGCCATCGCGGTTCTGGCGCCGATGCGCCTTGGCGGGTTCGAGGTGTTCTCCTCGGGCGGACCCGGCGGCGCGACCACGATCGTCGCGTCGCGCAGCGAGGGCAGCGCGGACACGATGGAGCGTCTGGGTCATTTCGTTGTCGAACTGGCTCCCGCCTATCTCGGACTGACGGTGCTGCTCTGGTTCTGCCTGCTGGTCGCGGGCGATTCCGCTTTCGTGGCGCTGTGCCATGCGATGGCGACCCTTTCGACCTCGGGGATCACGCCGGTCGCGGGGGGCGTCGCGGGTGCGCCGTCGGGGATCGGGGGCGAGCTGATCCTGTTCTTCTTCCTGATCCCGGCGCTCTCGCGCAGGCTTTGGCCCGGTGGTGGCGAGTTGCGCGCCTCCGACAAACTGCGCCACGATCCCGAGCTGTGGCTGGCGGGTGCGCTGGTGGCGCTGGTTGCGGCGTTTCTGTTCGTGCGGCACTGGATCGCGGCGCTCGACGTCTCAGGACCGGCGGCGGTTGCGCCGATCGTGCAATCGCTTTGGGGCAGTATCTTCACCGCACTCTCCTTCCTGACCACGACCGGATTCGAGTCCTCGGTCTGGGATGAGGCGCGCAACTGGTCGGGGCTGGGCACGCCCGGGCTTATCCTTGCGGGGCTGGCGATTGTCGGGGGCGGTGTGGCCACCACGGCGGGCGGCGTGCGGCTGTTGCGGGTCTATGCGCTCTTGCGTCATGGCGAGCGCGAACTCGACAAGCTGGTCCACCCGGCCTCGGTCGCGGGCGGGGGCGCGACGGCGCGCCGTCTGCGCCGCGAGGGGGCCTATATTTCATGGATCTTCTTCATGCTCTTCGCCTTTGCGATTGCGGCGGTGATGACCATCGTGTCGCTGGGTGGGCTCGACTTCGAGCCGGCCACGGTGCTTACCATCGCGGCGCTGTCGAATACCGGGCCGCTGGCCGGGGTGGCCAGCGATGTCCCACTTTACTGGGCGGAGCTGAGCGTCTTCACCAAATTCGTTTTTGCCATGACGATGGTGCTCGGGCGGCTCGAAACACTTGCAATCATCGCGCTCTTCAACCCCGAGTTCTGGCGCGGCTGAGGGCGTCTTCACTGGGCGCCCCTGCGCTGCCTTCCGCTAAGAACCTGATTTTGGGGCTGGAATCTCTGGATTTTCTCTCCATACTGGCCGGGAGGGGTGAATTGCCCCCCAAAACGCGCGACAAAAACATAAAAGGCTAAGAAATGGCTGGCGATAAACAGAACCTGCAGGACGCATTTCTCAATCATGTGCGCAAGACCAAGGTTCCGGTGACGATTTTCCTCATCAACGGCGTCAAATTGCAGGGCGTCATCACCTGGTTCGACAATTTCTGCGTGCTTCTGCGCCGCGATGGTCAGAGCCAGCTTGTCTATAAACACGCGATTTCGACGATCATGCCCGGTCAGCCGATCTCTCTTTATGAGGGTGAAGACTGAGCGACCTGATCTCTTCCGAGGCGAGGCCGACACGTGCCTTCGTGATCCATCCCGAGATCCGCTCGGCGGCGGGCTCTCGGCGCTTGCCTGAACATGCCTTGGCCGAGGCAATGTCGCTCGCGCTGGCATTGCCGGGCCTTGAAGTCGTCGGCGGAGAGGTCGTGCGCCTGCCCAAGCCCCATGCGGGGCATCTGTTCGGGACGGGTAAGCTCGCTGAACTGAAGGAGCGGCTCGACGCCGAGGAGATCGACCTCGTGCTGGTCGACGGGCCGGTGACGCCCGTTCAGCAGCGCAATCTCGAAAAGGAATGGGGCGTGAAGCTCCTCGACCGGACAGGGCTGATCCTCGAGATCTTCGCTGACCGCGCGCGCACCCGCGAGGGCGTGCTTCAGGTCGAGTTGGCGGCGCTCTCCTATCAGCGCACGCGGCTGGTCCGCGCCTGGACCCACCTTGAACGTCAGCGCGGCGGGCTTGGCTTCGTGGGCGGCCCCGGCGAAACCCAGATCGAGGCCGACCGCCGCGCCATCGACGAGCAGATGGTGCGCTTGCGTCGGCAACTGGCCAAAGTCGTCAAGACCCGCGAGTTGCACCGCGCCGCGCGCCGTAAGGTGCCGTTCCCGATCGTCGCGCTGGTGGGTTATACGAACGCGGGCAAATCCACGCTGTTCAACCGCATGACCGGGGCCGCGGTGATGGCCAAGGACATGCTGTTTGCGACGCTCGACCCAACGATGCGCGGGATCACGCTGCCGTCGGGGCGCAAGGTGATCATGTCGGACACGGTGGGGTTCATCTCGGACCTGCCGCATGAGCTGGTCGCGGCCTTCCGCGCGACGCTCGAAGAGGTGCTCGAGGCCGATCTGATCCTGCATGTGCGCGATATTTCGCATCCCGAAACCGAGGAGCAGGCCGCCGATGTGGGCGACATCCTCGAATCTCTTGGTGTGGATGAGGATGTCTCGCTGATCGAGGTCTGGAACAAGATCGACGCGCTCGGCCCCGCGACCCGCGAGGCGCTTCTGGTGCAGGATGCGCGCCGGGCGGATGTGCAGGCGGTCTCGGCGCTGACGGGCGAAGGGCTGGAGGCGCTGCTGGCGGCGATCGAGGCCCGGCTGGGCGAGGAGCGGCTGGACGAGACGCTGAGCCTGCCTTTCTCTGCGGGACGTGCGCGCGCGTGGCTGCATGAGCAAAACGTTGTGCGCGCCGAGCGTCAGACCAAGACCGGCTGGGACTTTGACGTCAACTGGACCGAGACCCAGCGCCAACGCTTCCGCGCGCTCTAAGCCCATTCACCACACCCGAAATACTCCTGCCGGAGGCACCCGACACCGGGTCAGCGCCGCGCGAGTTACTCGCCGCGCGGCTCCAACCGGGTGATCCCCGCCGCCGCCGCCCGCGCCAGCTCCGGGTCGAGCGACATCGGGATGTATTCGCCCCGGCGCCACAGCTCTGCCAGATCGTCGTAATGGCGCGACAGCGGATGGCCCGACTGCCCCGTCGCGGTGATGAAGACCGAACTGTCCGGGTCGGCAAAGTCATAGACGCCCCGGAAGCCGGCGGCATGGACATTGGCGAAGGGCGCCTCGCCGCTGCCCGCCATCTTGCCGCGGTTGAGCGTGAAATCCCCGCCCGAGGTGGATTGCCGGATGTTGACGAACCACGACAGGAAGGGCACCCGGCCCAGCACCGCGTGATCCTGCCGCGCCTCATGCGCGTCGCCCCAGCGCCAGCTTTCGACATTCGGCCCGAAGCGGGTCTCAAGCTCCAGCAGCGCCTCGTCGAGGGCTGCGCGCGCGATGTCGGTGCAGCTTTCCTTGGGGGCGGACTGCATGACGTCGCACCAGCGACCGGCCCCGTCGGTATTGCGGAAGACCCGTTCGATGAAGAGCGGCTCAAGATGGGTGAATTCCTGCGCCAGCGGTCCCAGTTCGTCGCGGATCAGCCGGGTTTGCAGTGCCCGCATCCAGGCGGTGAAGATCAGAGGCTCCGGCAGATGCTCGTTCATCTCGCCGTCCCACGCGGCCAGCAGTTCCAGCGCGCGCTGGCGGGTGCGCTCGGGCGTGCCATCGGGGGCGGGTTCTCCGGTGAACCACAGATCGGCGCCGACCAGCGGCAAGAGCCCGCGCGCGGCGGGGCTGACCGTATCGAGTTGAGCGGCGATGAAGCTGTCGCGCGAATGGACCTCGCGCTCGCCCATGAGCCGCGTCAGGCGTTGGACCCGCTGGCTGTCGCCCCAATCGTAGCTGACATGGTTCGGGAAGGGCCGTTCGAGCAGCTTGTTATTCGTGTTGATGACGATACCGCCCGCCGGGCGCTCGAAGCGCGGGTTGGCGGAGAAGGGCAGGGTGCCCTGCCAGCGATTCCGCGCCTCCCAGCCGGGGCTCGGCATCCGGCCTTGGGTGACATGGCCCGGATCGCGGCGCGGCAGCGCGCCCACCGTGACCAGCGCCACGCCATTCTGATCGGCCAGCGTAAGGTTCTGCACCGGGGCCTTTACCCCCGAAGCCGCGCTGATCGCGTCGCCCACGCTGCCCGCGCGCATCAGCGCCATCGCCGCGCTCATCGAGCCATCGGCATGATCGAGCGCCGTCCAGGCCAGCGAGACCACATGGCCCGGCGGGGTCACGGCAGCGAGGTTGAAATGGCCGCCCGGCAGCACCGGCCCGTTCGCGGTCCAGCGCAGCGTGATGGTGACCGGCTCGGCATCCTTCACGGTGATGATCGCGCGGCGGGTCTCGAAATCGGTCCAGCCATCGGGGGTGCGATAGCGCTCGGGGTTCTGCGGGTCGAGTTCCTCGATATAGAGGTCCTGATCGTCGGCATAGGTCGAGGTCAGCCCCCAACCCAGCCGCGCATTGCGCCCGCTCAGCACCAGCGGCATGCCGGGAATCGTGCCTCCGATCACGCCGCCCGACGAAAGCTCCAGCCGTGCGAGATACCAGATCGTCGGCGCGCTCAGCCCCAGATGCGGGTCATTGGCCAGCAGCGAGCCGCCCGCCGCCGAGCGTTCGGGCGCGGCGGCGAAGGCGTTGGACGCCCCCGCCTGATCGCGCCCCGGAAAGGGCGAGAGGGCGGGCTTGGCCGCGGCGTGCCGGATGGCGCTTGGTGCGGGGGCACTCGGGAACAGCTCGGAATAGCGCGGCAGCGCCGCGACCCCGGTGCCGGGCATCGCGGGCAGGATGTCGCGCGCCCAGTCTTGGCCCAGCATCGTGACCTGTGCGCGCAGCACCTCGGTCTCGATCTGGGTCGAGAGCTGCACCGCCATCAGCTTCAGGATCGCCAGAGAGTCGGCGGGCGACCAATAGGCGATCTCGTTCTTGAAGAGCCAGAATTCCGGCGCCCCACGCCCGCGCGCGCCTTCGTTCACCAGTTCGATCCACTGGTTCACCCCGCGCGCATAGGCCTCAAGCGCGGCGCGTGTCCGAGCGTCCTGCGCTTCGAGCGAGTCGACCGCCGCGCCATAAAGATCGAGCCGGCGCATCAACTCGTCGGTCTTGAGCGTCTCCGCTCCGAATACCTCCGACAGCCGCCCCTGAACGGTCCGACGCAGCAGGCTCATTTGCCACAGCCGGTCCTGCGCATGGGCCAGACCCAGCCCGAAATACACGTCCTCATCGGTCGCGCCAAAGATATGCGGGACGTTTTCGGTCGAGCGGACGATCTCGACGGGTGCGGAAATGCCGCTCACCTGATGGGTCTCGTCATAGTCCGGCAACGAGCGCGAGGCGAAATACCACAGCCCCAGCAGCACCAGCATCGCCGCCAGCAAAACCAGCGATATCAGCCGCACCATCCATCGAAACACCGTGACCATCATGCCCTCGCTCTGGCGCCCCCGGTTGACGCAGGGGGGTGAGGCGTTACTAAGTCAGGCCAAGCGGATTATCAACGCGCCAGTGCGGCGCTCAAGGAGGGGTGATAGATGGCGAAGGTCGCGTTTCTGGGGCTTGGGGTGATGGGCTATCCGATGGCCGGGCATCTGCAGGCCAAGGGCCATGAGGTCACGGTCTATAACCGCACCGGCGCCAAGGCCGAGGCTTGGGCAGCCGAGCATGGCGGGCGCGCGGTGGCCACTCCGGCGGCGGCGGCGGAGGGCTGCGATTTCGTCATGGCCTGCGTCGGCAATGATGACGACCTGCGCGCGGTCTGCCTTGGTGAGACCGGGGCCTTTGCGGGGATGAAGCCCGGCGCGATTTTCGTGGATCACACGACGGTTTCGGCCGCCGTCACGCGCGAGCTTTCGGCGGTTGCCGCCGAGGCCGGTCTGGGGTTCGTCGATGCGCCGGTATCCGGTGGGCAGGCGGGCGCCGAGAATGGCGTGCTCTCGGTCATGTGCGGCGGCAATCAGGCCGCCTATGACGCGGCGGAGCCGGTCATCGCGGCCTATGCCAAGATCTGTCGCCGCCTTGGCGAGAGCGGCGCGGGCCAGATCACCAAGATGTGCAATCAGATCGCGATTGCGGGTCTGGTGCAGGGCCTCGCCGAAAGTCTCCATTTCGCGGAGAAGGCGGGCCTTTCGATTTCGGACGTGGTCGAGGTGATCTCGCAAGGTGCGGCTGGCTCGTGGCAGATGGCGAACCGCTACAAGACGATGGAGGCCGACACGTTCGAGTTCGGCTTCGCGGTGGACTGGATGCGCAAGGATCTGGGGATCTGTCTCGATACTGCCAATGAAACCGGGGCGAGCCTGCCGGTCACCGCGCTGGTCGATCAGTTCTACAAGGACGTGCAGAAGATGGGCGGCGGTCGCTGGGATACCTCGTCGCTGATCGCGCGGCTGCGCAAGCTCGGCTGAGAACAGGGGGGCTGCCCCTTCTTCTTTACTCTAATGAAAAACGCCGCCCCTTTAAGGGCGGCGTTTATATCGTTTGGGCCGGTCGATCAGAACGGGATTTCGTCGTCGAAGCCCGAGCCGCCACCCGCGGGTTGGCCGCCGCCCTGATTGCCACCGCCATAGCCCGGATCATCGTAACCGCCGCCATAGCCGCCGCCCGAGGATTGCCCGCCGCCGCCGTAGCCACCGCCCGAACCGCCGCCATCCCGGCTGTCGAGCAGCGTCAGCTCGCCGCGATAGGGGCGCAGCACCACCTCGGTCGTGTAGCGGTCCTGTCCGGATTGGTCCTGCCATTTGCGGGTTTCAAGCTGGCCTTCGATATAGACCTTGGAGCCTTTGCGCAGGTATTGCTCGGCGATTTTGGCCAGCGGCTCCGAGAAGATCGCAACCGAGTGCCACTCGGTGCGTTCCTTGCGCTCGCCGGTGTTGCGGTCGCGCCAGTTTTCAGAGGTGGCGATGCGCAGGTTGCAGACCTTGCCGCCATTCGCGAAGGTCCGCACCTCGGGGTCGCGCCCCAGATTGCCGACCAGAATGACCTTGTTCACAGATCCCGCCATTAAATCCTCCGCCATGGGTGCCGCCGATCCGGAAAGCCCGCGACATCGGGCTGGCCGGCGATTCTGAAACATTCCTCGTCGGGTATAGTGCACCTTCACCCGGATCAGAAGGGGGCGAGGGCAGAACGGCGTCTCAAACTCGGGGTGGAGGGCGCCCGGATGCATCACCGGGAGGATGGCGAGACAAGGAGAGGCTGCGCAATTTGGTCCCATCGAGCAGGGCATGACGCCATGCCGCAACAGGAGACCTGACCCTATGTTTCGCAAACTGACCGCCGCCGCGCTGCTGACCCTTGCCGCAGGCTCTGCTTTCGCCTCGGACGACGTGGCCCCGGCCAAGGCGGCCGAGATCACCGCTTTGCTCACCGCGCAGGGCTATGAGGTCCGCTCGGTCCAGATGGAGGACGGGCTCTATGAGGCCTATGCCATCAAGGACGGCGAAAAGCTGGAGATTTACCTCAACGACGCGATGGACATCGTCGAGACCAAGAAAGACTGACCGGTCCGGTCCGGGCGCGGGACACCCCCGCGCCCGTTTCTCAATGGAGGCACAGATGAGCGACGAGACGACATTCGAAGCGGCCGGGCCCGGGCCGCGCAGACAGGCCGACCCGCGCGCGGTCATGGTCTGGGACCCGCTGGTGCGCGCGTTCCACTGGACGCTGGTCGTGCTCTTCGCGGCCAATGCGCTTTTCGACGACCCGGAAAGCAAGCTGCACGAGCGGATCGGCTATGTCGTCGTGGGGCTGGTGGTGGCGCGTATCCTCTGGGGGTTTGTCGGCACCCGCCACGCGCGGTTCAGCGATTTCCGCCCCTCGATCCGCGCGGCGCTTGGGCAATTGGCGGATATGGCGACGGGGCGCCGGCGTGTGCATCTGGGCCATTCTCCGCTTGGCGCGCTGATGATCTACAACCTGATCGGGACGCTCCTGTTGATCGGCTTTTCCGGCTGGCTGATGACGACGGACCGGTTCTGGGGGGTGAAATGGCCCGAGGAGCTGCACGAGTTTCTCGTGCATTGGGCCGAGCTGTCGGTCTTTGCCCATATTGCCGCGGTCCTGATCGAGAGCCGCCGCTTGCGGATCAATCTTCCGCGGTCCATGGTGACCGGCTATAAGACCATACCGGACAAGCCCAGGGACTCACAGGACGCATGACCGCTCCGCGCACCACCCGAAGCCGCGAAATCTCTTTGATCCTTCTGATGCTCGTGCAGGCCTTCTGCGCGAGCTTTTTCCTCGGCGATGTGATCGAGGATGCGCTTGAGCCGGGCGGGTTCACGCTTCATGTCGGGCTTGAGATCATCGCCAATCTGGCACTGATCTGCGCGATCGTGGTCGAGGGCTGGGTGCTTTGGGTGTTGCTCAAGCAGCAAAGCCGAACCAGCAAGGCGCTCTCGGTCGCGCAAGGCGCGATGGCGGAGGTGATCGAGGACCGCTTCGCGGCCTGGGGCCTGACGCCCTCCGAGGCGGATGTGGCGGGGTTCACCATCAAGGGCTTCTCCATCGCCGAGGTGGCCGAGCTGCGCGGCTCTTCCGAGGCGACCGTCAAGACGCATCTCAACGCGGTCTATCGCAAGGCGGGTGTGAGCGGGCGGACGCAGCTTGTCTCGGTCTTTGTCGAGGACCTGCTTGCTGGTCCTGTCGCCTGAGCGCGTCTGCGCGTCTCTACGCCACTCTTTCCCGGCGGACGAAAATCGGTATACTCCCGCCAGGATTTGGCAGTGTGGCAGTGAACCTATGCGGAAACTGACGAGTGTTGTGTGCTTCGGCCTCGGGCTGATGCTGGTGCCGATGACGAGCGGAGAGGCGCGTGCCGAAGGGCTGCGCCTGACCGGGACCTCGACCAAATCGGGGGCCGTGCTTTTTTCGAACAAGGCCCGAGTGCTCGATACCCGCGCGGCGCAACAATACGGCTATTCTTCGCGGCTGCGCCCGGAAGGGGCGAGCACGGATGTGGCGGCGGCGACCTCGATCCCGCGCTACAAGGGTAATTACAAGGGGCAATATCTGAGCGTCGCAAAGGCAGCAGCGACGAAACACGGCATCCCGCATGATCTGTTCCTGCGGCTGGTGCAGCAGGAAAGCGGTTGGAACCCGAATGCGCGCTCGCATGCCGGCGCGATGGGGCTGGCGCAACTGATGCCGGGGACGGCGGCGAAACTGGGCGTGAACCCGCGCGACCCGCAGCAGAATCTCGAAGGCGGCGCGCGTTATCTGCGGATGATGTATAACCGGTTCGGAAGCTGGCGGCTCGCTCTGGCGGCTTATAATGCGGGGCCGGAGGCGGTTGCGAAATACGGTGGCGTGCCGCCCTATCGTGAGACCAAAAACTACGTCCGCATAATTCTGGGCAGCTAAAAGCAAGCAAAACCAATGGGTCTTGCTGCAATCTTGATGTGGCGCGCGAATTTCGCGCGCCAATTCATTGTTATATCACGGAATAATCCGGGTGTATTTGCTGCCGGCCAGGGTGGCGCCCGCGATCAGGCCCGCCTGACCGAAGACCAGCGCGATCACCGGAGCGAGGGACGTCGTGGTATCCGCACCAATCGCGCCGCCACGGTCCGGCAGAGCGTAACGCGCATCCGCGCCGAGTTCCCAGCCATCTGCCGCGCGGAAATCCGCAAGCGCCTTGTCGGTCATGAAGAACAGCGCGTGGGCATATTGCTGCGCGCCGATCTGGAACCCGATCGAGGCCGAGGTGGCCGAGTAATAATCGACCGTCACGTTGTTGATCCGCAGCGCGCCGCGCCCATAGGCGCCGCCGACGCCGAATCCGGCCTCGGTCATCAGCGGCATGTAGAGCACGCCAACGGCCTTGTTCATCAGGTCCTGCGTGCCGGGATATTTGCTCAGCAGGTAGGCGCGGGTCGCGTCCACGCGCGAGTCGAGCCGCGCAGCTCCCTGGCTTCCGATCCCGTTCCCACAGGCCGCGAGGCCAAGCCCCGCACCGGTCATCGCCAGAAGGCTCCGTCTGGAAATTTCTGTCATCTGATCTGCTCCGCTTCTCATGGGGTCAGGCCTGTTTCCGGCCCGTTCGCCACAAGTTATAGGGCACAACGTTGCCCTTGTCACTTGTTCTTGATCGGTGCAGCGGTTTCGGCGGAGGACCGCCGATCCGTCATGCGCGCAAAAGCCGTGCCGCGGCGGGGGCGAAATAGGTCAGGACCCCGTCACAACCCGCCCGGCGGAAGGCCATCAGGCTTTCGAGCATCACCTTGTCATGGTCGAGCCAGCCATTCTGCACCGCCGCCATCAGCATCGCGTATTCGCCCGAGACCTGATAGGCATAGGTCGGCACGCCGAAGGCCTCTTTGACGCGGTGGCAAATATCGAGATAGGCCATGCCCGGTTTCACCATGACCATATCCGCGCCCTCGGCCAGATCGCGCGCGATCAGCCGGATGGCCTCGTCCGAATTGCCGGGGTTCATCTGATAGGTCTTTTTATCGCCCTTGAGCGCGCCCGAGGCGCCCACCGCATCGCGGAAGGGGCCGTAAAAGGCCGAGGCGTATTTCGCGGCATAGGAGAGGATCGTCACATCCTTATGGCCGGCAGCTTCCAGCGCGCTGCGCATCGCGCCGATGCGCCCGTCCATCATGTCGGACGGACCAAGGATATCGGCCCCGGCCTCGGCCTGCGCAATCGCCATTTTCACAAGACATTCAACGGTTTCGTCGTTTAGGATCACCCCGTCGCGCACCAGCCCGTCATGGCCGTTCGCATTATAGGGGTCGAGCGCGATGTCGGTCATGATCGCGACCTCGGGCACCTCCGCCTTGATCGCGCGGATCACGCGGTTGACAAAGTTGTCGGGGTCCCAAGCCATCTCGCAGGTCTCGGTCTTGACCGCCGGATCGGTGAAGGGAAAGAGGCAGATCGCCGGGATACCCAGCTCCGCCGCCTCTTGAGCCGCGCGCACAGCGCCGTCGAGCGTGCGCCGCACGACACCCGGCATCGAGGAAATCTCGACATCGGCGCCGGGCACATCGGTGATGAAAATCGGCCAGATCAGATCCTTGACGCTCAGCCGGTGTTCCTGTGCGAGATCGCGCAAGGCTTCGGTGCGGCGCATCCGGCGCAGGCGCGTGTGGGGGAAGGGCGGCAGGATCGGGGTCATGGCTGTCTCCTCAAAGCTGTTCCCGAGGTGCCACGGATTGCCGCGCGCATCAAGCGCCTCGCATCTCCAAGACTTGCAAAGCGCGGCCAAAGGCGGTCAAACAGGACCTTGGGGCAAGAGAGGCGCAAGGTGCAGATCTTTCACACAATCCTGGACCTGATCGCGATGCGGTCTTTCTCCAATCTTTGGTATTGGATCGCGCTGGCGGTGACGTGGTCGTCGGCCTCGCACTGGGTGCTTGGGGTGCCCTATGACATGGTGTTGCGGGCGCGGCGCGTGGGCGGGCAGGCGCAGGAAGATCTGGTGCTTCTGGCGCGGCTCAATGTGGCGCGGCTTTTGAATATCGCGCGTGAGGCGGGGCTCATTCTGGCGATCATGGTGCCGTTCGGGCTGACGTTTCTGCTGGTGACGGGGTTCTTTTATGGCTCTGAACTGGCGCAGGCGGTGTTTCTGCTGATCTTCCCGCTGTCGGGCGTGGGCCTTCTGAGCCTGCGGACCGCCGCGCGGCTCGAACCGATCGTGGCCGAGGGCGATGCGACGCTCGTCGACCGTATCCTGTCGCGGCACCGGATTTCGGTTCAGGCGATCGGCATGGTGGCGATCACCTGCACGGCGCTTTGGGGGATGTGGCAGAACCTGAAATTCTCGGTTCTGGGCTAGGCCTTGCGGCCTTGACACCGGCGCGGATGCGGATACCTCGGGGCCATGGATCACTTTCTTCTCTCGGGCGCGCCGGAAGGCTTTGACGCGAAGCTTCTGGCGGATGAACTCGCCAAGGGGCGGCCCGTGCTGCATATCGCGCGCGATGACCGCCGGCTTGAGGCGATGCGCTCGGCACTTGGCTTTTTCGCACCCGATGCGGTGGTGCTGAGCTTCCCGGCCTGGGATTGTCTGCCCTATGACCGGGTTTCGCCCAATCCCGATATTTCGGCGGCGCGGATGGCGACGCTGGCCGCGCTTCAGGGCGGGATCAAAGGGCCGTTCATCCTGCTCACCACGCTGTCGGCGGCGATGCAGCGGGTGCCCGCGCGCGAGGTTCTGGCGAAGTCGAGTTTCTCGGCGCGTGTGGGTGGGCGCATCGACGAGCGCGCCTTGCGCGATTTCCTCGTGCGGATGGGCTTCAGCCCGGCCTCGACCGTGTCCGAGCCGGGTGACTATGCGATCCGGGGCGGGATCATCGACATCTATCCGCCCGGTGAGGGCGGGCCGGTGCGGCTTGACCTGTTTGGCGATGTGCTGGACGGCGCGCGCGGCTTCGATCCGGTGACGCAGCGCACCACGGCGCAATTGAAAAGCGTCGATCTTGCGCCCGTTTCCGAGGTCATCCTCGACGAGGCCTCTATCACGCGCTTTCGGCAGAATTACCGGGTCGAGTTCGGTGCAGGCGGCGCGGATGACCCGCTCTATGAGGCGGTCTCGGCAGGGCGCAAGCATGCGGGGATGGAGCATTGGCTGGGCTTCTTCCATGAGCGGCTGGAGACGATCTTCGACTATCTGCCCGAGGCGAGCGTGATGCTCGACGATCAGATCGAGCCGCAGCGCGAGGCCCGCTGGGAGCAGATCGCGGATCAATACGACACCCGGCTGGAGGCGATGAAGCGGCGCGACCGGGTGGACAGCGTCTACAAGCCCGCCGCGCCCGATCTGCTTTATCTGGACGAAAACGGTTGGGAGGCGGCTCTGGACCCGCGCCGCGTGTTGCGGCTGCAAGTGCTGCCCGCGCCGCCCGGTCCGGGTATCCTGAACGCGGGCGGGCGGCTGGGGCGTAATTTCGCGCCCGAACGGCAGCTTGAAAATGTAAGCCTTTTCAGTGCCTTGAAGGATCATGTTGAAGTCCGCACTGGACAGGGGCCGGTGGTTGTCGCCTCATGGTCCGAGGGCGCGCGCGAGCGGCTCAAGGGGCTGATGGAGGATGAGGGTCTGATCGGTGCGCGGCTCATCCGCGATATCCGCGAGATCGGGCCGGGGGTAAACCTGTGCATCTGGGCGCTCGATCAGGGGTTTGAGGCCGAAGGCCGGATGCCGATCACGGTCATATCGGAGCAGGACGTTCTGGGCGACCGGCTGATCCGCGCGCCCAAGAAAAAGCGCAAGGCCGAGAACTTCCTGACCGAGCATCAGACGCTGAGCCCGGGCGATCTGGTGGTCCATGTCGATCACGGGGTCGGGCGCTATACGGGGCTTGAGACCATCACCGCGCTTGGCGCGCCGCATGATTGCGTGGCGCTGGAATATGCGGGCGGCGACCGGCTCTATCTGCCGGTTGAGAATATCGAACTGCTGAGCCGCTATGGCCACGAGGAGGGGCTTCTAGACAAGCTGGGTGGCGGCGCGTGGCAGGCCAAGAAAGCCAAGCTCAAGGAGCGTATCCGCCAGATCGCGGACAAGCTGATGCGGATCGCCGCCGAGCGGTTGCTGCGCCGCGCGCCCGTGCTGGAAGCACCGCATCACGACTGGGAGGCCTTTGCCGCGCGCTTCCCATATAGCGAGACCGAAGACCAGATGAGCGCCATCGAGGATGTTATCGCGGACCTCGCCTCGGGCACGCCGATGGACCGGCTGATCGTGGGCGATGTCGGTTTTGGCAAGACCGAGGTGGCGATGCGTGCGGCCTTTGTGGCGGCGCAGGCAGGGGTTCAGGTGGCGGTGATCGCGCCGACGACGCTGCTCGCCCGCCAGCATTACAAGACCTTTGCCGAGCGCTTCCGGGGCACTGCGATCAACGTGCGCCCGCTCTCGCGCTTTGTCTCGGCCAAGGCGGCGAACGAGACCCGCGCGGGGCTGGCCGATGGCTCGGTCGATATCGTGATCGGCACCCATGCGGTGCTCGCCAAGGGCGTGAAATTCGCCAATCTGGGCCTGTTGGTGATCGACGAGGAGCAGCATTTCGGGGTGGGCCACAAGGAGCGCCTCAAGGAGATGCGCTCGGAAATTCACGTGCTGACACTCACCGCGACGCCGATCCCTCGGACGCTGCAACTGAGCCTGACCGGCGTGCGGGACCTGTCGATCATCGGCACGCCGCCGGTGGACCGGTTGGCGATCCGCACCTATGTCAGCGAATTCGATGCCGTCACCATCCGCGAGGCGCTGTTACGGGAGCATTACCGCGGCGGGCAGAGCTTCTACGTCGTGCCGCGCATCTCGGATCTGGCCGAGGTGGAGGAGTTCCTGAAAACCCATGTGCCGGAGGTGAGCTATCTGGTCGCCCATGGGCAGATGTCGGCGGGGGAGCTCGACGACCGCATGAACGCCTTTTACGACGGCAAGTTCGACGTGCTGCTGGCGACGACGATTGTCGAGAGCGGGCTGGATATTCCGACGGCGAACACGATGGTCGTGCACCGCGCCGATATGTTCGGCCTGTCTCAGCTTTACCAGATCCGGGGCCGGGTCGGGCGCTCCAAGGCGCGGGCCTATTGTTACCTGACGACGAAGCCGCGCCTGCCGCTCACGCCGCAGGCGACCAAGCGGCTGCGTCTTCTGGGGAGCCTCGACAGCCTTGGGGCCGGGTTCAATCTGGCGTCTCAGGACCTCGATCTGCGGGGCGCGGGGAACCTCTTGGGCGAGGAGCAATCGGGCCATATCAAGGAAGTCGGCTACGAGCTCTATCAAGCGATGCTCGAAGAGACGATTGCCAAGCTGAAATCGGGTGAGCTGGGCGAGCTGGAGGAAGACGGGCAATGGGCGCCGCAGATCAATCTCGGCGTGCCGGTGATGATCCCCGAAAGCTATGTGCCCGATCTGGATGTGCGGCTGGGGCTGTATCGGCGGCTCTCGGGCCTGTCGCGGAAGGTCGAGTTCGAGGGCTTCGCCGCCGAGCTGATCGACCGCTTCGGCCCGCTGCCCAAAGAGGTCAATACGCTGCTTCTGGTGGTGCGGATCAAGGCGATGTGCAAGCGCGCCCATATTGCGCGGATGGATGCCGGGCCGAAGGGCGCGACGGTGCAGTTCCATAACGACAAGTTCCCGAACCCTCAGGGGCTCGTGGAGTTCCTCACCGCGCAGAACGGGCTGGCCAAGATCACCGGCAACAAGGTCTCGATCCGCCGCGACTGGTCCAAGGACAGCGAGAAGATCAAGGGCGCCTTCGCGATTGCCCGCGATCTGGCCGAGAAGGTTGTGGCGCTGGAGAAAGCGAAGAAGGTCTGAGCCGGGGGCTCAGACTTCGTCCTGAGTTCGCTTCATCAGCACATAGGCCAGTGCCGAGCAGGCCAGCGTCGCAAGCACGATCGGCTTGGCGGAGCCGTCGAACAACAGCCCCACGGGCGCCGCGATCACGACCGCGCCAACGGTGGAGATGGCGGTGATGACCGAAGCGGCAAGCCCCGCGATATGGCCCATCTTCTGCATCGCCAGTGCGTTCAGATTGCCAAAGGTCACGCCCGCCATGAAGAAGACGGTCACAGACCAGAAGAAGATGAACGGAAAGCCCGGCGCGCCTTCGGTCAAGCCGCTGAGCGTCAGAACCAGCATCACGCCAGAGGCCACGATCTGCATGAGATAAGCGCCCGTTGCGATCTTGCGCATGCCCAATTTCATCACGAATTTTGCGTTGAAGATCGTGCCGGTCCCGGCCAAGAGCGCCATGGCCGCGAACCAGCCGGGGAAGGTGTCGCCTACGCCATGCGCCGCAAAAAGCTGCTGCGCCGAGGAGAGCAGTGCGAACATCTGCCCAAAGCCGAGCGCGAGGACGACGATGTAAATGCGCACATCGGTATCGCGGAGCACTTCGACCACGGCCTTGGAGAGTGTCCCAAGATGCAGCGGGCGGCGGCGCTCGGGGGGTAGGGTCTCGGGCTGGCGGATAATCAGCCACGAAGCCCCGATCAGGCCAAAGACCACAAAGGCCCAGAACACGCCATGCCAGCTTGAAAACGCGATGATGACCGCCCCGATCGAGGGCGCAATCGCGGGCACGAGGATGAAGAGCATCATGATGAACGAGGTCACCCGCGCCATCTCGCGCCCCGAATAGAGGTCGCGCACCAGAGCCATCGGCACGATCCGCGCGCCCGACGCGCCAAGCCCCTGCACGAAGCGCGCCAGCAGCAGCACTTCGAGGGATTGCGCATAGACCGCCCAGACCGCGCCCGCCATGTAGATCGCGATCCCGCCGACAATGGTGGGGCGCCTTCCAAACGCGTCCGAGATCGGCCCGACGAAGAAGGTTCCCACGCCCATGCCCGCCACGAAAGAGGTGAGCACCAGCTGCGCCCGGTTCACGTTGTCGGGCGAAAGCGTCGCCGCGATCTCGGGCAGGGCGGGCAGCATCGCGTCGATGGAAAAGGCCACCGTCGCGATCAATGCCGCCAGCATCGCGGTGAATTCAGGCATGGAAAGCCGCCGCTGAGGGGTCTCTTGCGGCGTGGAGAGAGGAGTATGCGTCACGGGAAATCTCTTTGACTGTCGAAGCGCGATGGTAGCGCGAACGCGCGCGAAGGCCAGTGCCCCGCGCGCGCAACGGGCTGTGCGGATTTGCCGATGGGCGTCAGTGGCGCGCGGTCGAGGGGGCTTCGCCGTGCAGCTCGTCGATGACCTGAAGCCAGAGCGCGGTGGGTTGCGCGCCCTCGACCGCGTGCCGATTGCCGATGATGAAGGTGGGCACCGCCTTGATGCCGCGCTCGCGGGCATGGGCGTCGCGGGCGATGATCTCGTCGCGGTCGGCGTCAGAGGCCAGAAGGCGCGCGACCATCGCGGCATCCATACCCGCCGTGCCCGCAATCTCGCTCAGCACCTCGGGGCGGCCGATATCGCGCCCCTCCACCCAGAAGGCGCGCATGATCGCGTCCACGACCTGCGGCTGACGTTCTTCGAGCCCGGCCCAGTGGATCAGCCGGTGCGCGTCGAGCGTGTTGGGCTGACGCTGAACGCCCAGCAGGTCGATCTCGATGCCCTCGGCGCGGGCGATCTCCATCAGTTGCACATGCATCTCGACCGCACGGTCCTGCCCGAATTTCGCTTGCAGGTAGTCCGCCCGCGCCATGCCCTCGCGCGGCATGGTCGGGTTAAGTTGAAACGGATGGAAGGCAAGCGAAAACCCGTGATCGGGACGCGCGGCCAGCGCCTTGTCGAGCCGCGCCTTGCCGATGAGGCACCAGGGGCAGACCGGGTCGATGAACAGATCGAGGGGCGTCATGTCGGGCCTCCATGGCCGGGCCAGCTTTCACGCAGGGCGCGGCGGTTGAGTTTGCCATTCGGGTTGCGCGGGATCGCTGCCACATGGGCAAAGAGGCGCGGCTGTTTGTAGCGCGCGAGATGCGCGGCGGCGTGGGCGGCGAGCGCCTCGGGCGTGGCGGGGCCGGTATGGGCGAGCGCGATGACGCTTGCATCGGCCTTCACGCGCAGCTCGATCGCGGCGACTTCGCCCGCGTCGGCGCACTGCGCCATGGCGCTCTCGACCTCGATGGGCGAGACGCGGAACCCGCCGGCATTCATCATGTCGTCATCGCGCCCAAGGTAATAGATTGCGCCATCCTCGGCCATCGAGACCGTGTCTCCGGTCACGAACCAATCGCCCTGAAACCGCGCGGCGGTTTCTTCGGGGGCGTTCCAATAGCCCAGAAACAGCCCCGGATCGGAGCGGTGCACGGCGAGCGTGCCGGGCGCGCCGCGCGCGACAATCGCGCCTTCGGGGGAGAGCACGGCAATGCGGCGGCCTGTCTGCGGATAGCCAGAACTGCCAGCGGGGGCAGGGTGGTCGGGTGCGCCCGAGATAAAGGTCGAGCATTCCGACATGCCGAGCGCCTCGTAGACGCGGGTGCCGGTGGCCGCGTTCCAGCCCGCGCGCACAGGCTCGGGCATGGCTTCGCCCGCAGTCAGCCCGTGGCGCAGCTTGGGCAGCTCGAGGCGCGTATGCTGGCGCAGGATTTGGCGGTAAATGCCGGGGGCTGCGGCGAAAATCGTCGCATCGAACCGGCGGAGCAGCAGCGGCAGCTGCTCGGGTGTTACGCCCGCGCCGGGGATCAGCGCCGAGGCCCCCACGCTCCACGGGTCCATCAGCCCCGTGCCCAGCGTATAGGTCCAGTTGAACGCGCCCGCATGAAGCAAGCGGTCGGCCTCGCTCAGCCCATACCAGCCGTGATGCATCATCTGCCGCGCCCAGACCGCGCGATGGGCATGGATCACGGCGCGCGGGCTGCCCGAGGTGCCGGAGGTATAGATCAGATAGGCCGGGCGGTTCGGATCGCCCATCGCATAATCGCAGGGCGGCAGCGCCTCGAAGCCCCGCAACTCGGTCTCGGGGATGATCAGCGCATCGCCCTCGGGAAGCGCGATCCCGTCGCCCGCCACCACCGCGCGGGGCGTGATCTGCGCCGCCATCTTGGTGATCTCGCCCGCCGTCAGCTGCGACGATGTCGGGACCGGCAACAGCCCCGCCGCGATGGCGCCCAGAAAGGCCACGGGAAACTCGGGCGTATTGCCCAGGCGCAAGAGCACCCGGTCACCCGGTTCGAGCCCCGCGCGCAGGAAACCCGTTCCGGCCCCGCGCACCGCTGCCAAAAGGCGCCCGTAGGACCAGCGCTCGGCTCCTGTCGGGCGCACGATCTGCATCGCCATCTTGTCCGACAGGCGCTCGGCATGGGCCAGCACATAGGCCGCCATGTTGAAAGCCGCGGGCGGGGCGGGCAGGGGATCGGAGATGAATTCGGCGCGCATGGGCCGATTGCTACGCCCGCAGCGGGGGCATTGCAAGCGCGGGCCCGGCTTTCAGAGAACCCGAAATATTCCGGGGGCAAAGCCGCCGCAGGTGGGCTTGGGGGCGGCGCACCCTATGTGCCATCCCCGAAGCGCGCATCGTCGTCATATTCGTCCTCGCCATCGGGGACGTATTTTGCCGAATTCGTGATGGAGTGATTGTCGTGGCTCGGGTCCATCACGACATCCGAGGGCAGTTCCCCCGTGATCCACTCGCGGATCTCCTCGCGCGCCTCGGCGGCGGATTGATCGTTCAGCCCTGCGATATAGGCGACGAAATCGCGCTGATCGCCGTCTATCTCATCGAGGTCGGCTTCCTCCGCCTCGGGCCAGCGATCCATGATCGCTTCGTAGAACGCGTGCCAGTTATCCTGAACGTGATGCCATTTCATGCGCGACCTCCTTCCCGTAAAGCCCCGCAATCACGGGACTCTCCGGATCAGTCTGCGCCCGCTCAGCGCCAAAGGCAAAGCTTTTCGAAAGGTCTTGGTTGCCGGAAGGTTGACCTCAGAGCCAGTCCTGCACCTGCCGCGCGCCGCCCGAGATATCGTCGCCGATCCCCGCCACGGTGTTGCAGCCAGCCAGCGCAAGGGCCATCGTTCCGATCAGGATAAGTGCCTTCATCTTATTCTGCCTCATACCACCAGACATCGGGCTGAAAGCCCGGCCAATCCCCGTATAGCGGAAGCCGCTCGGGGTAGTGAAGCGCCTTTACGTAGGCCAGACGCGACACTTTCGAATACCAGCTCGGGATGACATAGCGCCCCGCCGTCAGGATACGGTCGAGCGCCTGCACGGCGGCGCGGAAATCTTCTTGCGAGCGCGCCTCGAGCATCGCGTCGATCATCGCCTCGGCGGCGGGCACGTTCATCCCCATGAGATTGCGCGAGCCCGGCTCGGTCACGCCGCGCGCCCCCCAGTAGAGATACTGCTCGTTGCCGGGGCTGAGCGAGGTTGCCACCCAGTGCCATGTCATGTCGAACTCGTAGCTGTTGCGCCGCGCGGTATATTGCGCGTCATCCACCGTTTCCACGGTCGGGAAGATGCCCAGGCGGCTCAGCGCCTCGACATAGATATCGACGATGGAGGAGGTTTCCGCAGCACCCTGTTGCAGCAGGATCGAGAAGGTGAACGGCGCCCCGCTTGCGTTTTTCAGCACCCCGTCCGTATCAACCTGCCACCCGGCCTCTTCCAACAGCGCAACTGCCTTGCGAGTGTTCTTGCGGTTGAGTTCCGAGCCGTCCGAAACGGGCAGCTCATACCCCTCGATCACGCCGGGCAGAAGGTCCGCCGCATAGGGCGCAAGCAGCTCTGCGACCTTGCCCTCGGCCGGACCCGGTCGCATCCCCAGTGACGAGTTGGCGAAATAAGAGGTGATGCGCGGTTCGGCCCCGTTATTGAGCGTGGCGTTGATGAATTCGAAGTTGAAGGCCAGCAGCATCGCCTCGCGCACCCGCCAGTCGGCAAAGACCGGGTTACGGGTGTTCATCACAAAGCCCTGAATGCCCGAAGGCCGTGCGTGCGGGATCTCGGCCTTGATCACCTCGCCCGACTGCACCGCCGGGAAGTCGTAATCGCGCGCCCATTTGGCGGCGTTCGTTTCGCGCCATGTGTCCAGCTCGCCCCCTTTGAAGGCTTCGAAGACCACCCCGCCATCGTTGAAATAGTCAAAGCGCATCTCGTCGAAATTATGCCGCCCCGCGTTGAAGCCAAGATCCTTGCCCCACCAGTCCGGGTTGCGTTCGAGCGTGAGGTATTTGCCCATCTCCACGGTGGCGATCCGGTAGGGACCCGAGCCGATCGGCGCGGTCATCGTGGCCTCGGCGAAGTCCTGATCCTGCCATTGCGCCTTTTGCAGCACCGGGCGCATCCCCATGATCAGGGCCAGCTCGCGGTCCGCCTCGGAGAAGGTGAAACGCACCGAGCGCGGGCCGGTCTGTTCCATCTTGGCGATCTTGCGCCAGGCGTTCTGATAGCGCGGATGACCCTGAAGCCCGAGCGTCTCATAGGACCACATCACGTCTTCGACGGTGACGGGCGATCCATCCGAGAAGCGGGCCTCTTCGCGCAGCGTGAACTCGACCCAAGAACGCGCGTCATCGGTCTCGACGCTCTCGGCCAGAAGCCCGTAGAGCGTGAAGGGCTCGTCATAGGACCGCTCCATCAGGCTTTCGGCGACGAAGTTCGAAATCGCCACCGGCGCACGGCCCTTGACGACCCACGGGTTGAGCGAATCGAAGCTGCCCGATTCGCCCATGCGGATTCGTCCGCCCTTGGGGGCCTTGGGGTTGGCATAGGGCAGATTCGTGAAGCCCTGTGGCAGATCGGGCGCACCATACATGGCGATTCCATGCATCGGCTCCGCAAGGCTCATGTTTGCCAGCAAAATCGGGGCTGCGATCAGTCCCGCCACATGAAACTTCCGGAAAAATACCGATCCCAACATCGCAACAATCCCCCATTTGCCTGTATTATCAGGGGCAAGCTAGCCCTGCGTGGGGGCGAGCGCAAACTTTTCCCTTGGACCCCGGCGCTTTAGTGCTTATAAAGAACTCACTGCTCGATAGGTTTCTTGCCTGTATGAAACCTGCCTCATGACTTAACGCCCGCCTTGTGCGGGCGTTTTTTTTGGTTCCGGCGGGGGCGGTGCTGCATCGCCGCATTTTCACCCCGCACCGGCAGAAAAATCGGAACCGGATGGCGCGCTTTTCCCTTTCATTTGAGGATGCCCGGACTAGTCTCGGGCCAAGTCAGACCGAAAAGGGGGTTCTCATGTCGCTCAAGGGTAAAACGGCCATCGTCACCGGCTCGAATTCGGGGATCGGACTGGGGGTGGCGCGCGAATTGGCGCGGGCGGGCGCGGATGTCGTGCTCAACTCCTTCACCGACCGCGATGAGGATCACGCGCTCGCCGCCGAGATCGGCAAAGAGTTCGGTGTCAACGCGCGCTACATCAAGGCGGACATGTCCAAGGGCGACGAATGCCGTGCGCTGGTCGAGCAGGCCGGGCGCTGCGATATCCTTGTGAACAACGCAGGCATCCAGCATGTCGCCGCCATCGACGAGTTCCCGACCGAGAAATGGGACGCGATCATCGCGATCAACCTGTCTTCGGCCTTTCACACCACGGCGGCCGCCCTGCCGATGATGCGCAAGGCGGGGTGGGGGCGTGTGGTCAACATCGCCTCGGCGCATGGGCTGACCGCCTCGCCCTATAAATCCGCCTATGTCGCGGCTAAGCATGGCGTTGTCGGGCTGACCAAGGTGACCGCGCTCGAAACTGCCGAAGAGCCGATCACCTGCAACGCGATCTGCCCGGGCTATGTGCTGACGCCCCTCGTCGAGGCCCAGATCCCCGACACGATGAAGAAATATGACATGGACCGCGAGACCGTGATCCGCGAGGTCCTGCTCGAACGCCAGCCCTCCAAAGGCTTTGCCACCGTCGAGCAACTGGGCGGCACCGCTGTCTTCCTGTGCTCGGATGCCGCAGAGCAGATCACCGGCACCACGATCTCCGTCGATGGGGGCTGGACCGCGCTCTGAGTGCGGGCAGGGGCGCACGCCCCTGACGCTTCTTCCAGCGAAAGGCGGGCAGATGGAGACGCGACGCATCAACCTCGCGCTGCAAGGCGGCGGCGCGCATGGCGCGTTCACCTGGGGCGTGCTTGATCGGCTGCTGCAAGAGGACTGGCTGGAGATTGCCGCGATTTCGGGCACTTCGGCGGGCGCATTGAATGGCGCGGCGCTGAAGGCCGGGCTTGCGCGGGGCGGGCGTGAGGGCGCGCGGGAAAACCTCGCATGGCTCTGGTCGCAGGTCTCGGAGGTCAACGACCTGCGCCTCGACCGCTGGGTCTCGGCGCTCTTTCCCTATCCGGAGGCGATCAATCGTTGGATCGAGGCGTTTACGCCCGCCGCCTGGATGGATCAGCTCTCCCGTATGATCTCGCCCTACGACTCCGGGCCGTTCTACGTGAACCCGCTGGAACGCATCGTCGAACGATTTGAGTATGACGATGTGTGCGCCAAGGAGGGTCCCGATTTCTTCGTTTCGGCCACCAATGTGCGCACCGGCAAGATCCGGGTGTTCTCGGGCGACGAAATCAACGCGGATGCGATCCTCGCCTCGGCCTGCCTGCCGAACCTGTTTCGCGCGATCGAGATGGAGGACCCGCAGACCGGCCGGACCGAGGCCTTCTGGGACGGTGGCTTCACCGGCAACCCGGCGCTTTTTCCCCTGTTCGAGCCGCAATATCCGCGCGATGTGCTGATCGTGAATATCAACCCGCTCCTGCGAGAGGGCGTCCCGCGCACGCCCGCCGAGATCGAGGAGCGCGTCAACGAGATCAGCTTCAACTCATCGCTTCTGCGCGAGTTGCGCGCGATCCAGTTCGTGCGCCGTCTGATTGCCGACGGGCGGCTGAGCGAGGGCGGGATGAAGGATGTGCTGATCCACATGATCGCCGATGACGACGTGATGACCGATCTGGGCGCGGCCACCAAGGTGACGCCGACGAATGGCACGCTGGAGCGGCTGCACGGGGCGGGCGTGGCGGCGGCAGAGCGGTTCCTCTCGGCGCATAGCGGCGACCTAGGTCAGCGCGCCTCTGTCGATCTCGAGGCGCTTTTCGGCTGAGCGGTTCTGGCTTGCGCGCTGGCCGCTTTCTCGGCTTTTTCGGCCTTTGTTGGCGGATAGACCAGCCCCGCCGAAATGATGAGTTTCGCGGCCTCTTCAACGCTCATATCGAGATAGGTGATCTGCGAGCGCGGCACGAACAGCAAGAACCCAGAGGTCGGGTTCGGCGTGGTCGGCAGGAAGACCGAGATCAGCGGGTCCTCGGTGCTGCCAAATCCCGCGACCTCGCCTTTGGCGGTCGAGGAGACGAAGGCGATCGCCTTCAGCCCTTCGCGCGGATATTCGATCATGCAGGCGCGGTCGAACTTGTCGTCGCCCTGGCTCAGCACGGTCTCCGCGATCTGCTTCAGCCCGGAATAGATCGTGCGCACCACCGGCATCCGCTCGACGATGCTCTCGCCCGTGCGGATCAGCGCGCGCCCGAAGAAGCCCTTGGCCAGCCAGCCCACGATCACTGTGAAGATCAGGAAGATCAGCACCCCGATCCCGCGCAGGTTGATGCCGATATATTGCTCGGGGCGCCATTGATGCGGCACCAATGGCAGGACCCAGCTATCGACCCAGCCGGCAACCGTCCAGATCAGCCACAGCGTGAGCCCGACCGGCGCGACCACGATCAGCCCCGTCAGGAAAGAGGCGCGCAGCCCGCCGAACCGCCCTTTGCGGCGGTGATGGGTCTGCGGGTCGGGCAAATGTTGGGCGCTCATCGAGGTTCCGGAAAAAGGTCACGGGGCCTAACCTATGTGCGGCCCGAGGCCCGCGCAATGGCTGGCACTCAGCGGCCAGCGATTTCCGAGGCGATTTTCGCCGCCAGCCGCGCATTGTTCAGCACGAGGGCGATGTTCGCCACAAGCGAGCGCCCCTCGGTCAGCTCGAAGATGCGTTGCAGCAGGAACGGGGTCACCGCTTTGGCGGCGATGCCCTGTTGCGCTGCCTCGGCCAGCGCGGTCTCGATCACGGGGGTGATCTCGGTTCTTGCAATCTCGGCTTCGGGCGGGATCGGGTTGGCGACAAGCTGCCCGCCCGCAAGCCCCAGCCGCCCGCGCAGGATATGGGCGCGCGCAATCTCGGCGGCGCTGTCGGCGCGCAGGGGGGCGGTCAGACCGGAGCTGCGCGACCAGAAGGCCGGGAAGTCATCCTGCCCGTAGGCGATGACCGGCACGCCATTGGTTTCCAGCACCTCAAGCGTCTTCGGCAGATCGAGGATCGCCTTCGCGCCCGCCGCGACCACGGTGACGGGGGTCTGGCCCAGCTCGGCCAGATCGGCGGAGATGTCGAAGCTCTCTTCGGCGCCGCGATGTACGCCGCCAATGCCACCCGTGGCAAAAACCGAAATCCCCGCCAGATGCGCGCAGATCATGGTCGCGGCGACGGTGGTCGCCCCCACGCGACCTTGCGCCAGACAAACGGCCAGATCGGCGCGGCTGAGCTTCATCACGCCTTCGGCCTGCGCCAGGGCCTCAAGCTGATCGGGATCAAGCCCGATATGAATCTTGCCGCCCATGATCGCGATGGTCGCGGGCACGGCCCCGCTCGCGCGGACCTCGGCCTCGACCCGCTGCGCGGTCTCAAGGTTCTGAGGATAAGGCATGCCGTGCGTGATGATCGTCGATTCCAGCGCGACAATGGGCAGCCCCTCGGCGCGAGCCTTGGCCACTTCGGCGGAGTAGATCAAGAGATCGGCGAGGTCGGTCGAACGGGTATGGGTCATGTGGCGGCTTCTCCGGAAACATAGCGTGCAGCAGCAGTGAGGGCGCGGGACAGGGCCTCGGCGGGGGGCTGGCCCTCGCGCTCGGCGACGATATGGGCGGCCATGAATGTGTCGCCCGCGCCGGTGACGCGGGTGACCATGACGGACGGCGGGGCCGCGGTCAGCACACCATCGGGGCCGCCATCGGCAGCGGGTCGCCCGCCATCCGTGACCAGCGCCCGACGCGCACCCCGCGCGAGAAGCCCGCGCGCGGCTTCTTCGGCGCTCTCGAAGGTGGTCTGGCAGAGCACGCCCGCCTCTTCGAGATTGACGTAGAGCGTGGCCGAGGGGTGGCGCATCAGCGGCATCAGGCGCTCGGCCTTACCGGGGCTGGCAGGCGCGACGCGCAGATCGGCGCGGGCAAAAAGAGGCGAGCGGGCGATCTCGGACAAGAGCGCCACGGTCAGGTTGCCATCCAGCGCCACAAGACCTTGCCAAGGCGCCTTCTCGGACCCAAGCCGTCCATCCGCGAGCGGACGCAGGATCTTGTCGCCCGCGCTCTCCAGGGAATGCGCATCCGCAATCGCGGCAATCAGCCCGTTCGCCCCCTCGACCGCCATGTAGCGATCCGTGGGCAAGTCGTCTGAGCGGTAAACATAGTCGCAGGAAATCCCAAGCGTTCCCGCCGCCTCGATCAGGTCGGCACCCTGGCTGTCGCGCCCGATCGCGGTCAGAAGCGCGGGCCGCAGCCCGAAGCGCGCCAGCGTCATCGCGATATTCATCGCCACACCGCCCGGCAGCCGGGTGATCCGCCCCGCCACATCCGAGCCCGCGCGCATATGCACCGGCGCGCGGCCGATGATGTCCCACAGCGCGGAGCCGATGCACAAAATGTCAGGGCGGGATTCGGTCATGTCTTTTCGTCGCCCAGCCCGCGCCCGCGCGCAAGGACAATCCCACTGGCCCTCGCGGCAGGGATGCTTTGCCCTTGCCATGTCAGTCTGCCCCAAATATCCCCGCCGGAGGCTCCGGCGCGTGCCACGGGCGCCTTTGCCGGGCATTACCGGCCCGCCGTGCCAAAGGGCTTGTCATCCCGGTTCGCACCCGCTATATCGCGCGCACTTCACAGGCGGAGGCGGGCCCTCGGGGGAGACATCCCTGAACGGTCCACCGGTTGGGCAGATGCCCTGATCCTCCGCTCAGGCGCAAACCGGAAAGGATACCATTATGGCGCTTCCCGAATTCTCGATGCGTCAGCTGCTCGAAGCTGGCGTTCACTTTGGCCACCAGACGCAACGCTGGAACCCCCGCATGGGCGAGTTCATCTATGGCGAGCGTAACGGCATCCACATCCTCGACCTGACCCAGACCGTTCCGATGCTGGACGCGGCGCTGCAAGTCGTGCGCGACACCGTCGCCAAAGGCGGCCGTGTGCTCTTTGTCGGCACCAAGCGTCAGGCGTCCAAGCAGATCGCCGAAGCCGCTGAAAAATGCGCGCAATACTACATGAACCACCGTTGGCTGGGCGGCACGCTCACCAACTGGAAAACCGTTTCGCAATCGATCGCGCGTCTGAAGCAGATCGACGAAGTGCTCGCCGGTGGCGCCGAAGGCCTCACCAAGAAAGAGCGCCTCGGCATGGAACGCGAACAGGCGAAACTGCAAGCCTCGCTCGGCGGCATCCGCGAAATGGGCGGTCTGCCGGACCTGCTCTTCGTGATCGACGTCAACAAGGAAGATCTCGCCATCGCGGAAGCCAAGAAGCTTGGCATCCCGGTCGTGGCCGTGGTCGATACCAACTGCTCGCCCAAGGGCGTTGACTACATCATCCCGGGCAACGACGACGCGGCACGCGCCATCGGCCTCTATTGCGACCTCGTTTCGCGCGCAGCTCTGGACGGCATGACCGCTCAGATGGGCGCCGCCGGCGTCGATCTCGGTGCGCTCGAAGAAGCCCCGGTCGAAGAAGCCGTCGAGGCAGCCGAGGCCTGAGCCTCGCGTCACGTCACTGACATGAGGGCGGGGGATAACCCCGCCCACCACAACATCTGAGGAGAAATCCTATGGCGATCACCGCAGCGATGGTGAAAGAACTGCGCGACTCCACCGGCGCAGGCATGATGGACGCGAAAAAAGCGCTGACCGAGACCAATGGCGACATGGAAGCCGCCGTGGACTGGCTGCGCACCAAGGGTCTTGCGAAAGCGGCCAAGAAATCGGGCCGCGTGGCCGCTGAGGGCCTCGTGGCTGTCGCGGTGAATGGCGGCGTTGGCGTCGCGGTCGAAGTGAACTCGGAAACCGATTTCGTCGGCAAGAACGCAGACTTCCAGAAAATGGTCGGCGGCATCGCGCAGACCGCTCTGGCTGTGTCGGATGTCGAAGCACTCAAGGCCGCGCCGATGAACGGCAAGCCGGTTGCGGATGTCATCACCGACGCGATCGCCGTGATCGGCGAGAACATGACGCTGCGCCGCATGGCCCGCGTCGAAGGCGACGTGGTGGTGGACTATGTGCACAACGCGGCAGCTGAGGGCATGGGCAAGATCGGCGTGCTCGTCGCGCTGAACGGTGCCGATAACGGCATTGGCAAGCAAATCGCCATGCATATCGCCGCGACCAGCCCGGCGGCACTCTCGGAAGCTGATCTGGACCCGGCCGTGGTCGAGAAAGAAAAGCAGATCCAAATGGATATCGCGCGTGAATCGGGCAAGCCCGAAGCCGTGATCGAGAAAATGATCGAAGGCCGTATGAAGAAATACGTCGCCGAAGTCACGCTGCTCAACCAGCAATTCGTGATCAACCCCGACATCACCGTGGGTCAGGCTGCGAAAGACGCTGGTGTCGAGGTCGTCGCCTTTGCACGCGTCGAAGTCGGCGAAGGCATCGAGAAGAAAGAAGAAGATTTCGCGGCGGAAGTCGCCAAGACCATGCAAGGCGCCTGATCGTCTTCCACAGTCTGGAAATCACGAACGCCGTCCCCGAGAGGGGGCGGCGTTTCGCTTTGTTTCATGTTGTGCCGTGATCGCCTCAGCTCGCCTGCCGCTCACGCCGCGGTCCGCCGAGGAAGATCTGTTTCTGCATCGAGGCTTTAAGCACTGCCTGCGCCGTGGTTTCGACGTCAAGCGCCTCACGCGCCAGACGCAGGTGCTTTTCGACCGAGGTCAGCGTCAGGCCCATCCGAAGCGCGATATCCTGCGTGGTCTTGCCATCCGCGACCCATTCGAGCACTTCGCGCTGACGGTTGGTGAGCGGCCGGCGCGCCGTGGCAAAGGGCATGGCGGATATGCGCAGATGGGTGAGAGCGTTAATCACCATGATCTCGCGCCCGTGTTCGGCCCAGATCCGCTCGACCTCGTATTGGCGCATGCCTTTGCGTGCGCACAGGCCAATCGCCCCTTTGGAACGATCCCCGCTGCTTGGAAAGGCGATAGAATACCCGGCCCGGATACCATAGCGCAGGTTGAGCTGCGTCGCGCGCTGTTCGAGCAAGTTCAGATTTCCCGCCCGCATCTGCTGATCGACCCACCGCCAGGAACAGGCGCCCTCATTGCGCGCGGCCCATTTCACCATGGGGGCGTTTTCGAAATGCTCGGGCTGAAGCGCGACTTCGAGATAGTCGGGATCATGGTTGGACAGGATCAACATGTCGTCGAGCTTGCCGAACCCGTCATGCTGTCGAAAGCGCGTAAAGGCATAAATCAAACGATCGAACCCGTATGCCGTCATGTAATCGACATGAAGGTCCCAGACGCCGGCGATGTCTTTTTGCGCCAGCATTTCTTCCAAATGTTTGAGCATTGCCCTCCGGTCCAGGCCTGAATATTGCGTGTAGCCGCGTGTGGCGGAAAGATTATTGCTATAGTTTCACGTTCTTTTAAATAACAATCAAGTGGCGCGCCAGTCGCGCAGCCGCGTTTACTTTGCGGTTTCGCAGCGCGGCTGGGTCAGGGTCGCGGCGGTAATCTCGGGGGCAAGGGCGCGCAGCGCGTCGTAATGCGTCAGGTAGATCTGTCCGCCCATATGGGTGATGAGATCGGATTGCACGAGGCGATCCATGACCGGACCCTTGACCTCGGAGAGATGCAGCTTCACGCCCGCGTCCTTGAGCTGCGCATTGACCGCTTCGAGCGCCTCGAGCGCAGAGGCGTCAATGAAATTGATCGCCGGGCAGTTCAGGACAACATGGCGGATGCGCGGATCGGCCGCGACGCGGTCGTAGATCGTATCCTCGAGGAAGCGCGCATTCGGGAACCAAAGGCTTTCGTCGATGCGGATCGAGAGCACCTCCGGCACGGTCTCGACGCGATGTCGGTCCACATTCCGGAAATGCTCGGTGCCGGGGACCTGACCCATGATCGCGTAATGGGGGCGCGAACTGCGCCAAAGGTGCAGCAGGATCGACAGGCCCACGCCCGCCGAAATCCCGGTCTCCACCCCGAAGATCAGCGTGACGAGGATCGTGGCCACCATGGCTGCCGCGTCAGACGGGCAATAGGCGAAGGTGCGTTTGATTGCGCCCAGATCGACGAGGCTCAGGACCGCGACGACGATGGTCGCCGCCAGCGTCGCCTGCGGCAGGAAATAGAGCGCCGGCGTCAGTGTAAGGGTGGCGATGGCCATGCCGATCGCGGTAAAGGCGCCGGCCGCCGGGGTCGCGGCACCCGCGTCGAAATTCACCACCGAGCGGGCGAAACCGCCCGTGACCGGGAAGCCACCGGAAAAGGCGGAGCCGAGATTCGCGCCGCCAAGCGCGATCAGTTCCTGATCCGGGTCGATACGCTGGCGTCGCTTCGCCGCGAGGGTCTGCGCGACCGAAATCGTCTCGACATAGCCGACGATGGAGATCAGCAGCGCGGGCAGGGCGAGTTGCGTCCAAAGCCCGAGCTCGAGAGGCGGCATCGCGGGCATCGGAAGGCCCTGCGGCACGTCGCCGACGATCTTCACACCCCAGCCCTGAAGCCCAAAGAGCCAGACGAGGAGAATGGTCACCACGACCGCAGAGACGGGCGCCGCGCGCACGGCCAGACCCGCCAGCCGTTCCTTCATTCCGCGCGCTTTAAGAAACGGTTTCAAGCCTTTGCGCGACCAGAACAAAAAGGCGGTCGCCAACGCGCCGATAAGCACTGTGGGGATGTTGATCGAGGCGATATTCCCGACCAGAGATGTGACGATCTCGGGGAGTGTCTTGCCATTGGCGGAGACGCCCAGAAGGTGCTTGATCTGGCTCGACGCGATCAGGATGCCCGAGGCCGAGATAAAGCCGGAAATCACCGGATGGCTCAGGAATGAGGCGATGAAGCCCAGACGCAAAAGCCCCATGCCCAGCAGCATCAGCCCGGACAGAAAGGCCAGCGCGATGGCCGCGCCGAGATATTCGGGCGTGCCGCGTTGGGCCAGTTCGCCCACCGCCGCCGCTGTCATCAACGAGGCGACGGCAACCGGGCCGACCGCGAGTGCCCGCGAGGTGCCCAGCACCGTGTAGATCAGGATTGGCGCAATCGAGGCGTAAAGCCCGACTTCCGGCGGAAGCCCCGCGAGGAGCGCATAGGCGAGCGATTGTGGGATCAGCATGATCGTGACGATCACCGCCGCCACGATATCGGCCTCGAATGTCATGCGCGAATAGTCGCGCCCCCAGGTCAGGATAGGAAAGAAGCGTTTCACATCAAGTCCTTGGGCGTGGTTCTTCAACTATTGGAGCGGGCCTCGATCAGGGGAGCCAGACCGCTGTGGTCATACCCCCATTCGGCGGCGCGGCGCAGGATTTCATCGGTGGGCATCTGACCGGCCTGATCGAGCGCCCACAGATGCGAGCTGCGCGTGCCCGAACGACAATAGGCCAGAACCGGGCCTTCGGCGGTCTTCATCACCTCGGAGAAGGCATCGGCCAGATCCTCGGTCAACATGCCCGGATAATAGGGCAGATGATGATAGGCGAGACCGGCCTCGGCCGCCGCCTTTGCCATTGCCGCGCTTTGCAGTTGATCCTCGATCTCTTCGTCGGGACGGTTGTTGATCAGGGTGCGAAACCCCATCGCCGCCGCCTCGGCCAGATCCTCGGGTTCGATCTGCGGGGCCACCGCAAATTCCGGCGTCAGCCGTCGCAAATCCATAACCATGTCCCTGTTCCCGTTCCCTGTTGCGGGTCATTCTTGGTTACGCGCTCTCTCGCGCAAAGAAAAGCCCGCCCGTACTGCAAAACCAGCGCGGGCGGGCGCGTTCAGAGCACGTTGACCGGAACCTTGAGATAGGTCTTGCCGTCCTCGTCCTTGGGCGGCATCTGCCCGGCGCGCATATTCACCTGCAAGGAGGGGATGATCAGCTTGGGCATCGCCAGTTGCGCGTCGCGCTCGGTGCGCATCTTGACGAATTCATCCTTGGATTTGCCACCGCCGATATGGATATTGCGGGCCTTTTCTTCGGCCACGGTGGTTTCCCATGCGTATTCGTCGCGGCCCGGTGCCTTGTAGTCATGGGCGACGAAGATGCGGGTTTCATCGGGGAGCGCGAGGATCTTCTGGATCGAGTTGTAAAGCGTTTCGGCCGAACCACCGGGGAAATCGCAGCGCGCCGTGCCGAAATCGGGCATGAACAGCGTATCGCCCACAAAGGCCGCATCCCCGATCACATAGGTCAGGCAGGCGGGCGTATGGCCGGGGGTGTGGAGCACATGGCCCTTGAGACCGCCCACTTCGAACGTATCGCCTTCAACGAAGAGCTTGTCGAATTGCGAGCCATCGCGCTGGAACTCGGTGCCCTCGTTGAAGATCTTGCCGAACGTGTCCTGCACGACCTTGATCCGGTCACCGATCCCGATCTTGCCGCCCACGCGTTCCTGAAGATAGGGCGCGGCCGACAGGTGGTCGGCATGGACATGGGTTTCGAGAATCCACTCCACGCGCAGCCCCTCCGCCTCCACATGGGCGATGACCGCATCGGCGGATTTCGTGTCCGTGCGGCCAGAGGCGTAGTCGAAATCGAGCACGCTATCCACGATGGCGCAGGCACTCGATTTCGGGTCCTTGACCACAAAGGTCACGGTGAAGGTGGCTTCGTCGAAGAAGGCTTTGACTTCGGGTTTCAACATCGGACGACTCCCTGATTTCGTCTCTCGAATATGGGGCCGCAGGGCGCGCGGGCAACGGGGTGGGACAGTCTGTCACCCTGATTTGTAATGGCTCACGAGGCCGGGGAGCATCGCGAAATCCGAGAATACCGCGTCATGGGGCAGCTCATGGACAGGCGTCTTGCGATAGCCTTCGGTGAACAGCAGAAAGGGCTGCTCCGCTGCTGCGGCGGTCTCTGCGTCGATTTCGCTGTCGCCGACATAGACGACCGGACCGCCGCCGATCAGCGCGATCGCATGGTGGAGCGGCTCCGGATCGGGCTTGCGCACAGCCAGCGTATCGCCCGCGACGATCACCTCGAAAAAGTCGAGCAAACCTACATGGGCAAGCGTGGCGCGGGTCGGCTCCATCGGTTTATTGGTGCAAACGCCCAGCTTGTGACCATCGTCGCGCAGCGCCTCTAGCGCCGCAAGGACGTTGGGGTAGGGCGTGTTGCCCTCGACCTCGATGGCGTAACGCTCGATGAAGCGGGCCTGAAGATCGTCGAACAGCGGCCCCTCGGGCGGCAGCCCGGCCTCTTGCATCACACAGGCCACGAGATGGGCCACACCGCGCCCGACAAAGCCACGCACCTGCATCAGTGTCACCGGCGCGAAGCCCTGTTCCGAGAGCACCTGATTGGTCACCGTATGGATCGCAGGCACCGAGTCGATCAGCGTGCCGTCGAGATCAAAAATCACGGCGGGGCGGCTCATGCGCTGTCCTTCCACTTGATCGAGCAACCCATCGAGGGGATTTGCTCTGCCGGGCCGACGCCCGTTTCGGCCACCTGCATCATCGCCTCGAACAGCTCGCGGCGCGCATCCGCAGGCCCCGCCTGACGGCCCGACGCATCGAGCCGCCCGCGATACTGCAATTCACCCTGCGCGTTGAAGCCAAAGAAGTCGGGGGTGCAGGCCGCGTCATAGGCGCGCGCGACCTCTTGGCTCTCGTCGTAGAGATAGGGGAAAGAGAAGCCCTTTTCCTTGGCCATCCGCACCATGTTGATGAAGCTGTCCTCGGGATAGGCCTCGGCATCGTTCGAAGAAATCGCCGCAATCCCGATCCCTGCCGCCTGAAGCGCCTCGGCATCGCGCAGGATGCGGTCGAGCACGGCCAGCACATAGGGGCAGTGATTGCAGATGAACATGATGAGCGTGCCGTTTGGCCCGCGAACATCCTCGAGCGTGTAGACCCGCCCATCCGTCCCCCCGAGTTTGAAATCGGGGGCTTTCCAGCCAAAATCGCAGACGGGCGGTGTGACAGCCATGGGGCGCTCCTTATTCCCACTCCATTTCTTCAAAGACCACGCCCGCATTCTTGGTGGCAAGCTCCTCGAACGTGTCGAGATGGGCGTAGGGGCTTTGATCGACATAATAGGCTTCGGCCAGATCGCCGCCTTCGTCGATATGCGCGCGGATTTTCTCGCGCAGGTAGACGAGGTAATCGCGCGTATAGCGGCGCACCTGGGCGAGGTTGGTCGGGTGGCCGTGGCCGGGGATGACATAGGTCGGGTTCAGCGGCTCGAACTTGGTTTCCCAGGTCTCGATCCAGCAGCTCGTGCAGGTGCCCGAGAAGATCGGCGGCATCCGCTCCGAAAAGGCGATATCGCCCGCAATCATGAAGCTTTGCTTGGGCAGCCAGACCTGCGTGTCGCCGGGGCTGTGGGCTGGGCCGAGATGCATCACATGAATCTCGAACGCGCCCATCTCGATGATTTTCTCATCCTCGAAGGTTTCGGTCGGACCCATCGGATCGGTGCCTTCGGTATTCTCCTTGGCATAGGCCTTGAGCGCGGTCCACGCGCCGCCCATGTCATGCTCGAATTCCTCGGCGGCCTCGACATGGGCGAGGATCGGCACGCCTTGCTCGATCCAGTAGTTGTTGCCCAGCATTGCATGGCCCTGACCGTTCTCGTTGATCACGAGCTTGACCGGTTGATCGGTGCGTTCCTTGATTTCATCATGGAGCGCCTTGGCCAGCAGGTAGGAGGCGCCCGAGTTGACCACCACGACCCCGTCGCCCGTGACGATGAAGGACAGGTTGTTGTTATGGCCCGCGTTCTCATAGGTCGGCGGCGCGGTTGCGCCAATTGAGGTGAAGACGCCGGGGATCACCTCAACCGGCTTCGAGTAGAGCACCGATTGCGGGTATTGATCCGGGATGTCCTCGGAGGCGAGCGCGGGCAGGGCGAGCACGAAGGGCAGGGCGGCGAGAAGCTGTTTCATTGCTCAGACCTCCGGCACGAAGCGGAACACGCCGTCAGCGCGCTCGACCCGGCCGATGCCGCCCTCGGGCAGGTGGAAGCCCACCATCGGCATTTGCTGATCGGCCAGATAGGCCAGAAGCGCCATCCGCGTCTCGATCCCCAGATCGGGGTTCTGGTCGGAGCCCGACACCCAATCAGGCGCGGCGAAGGCGAGGTGATGGTTGCCAATCGCATCGCCCACGATCATCACCGCGTCATTGCCCTGACGCAGTTCAAACGCCATATGCCCCGGTGTGTGGCCATAGGAGGCGTGCGATTTGATGCCCGGCAGGATTTCCTGATCGGCACCGAAGGTCTCGATCTGATCTTCCATCGCCTGAAGACGACGCAGCGCGCCGGCTGCGAAGCTCTGGCGGCCCTCGTCGATCGTGTTCACGGTCTCGGGGTTGATCCAGTAATCGAATTCGTCCTTGCCCATCATATGAGTAGCGTTCGCAAAAAGCGGATCGTCGAAATCGTCAAGCACGCCCCAGAGGTGGTCCGGGTGGCCGTGCGTGAAGACGACATGGGTGATCTCATCGGGGGACACGCCCATCGCGTCGAGCGTATCGAGCAGCTTGCCCGCGGTCGGCATGAAATCGGGGCCCGCGCCGACATCGAAAAGCACCGTGTTGGTGCCATCGCGGTAGAGCGTGACGTTGCAGGGCGGTGTGACCTGATCGCCGGTCACGCCAAGGGACGCCATCTTTTCAAGGGCGCCCTCGTGATCCGTCACGAAGTTCATCGGTAGCACCAGATTGCCGTCGGAAACGGTCTCGAGCGTGGCGCCGCCCAGCGTCATGGTCTGCGCCGCAAAGCCGCGCAGAGGCAGAGCGCCTGCAATCCCCGTTGCCAGCGCCGTGCGCATGAAAGTCCGTCGCGTGAAAGCCATGCCAGTCCTCCCTACTGGTATTCAATCATGCGAATATGAACGACAGTTTGTCGCAGGGCAAGAGGCTCTGCCCGCTCGCCCTGCACAATTGTGATGCGCTTAGAGCGCAGCTTCTGCGGCAGCGCGGATGGCCGCGATATTCTGGCCGTAAACCTCGGGGTTCGAGACTGACCCGCCCTTGAACACGGCCGAGCCCGCAACGAAGCAGTCGGCGCCCGCCTTGACCAGCGGCCCCACGGTGGTCGGATCGACACCGCCATCGACCTGAATATGGATCTCGCGGTCGCCAATCATCTCGCGGACCTGCCGCACCTTGTTGATGCTGGACGGGATGAATTTCTGCCCGCCAAAGCCGGGGTTCACGCTCATCACAAGGACCATATCCACAAGGTCCAGCAGCTCCGAGATCACGCTGGCGGGCGTGCCGGGGTTGAGCGAGATGCCGCATTTCACGCCCTGCGCCTTGATCGCTTGCAGCGTGCGATGCGGGTGCGGGCCCGCTTCCCAATGGGCGACGATCATATCCGCGCCCGCCTCGGCATAGGCCTCGATATAGGGATCGACCGGCGCGATCATCAGGTGCACGTCCATGAAGGTCTTCACATGCGGACGGAAGGCTTTGACGGCGGGCGGGCCGAAGGTCAGGTTCGGCACGAAATGCCCGTCCATCACATCGACATGGACCCAATCCGCGCCTTGCGCCTCGATGGCCTGAATTTCCTGGCCGAAATTGGCGAAATCGGCGCTCAGGATCGAGGGGGCGATCTTGATCTTGCGGTCGAAGCTCATGGGGTCCTCCGTGGGATTCATTTGGTCAGTTGCGCGAACAGCGTCGGCAGTTTTTCGGGCAGGCGTTCGACCTGGTCGATGATGGTATAGTTATTCGCGCCGAAGATGCGCGACACGTAACGGTCTGCCTCGGGATCGAGCGTGAGGCAATAGCTGTGAATCCCGATTTGGAGCAATTCCGCAACCGCTTTCTTGGCATCCATGCGCAGATATTGCGGGTCGCGCTCGTCGATATCGGCGGGTTCGCCGTCGGTCACGATCAAAAGCAGCTTATGCGCCTCGGGGCGTTGCAGGAGGTGATGGCTCGCGTGGCGCATCGCGGCGCCCATTCGGGTCGAGAGCCCGCCCGTCATGCCGGCGAGCCGCGCCTTGGCCTCATCCCCGAATTTCTGCTCGAAATTCTTGAAGCGCGAGTATTGCACATCGTGGCGCCCGTCCGAGGCAAAGCCGTGGATCGCAAACGGATCGCCGATCCCCTCGATCGCCGAGGCGACCAGCGCCGAGGCCTCGCGCGTGAGGTCCAGCACCGTCTTGTCCGAGCCGCGCACGGTTTCATTCGTCGATTCCGACAGGTCGAGCAGGATCAGCACCGCCAGATCGCGGCGGTTGATGACATTGCGCATGGTGATCCGCATGTCGGGCTGCATGCCGATGCGCTGCATCACGGCGGCCTCGACGGCGGCGTTCAGGTCCAATTCGTCGCCATCCTCAAGGCGGCGCTGGCGCGAGACACCCTGCGGGCGCAGGCGGTCCACGATCTGCTTGATCCGGTGGCGGATGCCGCGATGCGCGTTGAGGATCGTGTCGATGGTCTCCGGGTCGCCTTGCGGCGGGCAGTGTTCATAGACCGTGGCCCAGGACGGGCGGGCGAGCTGCACCTTGTAGTCCCATTCTCCGTAATGGAACGGGTCGGAGATCGGCGTCTTCCCCTCGCTTTCGTTGAAGGACACGCCCTCATCCTCATAGGGGAAGAGTTCCGAGGACAGCACCCAGACCTCTTGCGCGTCATCGCCCGCGGTCTCCACATCAACCTCGTTGATGAACTCCATCAGCCCGACATGGCGGCGCACCTGACCCTGCGCGGGGAGGTAGGCCACGTTGTCCCAGTCATAGCCATCGAGCGCCCAGACGAAACGGTTGTCGTCGCGGTAAGGGATGCGCAGGGTTTCCAACACGCGCAGGCTCGGCACGGCACGGCGTTGGGCGAGCAGGTTGTAAAGTTCGATCCCCAGCGACCATGAGAACATCGTCTCGCGCAGGTTGTTTTCGACCTCGCCGTGGAAGGTCTCGACCAGATTGTCGATCTCCAGATCGCCCGTGCGCCGCCCCGGCTCGATCAGCGCAATCGCCAGCTTTTCGAGCAGATACATGCTCTCATGCTCGTAGGTCTTGGGCGGGCTTTCGGGCATGAGGGCGCGGAACATCGTCGCCAGCCCCGGAAAGGCGCGGATCGCGCAATGCTCGACACGGGCATCTTCGATCAGGCCTATCAGGAAAATCTGCGCGGGGTTGAGCGCCTCTTGCCCAAGCCCCCGGTCGGAATAGACGATATGGGCGGCCATATGCGCGCACATCGCGCGGTAGAGGTCGAGCCCCGAGACAGAGCCGATCGCGTCCACCGCATCGGGCAGGTGCAGCGCGCCATCTTCGATGAAGGGACGAAAGCCGTTGAAATCCGCCGCCGAAGGCCGCAGGAAGAAATCGCGGCCCCAGAACGCGCGCAGGTAAAAGTTGAGCCGCCGCTGGCTGTCGATAAACAGCGTGCCTCGGCGCTCCTGTTTGAGAACCGCGCGGCTGTCCTCACTCACGAGCCCGAAGTAATCCGCCTGTTTCGGCAGGTCGCGCCGATAGGCCTCGGCGCCGAAATCGACCCAGCGGCGCAGGCCGGAGAGCGTGAGTTTGCTCAGCAATTCTTCGAGCACGCCGAACATCGGGCGCAAGCCTCGCGGCGCGTTCGCGGCCAAGCGGTGGACGAGTGCCAGATAGCCGCGCAAGAGATCGGGGTCGCCAAAGCGTTGCGCCGCGCCCGGCATGGTCGAGATCATCAGCGTGATGACCTCGCCCGAGACCATCGAGGTCAGCTTCATCACGGCGCCCACCACGTCGCGGATCACGTCCTCGCCGCATTCCTTCACGACCTGCGGCATCTCGTCGAGATAGGCGGTGAGCAGGCGCGGCCCCTTGCCAAGCGCATTCATCGCGCGCGCGCCGTCCATGTAATCCTTGAGGCCCGCCGGCGACATCAGCCGCGCGGCCTCGTGAAACAGCCCTTCGAGGCTGTCCTCGAGCTCGGGGGCGGCCTTGATCAGCTCGGGCGCGTAGTCGTCGAGCGCGACTTTCATGGCGACCTCAGGCGACCTTCGCGCCCTCGGCGCTGTCGGGGAAGAAGGTGGATACGGCGGCTTGCAGCGTGTCACGCATGTCCGGATCATCGGTCAGCGGCTCCACCAAAGCCATCAGGCAGGCGGCCTGCGCGGGGATGTCCTGCGCGATCAACTGGCCCGCATAGACCAGAAGCCGCGTCGACATGCCCTCATCCAGCCCATGCCCCTTGAGATTGCGCGAGCGTTCGGCGACCTGCACGAGCCTCTCGGCAGTCTTGAGATCAATGCCCGCCTCGTGGCTGACGATCTCGGCCTCGGTCGCGGCGGTCGGATAGTCGAAACTCATCGCCCCGAAGCGCTGCTTCGTCGATTGCTTCAGGTCCTTCATCATCGACTGGTAGCCGGGGTTATAGGAAATCACGACCTGAAAATCGGGATGCGCATTGACCAACTCGCCCTTCTTTTCCAGCGGCAACTGGCGGCGGTGGTCGGTCAGCGGGTGGATCACCACGGTCGTGTCCTGACGCGCCTCCACCACCTCGTCGAGGTAGCAGATCGCGCCGATCCGCGCGGCGATGGTCAGCGGCCCGTCCTGCCATTTGGTGCCGTTGATATCCAGCAGGAACCGCCCGATCAGGTCGGAGGCGGTCATGTCCTCGTTACAGGCGACCGTGATCAGCGGGCGTTGCAGCTTCCACGCCATGTATTCCACGAAGCGCGATTTGCCACAGCCCGTGGGGCCCTTGAGCATCACCGGCATCCGCACGTCATAGGCGGCGACGAATTGCTCGATCTCGCGTCCGACAGGGCGGTAATAGGGTTCTTGCTCGACGCGGTATTGGTCGATGTCAATCTCGGTCATGGCTGCATCGGTCATGGTGGGGCCTCCCGTTCGCGCTTGGGGTCAGATCGGGGCAGGGCGGGCGGCCACGCGGACCGCCCGCCCCGAGCTTGCGTTACGCCGTCATCTCGGCGCGGTGGACCACCATCGAGGTGCCCTGCGACTGTTTGAAATTGTCATAGCCGACAAGGCGCACATGGTTGCCGGGGTTGGCCTTCTTGCACATCTCGATCTCGTTAAAGATCGCATCCACATCGGTTTCCCCGAACATCGGCAGCTTCCACATATACCAGTAGTTCGAGCGCATGTTCTCGGGCTCGGTATGTTCGATGGCCGGGTTCCAGCCCTTGCGCACAATGTATTCCACCTGTTTGCGCAGCTCCTCAGGCGTGAGTTGCGGCAGGTAGGAGAAGGTGCCCATCTTGCGGCTGTTCGGGTCCGACAGGCGCGAGCCGTAATCTTGCATTCCGCTCATGTTTTCAATCCTTTCTCAGGCGTTGGGGAGAGGCGAACCTTAGCGGTGCGCGACGTCCAGCTTGTCCACGGTATCGAACTCGAACTTGATCTCTTTCCACGTCTCCATGGCGATCTTGAGTTCGGGGCTGTGCTTGGCGGCCTCGGTCATGATGTCTTTCGACTCGCGCTCGAGATCGCGGCCTTCGTTGCGGGCCTTGACGCAGGCCTCGACCGCGACACGGTTCGCCGCGGCACCCGCCGCGTTGCCCCAGGGGTGGCCAAGCGTGCCGCCGCCGAATTGCAGGCAGCTGTCGTCACCGAAGATGTTGACCAGCGCCGGCATGTGCCAGACGTGGATGCCGCCCGAGGCCACCGGCAGAACACCCGGCATCTGGCCCCAGTCCTGATCGAAGAAGATCCCGCGCGAGCGGTCCTCTTTGACGTATTTGTCGCGCATCAGGTCGATCCAGCCAAGCGTCGCCGCACGGTCGCCTTCGAGCTTGCCGACAACGGTGCCCGAGTGCAGATGGTCGCCGCCCAGAAGCCGCAGCATCTTGGCCAGAACGCGGAAGTTGATGCCGTGCTTGGGGTGACGGTCGATCACGCCATGCATCGCGCGGTGGACGTGCAGCAGCATCCCGTTGTCACGGCACCAGCGCGAGAGCGAGGCCTGCGCCGCCCAGCCGAGCGTGAGGTAATCCGACATGATGATCGGCGAGCCGATCTCCTTGGCGAATTCCGCGCGCTTATACATCTCTTCGATGTTGGGCGCGGTCACGTTCAGATAGTGACCCTTGCGCTCGCCGGTTTCCTTCTCGGCTTTCTCGATCGCTTCCTGACAGAACTCGAAGCGGTCGCGCCAGCGCATGAAGGGCTGCGAGTTGACGTTCTCATCGTCCTTGGTGAAGTCGAGGCCGCCCCGGAGTGCCTCATAGACAGCGCGGCCGTAGTTCTTGGCCGAGAGGCCGAGCTTCGGCTTGATCGTACAGCCAAGGAAGGGGCGGCCATATTTGTCGAGCTTGTCGCGCTCGACCTGAATCCCGTGGGGCGGGCCGTCGCAGGTGGCCACGAACCACAGCGGGAAGCGCACATCCTCAAGGCGCAGGGCGCGTACGGCCTTGAAGCCGAACACGTTGCCGACAAGCGAGGTGAAGACGTTGACGACCGAGCCTTCTTCGAACAGGCCCATCGGGTAGGCGATGAAGGCATAGTAGCTTTCGTCGTCGCCCGGCACGTCCTCGATCGCATAGGCGCGACCCTTGTAGTAGTCGAGGTCGGTCAGAAGGTCGGTCCAGACCGTGGTCCAGGTGCCGGTCGAGGATTCCGCGGCCACGGCGGCGGCGGCCTCTTCGCGCGGGACGCCCGCTTGCGGGGTGATCTTGAACACGGCCAGAACATCGCTGTCCTTCGGCGTGTAGTTCGGGTCCCAATAGGTCTCCCGATACTCTTTCACGCCAGCCGAATATTTGCCTGGTGCTTGCTGATTCATCTGAGGGTCTCCTTTGCTCCCTGAACTCTTTTGATCGCCTCCGCCCGACCTCCTCGCCGGGCAGGGCTTCAGCTTCCCACGCTCGGATCGAGCGTGCCGGCGGCGTAGCGCTTCGCCATGTCATCCATGTCGATGACGTCGATCTTCGAGGCATTTCCGGCGGTGCCGAAACGCTCGAACCGGTCGAGGCAGAGCTTTTCCATCTCTTCCATGGCCGGGATCATGAATTTGCGGGGGTCGAACTCGGTCTTCTTGCTGGTGGCGACCTTGCGGAACTGACCGGTGATCGCCATGCGGTTGTCGGTGTCGATATTGACCTTGCGCACGCCCGATTTGATGCCGCGCTCGATCTCTTCGACGGGGACGCCATAGGTCTGGGGCATCTCACCGCCATAGTCGTTGATCAGGTCCTGAAGATATTGCGGCACCGAGGACGAGCCGTGCATGACAAGGTGTACATTCGGGATCTTGGCGTGGATCTTCTCGATCTGGCTGATCGCAAGAATGTCGCCGGTGGGCTTGCGCGAGAATTTATAGGCGCCATGCGAGGTGCCGCAGGCGATGGCCAGCGCGTCCACCTTGGTCAGCTTGACGAAATCAAGCGCCTCATCGGGGTCGGTCAGAAGCTGGTCGTGGCTGAGCTTGCCCTCGGCACCCGAGCCATCCTCTTTCGCGGCCTCGCCGGTCTCGAGATTGCCGAGCACGCCCAGCTCGCCTTCGACCGAGGCACCCACCCAATGCGCCATGTCTGCCACGCGCTTCGTGATGCCGACATTGTAGTCCCAATCCGCGGGGGTCTTCATGTCTTCTTTCAGCGAACCGTCCATCATCACGCTGGTAAAGCCGTGCTTGATCGCGCTCAGGCAGGTGGCTTCGTTATTGCCGTGGTCCTGATGCATGCAGAGCGGGATGTGGGGATACATCTCGGCCAGCGCCTGGATCATGTGGCGCAGCATGATGTCGCCCGCATAAGAGCGCGCCCCGCGCGAGGCCTGCATGATCACCGGCGCGTCGCATTTCGCGGCCGCCTTCATGATCGCCAGACCCTGCTCCATATTGTTGATGTTGAAGGCCGGCACGCCATAGCCGTATTCCGCCGCGTGGTCGAGCAATTGTCTGAGCGTTATCAGTGCCATATCGTCCTCTTTTCATCTATTTGGCGTCATCAGGCCAAAAATACTCCGGGGGTGCGGGGGCAGCGCCCCCGCTGCTCAGATCAGGCGACCCAAGGCGGCGGCGGTATCCGCCATCCGGTTCGAGAAGCCCCATTCGTTGTCGTACCAGCTCAGGATTCGGACCATCCGCCCGTCCATCACCTTGGTCTGATCCATGTGGAAGACGGATGAATGAGGATCGTGGTTGAAGTCGCTGGAAACGTTTGGTTTATCGGTGTAGCCAAGGATGCCGTTCATCGGGCCGTCAGCGGCGGCGCGGATCGCGGCGTTCACCTCTTCTACGGTGGTGTCTCTGGCGGCCTCGAAGACGAGATCAACGACCGAGACATTCGGGGTCGGCACACGGATCGCCACACCGTCGAGCTTGCCATTCAGCTCGGGCAGCACGAGACCCACGGCCTTCGCAGCGCCGGTCGAGGTCGGGATCATGCTCAGCCCTGCGGCACGCACCCGATACATGTCGGAATGCATCGTATCCAGCGTCGGCTGGTCGCCGGTATAGCTGTGGATTGTCGTCATGAAGCCTTTCGAGATACCGATCGCGTCATTCAGCGCTTTGGCCACGGGCGAGAGGCAGTTCGTGGTGCAGGATGCGTTGGAGACGATCCTGTCGTCCTTGGTGAGCGCGCCGTGGTTCACGCCGTAAACGATCGTCTTGTCGGCCCCGGCTGCCGGTGCGGAAACCAGCACCCGCTTGGAGCCGTTCTCAAGGTGGAACGCGGCCTTTTCCCGCGCGGTGAAGATGCCTGTGCATTCCATCGCGATATCGACATCGCCCCAGGGCAGCTCCCGCGGATCGCGGATTGCCGTGACCTTGATCGGGCCGCGACCGGCGTCGATCCAGTCCTCGCCCGTGGTCACGGTCTGCGGGAAGCGACCGTGCACAGAGTCGAATTGCAGCAGATGTGCGTTGGTCTCGACCGGGCCGAGATCGTTGATTGCTACGACTTCGACATCGGTCCGTCCCGATTCCGCGATCGCGCGCAGAACATTTCTTCCGATACGGCCAAAGCCGTTAATGGCGATTTTGACAGCCATGACGATCCTTTCAGATCAAAGATTTCGCTTCGTCCACAATCGCTTGCGGGGTGATATTGAAATGCTCATAGAGCTGGGGCGCAGGCGCCGAGGCGCCGAAGCCCGTCATCCCCACGAACCCGTCGGCAGGCCCGAGGAACAGGTCCCAGCCCATCCGCAGCGCCGCCTCGACGCCAATCCGGGGGGCCGTTCCAAGAATGCGCTCGACATAGGCGCGCGGTTGGGTGGCGAAGGCCTCGAAACAGGGCGCCGAGACCACAGCCGCCTTGATGCCCTCCGCCGCCAGAAGATCCGCCGCCGCGAGGGCGATCTCGACCTCCGAGCCCGTGGCGATCAGGGTCACGTCACGCTTTTCCGGTTCGCGCAGCAGATAGGCGCCGCGCGCGGTCTGATTTTCATCGGCACTATCACGCACCACCGGCAGGTTTTGACGCGAGAGCACCAACATCACCGGCCCATCGGTGGCGGCCATCGCGACTTCCCAGGCTTCGGCGGTTTCGACCGCGTCCGCCGGGCGGAAGACCCGCAGGTTCGGGATCGCGCGAAGGCTTGCCAGATGCTCGACCGGCTGGTGGGTCGGGCCGTCTTCGCCAAGGCCGATGCTGTCATGCGTCATCACATAGGTGACCGGCACGCCCATCAGCGCGGCAAGGCGGATCGAGGGGCGGGCGTAATCGGCGAAGGCAAGAAACGTGCCGCCATAGGGCTTGAAGCCGCCATGCAGCGCGAGCCCGTTCATCGCGGCCGCCATACCATGCTCGCGGATACCGTAATGGATATAGTTCCCAGAAAAATCATTGGCTTGCACCGACTTCATCGCCTTGGAACGGGTCAGGTTCGACCCGGTCAGATCGGCGGAGCCGCCCACCGTGCTGGGCACGGCCCCATTGACCACCTCAAGCGCCATTTCGCTCGCCTTGCGGGTCGCAACCTTGGGTTTATCTGCGATCAGTTTGGCCTTGTAAGCGGCCATGGCGCGGGGCAGGGCGCGCGTGTCGCCCGCCTCAGCGGCAAGGAATTCGGCACGGGCCGGATGGGCGGCCAGACGGTCCTCCCACGCGGCCCGCGCCGCTGCCCCTCTCTCGGCGACCCGGCCCCAGGCCGCGTAGAGATCAGAGGGGATTTCAAACGGTGCGTGCGGCCAGTCGAGTGCCTTGCGCGCTGCGGCGATTTCTTCGGCGCCAAGCGGTGCGCCGTGGACATCGTGGCCGCCTTGCTTGTTCGGCGCGCCAAAGCCAATCACGGTCCGGCAGGCGATCAGCGAGGGGCGCGGGTCTTGCCGTGCGGCCTCGATCGCATCCGCGATCCCGGTCGCGGTGTGCCCGTCGCAGGCGAGCACGTGCCAGCCAGCCGCCGCAAAGCGCGCCATTTGATCGGTCGCGGTCGAGAGATCGGTGCTGCCGTCGATGGTGATCTTGTTGTCATCCCAAAGCACGATCATGCGCCCAAGCCCGAGATGCCCGGCCATGTCGATCGCCTCGTGGCTGATACCTTCCATCAGGCAGCCGTCACCTGCGATGACATAGGTGAAATGATCCACGATATCATCGCCATAACGTGCGTTCTTCATGCGCTCTGCAAGCGCCATGCCAACGGCTGTGGCGATCCCTTGACCAAGCGGCCCCGTGGTGACTTCGATGCCGTCCGCATGACCGTATTCCGGGTGGCCTGCGGTGCGGCTGCCGAGCTGACGGAAGCTGCGGATCTGGTCCATGCCCATGTCCGCGTAGCCGAGGAGATGGTTGATCGCGTAGATCAGCATCGAGCCATGGCCCGCCGAGAGAACGAACCGGTCCCGGTCGGCCCATTTGGGCGCCGCGGGGTCGATAGAGATAAAGCGGTTGAACAGCACCGTCGCCACATCCGCCATGCCCATCGGCATGCCCGGATGGCCAGATTTCGCCGCCTCGACCGCATCCATCGCCAGTGCGCGGATCGCGTTCGCCATACGGGTTTCTTGAGTGATCTGAATGTCTTTCATGGCATTCCTCATCTTTCAGGCGCGTTTGGCTTCGCGCACGAGACGCTCGATCAGCGGCGTCAGGATCAGTTGCATCGCGAGGTCCTGCTTGTTGCCCGGGATCACGATCGAATTCGCCCGGCTCATCCAGGACCCCGAGATCATCGAGGTCAGGTAGGGGAAGTCGATGCCGCGCGGGTTCTTGAAGCGGATCACGACAAGGCTTTCGTCGGGGGTCGGGATCCAGCGCGCGATGAACGGGTTCGAGGTGTCGACCACGGGCACACGCTGGAAGTTGATATCGGTCTGCGAGAATTGCGGCACGATGCAGTTCACATAGGAATGCATGCGGCGCAGGATCACGTCGGTGACGGCTTCGGTGCTGTAGCCGCGTTGTGCGCGGTCGCGGTGGATCTTTTGAATCCATTCGAGGTTGATGACCGGGACCACCCCGATCTTGAGGTCAGCCAGCCCCGCGAGGTCCACCGCGTCATTGACCACGCAGCCATGCAGCCCTTCGTAGAACAAGAGATCGGAGCCGCCCTCGAAATCGGCCCAGTCGGTGAAATGTCCCGGCGCGGTGCCGTAGCGTTCAGCCTCGATATCGTCATGGACATAATGGCGGGTCTTGCCCTTGCCGGTCTCGCCATAGTCGCGGAAGACACGCTCCAGCTCGCCAAGCTCATTGGCTTCGAAAGAGAAGTGCGAGAAACCCTGATCGCCCGCGCGGTAGCGGTTCTCGAGTTCGGCCTTCATATCGGCGCGGTTGAACCGGTGAAAGGCATCGCCCTCGATGGAGACAGCCTTGATCCCCTCGCGGCGGAAAATCTGATCGAAGGTGTTCTTGACGGTCGAGGTTCCCGCTCCGGAAGAGCCGACGACGGAAATGATGGGGTGTTTCTTGGACATTTTCAGCTCCGGAACAGGCCGCGGGTGTTGAAGAGGGCGTGGGTCTCGTCGAGCGGCAGGTCGTGATAGGCCGCGACGCGCGCGACCTTGGAGACGGAGCCAAAGACAAAGGGGGTGCGGGCGTGCAGGCGGTCGGGCAGGGCGGTCAGGATCTGATCCGCGCCATCGGTCGCGCCGCCGCCCAGTTGGGTGATGAGAAACGCGATCGGCGCGCATTCGTAGACGTGGCGCAGGCGGCCGCGCGCATAGCCGTCGCGGTCATCGCCGGGATAGAGGAAAACGCCACCGCGACAGATGATCCGGTGGGTTTCGGCCACCAAAGAGGCGATCCAGCGCATGTTGAAATTACGCCCGCGCGGCCCCTCGGCCCCTGCCACCATATCGTCGATGAAGGCGCGGATCGGCTGCGGCCAATGCCGATAGTTTGAGGCGTTGATCGCATATTCCGAGGTCTCAATGGGCAGCGGCTTGGGGTCGGCCACACGCGCCCAGCTATCGGTGCCGGGCTCCAGGACCCATTGATGCACGCCATGCCCGAAGGTCACGACCAGCGCGGTCTGCGGCCCGAAGATCATGTAGCCGCCAGCGATCTGCTCAATTCCGGGGCGCAGGAATGTCGCATCAGGACCGTCGGCGACCGGAAAGACCGAGAAAATCGTGCCGATCGAGACATTCACGTCGATATTTGACGAACCGTCCAGCGGATCAATCGCGAGGCCCAGCGTGCCCTCGCCGAAATCGACGACCTCGTCCTGCTCTTCCGAGGCATAGTAGCGCACGGCGCCGGCGTTCAGTTCTGCCATGAACGCATCGTCCGCGATCAGATCCAGCGCCTTCTGACCATCGCCGCCCGCATTGGTGCCCGCGGCTTCGGCGAGGTTTCCCTCGATCCCGTTTCGGGCAATGATGCGTGCCAGCCGCGCGCCGACACGGGTCAGCCGGGTCATGGTGTCTTGCAGATCGGCGCTCAGGCCGAGCCCTTCGAAGCTCACGGACATCTCTGCCTCCTCCACAGCGATGCGGTTCGAAGCGAAAGATTGCGTGATGTGAGTTTTTATGAAATTTAAATGATTGGAAGACATATTAAAGAAAGTTTAAAAACATGCGGATGAATGCGGTCACTCTCAAGCAGCTTCGCGCCCTTGATGCGGTGGCGCGGGGCGGGTCACTGACCGCCGCCGGCGAGATTTTGGGTCTCACAACCCCCGCGGTTCACACGCAAATCAAGGGACTGGAGGATTTGCTGGGCATTTCGCTGATCCGCCGCGCGAGTGACGGGGCGGGCTCGGAATTAACCGAGGCGGGAGAGGCGCTGCGCGATGCGGCGCTGCGGATCGAGGACAACTTGTCGCAGGCCGTTGCCAATCTACGGGCGATTCAGGGAGGGCAGATCGGGCATGTGACGCTCGGCGTGGTCTCAACTGGGAAGTATTTTGCGCCGCGCCTCGTGAAGATGCTGCAAGACCGGCATCCCGAGATCGAATTCGCACTCAAGATCGGGAACCGGACGGAGATTCTCGCGGGGCTTGAGCGCGGCTCCTACGACATGGCGATCATGGGCCGCCCGCCGCGCCATCCCACGGTGATTGCCGAGCCGCTGGGGCCGCATCCGCACGGGCTTGTCGCGCCGCCAGGTCACCCGCTGATCGGGCATGAGGCCGATATCGACGCGCTGTTCGAGCAGACCTTTGTCGCGCGCGAGCAGGCCTCGGGGACGCGCATTCTAATGAACCGCTGGCTCGATCGGCTCGGGGATGGGCGGCTTTACGATACGTTGGAGATGGATAGTAACGAGACCATCAAACAGGCGGTGATGGCGGGTCTTGGGATTGCGTTTCTCAGCCTGCACACGGTTATGGATGAGCTGGCCACCGGACGGTTGGTCGCGCTTCATATCCCCGGATTGCCGCTGATCCGCCACTGGTTTCTGGTCCGACCCGAGGCCGGTCGTCCGCGCGATCTGGCGCTGCGCATCTGGGACGAGATCGTCGCGCTGAACGGTCAATTTCTGCCGGACGGGCGCGCGGATTCAAGTGATTGACGGGGCAGGGCGCCGGGCTATTCTGAGTCACCGGAGGACCCTATGGCGACGATCACACCCCCCAAAGATCCCGAATCCGACCCGCGCGTAAAAGCTGTGTTCGACGATATTCGCGCGACTCGCGGCACGGATTTCATCAACAATGTCTGGCGCTATCTGGCCTTCGATCCGGGCCTTCTGGAGCAAACATGGGCTGAGGTGAAGGCGGTGATGGCAGCACCGACCGCGTTGGAGCCTAAGGTGAAGGAAATGATCTACGCCGCTGTTTCTATTGCGAATTCCTGCGAATATTGCACTCATTCGCACCTCGCGGCGGCGCGCGCGAAGGGCATGACGCCCGCAGAGCAGGCGGATTTCTTCCGTGTGGTCGCATCGGCGGGCAAGACCAATCATCTTCTCAACGGGCTGCGCATTCCCGTTGATGACGCATTCCTTATGGATAAGGAGTAATCGCATGGCCTATGCAATGGCGATCCGCCAGCCCGGAGGACGTGAGCAACTGCACCGGGTCGAGATTGACATCCCCAAACCCGCGGCAGGGGAGATTACTTTAAGACATACCGCTATTGGCCTGAATTTCATTGATATTTATTTCAGGACAGGGCTTTACCCTTGGCCTGTAGAGCGCGATCTGATCACCGGGGCGGAAGCGGCCGGGGTGATTGAGGCGGTCGGTGACGGGGTCGATCTGCGGCCCGGGCAGCGCGTTGCCTACACGATGCCGAACGGTGCTTATGCGACGCATCGTGTGATCAAGGCCGATCAGGCCGTGCCGATCCCGGACGACATCTCGGATGAGGTGGCCGCTGCAATCATGGTCAAGGGCCTGACCGTGCATTACCTTCTACATCATTCTTACCCCGTAAGTAACGGAGAGACCGTTCTTTTTCATGCCGCTGCGGGGGGCGTCGGGCTGATTGCCGGGCAATGGCTCAAAGCGCTTGGAGTGCGTGCGATCGGCACTGCGGGCGGGCCGGAAAAATGCGCGCTGGCGTCCCGGCACGGGTATGACGCAGTCATCGATTATCGCAGCGAAGACTTTGTCGCGCGTGTGAAGGCGTTGACGAATGGCGCCGGAGTTCCGGCGGTCTATGATTCCGTTGGCGCCGATACGGTTATGAAATCGTTGGATGTTTTGGAGCGGTTCGGCACATTGGTGTGTTTCGGGCAAAGCTCTGGTCCGGCGGCGGAATTCAAGATCGGCGATCTGGGGCGCGGGTCCTTGCGGCTTACGCGGCCGACCTTGTTCCATCACACGGCGCGTCCGGGCTGGCTTCAGTCGGCAAGCGCGGAGCTGTTTGCGATGATCGCTGCGGGCAAGATCAAGATCGAGATCGGGCAACGCTGGGCACTTGAAGAGGTGGCAGATGCGCATGCTGCGCTGGAGGGACGCCAGACGGTCGGTTCCAGTGTGCTGATACCATAAAGCCCATAAATCAAGGGTTTGAAGTGGCATATCGGTTACATAATACCGATTATGGGTAAATCCTGTGAGCCCGACAGGTGCCCCGTTCACGATCTGTGATGCGTCCGTTTCGCAATCTGAACGTGCAGATTCTCTTGTGCCGTCAGCGCGCCCTCATGGACCGCCTCTCGCACCGCACGGCCGAGCGCCTCACCCAGAGCGGTATGCATCCCGGCGAAAGCGAAGCTCGGCGCATCGGTCCGCGTGGCGAGCGCGATGCAATCCGTTCCGGTTCCGGTTGCGCGTCCGGTCGGCAAGTCGATTCCGGCATCCATGATAGCGGCCGTGCGCGCGGATGCGATGATACTGAGCGCCTCGATGCGCGCCGCCTCGCTCAGGGCCCCATGGACCTGAGCCGCGATATTGATCGTGCCCGGCCCCCGATACGGATTGAGCCGCCGTCCCACAGCTTCGGCATTGCCAAGCCCGACAGTCGCCAGCACCTCGACCGAGGCGTCTTCGATGCTGACATGGCGATAGTGATGCCGTCGGACATCACGCGAGGTCAGAAAGCAGACCGTGTCGAGGGCGTTTTTTGAACGGAGTTCGCCTTCCAGCCATCGCTCCACGTCGAAATCCGCCGTGAGGTCGGCATTACGCACCTCACGCCATAAGATGCGTTGCGCGCGCTGAAATCCGGGCCGATACGGGCACCAGCTGAGGATCTCGTGCTCTGCCTCGAGATCGGCGCAAAGCCATGGCTGCGCGCAGTCGATCTTCATGGAGAAATCACTGATAAGGCTTGGAAAATCGGCCCATCTGCGCGCCACTCGATATGGGCGCGGATACGGAAAACCCGTGCGAGATTGGCGTCGGTCAAGACCTCTTGGGGTGTGCCGTCGGCAACCACCCTGCCCCGTTCGAGCATGATCAGCCGCGTGCAATGGCGCGCGGCCAAACCCAGATCGTGAAGCGAGGCAACTACCGCGCCGCCCTCTTGCGCGTGGCGGGCAAAGACCTCCATCACCGCAATCTGAGCGGCCGGGTCGAGACCCGCTGTCGGCTCATCCGCGATCAGAACCGGGCTTTCCTGTGCCAGCGCGCGCGCGATAAGAACGCGCGCCTGTTCGCCGCCCGAAAGCTGGGTCGCGGGACGATGGCGCAGCACCTCAAGGCCCATGCGTTCGATCGCGCGTTCGATCGCCGCCTGATCGCCAGCCCGGTTGCCGCCATGCGCCATGCGCCCCAGCGCCACGACATCTTCGGCAGGCATCGGCCAGGCGATCTCGCGCTCTTGGGGCAGGAAGGCGGCTTGTCGTGCGCGCGGGCCGGGTGCCAGATCGGTCAGCGAGGAGTGCCCCTCATGCGCCAAGAGACCAAGTGCGCCGCGCATCAGCGTCGTTTTGCCCGCTCCGTTCGGGCCAAGAAGCCCAATAATTTCGCCAGGTTGCACAGCAAAGCTCACGCGATCCACGACCGGGCATTCGCCGCGGCGCACGGTCAGATCATTGAGCGTCAGAAGCGCGCTCATGCGGCATCCCTCCGCGTGCGAAGGATGAGATGAAGGAAGAACGGCGCGCCGACAATGGCGGTCAGAACGCCCAGTTTCAGGTCCCGGTCAGGCGCGATCAGGCGCACGGCGATGTCGGCGGCCAGAACGACGGCGCCTCCGCCCAGAGCGGACGCCGGCAAGAGCCGTGCCGGCCGGGCCCCGACGGCGCGGCGTAGAAGGTGTGGCACGACGAGACCGACGAAACCAATCGCGCCCGCCACCGCCGTTGCGGCCCCCACGAGCGCTGCCGTGCCGACGATCAGCCACAGGCGCAATGCACGGATATTCACCCCCATCGAGGCGGCGGCATCCTCGCCAAGCGTCAGCGCATCGAGGGCCCGTGCCCGGCTCAGCGTGATGAGGCCACCGAGCACGATCAGGGGGGCGGCAATGCCGACATGCACCATTGACCGATCAGCCAGCGACCCCATCATCCAGAACATGATTTCCGAGGCTGCGAAAGGGTTCGGAGAAAGGTTCAGGACCAGAGACGTCAGCGCGCCCGCAAGCGCGGAAATCCCGATCCCGGCGAGGATGATCGTCAGTGTCGTGCCGCGTGACCCGGCGAGCAAAAGGATCAGCCCGACCGAGATCAGCGCACCGAGCAGCGCCGCTGCCGGCAGCGCCCAGACAAAGGCAACCGAAAGACCGGTCTGGATGGAGATCACCGCGCCAAGCGCTGCCGAGGCCGAAGTGCCGATCAGGCCCGGTTCAGCCAGCGGATTACGCAACAATCCTTGCATTGCCGCGCCTGATAGGCCGAGGGCCGCCCCTACCAAGACGCCCAGAATGGCGCGCGGCAGGCGCACCTCGCGCATCACCAGAGTGACCATTTCGCCTTCGCCCCGGAACAGCGCGGCAAGGCTGTCCCCAAGGCCGATCGCGGCTGGGCCGATCAGCAGCGAGGCGACGAAGAGCACAGCCACGACTGCCGCCAGCCCCGCCATCAGGATCGCGTAGCGCGTGCTCATTTCCCGGCCTCCAGTTCATGTCGCGCTGCGCGCAACGCCGCGATGACCGTCAGAACATGGGGCGTGCCGCAAATCCAGTCCCGATCGGCCAGAATCTCGCGCGAGACTTCGCCACCAAGTTGGCGCAGTGCCGGATGGGCGAGGATTTCTTCGGAGCGTGAGGCGCCCGGATAGCGCGCGCCCCTCACGATCAGGTCGGGATTCTCAAGGATCAGCACCTCAAGCGGCAGGAACCCGCCCGAAGTCAGTCCGGCCTCGGCAGTGGCATTGCGAAAGCCCGAGGCTTCGAGGATCTGCCCCGCCAGCGTATCCTTGCCCGAGGAATAGCCATTCGCATAGTAGAGCGCGGCGCGCGGGCGGGTCTCCATCGGTGTCGGATCGGCGCGCAGCGCGGCCAGATCGGCGTCGAACCGCGCGATCATCGCCTCGGCGCGGGGTCCCTGCCCCAACGCTTCGCCCATCGCTCGGAGATTGGCCCGCACATCGTCCAGAGAATAAGCGGGCGCAAAGACCGCCACCGGAATGTCGAGCCGCTGCAAAAGGCTCGTCGTCGCGCGCGCCGTATATTGCCCGGCCAGAACCAGATCGGGCTTTTGCAGGAACACCTCTTCGGCCAGCCCATGATTCATCGGATAGGCGGCGGCCTCCTCGGCCATCACCGAGCTATGCGTATCCGAGGCAAGGTTCGAGAGCGAGACGATCTGCTCGGGGTCTGCCAGCAACAGCGCCATGTGGTCGGTGCACAGGTTGATCGAAACCACCCGCCTGGGCGGTTCGGCCCCGACCGGAGCCGCGAAGCCGACGGCAAGCGCCAGCCCCGCGATCAGATGCTTAGAACGATGCACGCAACCCAACATAGAGCGCGCGGTCCGAGGAGTTGTAACCGCCTGCAATCTCGTAGTCACGGTCAAAGAGGTTCTCGATGCGCAGGTAACCTTCGACGTTATCAGTGAGTTCATAAGCCGCAGTGACATCCACTACGGTATAATCCCCGACCTTGTGCCCCACTGGCGCATAGACTGATGGCTCGATGTCACGCGCGTGGCGCAGTGTCAGTGTTCCCGCGAGACGGTCGGAGAACTCCGCCTCTACACCAAACGCCAGTTCATGCTTTGGCTGCCGCTGCAAACGCTCGCCGTCTTTGGTCTCTGCATGGGTGTATGTGTAGGCGGAGGTGACGGAGATGCTCTCAGATAGATGGAGGCGTGACGAAAGTTCCAGCCCCTTCGATACGAAATTCTGGATATCGAAGCAGCCTGGAAACGTGGGTGAACTCGCAGGGCATGCCGTGGAATTTGAATTCCAATCAATCTTACCGTTGATATCCGTATAGAACAACGTTGCCCTTATGAAGTCTCCGCGGCCCAACGAATGCTCAATCCCGAGTTCGGCGGATTTGCTGTTCTCCGGCTGAAAATCCGGGTTTCCATAATATTCGCCCAATTCAAGCAAGGACGGAAACCTGTAGCCAGTGCCAAATTGTGCGCGAACGATCAAATCTTCGACAGGACTCCATGCCATCGAAAGTCGTCCGGACGATTCGGAATCGAACTTCGAAGAAGTGTCGTGACGAACCGAAAGGACAAGGTCAAAATCTTCATTCGGATCGAATGCCCATTCTGCGAAGGCTCCAAGTGAGTCAATCGCATCGCTGGCACTGCGTTCCTCTACGTAGTCAATGCCAAAGGACAGATCCGACGAACCTATCTGCGTGTAGCCTTCATAGGTCCAATTGTCGCGTTCTCCCTTGAAATAGGGTGTAAATCCGGTATCCCACCGTTCCGAAGTCATTGTAGAGAATGATAATTCGTGATCAATTGATCCAGTGGAAAACTTCGTGAACAGGCGACCTCCACGCTGTTCAAGATCAGTGTAGTCGTTCCCGATGTCTCCACTATCGTATTCTACATAATTATCGATGGCGATCAGATTGGCGCCGATCAGAATATTGTCCGTAAGCCGATGACTTACCCCGAAATTTGCTTGAGAACCTCGAAACGCATCATCTTCCTCATTATCAGATTTTGCAGAAAACCCATCCGTTTCCACATGTGACAGTGAAAAAGACAACTCTGTTCTCTCATTGAGAAAACCTAAGCTCAGGCCCTCGCTGAGAGTATTGAAACTGCCATATTCCAGTGACGCCTTTCCTGAGAACCCGCTTTGGGTGGGGCGCCAGCTCTCTAGGTTCACGACACCCGCCACAGCCCCCGCTCCAAAGCGCGCCGATTGCGAACCCTTAAGGATTTCTGCGCGCGAAATTCCGAGTCCGATCATTCCCCCCCAATTAAATCCGTTTCCCGTGCTTGAAGGGTCGGAAAGTTCGATTCCGTCAAATAACACAGGGACGTATGCATCTCCGAGACCACGAATTCTAAGAGACGTCGTCGTTCCCAATCCACCGTTGGAGGTCATTGTGACGCCCGGAAGGCTTTGTGCGTAATCAGAAAATTTCTGAGAGGAATGAGCCTCCAGATCGTCCTCCGTCACCACCTCGACCGTCGCGCCCGAACGGCTCAACGCGGTTTCCTCGCGGTTTGCGGAAACGGTGATCTCGTCGAGCGTGAAGATCTCCTGTGCGCTGGCGGCAGAGGCGATCAGGCTCGTCGAGCCGATGGCGGTGGTCAGAAGAAAGGCGGTGCGAAGACCGGTCATGATGTCCCTCGTCGTGTCGGGCCGTTCGGCCCATTGGTGATGATCCACGAGAGGGAATCCCCGCCCGCAGATGGTGCATGTCACCACTGCGGACAAACCGCTGCCCATGCGCGCCCCGCGCCGGACAAGGGTGATCGCTCGGCAGGTCTCCTGGCTTGCGGGTCGTGGGTCGGGCGGCCTTCCCGGGTTTCCCCAGTGGCATTTCGCCGTTCCTCACCGCTTACAGTTGCGGGGGCAGCCCCGGACTTGTCCTTGCGGACGCACCGGTGTTCCCTTGAACCGATGTGAGTTATACATCGGAGCCTGAGCTAGCCCGTTGGATAGGGGGTAAGCCGGGGGAGCGTCAAGGCGAAACGCGGCAGATGGCGGATGAAAACCGTCAGATGGGGCGCGCGGCAAGCGCGATCCAGAGCGCGGCTTCGCAGACCACCTGAACCGCGCCAAGCACATCGCCGGTTTGCCCGCCAAGGCGACGGCGGGCCTGCGCGGCGATAGCCAGACACAGCGCGCCAGCGATGAGCGCCGCGATCAGCCCGGAGATCCCGAGCGGCCAGAGCAGGATCGGCATGAGCGCCATGCCCGGCCAGAGCGCGCGCGCGCCCTGCCCCGTGGCCATCCGTCCCATCCCGTCGGCGCGCGCGGGCGGCAGGGCGATCAGCACCCAGAGCATCGCCGTGCGGGACCCGGCCCCGGCCAGCAGGAAAACCCACGGTGCGTCACCAATCGCCGTCGTGCTCATCGCGCTCCAGATCAGCCCCAGCACGACAATCAGCGCGATCACCCCGTAGCTGCCGATCCGGCTGTCGCGCATGATCTCAAGCGCGCGGGTCCGGTCGCGCGCGCCCATCCCGTCCGCGTAATCCGCAAGCCCGTCGAGATGCAGCGCGCCGGTCGCGCCGATCTGAACCGCCAGCGTCAGCCCCGCTGCGACCGGCACCGGAAGCCCAAGCGCCTGCGCGCCCGCGAACCCCGCCCAACCAATCGCGCCGATCACCAGCCCCACAAAAGGGAAGGCCCACCGCGCCGCCGAAATCGAGGGCGGCTCGCCCGCGAATTGCCCGACGGGCAGCCGCGTCAGCAGCATCAGCGCCAGCCGCGCCTCGGACAGGCGGGCCGCAAGCGTCATGCGTCGGAGACCCCGGCCTCGGCAAAGGTCGCCATGCCGTTGTGACATTCGAGCGCCGCGCGCAGCACCCCAAGCGCCAAGCCCGCGCCCGACCCCTCGCCAAGCGCCATGCCCAGATCGAGGATCGCAGTTTGCTCCATCGCGGCCAGCAGCTTGCGATGGCCCGGTTCGGCGCTCTGATGCCCGACAAGACAGTGATCGAGAAAGCGCGGATCGGCCTTGTAAAGCGGGGCGGCGGCGGCGGTGCAGATAAACCCGTCAAGGATGACCGGGATGCGCAGCGCCCGCGCCTCGATGATCGCGCCGCAGATCGCCGCCTGCTCGCGCCCGCCAAATGCCGCCAGTGTCCCCAGCGGGCTTGCACCGCCATGAAGCGCGATCCCGCGCCCGATCACCTCGGCCTTGAGCGCACGCCCGGCCTCGTCGGACCCGGTGCCGCGCCCGACCCATTCCTCCGGCGCACCGCCAAAACTCGCACAGGCGAGGGCCGCCGCAATGGTCGAATTGCCGATCCCCATCTCGCCAAGGATCAGCACCTGCGCGCCCTTGTCCACGGCCTCCGCCCCCCGGCGCATCGCGTCGAGCGTCTCGGCCTCGGTCATCGCCGGGCCAGCGGTGAAATCCTGCGTGGGGCGATCCAGATCGAGCGCTACGACCGCCAGATCCGCGCCGGACACACGGCAAATCTGGTTGATCGCCGCCCCGCCGGCCTCGAAATTGGCGACCATCTGCACGGTCACCTCTTGCGGGAACGGGTTCACGCCTTGCGCGCAAATGCCGTGATTGCCCGCGAAGACGAGGGCCTGCGCGCGTGCAATCGCCGGGCGCGCCGTGCGCTGCCAGCCCGCCATGAACACCGCCATCTCCTCAAGCCGTCCGAGCGAGCCCGGCGGCTTGGTCAGGCTCATCTGCCGCTCCTTCGCCTCTGCGATCGAGGCGGCATCCGGCACCGGCAGCCCGCGCGCGAGGATCGCGATGGTCGAGAGATCGGAGATGTCAGAGAGGATGGTCATTCGGTTTCACCTTCACAGGATAGCCCGCGACGCACAGATACACCGCGTCGCAGGCCTGAGCCACGGATTGATTGAGCCAGCCCGCCGCATCGCGGAACTCGCGGGCGAGCCGATTTTCGGGCACGATGCCCGCGCCGACTTCGTTCGTCACGAAGACAACCGGCGCTTCCTGGGCCGAAAGCGTCGTGACGAGCCGATCCGCTTCGGCCCGCCAATCTTGTCCCCCAAGCATCAGATTGGTGAGCCACAACGTCAGACAATCGACCAGCCGGGGATCGCCCCCGTCGCTTTGCGCCAGCGCACCGACCAGATCGAGCGGGGCATGGAGGTTGCGCCATTCCGGTCCGCGCCGTGCCTGATGCTCGGCAATCCGCGCGGCCATCTCGTCATCGAAGGCTTCGGCGGTTGCGATATAAATCGCGCGCCCGGTCGGCTTCAGCGCCAGCCGCTCGGCCAGCGTGCTCTTGCCCGAGCGCGCGCCCCCGGTGATGAGTATCGACTTTTCCATGCGCCCGTGACAAAGCAAATCCCGGTTGCGAAGGGAAGGGCAAATATGCCGAAGCCGCAAATGCCCGGGATCGAAGGGCCTCAGCTTGTCGTGCTGCGCCATGCGCCGATTGCAGAGCCGGGGCGGCTGTGCGGGCGCACGGATGTGGCGGCCCGGATTGATCCTCGGGCGATGGAACCGCTGGCCGAGCGGCTGGCCGGGATCGTGCTGCGCGGGTCCAGCCCGGCGCTACGGTGCCAGCAGACCGCGCAGGCGGTCTGGGGCGCGGTGCCCGCGCTCGATCCGCGTCTGTGGGAGCAGAATTTCGGCATTCATGACGGGGCGGATTATGCCGCCCTGCCCGATCTTGGCGTGCTGACAAACGAGGCGCTTGCCGCGCATCGTAACGAGGATGGAGAGAGTTTCGCCGATCTGTGCACGCGTGTCGCGCCTGCCGTGCAGGCCCATGCTGCCCGGGCGTGGGAGGCACAGGCGCCGGTCGTGCTGGTCGCCCATGCAGGCGTCGCGCGCGCCTCGATCGCGCTTGCAACCGGCGCGGTCCCTGCCGCCCTGTCCTTTGAGATTTCCCCCCTTTCTCTCACCCGGTTGCGCGTTGGCCCTGAGGGCGTGTTTTCTGTCATCGCGGTCAATGAGGTCCGCGGATGATGCGCCGTGCCGTGGTCGGCGGGCATTTCGGCGAGTGGCTGCAAGGCCGCATGGGGCCGAAGGGGCCGGTTGCGCTGGTGACTTTGCCCTGCCCTGCTTTGGCCTCCCGCGTCTGGTTTCAAGACGCCTCTGCGCTGACCATCGACGGCCCCGACCCCGCAACGCCCGAGCTGATTGGTCGCTTTCTTGCGCGGTTGCGTTTGCCTGTGTGCGGACGCTTTCGGATCGGTCTCGACATGCCGATGGGCGGTGGTGCGGGTGCCTCGACCGCGACACTGATCGCCATTGCGCGAGCCGCCGGATTTGACGGCCGGACCGAGGATCTGATCGCCGCCTGTCTGGCCACCGAGGGGGCGAGTGATCCGCTGATGCTGCCCGCCCCCGATCAGGTGCTCTGGGCCTCGCGCGAGGGGCGCGTTCTGACACAACTGACCGCACCGCCCGTTTGCGAGGTCATCGGCGGTTTCTGGGGTGATCACATTAAAACGCGCGCGCAAGACAATGACTTTCCAGACATTTCCGATCTCGTGAAAGAGTGGGTGGCGGCCGCGAAAGTCGGTGATCTTGGGCGATTGGCCGCGCTCTCCAGTGCTTCTGCCCAAGCCTGCACAGCGGCCCGTGGTCCAGCCGGTGATCCGGCGGCTGATCTCGTCCGGAGCCTTGGCGCGCTTGGCTGGGTGCGCGCGCATACCGGGTCTGCGCGCGGGCTGATCTTTGCCGTCGGCACAGTGCCCCAGAGCGCGGCTGAAGCCTTGGCCGAGGCCGGGCTACGTGACCTTGTGCAGTTTCAATCCGGAGCCAGCGCATGAGCTTTGCCGGCATGATCGCACTGGCCGCGCTGATCGACGCGGGTCTGGGCTGGCCGGACCGGCTCTATCGTCGAATCGGTCACCCGGTGACGTGGCTTGGCCGCGCAATCTCGGCGCTGGAGGGGTGCCTCAATCAGGGCACGCGCGCGCAGAAGATCGCGATGGGCGGCGTGACCGTGGTGCTGATCGTGGTCTTGGCCGCCCTGCCCGCCTGGCTGCTTCAGAGCATGTTCCCGCCCGGGAGTGCAGGTCTCGTCATCGGAGCCGTGCTGGCGTGGCCCCTGCTCGCACTGCGCTCGATGCACGATCATGTGGCGGCGGTGGCAAAGCCGCTGCTGGGCGACGATCTGGACTCCGCGCGCCATGCGGTGTCGATGATCGTCGGGCGGGATCCGGCGCAGCTCGATGCGCCGGGCATCGCGCGGGCGGCCCTTGAAAGCCTTGCGGAAAACAGCTCGGACGGGATCGTTGCGCCGATCTTTTGGGGCGCGGTGGCGGGCTTGCCGGGTTTGGCCGCCTACAAGGCGATCAACACGATGGATTCGATGATCGGCCATCGGAATGACCGCTACGAGGCCTTTGGCAAGATCGCCGCGCGCCTCGACGATGTCGTGAACTGGGTGCCTGCGCGGCTGACCGGAGGGCTGTTTGCTTTGGCATCCGGGCGCCATGCCGCGCGTGCACTCCGCGTTATGGCCCGCGACGCGCACGCGCATCGCTCGCCCAATGCGGGCTGGCCCGAGGGCGCGATGGCGGGCGCGCTGAATGTGCGGCTCTCGGGGCCGCGCGTCTACGGAACCCATATCTCCGAGGAGCCGTGGCTGAACCCCAAGGCCCCCGACCCGACGCCTGGCGATCTTGCGCGCGGGCTGTCGCTTTATCGCCGTGCAATGGCGCTGATGGTGCTTGCCTTGGCGGCGCTGGCCCTGCTTTAACCCGGCCTATGACGCACCTAACCCTTCCACGCGATCACGGTGGCAATCTCGACGCGGCGCAGGCGCGCTTTGGCGGCGCGCTTGGGGATTGGATCGACCTCTCGACCGGGATCAACCCCTGCCCCTATCCGATCCCCGAGATCCCCGCGGATGCATGGGCGGCCCTGCCGCGGCGGCGTGAGATGGATCGGCTGATCGAGGCTGCGCGAGCCGCCTATGGCACCCAACTCGCCATCGCGCCTTTAGCCGGTGCGCAGGGCGCCATTCAGATCGTGCCCTACCTGCGCGCCGCAGGGCAGGCGCGGGTTCTTGCGCCCACCTATAACGAGCATGCGGGCGCGCTGCGCGGGGCGGGCTGGCAGGTGACCGAGTGCCCGACGCTGGATGCGCTTGCGGGCGCCGATCTCGCCGTGGTCGTCAATCCCAACAACCCCGATGGGAAACACTATCCACCCAAGGCATTGCAAGCCCTCGCCAAGACAGTCGGGCTCTTGGTAGTGGATGAGAGTTTTGCCGACCCGACTCCGGACCTAAGTCTTTGCGGCACTTTAGACTTGCCATCCAATATATTGATTTTGCGGTCTTTTGGGAAATTCTATGGGCTGGCGGGTCTGCGGCTTGGCTTCGCCATTGGCGCGCCGGAATTGGTGATGGATATCACCCGAATGGCTGGGCCATGGCCCGTGGCGGGTCCTGCGATTTCCATTGCAGAACAAGCGCTTGCAGACCGTTTCTGGCATGGCCAAACGTGTCTTCGCCTTCGGGCTGCCAGCGCGCGGCTTGACCAGCTCGCGCAAAGTGCGGGTTGGCAGCTTGTCGGCGGCACCTCGCTGTTTCGCACCTATGCCTGTCCCGATGCCCAAGCCACGCAAGACCGTCTTGCGCGTGCTCATCTCTGGACCCGGATATTTCCCTATTCAAAACAATGGATTCGGCTTGGTCTCCCCGGCACAGAGGCGCAGTGGGAGCGCCTTACCCGCGCCTTAGCGCGCGAGTGAAAGGATGCCCGCGACATCCAGATGCGTCTCGAGATGGTCGGCCAAGGCGTCAAGCGCCGCATCGACACCTGCCTCGTAACGTTCTCCGCTCGCTTGCACATTGAGCCCCCCGAGCCACGCGCGCCGAAACCCGTCATCGGAAAACATGCCGTGCAGATAGCTGCCCTGCACCCGGCCATCCGGGCTGATGGCGCCCTCGTTCTCGGTGCCTATCCGCGCAAAGGGACGTGCACGATCGGGCCCCTCGCTGCGCCCGATATGGATTTCATAGCCCGCCATCTGGTGCCCGGTCGGAACGTGGATCGCCCGGGTCTCTGTCAACCGCTTGTCGCCCGTCATCACCGTCTCGATTTGCAGCAGGCCGAGGCCAGCGCTTTCGCCAGGCGCACCTTCGATCCCCTCCGGGTCTGAAATACGGGTCCCAAGCATCTGATATCCACCGCAAATCCCCAAGATGCGCCCGCCTCTGCGATGATGCGCCAAAAGGTCGATATCCCAGCGCTGCGCGCGCATGAACGCCAGATCGCCGCGCGTCGATTTCGTCCCCGGCAAGATCACCAGATCGGCATCTGCCGGGATCGGGCGTCCCGGCCCGAGCATCGTGACGCGGACATTTGGCTCTTGGCCCAGCGGGTCCAGATCGTCGAAATTCGCAATCCGTGAGAAGCACAGGCAAACGATATGGAAACCGTCCGCCGCACCCGGTGCCTCAAGGTCCACCGCATCTTCGGCGGGCAGCTTCCACGCATCGTAGAACCACGGGGCCACACCGAATCCGGGCCAGCCGGTCTGTTCGGAAATCAGCGCATAGCCATCGTCAAACAGTCGAGGATCGCCTCGGAACTTGTTGATCGCAAATCCTTTAATCATATCCGCATCAGCCGGGTCGAGCACCGCCTTGGTGCCGACGATCTGCGCGATGACGCCGCCACGATCAATATCGCCGACCAGAAGAACCGGGCAGCCCACGGCGCGGGCAAAGCCCATATTGGCGATGTCATTGGCGCGCAGGTTCACCTCGGCGGGGCTGCCGGCCCCTTCCACGATCACCAGATCATGGGCAGCTTCAAGCCTTTGAAAGCTCTCAAGAACCGCGTCCATCAGGCGCGGTTTCAGCGCCGGATAGTCGGCGGCGGCCGTCGAGGTCAGTCGCCGCCCCTGCACCACGACCTGCGCGCCGATATCGGTCTCGGGCTTGAGCAGCACCGGGTTCATGTCGGTCATCGGACGCAGACCACAGGCGCGGGCCTGAAGCGCCTGCGCGCGCCCGATTTCGCCGCCATCCTCGGTTACGGCCGCGTTGTTCGACATGTTTTGCGGCTTGAACGGCGCCACCTTGATCCCGCGACGCAGCGCCGCCCGGCACAGGCCCGCCACCAGCATGGATTTGCCGACATTCGAGCCCGTGCCCTGCACCATGATCGCGGGCATGGATCAGAACTCCACGCCTTTTTGCGCCTTCACCCCGTCCTTGAACGGGTGCTTCACCAGCGTCATCTCGGTCACCAGATCGGCGGCCTCGATCAGCTCGGGCTTGGCGTTTCGGCCCGTCAGGCAGACATGGGTCATGTGCGGCTTCTCGGTCAGCAGGAACTCCACCACCTCGTCGATATCGAGATAATCATAGCGCAGCGCGATGTTGATCTCGTCCAGCAGCACGAATTGATAGCGCGGGTCGCGGATGATTTCCTTGGCGCGCTCCCAGCCCGCACGGGCGGCGGCGATGTCGCGCTCGCGGTCCTGCGTGTCCCAAGTGAAGCCCTCGCCCGAAATCACGAAGGTGCATTCCTCGGCAAAGCGCTTGCGCAACAGCTCGCCTTCGCCGGTGATCCAGGTGCCTTTGATGAACTGGACGACCGCGCAGGGCATACCGTGGCCGATGGCGCGCATGATCATCCCGAATCCCGACGAGGATTTGCCCTTGCCGTTTCCGTCATGGACGATGATCAGGCCCTTTTCCTCGGTCTTGGTGGCCATGATCTTGTCGCGCGCCGCTTTGATTTTCTTCATCTTTTCGCGGTGGCGGCTGTTGATGTCGTCGCTCATGGCATTCTCCTCTGGCCTGTTCGCCGGCGCATTTGGCACGCTTGCGCGGGGTGTGTAAACCGAGGGTTTAGCGGCGTGTGCCAAACAGGAAAGCGGCGAGTGCGGCGGGGGGGATCGGCTTGGCGAGGATCTCGGCGCGCAAGGCCCGCGCCTCGTCCCGCAGCGCCGCGGAGCGGGCGGCGGTGACCAGCCGCGCGGCGATGTCCTCACCGAAACGGCGGCGTAGTTCCCGCAGCAGGTCAAGCCCGTTCATCCCCGCCCCAAGCTGGTAATCGAGCAGGAAAATATCGGGTTCGAGCCCGGTCGCCTCGATCAGCTCCAGGGCTTCCTCGCCCGAGGCAACATCGAAGACCGTCACCCCCCATTTCTCAAGGAGTTGTGTCATGGCGCGCGACAGTTCGGCATCGTTTTCAACCAGCAGCGCGAGGATTTCCCCGGTATCGGGCCGCACGCCTTCAGGCGAGAGGGTTTCCTCGGCACGCGGCTGGGCATCGCGCGCCGGGCGCAGACCAATGGCAAAGGTGGAGCCGCGTCCGGGTGCCGAACGCAATTCGAGCGGGTGTCCCAGCAACGAGGCGGCACGGTCCACGATCGCAAGGCCAAGCCCCATCCCTTCAGAAGCCGAGGCGCGTGCATTGAGCCGGTGGAATTCGCGGAAAATCTGATCCTGATCCTCCTCGGCGATACCCGGTCCGCTGTCGCGCACCTCGACGACATGAAAGGCACCGCGCCGACGCAGGCAAACGTAAACCCGCCCCGCCTCTGTGTAGCGGATTGCGTTCGAGATCAGGTTTTGCAAAATGCGACGCAGGTAACTGCGATCCGAGATGACCGTGAGCTCGGTCGGTCGAATGATCAGCTCCAGCCCCTTGAGCGCGGCAATCGGTGTGAATTCGTCGGCCAGTTGCCGGAACATCGGCCCAAGCGCCACAGGCCCCATATCGACCGAGACAGACGCGCTTTCGAGCCGCGAAATGTCGAGCAGCGCGCCAAGGATGCCCTCGACCGAGCCGAGCGCGCTTTGCACCTTGTCGAGCGTGCGTTGCGCACGCGGATCGACCATGTCGTCGCCCAGCGAGGCGAGATAGAGCTTGGCCGCCGAAAGCGGTTGCAGGAGATCGTGGCTTGCGGCGGCGACGAAACGCGCGCGCGAGGCATTGGCCCGCTCTGCCCGGCCCAACGCATCCTCAAGCTCCAGCGTGCGCTCCATCACGCGCGCCTCGAGCGTCTCGTTCGCCTTGGAGAGCGCAGCCAGCGCCTGCCGTTCCGCCGACATATCGGCCAGCGACATCACGAAGCCGCCATCGGGCATTTCCTGCGCGAAGATTTCATAGACCTGACCGTTCTCGCGCGTGACCTCCATCGAGAACTGATCCTTGCGGCGCACCCGGCGCACCCAGTCCGACAGGCGATAGGCGCTCAGCCCATGCGGAAAGACGAACTGGTCTCGCACCTGTTCAAGCAGCGTGTCGAAATGCATTCCCAGCCGAAGCCGGGTGCGCGGCAGCGTCAGAAACTCTGCCAGCCGCTCGTTCCAACCGAGCAATTGCAGCCGCGCGTCGAAAATACAGACGCCGAGCTTGAGATGTTCGAGCGTCGCGCGCAGGATGCGGGCCTGATCGTCGAGCATCCGCCCGCGCTCCTCCCGCTCGGCGCGGATCAGGTCGGTCACCTCGGTCTGCAAGATCACCGTGCCACCATCGAGCGTGCGATGCTCGGAGACCTGCATCCAGCGATCCTCGCCCATCTGCTGAGTCAGGATGAAATGGTGTTCGAGGTGGCGCTTGAGTCGCATTTCGCGCCAGTCATCGGCGGTCATGCCCTCGGGCATGCCCAGATGCGCCGATTGCGCGGCGATCTGGATATAGGTGTCGAAGGGCAGCCCCGGCACGAGCTGATCGCGGATATCGGGCAAGAGCGCGTTGAAGCGCGAATTGCACATGACGAGCACGTCATTCGCGTCAAAGAGTGCAAAACCCTCCTGCACGGTCTCGATCGCGGCGGCGAGGTTTTGCCGCGCGAGTTCGGTTTCGCGGTTCGCATCCGCAAGCCGCGCGTTCGAGACATTGAGCAAATCGAGCGCGCGTTCGAGGTCGCGGGTGCGTTCGCGGACCTGATCTTCGAGCATGGCGGCGCGCTGAAACTGCGCATAGCCCGCGCCGCGATCCTCGGTCATCTCCTCCGCATGGCGGATCAGCACCTCGGCGATGGCGAGGAGCTTCTGGTTCTGCCGTTCGTGACTGTCGCCGGGCGCCACCAGCGAGGAAAGCCGGGGTGGCAGCGCGGCGTGCAGGTCGGGCGCGCTCATCGGCGCGGCTCCGGCGGGTAGAAGGCGACGCCGGTCATGGTCTGGTTCACATGCATCGCCCCGATCTGTTCGCCATAGGTCGAGAAGCCCGCAACCCGGTGCCGCGCAAGGATCTGCGAGACCTGCCCAACCTTCTGACGCCCCTCCGCCTCAATCCGGCGGAAGAAGCAGTCGAAACCGAGGATCGCGCTTGGCGGCTGGATGCGCGAGAGGCTTGAGAGTTCCGCCTCTAGGTGGTCGGCGATATCGGCAGGGTCGGCGATGGTGAGCACCAGCCCCTCGTCGATGGCGGCAAAGAAGATCAGCGAGTTTTCCGGCCCGACGCCCTGGATTGCGCGGACATGGTGGCGTCCGCCTGCGCGCACCAGAACCGGATGCGCGGCGAAAACGAAGGGCGAGAGCTGTTCGGGCATAAGCCCCAGCAAGCGCGCATATTCCTCGGCCGCCGGTTCGTCATTGATCCGCGCCACCAGCCGGTGCCGGGGGTCGGCGCGGGTCACCACCATGCGCGCCTCGGTCGGTCGGGTGTTGTCGAGCGAGAAGGTCCGCACTTCGCACAGCCCGCGCATAAGGCACAGGACGGCAGCGTTCTCATGGATCTTGCCGTTAAAGGAAAGAAGCGTGCGCCGGAACGCATTTCCGTCCCCCGCAGAGCCGCCAACCATCGGCACCGGGCCAAGCCCCCCCGAGAGCGCCGCGACCAGCGCGTCCTCCTGTCCCGAGAGCCCGTCGACCAACAGCAGGGCGAATTCATTCGGCATCCCCTCGCCGCGCCGTGCAAGCGACTGGCGCGCGCGCAGAAGGTCGGCGATCAAGGCCCGCGTGTCGAGATCCTCGATCCCCTCGATCAGCAGCGCTTCCACCTCGAAGCCCTGCTGCGGAAAGGCAAAGGCCACGATCTGCCCGCTGTCATAGCCCGCATCCGTGATCTCGCCGGCGGTGGTGCAGCCGCAGATCGTCGTGCGCGGGAACGCGATTTGCGCGGTTTGCGTGAGGCTCTCCAGATCGGCTTCGGGGCTGGCGAAGATCAGCACGAGCGCAAACGGTCCCGGTCCCAGCCCGGCGACCAGCCGGTCAAGCGCGTCGTCTGCGCGCGCGGGGGCGCAGGCGCGGCGCGGGCATGGCCCCTGCCCGCCCGGCGCGGTGCGACGGTCTTCGGTCTGCGTAGCGGTCATGCGATCCTCCCGGACCGAAGCTTAGCCGTTCCGCCACGTCTCGGGCAATGGCCCGGTGGCCTGCGCTTCGCGGGCAATCAGAACGGCTTGCGTGCGCGAATAGACGCCCAGCTTGCGCATGATGGCGGTGACATGCGCCTTGACGGTGGTCTCGGCTATCGAGAGGTCGAAGGCGATCTGCTTGTTCATCTTGCCCTCGCAGATCTGCTCAAGGATCTTCGCCTGCTGGCGGGTGAGCTGGCTCAGGCGGCGGATCGCCTCGTCCTGCGCGCTCATGCCATTGCCCTCGGCCAAAGCCTCGCCGTTCGATTCCGGCACAAAGACCTCGCCCCGCGCGATCGCGGCAAAGGCCGCGCGGAAAAGTTCCCGGCGCGAGTGCTTCGGCACGAACCCCGCCGCGCCCGCCAGTATGGCCGAGCGGATCACGCGGGGCTCGTCGATGGAGGACACCACCACGATCGGCAGGCTGGGGGCCGCCAGCCGCAGCCGCATCAGCCCATCAAGCCCGTTCACATCCGGCAGGTTCAGGTCCAGCACGATGACATCCGGTGTCACGCCCGCCTCGATCATCTCGACCGCCGCCGCGAGCCGGTCCGCATGGTCGACCTGCTCAATCCCGGCCACAGCCTGAAGCGTCATCGCGAGGGCGTCGCAAAACAGCGGGTGGTCTTCGACGATCATGGCGCGTCGAAATTCGGCGCGGGTGCCGGAACGGGGGGTCTGAATATGCATCTGGCGGCCCTTGGGCTAAAGTCTCTCTCTGTGGTCCCAGCCTAGCCCGGCGCAAGTCGCAAGGGAAACTGTCCATAAGTCGGAGGCGCAGGAAAACGGGCGCGAGGGTTCCCCCCGCGCCCGCCCGGTCGCGTGTTCCGGTGTTGCGATCAGTTCGCCGAGGCGAGCTGTTTCGGCAGTTTGAAGGTCCAGACGACGCCACCCTGGTTGAGGTAGTTCACCTTTTTGGCGACTTCGCCACCCCAGAGCGGAACCGCACCGCCCCAGCCCGAGATGACCGAGACATATTGCTCGCCATCCTGATCCCAGGTGATCGGCTGGCCGACGATGCCCGACCCGGTCTGGAACGACCAGAGCTTCTCTCCGGTCTCGTCGTCGAAGGCGATGAACTCACCCTCGGGCGTGCCGGTAAAGACAAGGCCGCCCGCGGTCGTCATCACGCCACCCCAGAGCGGGGCCTCGTTCTTGAACTCCCATTTCACCTCGCCGGTATTCGGGTCCATCGCCTTGAGCGAGCCGATGTAATCCTCGAAGAGCGGCTTGATGGTGAAGCCCGCGCCCAGATAGGCCGCGCCCTTCTTATAGGAGATCGGCTCGTTCCAGATATCCATGCCCCATTCGTTCGAAGGCACGTAGAACAGGCCGGTTTTCGGGCTATGCGCCATCGGCATCCAGTTCTTGCCGCCAAGGAAGGAGGGCACGGCAAAGACTTGCTGGCCCTTACCGCCTTCGGCTGCCGCATCGGGCGCGCCGGGACGGTTGTCCTCGTTGTAGATCGGGCGGCCATTCTCGTCGATGCCGCTGGCCCAGGTGATGTCCTTCACGAAGGGATAGGCGGCGACGAATTTGCCGTCTTCGCGGTTGAGGATGTAGAAGAAGCCGTTGCGGTCGGCGGTGGCGAAGCGCTTGTTGCCGTCCTTGTCGACGAACGCGACCACTTCGTTCACCCCGTCAAAGTCCCAGCCCTCGCGCGGGGTGGTCTGGAAGTGCCATTTGATCTCGCCATTCTCGGGGTCGATCCCGAGACGCGAGGCGGCATAGAGGTTGTCGCCCGTATTGCCCTCGACGGGCGTGCCCGCGTTGCGCAGATGCGAGTTCCAGGGGGCCGGGTTGCCCGCGCCAAAGACCAGCGTATTGGTGTCCGCGTCATAGGAGCCACCAAGCCAGGTCGCGCCGCCCCCGGTTTTCCACATATCGCCGGGCCAGGTCGCGTTGAGCGTCCCGGTCATGGTGCTTTCCTCGCCCTTGAACGTGCCCATATGGCCCTCGATCACCGGGCGGGTCCAGACCAGCTCGCCGGTCTCGGCGTCGCGCGCCTGCACTTCGCCGACGATACCGAATTCACCGCCCGAGTTGCCGGTGATGACCAGACCGTTCACGATCAGCGGCGCGGCGGTGTAGGAGTACCCCTCTTTGTAATCGGCGATCTTCTTGTTCCATTTCACGTCGCCGGTCTTCAGGTCCAGCGCCACGATGCGCGCGTCCAGCGTGCCGAAATAGATGTTGTCGCCATAGATCGCGCCACCGCGGTTGATCACGTCACAGCAGGGCAGGATACCTTCCGGCAGGCGCGCGTCGTATTGCCAGATCTCCTTGCCGGTGGCGAGGTCGATGGCATACATCCGGGAATAGGAGCCGGTGATATACATCACGCCGTCATGGATCAGCGGCTGGCTTTCCTGCCCGCGCTGTTTCTCGCCGCCAAGGCTGAAGGCCCAGGCCGGGACGAGGTTCTTGACGTTGTCCTTGTTGAGCATGGTCAGCGGGCTGAAGCGCTGAAGATCGCGCCCCATGCCGTTGGTCAGCACGTTATGCGTGGAGGTCGCATCCTCCAGCAGGTCTTGCTCGGTCACGCCCGCATGGGCGGCTCCGGCACAGGTCATGGCCACGACTGCGGCCAGCACGAAACGGTTCATCGCTGTCTCCTCCCGATAAGTCAGCGCCCGCGCGCGGTTCGTTCCACGCGGGGGCATCGGGACAAGTATCGAGGCGCAGGCGCGGACGTATATTGTCCATTGGTCTTACGACCCGGCCCCCGCGCCCCGAGCTGCGGCCTCAGTGCCCGACCGAGGCGAGATAGGAGACGATGAAATCCTGCACGGTCGGATCGGTGATGCCGACATGGCGCATCTTGGTGCCGGGCACGAAGGCATCGTTATCCTCCATCCACGCCCGCAGCGCGCCCGCGGTCCAGGCAAAGCCCGCCCCGGCCAGCGCCTCGGAATACTCATAGCCTTCGAAGGTGCCCGCCTTGCGCCCGACGATCCCGTCGAGCAAGGGGCCATAGCTCGGATCGGTCGCATCGACCGCATGGCAGCGGCGGCATTGGGCATCGAACAGGCTCTCGCCCGCGTCGATCTTGATCCGGTCGATCGCATCGGCAAAGGCCGGGGCGGCCAGCAGCGCTGCTGTGGCGGCAATCATCATGGTGCGAGTCATCTCGTTCTCCTGTCGCTTGACGTTCGGCCCGACTTTCGCGCCGCAGCCCGCATCAGGGGTTGATGCAGGTCAAACGGTCTATTGCACTTTGGTCGTAAGGCGCGGGGTTTGCTGGCGATATCGGGCGGCCGGACGAGGTTGGAAGAGGGAGGCGTCCGGCCGCCCGCTGCGACATGGGCCCCGAGCGCCCTGTCGAGCCGTGGTCCCGTCAGGACAGCGGGATGTAGCGCCATTCATCGGCATCGGGCGTGACCTCGTCGAGGTCATAATCCGCGCCCTGCAAGCGGCGCGCCACCGGAAGCCCCGCCCGCGCGGCCTCGTCGATGAGGGCACGACCAGCCACCTCGTCACGCGCCACGCCGCGCCCGCGCAGCAGATCAAGGCCGAAATTGAATTGCCCGACCGGATCGCCCGCTTCGGCGGCGCGCCGGTCCCATTCGGCGGCGGCTTTCGGGTCCGAGGGCGCGCCAAGCCCATTCTCGTCAAGCTGGCTCATCCATGTCATCGCCCCCGTCCAGCCGTCCTCGGCGCAGCGCTCGAACAGCTCGCGCGCCATCCCGTGACGGCCTGATTTGGTGATGAAATACCCCGTCGCGCAGGTCGTCATCGAGGTCTCGCCCCGCGCGATATTTTCCATCATGCGGTTGAGCGAGAGTTCCTCGCGGTTCAGATCGCCAAGTGCGGCAATATCTTCCTCGGCCCAGGTGGGCAGTGCGATGCAGGCGCCAAGCGCCGCGACCATCCAGTAACGCATCTTGTCCTCCCTTCGAAGCCACGGGGTTCGTCCCAGCCTAACACAGCCCCACGTCACCGGCGCGCCCGGCGGCGCTGCCCGGCCCTAGACATTGGTCGTATTGCGACTACGACCCCGCGCCCGCAGGTTGAGCCGGGGAGCGAAAATACCGGGAGGAGTGATGCGGTTAGCGTGGTCCATGATGGCGCTTTGCCTTTGGCTTGGCAGCCCGGCCATGGCCGAGGCGTTGCGCTTCGACTATCTCGAGCGTCAGGTGACGCAGCCGCCGGTGCTGTCGAATATGTCCGCCCTGCCCGAGGATCTGGGGCTTGCGGGCGCGCGTCTGGGTCTTGAGGACATCGCCACGACCGGACGGTTCACGGGCATCGATTATTGGCTCGAAGTGACACAGGTGCCGCCCGAGGCAGAATTTCTGCCCGCCGCTCGCGCGCTGCTTGAAACCGGGGCGCGCGTGTTGATCGTGAACGCGCCCGCCGCGGATCTTCTGGCGCTTGCCGACCTGCCCGAGGCGCAAGATGCGCTCATCTTCAATATCGCCGCGCCCGAGCGCGACCTGCGTGCCGAAGAGTGCCGGGCCAACATGTTGCACACGGTTCCGAGCACGGCGATGCGCGCGGATGCGCTGGCGCAGTTCGCGCTTTGGAAGCGCTGGACCGATGTCGCGCTGATCGCGGGCAGTTACCCAGAGGATGTCGAATTCGCGGATGCGCTGCGGGCCTCTGTCCTCAAGTTCGGCTTTGAGATCAAGGGCGAGAAAACATGGGCGTTCGATGCGAATATGCGCCGTGCGGCGAGTGCCGAGGTGCCTCTGTTCACGCAGGACCTGCCCGATCACGACCTCCTTCTCGTCGCCGATGAGCGCGGCGATTTCGCCCGCTACATCGCCTATAACACCTGGGAACCGCGCCCTCTGGCCGGGTCCGAGGGCGTTCAGCCGCGCGGCTGGTCGGGCGTCGTCGAACAGCATGGTGCGGCGCAGTTGCAAAACCGCTTCCGTGACCTGTCGGGGCGCGAGATGCGCGCGACCGATTATGCAGGCTGGGCCGCGATCGCCGCGCTTGGCGAGGCGGCGACGCGCTCTGGCGCGCGCGAGGCCGAGGGGTTGCGCGGCTATCTGCTCTCGGGGGAGTTCCGGCTCGCCGGGTTCCTCGGCACGCCTTTGTCTTTCCGCGCGTGGAACGGCCAGATGCGCCAGCCGATCCCGCTTGTGACCGAGCGTGCTGTGGTCGCGCTCGCGCCGCTCGAAGGCTTTTTGCACCAGAATTCCGAACTCGACACGCTGGGCTTTGACGCGCCTGAAAGCCCCTGCACCGCCTTTGGAGAAACCCGATGATCCGCACGCTTCTGCTTTGCACTGCCCTTAGTCTGCCCGCCGCCGCTGACGAAATCTGGGTGACGAATGAAATGGACGACACGGTCAGCGTGATCGACGTCACCACGCTGGAGGTCAAGGCGACCTACCCGACCGGGGAGCGTCCGCGCGGGGTGACCTTCAGCCGCGACTTCAAGCGGCTCTATATCTGCGCCTCCGACTCGGATGCGGTGCAGGTCATGGACCCAGATACCGGCGACATCCTGCACGAGCTGCCCTCCGGCGAAGACCCAGAGCAATTCGTGATCGCCCCGGATGACCGCCTTCTCTACATCGCCAATGAGGATGATGCGATCACCACCGTCGTCGATACCGAGACCCGCAAGGTCGTCGCGCAAATTGATGTCGGGGTCGAGCCTGAAGGCATGGGGATTTCTCCTGATGGGACGCTTCAGGTGACCACCTCCGAAACCACCAACATGGCGCATTGGATCGACACCACGACGCATAAGATCGTGGCGAATTCGCTGGTCGACTCGCGCCCGCGCCATGCCGAGTTCAGCCCTGACGGGCAGGTGCTTTGGGTCAGTTCCGAGATTGGCGGGACCGTGACTGTGTTCGATGTGGAAACAAAGGCAGAGGTTGGCAAGATCCGTTTCGAAATTCCGAATATTCGCGCCGAAAAGCTGCAACCGGTCGGAATGAAATTCTCGCCCGATGCCACGAAGGTTTTTGTCGCGCTTGGCCCGGCTAACCATATCGCTGTGGTCGATGCGCAAAGCTACGCGGTCGAGCGATATATCCTTGTCGGGCGGCGCGTCTGGCACATGGCGATCTCGCCCGATCAGACCAAGCTGTTCACCACGAACGGTGTCTCGGGCGATGTGACGGTGATCGATCTGGCGACGCTTGAACCCATCAAATCCATCAAGGTCGGGCGCTTTCCCTGGGGCGCAGCCGCCCGTCCGACCCCGTGATCTGCACAGGAGCCTGATCCAATGAAATTTTCCCTGACCCTCGCCGCTGCGCTCTGCGCCGCCCTTCCCGCCGTTGCCGATGGCGATGCCGCCCCGGCGGGCCTTCTGGCCGGTCCGAACAAACACGATCTGCCCGAAATGATCCTGTCGGTCGGAGAGCCTCTTGGCGGGCCTTGGGCACTTAAATCCGGGGCCTATTACGAGGTTGAGATCACCTCGGACGGCTCGGGAGAGATCGGGCTTCAGGGGGGCGACTTCTTCCGGGCGATCTGGATCGACGAGATCGTCATCGAGGGATTGGAGATTCGACCCACCGGCTTGCACTCGGTCGAGTTCGATCAGCCCGGCACGATGGAGATTGGCTTCGTCGCGGTGAAACCGGGGCGCTACAGTCTCGAGATACCGGGCGCGCGCGGCGACGATCAACGGCTGGAGATCACGATTGACTGACGCGCTCGCCATCCGCGATCTGAGCCATGCCTGGGGCCGCAAGTCGGCGTTGGACGGGGTCGGGTTTCGGGTGGCACGGGGGCGTTTCTCAGCGTTGCTCGGCCCGAATGGCGCGGGCAAATCGACGCTGATTTCGGTCCTGACCGGGTTGATCCGTCCGCGCCCCGGACGGGTGGAGATCGGCGGCATCGATCTGGCGCGCGCGCCTCGTGCCGCGCTGGCGCAGATCGGGGTCGTGTTTCAAAGCGCAACCTATGACGCAGAGTTGAGCGTCCTGTCCAACCTGCGATATTTTGCGTCTTTACAGGGGCTTGACCGGAAAACTTCAAGTCAGCGGATCGACGAGGCGCTGGATCGTCTGGACATGCGCGAACGAGCGCGGGAGCGGGTGCGCGATCTCAATGGCGGGCATCGGCGGCGCATGGAAATCGCGCGGGCGCTCTTGCATCGTCCGGCACTTCTGATCCTTGACGAGCCGACTGTTGGTCTGGATGCGCCTGCCCGCCGCGCGATCACTGATCATGTTCATGACCTCACCGGGCACGGCGTGTCGGTGCTCTGGGCCACCCATCTGAGCGACGAGATCCGCGACTCGGATCAGGTGGTCTTGCTGCATCAGGGGCGGTTGCAGGCTGATGGGACGGCGGGAGCGTTGCGCGCGGGCAGTGCACTGTCGGACTGGATGCTGCGCGAAACGGGGGCGATGCCATGCTAGCCCACCCTGCCCGAGCGGTCGGCGCAATCGTGACGCGCGAGCTACGCCGGTATCTCAGCCAGCGCGCCCGTTTCCTCGCCGCGTTGGTGCGCCCCTTGATCTGGCTTCTGGTCTTTGCGGCGGGTTTTCGGGCAGCGCTTGGCCTCTCGATCATCGCGCCGTATCAGACCTACATCACCTACGAGACCTATATTCTGCCGGGCCTCTGCGGAATGATCTTGCTGTTCTCGGGGATGCAAAGCTCGCTCAGCCTCGTCCATGACCGCGAGAGCGGCGCGATGCGGCTTTTGCTCACCGCGCCCTTGCCGCGTTGGTTTCTGCTGGGCGCAAAGCTTTTGGCGGGCGCGGTGGTCGGGCTGGTTCAGGTTGCGGCTTTTCTTTTAATCGCAGCGCTTTACGGAATAAAGCTTACGTGGATTGGGGTGATTTCCGCACTTCCCGCCCTGATCCTTTGCGCGTTGATGCTGTGCGCCTTGGGGCTCCTGCTTTCAGCGCGCGTGCGCCAGCTTGAGAATTTTGCCGGGGTGATGAATTTCGTGATCTTCCCGATGTTCTTTCTGTCCACGGCCCTCTATCCGCTGTGGAAAATGCAGGAAAGCTCGGAGTTTCTGGCGTGGCTCTGCCGGGTCAACCCGTTCACCCACGCGGTAGAGTTGATCCGGTTCGCGCTTTATGGGCAGCTCAACCTGCCCGCCCTCGGCTGGACGGTGTTGGCCTTGATCGTGTTTTTCGGGCTCGCTGTCTGGGGTTATGAGCCGGCACGCAGCCGCGTTTCGAGATAGTCGAGATGGGCCGGCCGGCCACTTAGATGCGCACGCCGGGTTGCCAGTGCGTCCAGTTCGGCGGCGCTGTGCGAGGCCAGAATGACCGCAGGTCGATGCTGCGCGATGAGGTCCTGGGTCAGGGTCAGAAGATCGCTGATCCGGTCCGCGTCGAGCGACGAAAAAGGCTCATCCATCAAGAGCATACGCGGTGTTCCGACGAAAGCGCGCGCCAGTGCGACGCGCCGCGCCTGGCCCAGCGACAACTGACCGGGCCAAGCCGCCTCATGCCCGGCAAGCCCGACACGGGCAAGCATGGCGCGGGCGGCCTCGGGGCGGCATTGTGTGGGGATGGTGATATTGTCCAACACGCTGCGCCACGGCAGCAGCGTGGGCGACTGAAACACCATCGCCCGTTCCGCAGGCGCGTCGAGCCGTCCGTCAAAGCGGGTGTCGAGCCCTGCGACGATGCGCAGAAGCGTGCTTTTGCCGATGCCCGACGGGCCGGAGATCCCAAGCACCTCGCCCGGCGCGACCTCGATCCGCATTGGCCCGAGGACCTGCGTCCTGCCATGTGCCTTGCTTCGCAGATCGAGTGAAATCATGGCTGCCTCCAGCGGTTGGCCCGCCGCGCGAGCGGGGCGAGAAGCAGCCATTCGACAGCCAGCATGATGGCCACGAAGGCCAGCGCATGGGCCAGCACGCCAGCGATATCGAACATTTGAAAGTCGAGATGAATCCTGAACCCTATCCCATTGGAACGGCCCAGAAATTCGACGACGAGAACGATCTTCCAGATCAGCGCGATACCGGCTCTTGCGGCGGCGCTCAGATGCGGGGCGAGCTGTGGAAGCAGGATATGGCGAAGCCGCGCGAGCGCGGGCATCTGGTGGAGGCGCGCCAGATCGCCAAGCGCCGGATCGCGCGCTCGTGCGCCTTCGCGCAGCATCACCGCCACCATCGGGATCTTGTTGATCGCCACCGCCGCGATCGCCGCGGTTTCGTTCAGCCCGATCCACAGGTAGCACAGCACGATCGTCACCAGCGCGGGAATGTTGAGCGCAATGGTCAGCCACGGATCAAGCCAGCGATCAAGCGCGGGCATTACGCCGAGCAGCAGCCCCAGCGCGGTGCCGATCCCCATGGCGATGGCAAAGGCGATCACCACCCGCCCCAGCGTCGCCCCCAGATCGGGCAGCATCGTGCCGGTCACGACCCCCTCCCACAGACGCGGCAAAACCAGATCGGGGCCGGGCGCGTGACGCGGATCGCCAAGCCACGCCGCGATTGCCCACCACAGCCCGAGCAGCAGCAGCACCGAGACGAGCGCGACCGGGCGCGGCACGCCCGGAGCGTCGATCTGCGGCATCTGCACGCCGCGCTCGATGCCTGATCTGTGATCCACCCCGCTCAGGCGCATGGGTCAGTAAGACAGGAACGTGCCCGGCGGCACTGTGCGCGCAGGCCCCATCAGCTTTGCGCCGCCCAGTTCCACCATCAGCCCCAGCATCCGGTCCGCAGCCTCGAGATCAACCGCTGCCGCCGAGGGGATACCTGCGCGGTAGCCTGCCTTGAGCGCCTCGAACTGCGCATCGGATTTCGCACGCATGATCGGGCGCAAGCGGTCGAACGCCGCCTCATCGGTGGCGAGCTTGTCCTTGGCGGCGCGCGAAGCCCCCGCCAGAGCCGCCGTGAGGTCCGGGTTCTGATCGACGAAATCACCGCGCAGGACATAGCCCAGAAGCGGGGTCTCGGGGTCCAGCCCCAGATCGCTTGCGGCCTCGGCGACCGACAGCAGCGTGGTCATGCCCGCGGCTTCCATCTTGGCCTGAAAATGCCAGAAATTGATCGCGGCATCGACCTCGCCCGAAAGGGCAGCCTCCATGATCAGGGGCGGTGCGCCAAACACTTGCTCGGTCTCGGCGGCCAGATCGAAACCCGCCTCTTTCTGCGCCCAGGCCTGAAGGATCAGCCAGCTCTTGTCGAGCGGCCCGCCGGCGATGCCGATTTTCTTGCCCTTGAGATCGGCCAGCGTGCTCAGCCCCGCCTCGGGGCGCACAACCAGCCCGCCCACCGATTTCGAATAGGGGATGAAACGGTAATCCTCGCCCTCGGCGCGCATCCGCGCGACCCAAAGCCAATCGGTGACGATCGCGTCCACCTCGCCAGCCTGAAGCGCCACGCTGGATGCGGATTTGCCCGCGACCGGCATCACCTCGAGCGTGAACCCCGCCGCCGTGTCGAGCCCGTAATGGGTGATCGTGTCGAGTTCCCATGTCACCGTGCCGCCCTCGAGCGTCGCCAGTTTGAGAACCGGTTCGGCGCTGGCCAGCCCGGCCCAAAGCGCCACTGCCGCGCCAAGCGCGCGGGCCATCGTGGTGATTGCCATCATATCCTCCCTCACACTCGCACGAGCAAAGATGCGCGAGCCTCGTCCCAAGCCTAGAACGCGCCCCCCGCCCCGCCTATTCGACCAAAGGCGTAGAGCGATCCGGCGTGGGCCCGCCCGACCCGATACCAAGGTCGAATGGCGGGCGTGCTGCGCTGCGGCTAGACCAGAGGCAAGGAGCTTTTCACGAGGGAGGAGAAGATGCTCGACGCCCGTACCCGCCGGATGATCGGCGTGCTGACGCTGGTCACCATCACCCCGATGCAGGTGTTCGCCCATGGCGATGTCGCGCCGCAGGCGGTCAATACCGATGCTCTGCCGGAGGTCGGCGAAGAGTGGCTGACCGAAAACCCCTATCGCGCCGAGGCCGCCGGGGACGAGGTCTGGTCGAAAGCCGTTCAGATCGGCGATTCCGGCTTCAACCAGAACTGCGCGCGCTGCCATGGTCTGGGCGCCGTCTCGGGCGGTCTCGCCCCCGATTTGCGCTATCTCGAAGCCGAGGAATATGGCGATGAGTGGTATATCGAGCGCTTCCGCCACGGCATGACCCAGAACGGCATCACCAAGATGCCCGCTTTTGGCGAGGTTCTGGGTCAGAAGGCGGCCTGGGCGATCCGCACCTATATCGAGACCCGCCCCGACGATGGCGCGCTCGACGATCATGGCACGCGGCTCAAGGCGATCCGGGATGAGCTGGCAGCGGGTCAGGGCGACGGCGAAGCGCTCAAGGCGGAACTCGCCGAGATCGCGGGACAGGTGCCGACCGCTTCCGGTGCGCCGGTGGCCGACAGCGCGGTGTCGCGCGCGGCCCATGCGCTTAGCGCTGATCCCGAGAGCTTCAAACACGCGGCCGAATTGCTCACGATCGGCCTTTCGGCGGCGCATTGATGCGGGCGCGGGGCGGGCTGGCCAGGTTTCGGGGCCTGGCCGGTGCTCTGGTCCTGAGCCTGTGCGGGGTTGCGGTGATGGGACCGCGCCCCGCTTTGGCCGCTTGTGAAGGCGTGCCCCCCGAGCAACGTCTGCAAAACACCGCGCCGCAGGATATCGGGCGCTCCTACGACCAGATCGTCGAAGATGGCTGGATCGAGGTGGCCGTCTACGAGAATTTTGCGCCCTGGTCCTGGGAAGAAGCGGGCCAGCCGCGCGGCATTGATGTCGAGATCGCGGATCTGATCGCGCAGGAACTTGGCGTCGAGGCGCGTATCCGGTTCGTGCAGCCCGGAGAAACGCTCGATCAGGATCTTCTCAATTACGTTTATCGCGGCGCCACGGTTGGCGGGCGGGTGTCGAACCTGATGCTCCATGTGCCCTATGACGTGGATTATGCCTGCCGCTTCGATCAGGTCACCTTCACCGGGCAATATGCGCAGGAGCGGCTGGCGATTGCCTATCGTGCGGCGGATTACCCCGAGAAAGGGCCGGTCCCCGCCGTGTTCCGCTATGATCCGGTGGGGGTCGAGAATGACTCGATCTCGGATTTTTACCTGACGTCGGTCGCGCATGGGGCCACGGCTGACAAGGTGCATCGCTATCCGACCACGCTTGATGCGATGGCGGGTCTGGCGGGCGGCGAGGTGATGGCGGTGATGGGGCCGCGCGCCGAGCTTGAGGCGGGGCTTGCCGAAGGGTTGCTCGTGCATGAGCCGCCGCTTCTGGGGCTTGCGCGGTCGAAATGGACCGTAGGGGCGGCGTTGTCGTTCCAGCATCGGCCTTTGGGCTATGCGGTCGATGACGCCATTGCAGCAGGGCTGGCCGATGGGCGGATCGCCGGGATTTTTGCGCGATACGGTGTCGATTTCATGCCGCCGGAACGCTAGGCCTCAGAGCGTCACCAACCCACCTTCGGCATCGACCAGACGCACCGGGCCAAGGCCAAGCCGCGCCTTGGCCCGTTCGATTGCGGGCCTCTCCATGAGAACGAAGCCGGTCGAGGCTGCATCCGCGCGCATGGCGGTTCGTGCCTCCACCGTCACCGATGACCAGCGCGGGCGCTGACCGTCCGGACCAAGGATATGCCCCTGCCCGTCTGTGAACCGCAACGCCCCCGGCGCAGAGGTCGCAACCGCGCGCCCTGCCCGCAGAGTGATCTGCCCCAGAATCCCGGCTTCCGGGTCCTCGATCCCAAGCCGGAAATCGCCGCCAAGCGCGGCGAACTCGCCGATATTGATCAGGCAGTCCCGATAGCCCGCAGATGCCAGCAGCGCCGCGATCCGGTCGGTCGCATAACCCTGCGCGATCCCGTTCAGCGTAAGGGCCTGACCGGCAGCGAGGCGGATGTCATGGCCGATCTTGATGTCGTGGAGACGATGGCGCAACGCCGCAGGCGCGCGGCCTGCGGCCAGCGCCGCCCACACGGGCTGCACCGATGGGTCGAAGGCCCCATCCGTGGCCTCGTGCACCATGAGCGCCTCGTCCAGAACCGCGCGCAATGCGGGCGAGACTGCCGCCCTGCCCGTGGCGTTCAACTGCGTGAGTTCGGACGGTTGATGGAGCGAGAACACCGCTTCGATCCGGGCAAGCTCCGCCCGGATGTGCGCAAGCGTTTCTTTGGGCAAAGCCCCTCCGCGTAGCGTGATCCCGGCCTCCGCCCCGAGCGCGCGGCCCTGCCATGTGGCCGCCCGCGCACCGGTCCCGCACAGCGCCGCCGCGCCCACGATCTGCAAGAACCGTCTGCGCTTCATGCGGCCTTCCTTTCGGCTTTGCGCGCCTTGAGGATCAACGGCACACATTGCGCGGGATCGTCGTGGATCGTTACGCAGTCGAGGCATTGGAAACACTCGGAATAGCGGATCGCGCCTTGCTTCTGGATCGCGCCGTAACGGCAGCGCACGCGGCAAAGCTGGCACGGGCTGCCGCATTCGACGCGACGGGGTATCCAGCGGCGCAGGCGCAACAGCCCGCCCAGCCGCATCAGCGCGCCCAAGGGGCAGATCGAGCGGCAGAAGCCCTTGAACCAGACCATCGACACGGCGAGCCACCCACCTGCCCAGAGCACATAGGGCCAGGGCCGGTCGAACTGCATCGTGATCGCGGTCTTGAACGGCTCGATCTCGGCCACGGTTTCCGCGTGTTCCGGGGCGGCGAAAGCGACGAGGACGAGCGCCACCAAGGCCACCGGTCCTGTCCAAAGGAGCGCGCGACCAAGGCTTTGCGGCGGCTCCCATTCTGGAAGGCGCAGCGCACGACCGAGGTGATGGGCGAATTCCTGAAGCGCGCCGAAGGGGCAAAGCCAGCCGCAGAAAAACCCGCGCCCCCAGAGCACGAACCCAAGGATCGCAGCCGCCCAGAGGATCAGCGAGAACGGGTCATAGAGAAGCACCTCCAGCCCGCCGCCCTGCACCAGCCCTCGGATCACGGCCAGCGGTGTGACGATTGAAAGCTGCCCCTGCCCCCAGAAGCCGATGAAGCCGGTGACGATAGCAAGAATGCCAAGCCGGATCGGTGTGAACTGGCGCAGTCCTGCGAGCCAGGATTGCCGGGCAAGCGCCGCGAAGAGGATCACTAGGGCCCCGGCCAGAAGCCACAAATCCGCCTGCCGGTTGATGGCCGCTTCAAGCCAAGGCGGGCGCTGCACCGGTGCTTCGGGGCGCAGGAAGAAGCGCTCGGGCAGGCCCATGGCGAGGGAGAAATGGCGCGAGCCGGGTTCGGGCTGGAACATGCCGTGGAGCCGCAGCGCCTGCGCTTCGAGCGCCCAGTCGCGGCTTGGATCGAAGCCCAGACGGCGGTCGAGACGGAGGACCATCGCGGTGGCGTCCTGCAAGGCCTCGGGCAGATCGGGGTGGAGGCGCGGCAGAATATCGGCGTCGCGCAGCGCCAGGGGCAGCCCGTCTTGCGTCGCCGCCACCCGGTCCGGCGCGGTGTTGCGCACGAACTCTTCAGAGACGATCCCGTGCCGTCCGGCCTCGATCAGCAGGATCAATTCGTCATCGGGGGCGCGGGCCGCAAATCGCGCGATTTCGGCTAGCGTTTCAGGGGCGAGCACAGCGCGCGCAAGGGCCGGCGGGCCGAGGTCAATGGCATAGAGGTCAAGATAGGCGGCATCCGGGTCAGCCTGCGCCTCGGGGTCGTCATCGGCCCAGATTGACCCCGCGAAGGCGGCATCCAGCTCGGCATTGCTCACCCGCAGATGCCGCACAAGCCCATCCGCGAGCGCACTCTCCCAGGTGATCGCTTCGTCGTGGTCCGGATCAGGGCGCGGCGGCGGCCCCGCGCTCACGCCCTGCATCTTCTCACGCGCCACCGCGAGCGTCGCAGCGAGGATCGACTCATGCGCGATCCGGACGCTCGCGGTCGCCTTGGTCACCCCCGCCAGATAGGTCAGGTCCGACCCCGCACCGCCCCCGCCATAGGGGGTACCCACGACCAGAGTCTCGGAAATCGAATGGCCCTGATATTGCGTCAGAAAATCGCGCAAGGGCGCCTCGCCCAGACCCGAAACGAAGATCGGCTCGTTCTGCGCCAGCAGCCGCGTGTCGATGAAGCGGCCCTCGCGGTCGAGCATGACGAGGATGTTGATCGGTTGCCCCGAAAAGCCCGGAAGCGGTGCCAGTTCGCCCGTTTCAAAGACGAATCCCGCCTCGCCGCCGCCCGAGTTCAAAAGCACCCACACGCCCTTGTCGTTGACCGCCTCCCCTAACGCATAGGGCGCGACGATCATCCCGGCGATGTCGTCACGCGTCAGCGGCGCCGCGAAAAGCGGCGTTGCAAGCAACAGCCAAAGAAGACATGCGCGGATCATGGTCATAGCCTATCCGCGCGCGCGAGGTTGGGAATTAGACCTAAGTCTCAGGTGATGACGTCCGGCCCTTTGCGGCCAGAGCGCGCCCGAATGCCGACCAGCGCTTCGGTCGCCGCGATGATCGGGGCGAGCGCCTGTTGCGGGTCGAGGTCTAGCCCGTCCGGCCCCGGCGCGAAGCGCTCGAGATAGACCCGGAGCGTCGCCCCCTCGGTGCCCGTCCCCGAAAGCCGCAGAACCACGCGTGAGCCGCCCTCAAAGAGAATACGGAAGCCCTGCTGCGCGGAGACAGAGCCATCGACCGGGTCGGTATAGCTGAACTCATCCGCGGTCTCGATCCGCAGTCCCTCGACGGCCTGCCCCGGCAGGTCCGCCAGACGGTCCCGCAAATCGCCCAGCATCGCATCGGCCATCGCCACGGGGAGTGCCTCGTAATCGTGGCGAGAGTAGTAATTGCGCCCGAAGCGCGCGAAATGATCGGCCATGATTTCGGCCACGCCCTGCCCACGTGCCGCGATGATATTGAGCCACATCAGCACCGCCCAAAGCCCGTCCTTTTCGCGGACGTGATCGGAGCCGGTGCCGAAGCTTTCCTCGCCACAGAGGCTCACCCGGCCCGCATCCATCAGGTTGCCGAAGAACTTCCAGCCGGTGGGCGTCTCGTAGCAGTCGAGACCCATCGCCGCCGCGACCCGATCCACGGCGGCCGAGGTCGGCATCGAACGCGCGACCCCCTTCAGCCCGTCCTTGTAGCCCGGCACCAGATGTGCATTGGCCGCAAGCACGGCGAGGCTATCCGAGGGCGAGACATAGACCTGTCGCCCGAGGATCATGTTGCGATCGCCATCCCCGTCCGAGGCCGCGCCGAAATCGGGGCCATCCTCGGCCATCATCTCGGACATCAGCTCATGCGCCCAGGTGGGGTTCGGATCGGGATGCATCCCGCCGAAATCGGGCAAGGGCTGTTCATGGGTGACTGTGCCTTCGGGCGCGCCCAGCCGGTTTTCGAGGATCTCGACCGCATAGGGGCCGGTGATCGCGCACATGCTGTCCATGCGCATCGTGAATCCTTCGTGAAAAAGGCCACGCAACGCTTTGAAATCGAACAGGGTTTCCATCAGGTCGGCATAGGCCATAACTGGATCGACGACTTCGACGACCATCGGGCCGAGGTGACTTTCGCCAATGGCGGTCAGGTTCACGTCAGGGGCCTGTAGCTTGGCGTATTCGGTGATTTCCAGCGTGCGGGCATGGATGGCCGCGGTCACCGCCTCGGGCGCGGGGCCGCCATTCGCCATGTTGTATTTCACGCCGAAATCTTCGTTCGGCCCGCCCGGATTGTGGCTCGCCGAGAGGATCAGGCCACCATCGGCCTCGCGCTGACGGATGAGGTTCGAGGCAGCCGGCGTCGAGAGCCACGCGCCCTGCCCGACGATGACCCGCGCGGCGCCGTTCGCCGCCGCCATCTTGAGGATGACCTGCGCAGCCTCAGCGCCGAAATAGCGCCCATCCCCGCCCAAGACGAGCGTCTTGCCCGCCACCCCGCCAATCGCGTCGAAGGTCGCCTGCACAAAGTTCTCGAGATAATGCGGCCCCATGAAGACCGGCGTCTTCTTGCGCAACCCCGAGGTGCCGGGTTTCTGGCCGTCAATCGGGGTCGTGGCGATCGTATTCATGGCACATCCTTACAGGGTCATCTTGTTGAAGTTTCAGCGAAAGCTGCGGGATTTACAAGGCGACCACGGGCGTCCGCGCCCACCCGTCGGAGCCTTTCCGCCGATCTCGCCTAAGTCTCGGGCAAAGTGACGATAAAGCGCGCGCCCTCGCCCTTCGCGCTTTCGATACGCAGCCGTCCCCGATGGCGGTTGACGATATGCTTGACGATGGCAAGGCCAAGCCCGGTGCCGCCCTGTTCGCGCGAGCGGTGGGTATCGACGCGGTAGAAGCGCTCGGTCAGGCGCGGCAGGTGGCGCGGGTCGATCCCCTCGCCCTTGTCGATCACGCTGACCCGGAGCGCCGGGCCGCGCAGCACCGGCTCATGCGCGATCCGTTCGACATCGACGCGCACCTCACCGCCCGAGCCACCATATTTGATGGCGTTCTCGATCAGGTTGGAAAAGACCTGGGTCAGTTGATCCGCATCGCCCTTGATCCGCAGCGGCCCCGCCTCGCCGCTGCGCAAAAGCTGCACATTCTGGGCCTCGGCCACGCCCTGAAGGGTTTGCGTCGCCCCCCTGAGCACCGCGCTCAGATCGACGGTGGCATCGGGGCGGCGGCGCTCGTCGGATTCCACCCGGCTCAGCGACAGCAAATCGCCCACCAGCCGGTTCATCCGCGAGGCCTCGCGTGCCATGATCCCCAAAAAACGCTCCCGCGCCTTGGGGTCATCCTTGGCGAATCCGGTCAGAGTCTCGATAAACCCCATGAGCGCGGTCAGTGGCGTGCGCAGCTCGTGGCTGACATTGGCGACGAAATCACGCCGCATCTCCTCGGCGTTCTCAAGAGCTGTGACATCCTCGACCGAGAGCACCGCCCCGCCCCCCGGCAAAGCGCTGCCCGGTGGCAGAGGCGCGGCATGGATGCGCGCGGAAATCTCGCGCTCGCGCGTGGTGATCGTCACCTGCCCGGTTTCCGCGCGACCGCCCGCCAAGGCCTGATCGAGCGCCTGCCCGATCGCGGGCTGGCGCAAGACGGTGACAAAGGTGCGCCCTTCGAGCCCCTCGCCCAGCATGGCGCGCGCCGGGGCATTGGCCTGCATGATCCGCTCCTCGCGGCTGACGACCAGAACCGGGAGCGGCATCGCCTCGATCAACGCCCTGAACTGGTCTTCTGCCATGGTCTCAGCCTCCTGCAATGCCTGTGAATTCAACCGATTCAGCAGCCCGAGTAAACAGGGCCAAGAGTGTAACGCGCCGATGACAGACATTTTTACCATAACCGCGAAATCCGCGGCTTTTTGCTTGAGAGGTGGCCCGCGCAGGGCTAAACCTATGCGTGTGTCGCATTTTGCGACAGTCGAGAGAAACCGCATCCCGAATTGCGCAGGGGTCACGCATGTCGAAACCGACGACGCCGTCCAGTCAGGGCCCCTCCACGGTAGAGACGCTTGGTGCCGCCTTGGCCGGGCGCCGTGTCCTTCTGCTTGATCCGACCCATACCTTGCCCGACCTGTTGCGTGGGGTTCAGGGGGTGATGCTCACGATCGGGCGTTTTGGCGCGCTCGATGCGGGATATCTGGCCGACAGCCGCCCCGATGCGATCCTCGCGCCGCTGGTCGGTCAGGATTACGACGTGCTCGATCTGACGCGGCGGTTGCAAGAGCTCGGCTTCAAAGGGGCCCTGCGCGCCTATTGCCGCCCGCTGCCCAATACGCGCCTTGTGCGGGGCGAGGTCGCACATATCTGGCCCGAACTGGATTTCGAGATTTTCGAAGTGCCGGCGCTTGGGGCGGAGTGATCCGCGCGTCTCGTCAGGGCAGGAACAGACGCCGAAAGACGAAGCCGCTCACCAGCGCCAAACCGGCGCCAACGAAGACATAGCCCTGATCGAAAGCGGCGGCGGCGGCGATAAGCGGCACGGCGACCACGGCGATACGCACCCAGAGCGGACGCAGATAGCGGCTTTGCGGATCGAGGATCATGCGGCACCGCCGATCGCGCGCAAACCCGCACGGTAGCGCGCGGCGTTTTCGCGGTAATGTGCGGCGGATGCCAGAAGCCGCTCTTGCGCCGCTGCATCGAGGGTCCGCACCACCTTGCCGGGCGCGCCCATGACAAGGCTGCCATCGGGGATGTCCTTGCCCTCGGTCACGAGCGCCCCTGCGCCGATAAGACATCCCTTGCCGATCTTCGCCCCGTTCAGGATCGTCGCGCCCATCCCGATCAGGCTGCCTTCGCCAATGATGCAGCCGTGGAGCATGGCCTTATGGCCGATCGTGCAATGCGCGCCGATCACCAGCGGAAAGCCCATATCGGTGTGGATCACCACGTTTTCCTGCACATTGGAACCGCGGCCCACGCGGATTTCCTCGTTATCGCCGCGCAGTGTGCAGCCGAACCAGACCGAGGCCTCGGCCTCGAGCACCACCTTGCCGATCAGGTTGGCATCAGGTGCCACCCAGGCGTCGGCCGCGATTTCGGGGGCAATCCCGTCAAGTTCATAGATCATCGCGCGTCAAACTCCTTATTGAGGCCCCGGACGAAATCAGTCAGGCCCGGCTGGCGGTCGCGGCGCATGCGTTCGGCCATCAGGATCGTCTTGAGCTCGGCCTCGGCCTTGTCCAGATCGTCGTTCACCAGAACATAATCATATTCCGCCCAATGGCTGATCTCGGCCTGAGATTTCGCCATCCGACCCGCGATCACCTCGTCGCTGTCCTGCGCGCGAGTGTGCAGCCGCGATTCCAATGCGGCAATCGAGGGCGGCAGGATGAAGATCGAGACCACATCCTTGCCAAGCGAGGAGTTCCGAATCTGCTGCCCGCCCTGCCAGTCGATGTCGAACAGCGTGTCGCGCCCCTCAGACATGGCGGCCTCGACCGGACCTTTCGGCGTGCCGTAGTAATTGCCGAACACCTCGGCGTGTTCGAGCATCTCGCCCGCCGCGACCATTGCTTCGAATTCGGGCTTCGATTTGAAGTAATATTCGACCCCATCCGTCTCGCCGGGTCGCGGCGCGCGGGTGGTCGCGGAGACCGAGAATTTCAGGGTCTCATCCCATTGCATCAACCGCCGCGACAGCGTCGATTTGCCCGCCCCCGAGGGCGAGGACAGGATGATCAGCAGCCCACGGCGCTGGATCTCGGTCATCTCTCACTCCACATTCATGATCTGCTCGCGCATCTGGTCGATGGCATATTTCAGGTCCAGCCCGACCTGGGTCAATGCGGCATTCCCGGATTTCGAGCAGAGCGTGTTGGCTTCGCGCACGAATTCCTGCGCGAGGAATTCGAACTTGCGCCCGACGGGGCCGTCTTCGGCCAGAAGGGCGCGGGCGGCGACGATATGGGCACGGAGCCGGTCGATTTCTTCGGTGACGTCGGATTTGACAGCAAGCAGCGCGAGTTCCTGTGCGATGCGGTCGGGATCGGCGCCAGGCGCGCCGTCGAGCACCCGTGCGAGCGCCGCTTTCAGCGCTTCGGCGGCTTGCGGACGGCGGGCCTCGGCCAGGGCTTCGGCCTGCGTCGTCAAAGCTTCGACGGTGTCGATCTGCGCGGCCACAACGGCCCCAATCTGAGCCCCTTCCGCACGGCGCATTGCCACAAACGCGCCCAGAATAGCGTTAAGATCCGCAAGCAAAGCTGCGCGCAATCCGGCCGGGTCCTCGATCTCGGGCGCGCCTTGTTCGATCACGCCGCGCAGCGCCAGAATATCCGTGGGCGTCGGCGGAACGAAGGTGATGCCGCGATCCTTGGCAGCGATCTCGACCTTGACCACGGCTTCGATCGCGGCCTCCAGCCCCGACTTGCTGAGCCGCAGCCCCTCGCCCGCTTCCTTGCGCGACAGCCGGAGATTGAGGGTGATATTGCCACGTTTGGCGCGCTGTGCGACGGCCTCGCGCACCGCCGCCTCAAGCCCCTCGATCTCGGGCAGCCGCAACCGCAGGTCAAACCCCTTGCCATTGACCGAGCGGATATCCCAGCTCCACTCATGGCCGAGCCCGGCGCCCTGGCCTGAGGCGAAACCGGTCATCGAGACCGTGCGCAACGCAATGTCGGAGTTAACCATTTAAGACTTTAGTTCCCCATGTGGCAGAAAAAAGGCGTATTAAGAGTTCAGTAATCATTTCGCTCCCGGGGTCAACCGAAAGACCCAAATCCGCCGAAGGCAGGAGTGCTAGTCAGTGACCCCGAGACCTGTGCTCTGGGTGCGTGTCATCGAGGTGGGATCATGAAACGCGATAACGACCGGTTTGGGAATGTGCTCGATCTTGGGATCGGCCCCCGTCCCGATCAGATCATCAACGAGCTGCGTGGCTATTGGGAAGGGTTGCGCCGCGGTCGGCTTGTGCCCTCGCGCACCGATGTGGACCCTAGAGGGATCGAGCGTGCGCTGGAATACGCGTTCATCCTCGAACGTGTCGCGCCCGGCATGGGGCGGTTCCGGCTGGCGGGAATGCATCTGAACGACCTGATGGGCATGGAGGTGCGGGGCATGCCGCTCACGGCGCTGTTTGCCCCGGCCGGGCGCAAACGGATCGCCGAGATCAACGAGGCGATGTTTCAGGAGCCGGCAGTGGTCGAAGTTGAGCTGCGCGCCGAAACCATGATCGGCAAGCCCGAAATGACCGCCAAGCTGTTGATCTTGCCGCTGCAATCCGATCTGGGCGATGTCACCCGCGCGCTTGGTTGCCTGATCGCCACCGGCGAGATCGGTCGCACGCCGCGCCGCTTCGAAGTGGCCGCAGCCACGGTGACCCCAATCAAGCCGGGCGCCCCCACGCCGCGCGAAACCCCTGCACCGCCCCGACCGCAAGCGCTTGGTTTCGCAGAGGCGCCGGAGGGGTTCGAGCCGCTCTTTCCGCATCTGACACGCGGCCGCCGCGCTGATGACCGACCGGCGCAGGCACTCTCCCCGGATGAGCGTCGGGCGATGTTCAAGCTTGTGAAGAGTGACGCGTAACAGATTGATGTAAAAGAAAAGGCCCGCTCGGTTGGAGCGGGCCTTCTGCGTGTTGTAGGTGCTGCGGCGATCACATGCTTGCAGCGGATTTCTGCGTGGCACGCCGCGCTTGCAATTCCTCTGCGACGAGGAACGCCAGCTCCAGCGATTGCGAGGCGTTCAGACGCGGGTCGCAGGCCGTGTGGTAACGGCTCGACAGGTCCTCGTCGGAAACGGCACGCACGCCGCCGGTGCATTCGGTCACGTCCTTGCCGGTCATCTCGAAATGCACGCCGCCCGGGATCGTCCCTTCGGCATTATGCACCGCGAAGAACTCGCGCACCTCTTGCAGCACCGAGTCGAAAGGCCGCGTCTTGTAGCCCGAGGCCGATTTGATGGTGTTGCCGTGCATCGGATCGCAGGACCAGACGACATTCGCGCCCTCGGTCTTAACCGCCTGCACCAGACGCGGCAGGTGCTCGCCGACCTTGCCCGCGCCGAAACGTGCGATCAGCGTCAGACGCCCGGCCTCGTTCTCGGGATTGAGCTTGGCCATCAGCACCTTGAGATCGTCCGCCGTGGTCGTCGGCCCGCATTTGAGCCCGATCGGGTTCTGGACGCCGCGGCAGAATTCGACATGCGCGCCGTCCGGCTGGCGGGTGCGGTCCCCGATCCACAGCATGTGGCCCGAGCCCGCGATCGGCAGGCCGGTCGTGGTATCGGTGCGGCACAGGGCCTCTTCATACTCGAGGAGCAGCGCCTCATGCGAGGTGTAGAAATCGACCGTGCCCAGCTCATGCGCGGTGTCCGAGGTCACGCCCGCAGCCGCCATGAAATCCATCGCCTCCGAGATCTGATCCGCGACCTTGCGATAGCGCTCGGCTTCATCGGCATCGGTGAAGCCCGAAATCCAGCTTTGCACGCGGTGAATATCCGCGAAACCGCCCGTCGAAAACGCGCGCAGCAGGTTCAGCGAGGCCGCTGCCTGCGTGTAGGCTTGCAGCATCCGGGCCGGATCGGGCTGGCGCGCCTCCATCGTGGCGTCGAAACCGTTGATGATGTCGCCGCGGTAGCTCGGGTATTCCACCCCGCCGATCACCTCGGTTGGTGCGGAGCGCGGCTTGGCGAACTGACCCGCCATGCGCCCCACCTTGATCACCGGAACCTTCGCGCCCCAGGTGAGCACGATGGCCATTTGCAGCATGACCTTGAACGTGTCGCGGATATTGTCTGCGGAAAACTCGCCAAAGCTCTCGGCGCAGTCACCGCCTTGCAGCAGGAACGCCTCGCCACGCGCGGCTTTGGCCAGATCGGATTTCAGGCGCCGCGCCTCGCCGGCAAAGACCAGCGGCGGCATTTTCGCCAGCGTGCCCTCGACCGCGTTCAGAGCGCCCGCGTCGGGATAGTCCGGCATCTGCACCCGCGGTTTCGCGCGCCAGTCCGATTTCGTCCACCCCTTGCCCATCTTCTCCTCCGAGCGTTTTGATGCATCAGGACGCGCTTATACGCGGCTCCGTTAGCGAGAACAAACCCGATTTTCACTTTTTTGCCGCGGCCCATGCTCCCATTCAGCCCGCTCAATCGCCTCTTGCGAGCGACCGGGTTCCCTGATTGTTTAGGTCGGTATCATTCAATGCGGGTCGCAAATGCGCAAATCCACCCCCATCAAGAAAACGGCCCGCCCGGCCCCCTCCCATGGCGCGATGAAGATCACGCCACCGTCCAAACCGCGCCGCTTCATCTTTTTGCTGCTCGACCGGTTCACGATGATGGCCTTTACCTCGGCGATCGAGCCGTTGCGTCTGGCCAATCAGGTGGCGGGGGCCAAGCTTTATGATTGGCGGCTGGCCAGTGAGGCCGGCGACGAGGCCACCTGCTCCAACGGTGTGCGGGTGCGCGTTGACATGGGGCTCGACGAGGTGACACGCGATGACACCGTGTTGGTTTGTGGCGGGATCGACGTGGTCGAGGCGACCTCGAAACCGATCCTGAACTGGCTCCGGCGGGAGGCGCGGCGGGGCGCGGCGGTTGGCGGTCTGTGCACCGGCGCCTGGGCCGTGGCCAAGGCGGGGCTGCTGGATGGCAAACGCGCCACGATCCACTGGGAAAATCAGGACGCCTTTCTCGAGGATTTCGAGGAAGTTCTGCTGACCAAATCGGTTTTCGTGATCGACGGCAACCGGCTGACCACGGCGGGCGGCATGGCCTCGATCGACCTGATGCTGCGGCTGATCGCACGCGACCACGGCGAGGCGCTGGCCAATACGGTGGCCGATCAGCTGATCTATAACTCGATTCGCACCGATCAGGACAGCCAACGCCTGTCGATCCCGACGCGGATCGGCGTGCGTCACCCCAAGCTGAGCCAGGTCATCGGCCGGATGGAGGCCAATATCGAAGAGCCGATCAGCCCCTCCCGACTGGCGGAAGAGGTCGGCATGTCCACCCGGCAGCTCGAACGTTTGTTCCGGCGCTACCTGAACCGCAGCCCCAAGCGCTATTACATGGAAATCCGCCTGCAAAAGGCGCGTAACCTGTTGATGCAAACGGAAATGAGCGTGATCAACGTGGCGCTGGCCTGTGGCTTTGCCTCGCCGTCGCATTTCTCGAAATGCTATCGGGCGCATTACCAGACGACGCCTTACCGGGAGCGCGGCACCTCGGGCGCTGCGGCTGGCAGCGATGCTGTTAGCGCAGGCGAGGCGCTTGACGCGATGGCCGAAGGCTTCGAGATCGGCTTCCCGCTGGATGATCTGCCAGAGTGACGACCGGCGCAACGTCACCCTTTCTCGCGCAGAAAATTCGGGATAATCCGCCTGCGCGCAAGAATCTTCGACCCAAGGGTCAAAATGACGCTGACTAAGCAAGAGCCTGCTATTTTCTTTTGCCATGGTCCGCACTAACCTTCGCGCAGGACACTGTTCCAACACGGGAGTGAAACATATGAAAAAACTGCTTCTTGCCACCGCCACCGTTGCGCTGTCCGCCGGTGGGGCATTCGCAGAGGATGTGAAGATCGGGATTTCGCTGGGCTTTACCGGTCCGCTGGAATCGATGTCGCCGGCGATGGCTGCCGGCGCCGAACTGGCGATGAAAGAGGTCAGCGACTCGGGCAAGTTCATGGGCGGCGCGACCGTGACCCCCGTGCGCGGCGACTCGACCTGCGCCGATGCCGCCGCGGCCACCGCGACGGTTGAGCGTCTGGTGACCACCGAAGGCGTCAAAGGGATCGTCGGCGGCATGTGCTCGGGCGAAACCACCGCCTCGCTGCAAAACGTCGCGATGCCGAATGGCATGGTGATGATCTCGCCCTCGGCGACCTCGCCCGCGCTCTCGTCGCTCGAAGATAACGGCTTGTTCTTCCGCACCGCACCGTCGGATGCCCGTCAGTCCGAAGTGATGACCGAGATCATCATGGAGCACGGCATCAAGGAAGTCGCCGTGACCTATACCAACAACGACTATGGCAAGGGTCTTGCCGACAGCTTCCAGGCAGCCTTCGAGGCCGCGGGCGGCAAAGTCACGATCAACGCCGCGCATGACGATGGCAAGTCGGACTACGCCGCCGAAGTCGGCGCGCTGGCATCCGCTGGTGGCGAGGCGCTCGTGGTGGCGGGCTATGTTGACCAAGGCGGTTCGGCCATCACGCGTGGCGCGATCGACTCGGGCGCTTTCTCGACCTTCGTCTTCCCGGACGGCATGGTTGGCGACAAGCTGCAAGAGAATTTCGGCGCGGAAGTGAACGGCTCGTTCGGTCAGATTCCTTCGGCTGAAGGCGAAGGCAAGGACAAGTTCATGGCGCTGGCGGAAGCGGCGGGCTTCAATGGCTCGGACGTTTACGCGGGCGAAGCCTATGACGCCGCTGCGCTGATCCTGCTCTCGATGGCCGCGGCCGGGACGACCGATCCGGGCGTCTACAAGGACAAGGTCATGGATATCGCCAACGCACCGGGCGAGCCGATCCTCGCAGGTGAGCTGGGCAAAGCGCTCGAACTGATCGCCGCGGGCACCGATATCGACTATATCGGCGCGTCCTCGGTCGAGCTGATCGGCGCGGGTGAATCCGCCGGCACCTTCCGCGAAATCGAAATCAAGGACGGCGTGATCGAAACCGTCAAGTATCGCTAAGACGCATATCAGAGATGAAACAGCCCGGGAAACCGGGCTGTTTCGCATTAATAACAACGCCCAAAGAGGCATTCTTCATGTAACGCATGAAGTCAGGGGACTGCATGATCAGGGTCGAAAACCTGCATAAGCATTTCGGCGGCTTCCGCGCTGTCGACAATGCATCGCTCGAGATCGCAACCGGCTCCATCACCGGGCTTATCGGCCCGAACGGTGCCGGAAAATCCACCTTGTTCAACGTGATCGCCGGGGTTCATAAACCGACCTCAGGCACGGTGACGATGGATGGCGAGGATATCACCGGGCTTGCCCCGCATGAGCTGTTCCACAAGGGGCTGCTGCGCACGTTCCAGATCGCGCATGAATTCCCCTCGATGACCGTGCGCGAGAACCTGATGATGGTGCCGGGCGATCAGTCGGGGGAGAGCCTTTGGAATACGTGGTTCCACCGCTCCCGCATCGCACAGGAAGAGGCTGCGCTTCTTAAGAAGGCCGATGAAGTTCTTGATTTTCTGACCATTTCGCATCTCAAGGATGAAAAGGCCGGGAACCTCTCGGGCGGGCAGAAGAAGCTTCTGGAACTTGGCCGGACGATGATGGTCGAAGCCAAGATCGTGTTCCTCGATGAGGTCGGCGCGGGCGTGAACCGCACCCTTCTCAACACGATCGGCGACGCGATCGTGCGTCTGAACAAAGAGCGCGGCTATACTTTCTGCGTGATCGAGCACGACATGGATTTCATCGGGCGCCTGTGCGACCCGGTGATCGTCATGGCCGAGGGCAAGGTGCTCGCCGAAGGTTCCGCGGAAACGATCATGCAGAACGAGGCAGTCATCGAAGCCTATCTGGGTCGCGGCCTCAAGAACAAGGTCAAGGCCGAGATCGACAGCGAAACCGCCCGCCATGAAAGCCACGGCGCACAGCCCGGACTTGGCGATGAAGCAGGACATGGGGGCGCAGCATGAGCTTTCTGGACGCATCGGACATGGTGGGCGGCTATGGCGCCACCAACATCCTGCATGGCTGCACGCTTCAGGTCGAGAAAGGCCAGATCGCGGTCATCGTCGGCCCGAACGGGGCGGGCAAATCGACCGCGATGAAGGCGGTGTTCGGCATGCTGAACCTGCGCGAGGGCCATGTGAAGCTTGATGGCGAGGATATCACGGCCCTGTCGCCGCAAGAGCGCGTGAAAAAGGGCATGGGCTTCGTGCCGCAGGTCAACAACGTCTTCCCGACGATGTCGGTCGAGGAGAACCTCGAAATGGGGGCCTTCATCCGCGAAGATGACTTCACCGACACGATGGAGCAGGTCTATGAGCTGTTCCCGATCCTGCGCGACAAACGGCATCAGAATGCCGGCGAATTGTCCGGCGGCCAGCGCCAGCAGGTCGCGGTCGGTCGCGCGCTGATGACGAAGCCGAAACTCCTGATGCTCGACGAGCCGACGGCGGGCGTGTCGCCCATCGTTATGGACGAGTTGTTCGACCGTATCATCGAGGTCGCCCGCACCGGCATCTCGATCCTCATGGTTGAACAGAACGCCCGGCAGGCGCTGGAGATCGCGGATCGCGGCTATGTTCTGGTGCAGGGCGCGAACAAATATACCGATACCGGGGCCGCGCTGATGGCCGATCCGGAGGTGCGCCGCACCTTCCTGGGGGGCTGAGTCATGGCGAAACCGCTGCTGAGCCTGACCGCCCTGACACTGGCGACCGCCCTGCCCGGCCTCGCGCTGGCCGACACCGGCCTGCAAGAGATCACCTGTCGGTTCACCACCGAATGTATCGGCACCGATGGCTGTCAGGACACGGATTACCAGATGACGATCCGATACGTCCCCGACCCGAACACCTATGTCCCCGCCGATCCGGAAACGGCGCCGCCCGATATCTTCACCGTCGAGGTGAGCGATGTGACGGGCGACTTCAAGGCGGCCCCGATCACGGATGGCAGCTTTGGCGCGCGACTTTTTGGTTTTACCGCCTTCAATGCAGAGCGCACGCAGCGGCTCTTGACCATGTCGGGCGGCACCGGGCGCTACTCGGTCCACATGGTCGATGAAGGGCTTGCGCTCTATTATGAAGGCACCTGCGAGGAGGCGGAGTGATGGATATCCTCAACGCTCTGGTGGCGATCACCAACTATATTCTGATCCCCGCGACGGCCTATGGCTCGCAGCTTGCGCTCGGCGCGCTTGGGGTGACGCTGATCTACGGGATCTTGCGCTTCTCGAACTTTGCCCATGGCGACACGATGGCCTTTGGCACCGCGATCACCATCATGGTGACCTGGGGGCTTCAGGCGATGGGTGTCAGCTTTGGCCCGCTGCCGACGGCCCTTCTGGCGCTGCCTGTGGGGATTGCGGCCACGGCGGTTCTGGTGCTGGCAACCGACAAGCTCGTCTATAGCTATTACCGCCGGGTGCGCGCGGCGCCGGTCGTGATCGTGATGGTCTCGGTCGGTGTCATGTTCATGATGAACGCGCTGACCCGGTTTCTGATCGGGGTGGATGACATCAACTTTGCCGACGGGGCACGGTTCGTCATCACCGCGCGCGAGTTCCGCGACATGACCGGGCTGGCAGAGCCCCTGCCGATCCGCTCGAGCCAGATCATCACCATCGTCATGGCCGCGCTGATCGTGGCGGCCTTGTTCTGGTTCCTCAACCGCACGCGCACCGGGAAATCCATGCGGGCGTTTTCGGATAACGAGGATCTGGCGCTTTTGTCGGGGATCAATCCGAGCCGCGTGGTCGCGGTCACCTGGATCATCGCGGCGGCGCTGGCGACTACGGCGGGCGTGCTTTACGGGCTCGACAAGAGCTTCAAGGCCTTCAACTATTTCCACCTGCTGCTGCCGATCTTCGCCTCGGCAATCCTCGGCGGTCTGGGCAATCCGCTGGGCGCCATTGCTGGTGGTTTCGTCATCGCCTTTTCCGAGATCGGCGTGACCTATGCGTGGAAAAAGGTGGCGGGCTATCTCTTGCCCGCCTTCGAGCCCGACGGGCTGCTGCAATTGCTCTCGACCGAATATAAATTCGCGGTGAGCTTCGTCATCCTGATTGCCGTTCTGCTGTTCAAGCCGACCGGCCTGTTCAAGGGGAAATCGGTATGAGCCAGCATCAACCCAAGGAAGCCTGGGGCGGCCAGTGGCGCGCACCCGTTCTCTTTGCGATCATGGCCGCGCTCCTCGTGTTCGAGGGCCTGAGCAACGGCTGGAACGGCGCGCTCGGCATCATCAACATGGGCCTTATCTCGGCGATCCTCGCGCTCGGGGTGAATGTACAATGGGGCTATGCGGGGCTGTTCAACGTGGGTGTTGTCGGCTTCGTCGCGCTTGGCGGTCTGGCACCTGTGCTGATCGCAATGCCCCCCACCCCCGGCGCGTTCAAGGCGGGCGGTCTGGGTGTTCTGCTCGCGCTGGCGGTTGCCATCGTCACGCTTGGCCTGGCCGTCTGGATCAACAAGACGCAGGCCAAGCGCATTCGGCTGATCGCCATTCCGGCGGCGCTGATCGCGGGGTTCTTTGCCTACCGGGCGCTTCTCGACCCGGCAGTGGCGATGATCGAGGCGATCAACCCCTCGGCCACCGGCTATCTCGGTGGGTTGGGCTGGCCGACGCTGATCGCATGGCCCGTGGGTGCGCTGATGGCGGCTGCGGCTGCATGGGCGATCGGCAAGACCGCTCTCGGGCTGCGCTCTGACTACCTTGCTATTGCGACGCTCGGGATTGGTGAGATCATCGTTTCCGTCCTGCGCAACGAGGAATGGCTGGGCCGGGGCGTGATGAACGTGAACGGCATCCCCCGCCCCTGGCCTGTCCCCTATGAGATCGACCTGCAAAACGATCCGGGCTTCGTCGAGCGTATGGCAAGCTTCGGCCTCGATCCGGTGACGGGCTCCACGATCCTCGTGAAACTCCTTTACACGGGCCTTTTTGCCGTGATCCTTCTGGCGCTGATCTGGGCCTCTGAAATGGCGCTGAAATCGCCTTGGGGCCGGATGATGCGCGCGATCCGCGATAACGAGATTTCGGCGGCGGCGATGGGCAAGCATGTCACCAAGCGGCATCTGCAAATCTTCATCCTCGGCTCGGCGGTCTGTGGTCTCGCGGGCGCGATGATGATCACGCTTGACGGGCAGATGACGCCGTCGTCTTACAACCCGCTGCGCTATACCTTCCTGATCTGGGTGATGGTGATCGTGGGCGGCTCCGGCAATAACTGGGGTTCGGTGCTGGGTGGCGTGTTGATCTGGTATCTCTGGATCAAGGCCGAGGCCTGGGGGCCCGATATGATGGAATTTGTCACCGCGCAAATGTCCGAGGGCAGCCTCAAGCAACACCTGATCGATTCGGCGGCGCATATGCGGTTGCTGACGATGGGTCTGATCCTGCTTCTGGTTCTGCGCTTCAGCCCGCGTGGTTTGCTGCCCGAAAAGTGACCGGCGCGTCGTGCCTGTCGAAAAACTCCAGAGGTCCGGTGGCTTGGCTGCCGGACCTCTTGCTTTTGGCCCGCGCCGCGCCTATTCCCCGCACATGACCCAGCATCAACGCCTCCTCATCATCGACTTCGGTTCTCAGGTCACGCAGCTCATTGCGCGGCGCCTGCGCGAGCTGAACGTCTATTGCGAAATCCATCCCTATCAGAACGTCACTGACGCGTTCCTGAAGGATTTCGATCCCCAAGCCATCATCTTCTCGGGCGGCCCGGACAGCGTCACCCGTGAAGGCTCGCCGCGCCCGCCGCAATCCGCCTATACGCTTGGCGTGCCGATCCTTGGCATCTGCTACGGGCAACAGGTGATGATGCAGGATCTGGGCGGCCTCGTCGAAGCCGGCCAAAGCCACACCGCCGAATTCGGCCGTGCCTATGTGACGCCGGGCGCCACCCGTATCGACCTTCTGAACGGCTGGTTCATGGATGGCTCGGGCCGCGAACAGGTCTGGATGAGCCATGGCGATCACGTCTCGAAAATCGCACCGGGCTTTGAGGTCTATGGCACCTCGCCCGGCGCGCCTTTCGCAATCACCGCGGACCTGTCGCGCAACTTCTATGCCGTGCAGTTCCACCCCGAGGTGCACCACACGCCGAACGGCAAGACGCTCTACGAGAACTTTGTCCGCATGGCGGGGTTCACGGGCGACTGGACCATGGCGGGCTATCGCCAGCAGGCGATCGAGGCGATCCGCGAACAGGTGGGCAACGCCCACGTGATCTGTGGCCTCTCGGGTGGCGTGGACAGCTCGGTCACCGCGATCCTGCTTCATGAGGCGATCGGCGACCAGCTCACCTGCGTCTTCGTCGATCACGGCCTCCTGCGGATGAACGAGGCGGAGGAAGTGGTCACGATGTTCCGCGACCACTATAACATCAAGCTGATCCATGCCGACGAGAGCGAGCTGTTCCTCGGCGAACTCGAAGGCGTCACCGACCCCGAGGTCAAGCGCAAGACCATCGGGCGGCTCTTCATCGACGTGTTCCAGAAATACGCCGATGAGATCAAGGATGCGGAATTCCTTGCCCAAGGAACGCTCTATCCCGATGTGATTGAATCGGTCAGCTTCTCGGGCGGGCCTTCGGTCACGATCAAGTCGCACCACAACGTGGGCGGCTTGCCGGAAAAGATGGGCCTCAAGCTGGTCGAGCCGCTGCGCGAGCTGTTCAAAGACGAGGTGCGCGCGCTTGGGCATGAACTTGGCCTGCCCGCCTCGTTTATCGGGCGTCACCCCTTCCCGGGTCCGGGTCTCGCGATCCGCTGCCCCGGTGAGATCACCCGTGACAAGCTCGATATCCTGCGCAAGGCCGATGCGGTCTATATCGACCAGATCCGCAAGCACGGGCTGTATGACGATATCTGGCAAGCCTTTGTGGCGATCCTGCCGGTGCGCACGGTGGGCGTGATGGGTGACGGTCGGACCTATGACTATGCCTGCGCGCTGCGGGCGGTGACCTCGGTCGATGGCATGACTGCCGACTATTACCCGTTCACCCATGAATTCCTCGGCGAGACCGCGACGCGGATCATCAACGAAGTGAAGGGCATCAACCGGGTGACCTACGACATCACCTCGAAGCCGCCGGGCACGATCGAGTGGGAATGACCCTGATTGGACCGCCTTCGGGCGGTCTTTTCCTGTCCGGGGCGGCGCGATCCGCCGCTCCTTGAAATTGCCACGATCCGCGCGTTATCTCTGCCCCGCCTTCGGGCTTGTATCTGTATCGGTTCGCGGGTTGTGATCCGCAGGAAAGGAGACCCCGTTCAATGGCTTTGGTCACGCTCAAGGGGCGCTTGATATGCGCCAGCGCCGAGCAACGCCGCGCGGTCCTGCGCGCCCTGCCCGAGCATATGCGCGCGACGCTGCGCGAGCCGGGATGCCTGTATTTCGATGTCACCCAGAGCGCTGACCCGATGATCTGGGAGGTGTGCGAAGGGTTTGCGAGCGAGGCCGCCTTTGATGCCCATCAGAGCCGGACGCGGGACAGCGCGTGGTTCGCGCAAACCCGGGACATCGCCCGCGACTATGTCAAAAGCAGCGCCCGCGCAGAGATCACCACCGAAGCCGAGGGCGATGCGAAAGCAATCTATCTGCTGCATCGGGACGGGTTCGGGCGTGAGGATGAGGCCAAGTTCGTCGACGATCTGCGCGCGGCGGGTGATCTGGTGCTCTCGGTCGTGGCCCGGCTGGGCCGTGCCTATCTGGGGCATGTGGCCTTCACCCCGATGATCGGCGCGCCCAAGGTCTGGGCGCTTGCGCCGGTGGTGGTGCGGGACAGCTGCCGTAATCAGGGGGTGGGCACCGCGCTGGTCGAAGCCGCGCTCGAGATCGCGCGGGAGAAGGGTGTCGATGCCATCCTCTCGCCCTCCGAGCAGCCCTTTTTCAAGCGTTTTGGCTTCACGCTCGAGGATGCGGCAAGCTATCGAAGCCCGTCCGTGAAAACCCGGTTGATCGCGCGCAATTTCCGTACCACCCCGCTCAACGGGCGTGACCACAGCTGGCACCCGGCTTTCGAACGGCTCGCCTGAGATCAACGTCGCGCGGCCAGCGCCTGCTCCAGCACGGTCTTGAGCACATCGCGCGGCACGTCCGCCGTGACAAACGCCGCGCCGATGCCGCGCGCGAGGATGAAGCGCATCTGTCCGTCGAGCACTTTCTTGTCCTGTGCCATGAGGCCGATCAGCGCATCTGCATCCGGCAAATCCCCATCAATATCAGACAGATCCACCTTCATCTTCATATCGCGCAGATGGGCTCGGACGCGCGAGGGCGCCTCTTGGCTGCACAGGCCAAGCCGCTGGCTAAGCTCAAAGGCCAGCGCGCAGCCGATCGCCACGCCCTCGCCATGCAGCAAACGGTCGGAATAGCCGGTCGCAGCTTCGAGCGCATGGCAGAAGGTGTGCCCAAGGTTCAAGAGCGCACGGTCGCCCTCTTCGGTCTCGTCGCGCGCCACGATCTCGGCCTTCATCTCGACCGAGCGGGTCACCGCATGCAGCCGTTTCTCAAGGTCCCCCGCCGCCAGCGCCGGACCGTTCGCTTCGAGCCACTCGAAAAACGCCGCGTCGCCCAAAAGCCCGTATTTGGCGACCTCACCATAACCGGCGAGAAAATCCCGCTCGGTGAGCGTGCCCAGCACCTCGATATCTGCGAGGACAAGGCTTGGCTGATGAAAGGCGCCGATCAGGTTCTTGCCTTGCGGCGCATTGATCCCGGTCTTGCCCCCGACAGAACTGTCCACCTGTGCCAGAAGCGAGGTCGGGATCTGCACGAAGCGCACACCCCGCCGCAGCACGGCGGCCGCAAAACCCACCAGATCGCCGATCACCCCGCCGCCAAAGGCGATCACGATATCCTTGCGCTCGACCTTTTGTTCGAGCAGCCATTCGACCGTGCGCGTGAACTGCGGCCAGCTTTTCGTGGACTCTCCGGCGGGCAAAGCGAGATGGACCATCTCGACCCCGCCCAGACCCGCGCGCAACGCGTCGAGATGCAGCGCACTCACGGTTTCATCCGAGACCACCGCCACGCGCGGCCGGCGCAAGAGCGGCGCGATTTCCGCCCCGGCATTGGCGATCAGTCCGGTGCCGATCCGCACGTCATAGGCGCGCGCACCGAGGGGAACATGGATCGTGTTGCGCATCAGGTCTCTTCCTCTTCCATCAGGCCCGGCACCCCCTTGAGCGCCTGCGCCACCTTGGTGGCCATTTCCTCGACCGACAGGGCGGGCTCGGCATCGACCACGACCTGCGCAAGCCCATAGCTTGGCTCGCGGGCCGCCAGCAAATCGCGCAGCGTCGCCTTTGGGTCGCTGGTGCGCAGGAGTGGGCGGGTATTCTTGTGTTTGACCCGGTTCCACAGGAGGTCCAGATCGGCACGCAACCAGACAGAGACCCCCATTCGCCCAATCGTTTCACGGTTGTTTTCGAACAGGAATGCCCCGCCCCCGGTCGAGACAACGGCGGGCGGGCCGGACATCAGCCGCTCGATCACTTCCGATTCGCGCGCTCGAAAGAACGGCTCCCCGTCGCGGGCGAAAATCTCGGCCACGCTCATCTGGGCGGCGCGTACGATCTCTTCGTCGCTGTCAAGAAAGGCCACGCCCAACTGCCGCGCAAGCGCCGTGCCGACCGCCGTCTTGCCCGCCCCCATCATCCCGACCAGAACGATGGATTTGCGCAACCTGCCCGTCTTTTGCCCCGTCTGCTGCACCGCCAGCCCCGTCTCGCGCCTGTATCGCTGCGCAAGACCCCGCTGATCGGCGGTCGGTTGCGCAATCGTGAACTCTGCCCCCCTGAATGGCGTGAACTTCCGGGAATTGCCATATATAATCGACGTGATTAGACCAGTTTGGCCGGCGCTTCGCGTCAAGGCCAACATCAGAGCAGAAAGAAAAGAGACGTTATGGGGCGCATCCTGAAGGCCATCGCAATCCTTGTCATTCTGGGCGCTATCGGTGTGGCGGGATATGCCTATCTGGGCGATATGGCGCCGCGGACCGAGGAGCAGAGGATCGAGATCACCCTGCCCGGAGGCACGAGTGGCAGCTAAGCGCGCGCCTTTCGGCGGGGTCGCACTCGCCGCGTCGATTTGCCTGACGCCCGCCTTCGCCGAAGATGCGCCGATGTCAGCGATCGACTGGCTGTCCAATTCCGTGGTGACGCCCGCGGCCATCGCGCCACAGCCCGGTGGAAGCCGGGCGATCTTGCCGCCTCTGCCCGGCGAGCCACCGGTCTCGAGCGGGGCCACGGTGGGCGATGTCTCGGTGATTTCGCTCGACAAGCCCTCGGCCAATGCGATCGGGTTGTTGCCGGTGTCGCGCACCGGCTTGCCCCGCGATCTGTGGGGGGTGACGCCGGAAACGGAACTGGCCGAAGCGCTGCGCCGTGAACGGTTCGAAATGCTGCCCGCGATGCAGGGGCTCTTGCTCAAGCTCGCGCTTGCAGAGCTTGCGCCGCCAGCGATCACGGCGCCCGGCGGTCGGCCCGTGCTGTTTCTGGCGCGCGTGGACAAGCTGCTGGAACTGGGCGCGCTGGAGCCTGCGCTCGCGCTTCTGGAACAGGCTGATGCCACCGACCCCGAGATCTTCCGTCGCCGCTTTGACGTGGCGCTGCTGCTCGGCGAAGAAAACCGCGCCTGCGATGCGCTGCGCGACACCCCCTCCATCGCGCCCGCCTATGCGACCCGCGTGTTTTGCCTTGCGCGGGGCGGCGATTGGGATACGGCGATCCTGACCTTTGGCACCGGACGCGCGATCGGCCAGATCGAGCCCGAAATGGAGACCGTGCTGGAGCGCTTCCTCGACCCGGAGCTTGATGACGGAGGAGACCTGCCGCCGCCCTCGCGCCCTTCGCCGCTGATCTTTCGGATGATGGAGGCGATTGGGCAGCCGATGCCGACCGGTCCCCTGCCTGTTGCCTTCGCGCAGGCGGATCTGCGGGCGAATACCGGCTGGAAAGCCCGGATCGAAGCGGCCGAGCGTCTCGCGCGCAGCGGTGCCATCGACGCCAATCAGCTTTTGGGTCTTTATACCGAGAATGAAAAGGCGCCTTCGGGCCGGATCTGGGATCGCGCCCGCGCGATTGCCACGCTCGACCGTGCCATCACCGCCTCCGACCGCACAATGATTGCGGCCACCCTGCCCGAGGCCTATCGGCTGATGGAGGAAGAACAGCTCGAGATGGTGCTCGCCACGCTGTGGGGCGCGCAACTTGCCGGGCTGGGGATGGAGGGTGACGCCGGTGAGATTGCATTCCGGCTTGGCCTGCTTGGGGAAAGCTATGAAAGCGTCGCACGAGCGCACCGGGTCCATGACCGCGATGATGCCCTGCTGATCGGGATCGCGCGTGGGCAGACCGGCCCTGTCGAAGCACAGGACCAGCTTGGGCTGATGCTCAAATCGGTGTTCGACAGCGTGCCGGATACAGTGCCCGCGCCCTATGCGGATCGCGCAGGCGGCGAGCTTGGGCTGATGCTGCTGGCGGCGATCGACGATGTGACCGAAGGCGCGCGCGGCGATTATCCGCGGGCCGCCAACGGCTTGCGGATGCTGCGTCTGGCCGGGTTGGAGGACGTGGCGCGGCGCGCGGCGCTAGAGCTTATCATTCTCGAGCGGCGCGGATGAGCACAGCGCCGCCCGATATCCGCTGGATCGGCACCTTCCTAGAGGCACTTGCCGCCGAGCGCGGGGCAGCGCCGAACACGATCAACAGTTATGCGCTCGATCTCAATGACTTCTACGGCTTTGTTGAGGCTAAAGGTCATGCGTTCGAGACACTCAGCCGCGACGATATCGAAGCCTATCTGATCCGATGCGAGGCCGAGGGGCTGGCGAAATCGACCCGCGCGCGGCGTCTGTCAGCGATCCGTCAACTCTACCGGTTCGCCTATGAAGAAGGTTGGCGCGCGGATAACCCGGCCATCCGCATCTCGGGGCCGGGCAAGGCCAAACGTCTGCCCAAGACGCTCGATATCGACGAGGTCGAGGCGCTGCTCGAAGCCGCCTGCGATCAGGGACGCTCGGCCCCCGAGCAGATCCGCAACCGCTGTCTTATGGAACTGCTCTATGCGACAGGGATGCGGGTGTCGGAGCTGGTCTCGCTGCCCGTCGCGGCGGCGCGAGGCAATCCACAGATGCTCTTGATCCGGGGCAAGGGTGACAAGGAGCGGATGGTGCCGCTCAGCCCACCGGCCCGTGCGGCGCTGGCCGACTGGCTGGCGGCGCGCGATGCCGCCGAGGAAGAGGCCCGACTGAAACGCCGCGCGCCGCCCTCACGGTTTCTGTTCCCGTCGAGCGGCAAGGAAGGCCATCTGACCCGGCAGGGATTTCATCGGATGCTGAAGGATCTCGCCGTTGCGGCGGGTATCTCGCCAGCCCGTGTCACACCCCACGTCCTGCGCCACGCCTTTGCCACGCATCTCTTGCAAGGCGGCGCCGATCTGCGGGCGATCCAGACACTTCTGGGTCATGCCGATCTATCGACCACCGAGATTTACACCCATGTCCTTGATGAGCGGCTGAAATCTCTTGTGCTGGAGCATCATCCGCTGGCGCAAGACATCCTCAAGCGCAGCCCCTCTTGAATGGTCCGGGGCAGAGCCCCATAACAAGGCGATGGATCAGACAGAAACCTTCCTCGACGCCGCCTTTTGGTTGACCGCCGCCGCGATTGCGGGGCTGCTTTTACTATCGGCCTTTTTCTCTGGGTCCGAGACCGCGCTGACCGCGGCCAGCCGGGCCAAATTGCGTGCGCGCGCCGACAAGGGCGATCGTGGCGCAGAGCGCGCTCTGAGCGTGACCGAGGATAGCGAGCGGCTTATCGGCGCGATCCTTCTGGGCAATAACGTCGTCAACATCCTCTCGGCCTCGCTGGCGACGGCGCTGCTGACGCGGCTTTTCGGCGATTCCGGTGTGGCGCTGGCGACGCTTGGGATGACCGCACTGGTGCTGGTCTTTTCCGAGGTTCTGCCCAAGACTTATGCAATCACCCTGCCCGAGACCGTCGCCGCCCGCGTGGCCCGTCCCATCGGCGTCCTGACGCTCATTCTCGCGCCGATCGTGACTGTGGTGCGCACCATCGTGCGCGGCATTCTCTGGGCCTTTGGCATGCGCACGGATGCGAACCAGCACATGTTTTCGATCCACGAGGAAATCGCGGGCGCGCTGGCCATCGGCGCCTCCGAGGGCACGGTGGACAAGGAAGACCGCGACCGGCTTCTGGGCGCGCTCGATCTGGGTGAACGCACCGTCGAGGAGATCATGCTGCACCGCAGCCAGATCGAGATGATCGACGCCGAAGCCGATCCTGACACGATCCTCACGGCGGTGCTGGGCTCGGCCCATACGCGCCTGCCGATCTATCGCGGCGAGCGGGAAAACGTGATCGGTGTGATCCACGCCAAGGACCTGCTGCGCGCGGTCGAAAAGGTCGTGCGGGGGGGTGACGGCACGCTGGAGAGTATCTCGGATCTCGATGTCACCAAGGTGGCGATGAAGCCCTATTTCATCCCCGAGACCACGCCTCTGGACGAGCAGATGCGTGAGTTTCTCAAGCGTCACACGCATTTCGCCCTGGTTGTGGACGAATATGGCGAATTGCAGGGGTTGCTGACGCTTGAGGATATTCTCGAGGAAATCGTGGGCGAGATTGCCGATGAGTTCGACCCCAAGGCCGAGAAACGGCTGAAGCCGACCGAGTCGGGCGACTATTTCGTCGAAGGCGCGATGACGATCCGCGACCTCAACCGCGAGACCGACTGGACGCTGCCCGATGACGAGGCCAATACGATCGCGGGTCTGGTCATCCACGAAGCACAGACCATCCCGACCGAGGGGCAGGTCTTCTCGTTCCACGGCTTCCGCTTCGAGGTGGTGACGCGCAAGGATAACCGGATCACCATGCTCAAGATCCGGCCGCTTCTTTCGCATCCGGCGTGAAAAAGGGGGGCATGGCCCCCCTTTCCTGTCTTCGCAGTGTCACTTGCGAGGCGCGCCCCGCGCGGCCAGAGCTCACATGAAGGAGTCGGGCTCGGCTGCCTTCTTCTTGGCCACAAACGCGTCGAGCGCTTCGACCACGCCGGGATCAATCGCCGGAGGCTGATACTCGCCGAGCATCTTCTGAACGCGGGCCGAAGCCAGCGCCACGGTGTCACGCGCGCCTTCTTCTTCCCAGGTCTCGAAGGGCTTGTAGTCGAGCACACTCGTCTTCCAGAAAGCATCCTTGAAATTCGCCTGCGTGTGGGCACAGCCGAGGTAGTGGCCGCCCGGGCCGACTTCGCGGATCGCGTCCATGCCCTGCCCGTTCTCGGACATATCGATCCCGGCGGCGAGCCGATGCAGCACGCCAAGCTGGTCGGCATCCATCACGAATTTCTCGTAGGACGAGACGAGGCCGCCTTCGAGCCATCCACAGGCGTGGAGCATGAAGTTCACGCCCGACAGAAGGCCGATATTGAGCGAGTTGGCGGTCTCATAGGCGGCCTGAGCGTCGGGCAGCTTGGAGCCGCAGAACGAGCCAGCCGATCGATACGGCAGGTTCAGGCGGCGGGCGAGTTGCCCTGCGCCCAGCGTGATCTGAGCGGCCTCGGGGGTGCCGAAGGTCGGTGCGCCCGAGTTCATGTCGATCGAGGTCACGAAGGCCCCGAAGATCACCGGCGCGCCCGGACGGATAAGCTGGCTATAAGCCACGCCCGCCAGCACCTCGGCCAGCACCTGCGTGAGCGTCCCCGCGACCGAAACCGGCGCCATGGCACCGCCCACGATGAAGGGCGAAATGATGCAGGCCTGATTGGCGGCCGCGTAGACTTCGAGCGCGCCCATCATCACGCTGTCGAAGGTCAGCGGCGAGTTGATGTTCACCAGCGAGGTCATCACGGTGTTATCGTCAACGAATTGATCGCCGAAGAGCACCTTGGCCATCTCGACCGAGTCTGCGGCGCGCGACGGTTCCGTGACCGAGCCCATGAAAGGTTTGTCCGAGAGCGTCATATGCGCGTAGAGCATGTCGAGGTGACGCTTGTTCACCGGCACGTCGGTCGGCTCGCAGACGGTGCCGCCCGAATGGTGCAGCCATTTGGACATCTGGCCGAGCTTCACGAAGTTGCGGAAGTCCGCGATGGTCGCATACCGGCGACCGCCGTTCAGATCGCGCACGAAGGGCGGGCCGTAGACCGGGGCCAGAACGAGGTTCTTGCCGCCGATGACAACGTTACGCTCGGAATTGCGCGCGTGCTGGGTGAACTGGCTGGGCGCGGTGGCGCAGAGTTGACGAGCGAGACCGCGCGGAATGCGCACGCGCTCACCCTGAACATCGGCCCCCGCCTGACGCCAACGCTCGAGCGCGGCCGGGTTCTCGACGAAGTTGACGCCGATCTCTTCCAGCACCGTCTCGGCGTTGTATTCGATGATCTCGAGCGCCTCTTCGTTGAGGATCTCGAAATTGGGGACATTGCGCTCGATGAAACGCGCAAATTCCAACTTCGGCCCGGTGCGCTCTGCGCGACGCGCAGCACCGCCGCCGCCGCGACCCCGCCGCCCTGCACGTTCCGGTGCCTGTTCCGCCATGTCCAAATCGCTCATTGCGCCCTCCGCTGGTGCCCTGTCATCCCGTTTTATCCAAGATGCGCGCGGCGCCGTGCGCGGATTCCGACATCAGCGATATAGAAGCGACCGTCCCTGCGCGAAGAGATGCACCTTTTCAGGTGCCGCGCGCAGGGTCACTTCGGAGCCGCGCATGCCGTTATGGATGCCCGGCAGCTTGGCGATCACCGGCTCGCGCCCGCCTTGCGGCGCGAAATAGAGAAGCGTCACCTCTCCCAGTTTCTCGGTGATCTGGACAGTGCCGACATAGCTTGCCTGATCGGGCTCGCAGGGGGTGAAATCCTCGGGGCGGATGCCGATATTGACCGCCATCCCCATATCCTCGGCCCGCGTCGGCACCGCCGAAATCGCCCGCACGCCCGTATCGAGTGTGACCTCGGTCTGCGCGCCGGTGGCGGTGATCTTGCCTGGCATCAGGTTCATCGCCGGGCTGCCGATGAACTGCGCGACGAACTCGTTTTCGGGGCGTTCATACAGCTCCAGCGGGGTGCCGACCTGCGCGATCCCCTTGTTGGCCAAAACCACGATCCGCGAGGCCAGCGTCATCGCCTCGACCTGATCGTGGGTGACGTAGATCATCGTGCGCTCGGGCATCGCTTCCTTGAGCTGGGCGATCTCGATCCGGGTGGCAACTCGCAGCGCCGCGTCGAGATTGGAGAGCGGCTCGTCGAACAGATAAACCTTGGGGTCGCGCACAATGGCGCGCCCGATGGCGACGCGCTGACGCTGCCCGCCAGAAAGCGCCTTGGGCAACCGATCAAGATAATCGGTCAGTTGCAGGATACGCGCCGCGTTTTCGACCGAGGCGTCGATCTCGGCTTGCGACTTCTTGGCAATGCGCAGCGCGAAGGCCATGTTCTCGCGCACCGTCATATGCGGGTAAAGCGCATAGGACTGGAACACCATGGCGATCCCTCGTTGCGCGGGCGGCACATCGTTCATCACCTGCCCGTCGATCGTCAGCGTCCCGCCCGAGATTTTCTCAAGACCTGCGATCATGCGCAGCAATGTCGATTTCCCACAGCCCGACGGACCAACGAAAACGATCAGCTCTCCGGCTTTAATATCGAGATTGATCTCTTTGAGAACATTCACTTCTCCATAGGATTTCGCAACATCGGTGAGCGTCAGATCAGCCATCGCGGCCTCCATCGAGAATAAGAATACTTGGCTGCCACGGGCCTAGGTGCAGCGTGTGATCGGGCATCGGTGTGATCGAGCCCAGCTCGCCGCCGATCGTCACCCAATGCCCCGCCGGAACGGTCACATTGATCGGGTGATCGGAGAGGTTGAAATAGCACAGGATCGTTTCCTGCGCGTCCGAGCGGATGAATTTCAGGAGCCCGTCCGTCGCTTCAACTTCCGTCATAGCTCCGGCGCGCAAAGCACTGTGTTGTTTGCGAAAATGGATCGCACGCCGGTAGTGATGCAAAAGCGCGCCGGGGTCGTGCTCGGCGACATCGGCGGCGAGGTAGTGATGCACCGAAGGCACCGGCAACCAAGGCCGCGCCTGAGAGAACCCGCCATAGGCCGCATCCTTCTCCCAGACCATCGGGGTCCGGCACCCGTCGCGGCCCTTGAATTCGGGCCAGAACTCTTTGCCATAGGGGTCTTGCAGGTCCTCATAGGCGATTTCCGCCTCGGGCAAGCCAAGCTCTTCACCCTGATAGAGGCATACGGAGCCACGCAGGCACATCATCAATGTCGCATAAACTCTTGCTGCTGCTGGAGAAAGATCCCAGCGAGAGATATGCCGCTCGACATCGTGGTTGGAATAGGCCCAGCAGGCCCAGCCCTCGGGCGCGACGGTTTCGACCTTCTCGAACACGCTTGCGATATATTCCGCCGAAAGCGGCGCGTGGCCTGACAAAAGCTCGAACGCGTAGGACATCTGCATCTTGTCCTCGCCGCTGGTATATTCACCGAGGATTTCCAGCCCGCGATGGCTATCGCCGATCTCCCCCACGGCCGCAGCGTTGTAATTGTTCATCAGCGTGCGCAATTTCCTAAGGAATTCAACGTTCTTCGGGTGGTTCTTGTCGTAAACGTGGTTCTGATGGTTATACGGATTGACCTTCGGCGCAGTAGAGTCGTTGCGATCCTCGGGCGCGAGCGGAGGATTGTCGCGCAACGCCTCGTCATGCATGTAGAAATTGATCGTATCGAGGCGGAACCCATCAACCCCGCGCTCCAGCCAGAACTGCGCCACACCCAGCAATTCCTGCTGCACCTCGGGATTGTGGAAGTTCAGGTCCGGCTGCGAGACGAGGAAATTGTGCAGGTAATACTGCTCGCGCCGGCTATCCCAATGCCAGGCCGGGCCGCCGAAGATCGACAGCCAGTTATTGGGCGGCGTGCCATCGGGCTTGGGGTCTGCCCAGACATACCAGTCGGATTTGGGATTATCACGGCTCGCGCGGCTGGCCGCGAACCACGGGTGCTGATCCGAGGTGTGGGACAACACGAGGTCGATCATCACCTTGAGGCCAAGCGCATGGGCCGTCGCCACGACCTGATCGAAATCGGCAAGCGAGCCAAACATCGGATCGACATCGCAATAGTCGGACACATCATAGCCGAAATCGCGCATCGGCGAGGTGAAGAAGGGTGAAATCCAGATCGCATCGGCGCCGAGCGACGCGACATGCGGCAACCGCCGGACGATCCCCAGAAGGTCTCCGATCCCGTCGCCGTTGCTGTCCTGATAGCTGCGCGGGTAGATCTGATAGATCACCGCGCCGCGCCACCAATCCGGGTTTTTCTTCAAGACGTTCAACTCAGCCCCCTTTGACCGATCCCGCGAGAAGCCCGCGGACGAGATATTTCTGCATGGCGAAGAATACGAAGAGCGGCACGGCAATCGAGATGAAGGCCGAGGCCGCGAGGATTTCCCAATCGCCCCCGCGCGAGCCCAGCAATTCGCGCAGCACGCCCGTCATCACCAGTTGATCCGACGAGTTGCCAAGGAACACCGTGGCGACCAGCAGATCGTTCCAGACCCAGAGGAACTGGAAGATCGCAAAGCTGGCGAGTGCGGGGAAGCTGAGCGGCAGGATGATGCGGCGGAAGATCTGAAACTCGGTCGCGCCGTCCACGCGGGCGCTTTCGATGATCTCGCGCGGCAGGCCCACCATGTAGTTGCGCAAGAGATAGATGGCGAGCGGCAGGCCAAAGCCCGTATGCGCAAGCCAGATGCCCATATAGCCCTTCCCAAGCCCGATATCGTTATGCAGCTTCAGGAGCGGGATCAAGGCGAGCTGCAATGGCACCACCAGCAGCCCCACGACCCCCGCGACGAGGAGGGCGCGCCCCGGAAACTCCATCCACGCCAAAGCGTAGGCCGCAAAGGCCGCGATCAGGATCGGGATGACAGTGGCGGGGATCGTCACCGTGAAAGTGTTCATGAACGCGCGCCCCAGCCCCTCGGCGCCGATCACGCGGGCGTAGTTTTCTGTGGTGAAGCGCGGCGGGTCGAGCGTGGTGAGGAAAATCCGCATCCCGCGGGTCTCGGTGAATTCTGTGGGCGAGGTCAGCCGGTAGGTGCCGGTTTCGCTCACGGTGAGTTCCTGCCCGTCCTTAAGCGCAACCGTCTCGCCCGGTGTATATGCTGATGGGTCGCGCGAGGAGGTGCCCCAGGCGCGCAGCCCCTGCCCCTCTTGCAGCAATTCGCCCGAGATCACCCAGAGGTCGCCTTCGGCCACCTGGTCGGCGGCGGTGCCCGCCCGCTCGAAGCCGGTGCTCTCGGCGCTCATCGGCGCGCGCCACCAGCCCGAGGTGGAAATCTGATCCCGGTCGCGGAAGGAGGAGACCAACAGCCCGAAGGTCGGGATCGTCCAGAGCAGCACCAGCGCGAGTGCTGCGAGATTGACGGCCCAGACGAGGCACGATTTGGTTCCGGCGATATTATCCATGACCTGTCCCCCTCAGCGCATCTCGCGCCGCGCGTTGCGGATGTTCCAGACCATGATCGGCGTCACCAGAAGCATGATAACCAGCGCAATCGCGGAGCCCCGGCCATAGTCGGGCGCGCCCCGGAACATCCAGTCATACATCAGGTTCGCAAGCACCTGCGTGCCCCATTGCCCGTTGGTCATCACGAAGACGATGTCGAAGACCTTGAGCACGACGATGGTGATCGTGGTCCAGACCACGGCGATGGTGCCCCAGATCTGCGGCACCTTGATCTTGAAAAAAAGCTGCCACGGGTTCGCCCCGTCGATGATCGCGGCCTCGATGGTTTCCTCGGGGATGCCGCGCAGCGCGGCCGAAAGGATCACCATGGCAAAGCCCGTCTGAATCCAGATCAGCACCGCCATCAGGAAGAAATTGTTCCAGAACGGCAGCGTGAGCCATGTCTGCGGATCGTTGCCCAAGCTCGTCCAGATGGCGTTCAGAAGGCCGATCTGCTCTTGGTCCGCGCCGCGATAATCGTAGATGAATTTCCAGATCACGCCCGCGCCCACGAAGGAAATCGCCATCGGCATGAAGATCAGCGACTTGGCCATATTGCCCCAGCGAATGCGGTCGGTGACCTGCGCCGCGATCAGGCCAAAGAGCGTGGAGAGCGCGGGCACGACCAAAAGCCAGAGCATGTTGTTGAAGATCGACTCACGGAATTTCGCGTCGCCCAGCAACCAGCGGAAATTGTCGAGCCCGACCCAGTTCTGCCCCGCCGCGTCATGGAGCGAGCGCCAGACAGAATTCACGACCGGATACACCAGATAAACGCCGAGGCAGAGCAGCGCAGGCCCCACGAAAAGCCAGGGCCGGATCAGGTTGGCCCGGTTGATGTTGCGTCCGGCCTGCGGCCCGCGCGGCGGCAGTGCCCAGTCCAGCAGCATATTCGTGCCCCAGAACCACGCAACGCATCCGAACATACCCGCGATGATCGTACCCGCGGCAAATCCTAGCTGTTCCATTCCGCCCCCCCGGATAGGAAACGCCCGCCCGTGCAAGCCTGCGCACGGGCGGGCGACATTGGGTTACTTCAACGTGTCCCAGGTGCCCTGGATCGCCTTGGCCACGTCCTCGGCGGATTTGCCGCCCGTGTAATCGACCATGCCGGTCCAGAACGCCCCCGCGCCAATCGCGCCCGGCATCAGGTCCGACCCGTCGAAGCGGAAGGTCGAGGCGTTGAGGAGGATGTCCCCCATCTTCTTGAGCGTGGGATCGCCGTAAACCTCGGTATTCACGCCCGTGTAGGGGGTGATGAAGCCGGTCTGCGCCATCCAGACCTCATGTGCGATGGGCGATTGCAGGAAGCTGATGAACGCGTCGCTGGCCGGGTTGTCGGTGAGCTTGGCGAAAAGCGTCCCGGCCCCCAGAACCGGCTTGCCGAGATCCTTTTCGGCATAGGCGGGGAAGTAGAAGAAATCGGCATCCTGCCCGATCACGGTGCCATCGGGGAAGAAGGAGGGAATGAAGCTTGCCTGACGGTGCAGGTAGCATTGCGGCGGGCTCGCAAAGAGACCCAGCGGGCTTTCCCGGAAGTCGATGGTCGAGACCGCGCCCGCGCCACCTTGCACGAAGGCATCGTTGCGCGCGAACCAGCCGAATTCCTCGATGGCGCCGACGACTTTGGGATCGTCGAAACGCAGCTCGTTCTTGACCCAGGCGTCATAATCTTCGGGCGTCTGGGTGCGCAGCATCATGTCCTCGACCCAGTCGGTCGCGGGCCAGCCGGTCGCGCCACCCGACCCCAGACCGATGCACCACGGCGTGCCGCCATCGGCCACGATCTGCTCGGTCAGCGCCTTGAGGTCCTCCATGGTCTCCGGCACTTCATAGCCGGCATCCTCGAAATTCTCGGGCACATACCAGACCAGCGATTTCACATCGGCCTTGAACGGGAACGCATAGTGATGCGGCGCGCCGTCCGGGCCGGTATAGGTGCCCAGATCGGCCCAGCTTTGCCCGGCGGCATAATTGGCGGCGACCCAGTCTGCGGTGCCATCTGCGAGAGGCTTCAAAAGCCCCTTCTTGGCGAGGTCGGCAGCGAGGCCCGGCTGCGGGAAAACGGCAATGTCGGGCGGGCTGCCGCCTTCGGCATCAATCACGATCTGCTGCTCGAAACTGTCGGACCCGGCATATTGCACATCCGCACCCGTGGCCGCTTCGAAATAGGCGATCACGCTTTCCACGAGATCACGGTCGGCGGACATCCACGGGCCCGAAACGGTCAGCGTCTGCCCCGACAAGTCCATGGATTTGAGCGCCTCGTAAGACGCCCAGTTGAACCGTGCATCCTCACCCGGTGCGAATTTGAGGTCCTGCGCAACACCGGCGCCCGCCGTGAGCGCCAGCGCTGCCGCGCCCAGATAAAGTGATTTCATTCTATCCTCCTCCCAGAGCGGGGCCGCGCCCCATTGTCAAACCGGCAGCCGCCCGCTGGCGACTCAATCCAAAGCGGTTTGGATGTCGCGAAACTTGCAAACGCGCCGCCCCTTGTCAATCATCGATCACGCCGCACATGCAGCGCCATCCCCATGATTTATTATGCGCTCGCAGAAACCTATGTGGCAAGAGCCGAACGGTCGATCAGAGTTCAAGACATGTTGACGCGCCTCTTTGCGCTGCCTAGTCTGCAACCTGTTTCAAACCGCTTTGGGTTCTCGATGACGCTCAAGGAGCTTGCACAGATACTCGGTCTGTCGCCGACCACCGTGTCGCGCGCGCTCAATGGCTATCCCGAGGTGTCCGAGTCGACGCGCCGCCGGGTCGCCGAGGCCGCGACGCGTCACAATTACCATCCCAACGTGCAGGCCAAAAGACTAGCGACCGGGCGGGCGATGGCGATCGGCCATGTGATCCCGATCTCGACCCAGCATGAAATCGTGAACCCGGTTTTCGCCGATTTCATCGCTGGCGCGGGTGAGGTCTACGCCCGCGCGGGCTATGACATGATCATCTCGATCGTCGCGGATGATGACGAAGAGCAAGCCTATCGCACGCTGCGCTCCAAGGGGAATGTGGACGGGGTGATCGTGCATGGCCCCAAGCGCGGCGATCCGCGTCCGGCGCTGCTGGACGAGCTCGGCCTGCCCTATGTCGTGCATGGCCGCGTGAGCGACTATGCGGCGCCCTATGCCTGGGTCGACGTGAACAACACCCGCGCCTTCGAGCGCGGCACCGCCTTTCTGAGCGATCTCGGGCATCGCCGGATCGCGCTGGTGAACGGTCTTGAGAGCATGGATTTCGCCGCCCGTCGCCGTGAAGGCTATGAGGCGGCGCTGGCAGCGCGCGGGCTTGCCCGAGACCCGGCGCTGATGACAGCGGGCGAGATGACCGAGGCGCAGGGCTATGATGCCGCCTGCGCGATGCTGTCCTTGCCCGACCCCGCCACGGCCTTTCTGACCTCGTCGCTCTTGTCGGCGATGGGCGTGCGGCGCGCCATAGAGGAGCGCGGTCTGGCGCTGGGGCGCGATGTGTCGGTTCTGACGCATGATGACGAGCTGAGCTACATGAAGAACGGCACCGAATTGCCGATTTTCACCGCAACCCGCTCTTCGGTGCGCGAGGCGGGCCGGATCTGCGCGCAAATGTTGCTCGACCGGATTGCGGCCGGACCAGAGGCACCGATCGCCACGCGACTTCTTGAAGCGGTGCTGGTGGTGGGCCAGTCCACCGCCCCCGCGCGGCATCTCATTGCTTCGTGACGGACCACAGCCATGCCCCCGACCCTGCCTTCCCGCGCAGATTTTCCGACCGGTTTCCAGTTCGGAGCCGCCACCTCGGCCTATCAGATCGAGGGGCAGAGCTTTGGCGGTGCCGGGCTGAGCCACTGGGACAGTTTCGCCGCGACGCCGGGAAATGTGGTGCGCGCGGAGAACGGGGCGATTGCCTGCGATCATTATCATCGCTGGGCCGAAGACCTCGACCTGCTGGCGGGGGCAGGCTTTGATATCTACCGCTTCTCGACGTCTTGGGCGCGGATTCAGCCCGAGGGGCGCGGGGCGGTGAACCCGGAAGGGCTCGACTTCTACGATCAGTTGGTGGACGGGATGCTGGAGCGCGGGTTGAAACCGGCGCTCACGCTCTATCACTGGGAGCTTCCCGCCGCCCTCGCCGATCTGGGCGGGTGGCGGAACCGCGAGATTGCGAACCGCTTTGCCGATTTCACCGAGATCGTGGCCCGGCGTCTGGGCGACCGGATCTGGTCCGCCGCGCCCATCAATGAACCGTGGTGCGTCGGCTGGCTGAGCCATTTTCTCGGCCAGCATGCACCGGGTCTGCGCGACATTCGCGCGACGGCCCATGCGATGCATCACATCCTTCTCGCGCATGGGCGCGCGATTGAGGTGATGCGCGGGCATGGCATGGGCAATCTGGGGGCGGTGTGCAATTTCGAATTCGCGCATCCCGCCGATGAAAGCCCCGAAGCCGCGCGCGCAGCCGCGACCTATGATGCCTATTACAACCGTTTCTTTGTCGAAGCGCTGTTCAAAGGGCGCTACCCCGATCTGGCGCTTGAGGGGCTGGGGCCGCATCTGCCGACGGGCTGGCAGGACGACTTCGACACGATCCGGGCGCCGCTCGACTGGCTTGGCCTGAACTATTACACCTGCAAGCGGATCGCCCCCGATACTGGCCCGTGGCCCGCGCTCAAGGAGGTGCCCGGCCCGCTTCCGAAAACCGCGATGGGCTGGGAGATCGACCCGCAGGCGCTTGGGCATTTCCTGCGCATGGTGAGCCGCGAGTATTCCGGCACCCTGCCCCTCTATGTCACCGAGAACGGTATGGCCGCGCCTGACCCGTCGCCCGATCATCCCGATGACGACCGGATCGCGTATTTCGCAACGCATCTGGCCGAAGTCCGGGCCGCGATTGCCGATGGCGTGCCGGTCGCGGGCTATATCGCATGGTCGCTGCTCGACAATTACGAATGGGCGCTTGGCTATGAAAAGCGCTTCGGCCTCGTGCATGTCGATTTCGAAACCTTGCGGCGCACCCCCAAGGCGTCCTATCACGCATGGAAGACAGCATTGGACGCGCGCAGATGATCGACCCCACCCCGAACCGCTACACGCTTCTGGCCGATATCGGCGGGACCAACACGCGGGTCGCGCTGGCCGAAGGCGACCGGCTGCTGCCCGAGACCATTTCGCGCTATGCCAATGCGGGGCGACCCGCGCTGGAGCCGATCCTGACGGACTATATGGAGAGCACGGGGGTGCGCGACCTTGCGGGGGCCTGCGTGGCCGTGGCCGGCCCGGTCGCGGTGGATGGGCAGACCGCGTCCATGACCAATCTCGACTGGACCATCGGCACGGGGCCGATCGCACGCGCGACCAAGGCCGAACAGGTCTTTATCCTCAACGATCTTCAGGCACAGGGTTATGCGCTGGGGGCGCTGCCCGAGGGCGCGACGCGGCAGATCGTGACCGGGCAGGCAGCGCCGCACGGAGCCAGCCAGCTTGTGATCGGGATCGGCACGGGCTTCAACGCCGCTCCCGTGCATGAGGCGCCGGGTGGGCGTCTCGTCGCGGCCTCGGAATGTGGTCATGCGAGCCTGCCGATCCTTGATGAGACCGATATCGCGCTGATGCGCTTTGTCGAGGGCGCGCACGGGTTTCCGGGTGTCGAGGATGTGCTCTCGGGGCGCGGGCTGGAGCGGGTGCATGCGTTCGTGACACGCGAGGCGGGACGACCGACCCAATGCGGCGCGGCCGAGATCATGGGACAGATGGAGGCGGGCACCCCCGATGCGATCCGCACGGGGGCGCTTTTCGTGCGGATGATGGGGATGGTGGTGGGCGATCTGGCGCTGATCCACCTGCCCTTTGGCGGGATCTATCTCTGCGGCGGGGTCGCCCGCGCCCTCACCCCCTATCTCGAACGGTTCGGCTTTGAGACCGCGCTGTGCAGCAAGGGGCGCTTTTCCGATTTCATGCGCGCCTTCCCGGTCGCGGTGATCGAGGATGACTATGCCGCGCTGACCGGCTGCGCAGCCTTCCTCAGCGCAAGACTGCGCGCGCAATAATTCTTCCGGCGTCAAGCCAATCTTAACGGCTTCGGCCTAAGCCTCTTTCATGTTCGAATGAAAGGGGAACATCGTGACGACCATTCTCTCCGCCGCCACGGCAGGTGCGCGATGACCAGTCTGACGCTCGCGCCGCGCCTCGACCTGACGCAGGTTTCCGATATGGCGACCGCGATCCGTGCCCATGCGGGGGCGGATCTTGTGCTGGATGCCGGTCAGGTCACACATCTCGGCGGGCTTGGTCTGCAACTGCTCGCGGCCAGCGCACGGCATTGGCGCGCTGGCGGTCACACTCTCACGATTTCCCCCCGTTCTCCCGCATTTGACGAGGCGCTCGCCATTTTCGGCGTCTCACTCGACGATATTCAATCGGAGGAGGCCGCATGAGCCTGAAAGTTCTTGCTGTAGACGATAGCCGGACGATCCGCGACATGCTCAATCTCGCGCTAACAGAGGCAGGAATTACCCTGTATCTCGCCGAGGATGGGGTGCACGGGCTTGAGGTGCTCGACGGGATCGAGCCCGACGCCATCATCTCCGACATCAACATGCCCCGGCTCGACGGGTTCGGCTTTATCGAGGCTGTGCGCCAGCAAGATCGCCATCGGGCGACGCCGATCCTCGTGCTCACCACCGAATCCGCGCCCGAGCTCAAGGCCCGCGCGCGCGCCGCCGGGGCAACCGGCTGGATCGTCAAACCCTTCGATCCGCCCAAACTGATCAAGGCCCTCCAGATGGTCGCAGGCTGAGGGGGCGGATATGGCAACGGACCCGATGGCAGAAATCCGGGCATCCTTCTTCGTCGAATGCGAGGAACTGCTCGAAAGCCTGCAAGATGCGCTCTCCGAAATGGACGAGGGCCAGCATGACGACGAAACGATCAATGTCGTCTTCCGTGCGGTGCATTCGATCAAGGGCGGCGCGGGCGCGTTCGGCCTTGAGGCGCTGGTCGGTTTTGCCCATCGGTATGAAACCGTCCTCGACGAACTGCGCGCGGGGCGCCTTGCCATTACGCCCGAAGCGATGAAGCTTTTCTTCCACGCTGCGGATTTGTTGCAAGATCAGGTTCGTGCGGCACGCGATGGTGGCGCCCCGCCAGCCGACGCCGAGACATGCCTGCAAGAGCTTGAAGCGCTGATCGGAGGCGTTGCCCCTGCACCCGAAGCGGAGGAGGTTTCCGATTTTCAACCCATGGGTCTTGCGCTCGATTTTGGCGATCTGACGATCGAGCCACCCGCACCGAACCAATGGCGTGTCCGTTTCACACCGCATGACGCGCTCTATGCGTCGGGCAACGAACCCCTGCACCTGCTGCGCGCGCTCGGTGAACTTGGCGATTGCGCGCTGCGCTGCGACTTTGAACGGCTTGGCACGTTGGACGGGTTCGACCCGGAGAAAGCACTCCTCTCCTGGGAAGCGACGATCACCGGCGAATTGACCGAGGGCGAGATCCGCGAAGTGTTCGATTTCGTCGAGGATGTCTGTGACATCGATATTCTCTCGAACGAACCGTCTCAAGAGGACGGATTTTCCGACATGGCCCTCCCCCCCCTCGACACGGGTTTCACCCCCTCAGAAGAGATCACGGACCCTCTGCACGCGGCGGAATCACCGGCCCAAGCCGTCCCTCCAGAACCCGCCGATAGCGGCGCCGAAGTCGCCGCCCCACGTGAGGTGGCGAAGGAGCCGGGCGCCACCGTGCGCGTTGATCTCGACCGGATCGACCGGCTGGTCAATCTCGTTGGAGAGCTTGTCATAAACCAAGCGATGCTCGCGCAGAGCGTTGCCGAAGCGGGGCTGGCGCCGAACTCCTCGGTGATGACCGGCCTCGAAGCCTTCATGATGCTGACCCGCGACATTCAGGACAGCGTCATGATGATCCGGGCGCAACCGGTCAAACCGCTCTTCCAACGCATGGCGCGGATCGTGCGGGAGGCTTCAGCCGCGGTCGGCAAAGAGGTTCGCCTCCGGACCGAAGGCGAGGCCACAGAGGTCGATAAAACGGTGATCGAGCGCCTTGCGGACCCGTTAACCCACATGATCCGAAACGCCGTCGATCATGGCCTGGAAACGCCGTCGGAACGTCGGGCCGCGGGAAAACCGGAAGAGGGCGTCATCACGCTCACGGCGCAGCATCGTTCGGGCCGTGTGATCATCGAGATTTTCGACGATGGCGCGGGGATCAACCGCCCCAAAGTGCGCGAGATCGCCTGCCGCAAAGGCCTGATTGCCGAAGATGCCGTCCTGAGTGACAGCGATATCGATAATCTTCTGTTTCTGCCGGGCTTTTCGACCGCGTCACAGGTCTCGGCGCTTTCGGGTCGCGGTGTCGGCATGGACGTGGTGCGATCGGCCATCCAGGCACTTGGTGGGCGGATATCAATTGCGTCCGAGCCCGGCAAGGGCACGCGGTTCTCGATCTCGCTGCCGCTGACGCTCGCGGTGCTTGACGGTATGGTCGTGAATGTCGCGGATGAAACGCTCGTCGTTCCGCTGTCTTCGATCCTGGAAACGGCAACCCTCACCGCCGAGGATATCCGATCCCTGGGACCAGAGACCCATGTGGTCCACGTTCGCGGCGTATTCGTGCCGCTTTACGATCTGGGGGCCGAGCTTGGTTATCGTTCCCCCAAGAAAAACTACGAAGGCGATATCGTATTGTTGACGGCGCATGAAAACGGAGCGCGCAGCGCGCTGATCGTCGATACGATCTTGGAGCAACGACAGGTCGTGATCAAAGGTCTGCAACGCAGTTACGGCCACATTCCGGGAGTCGCGGCCGCGACCATTCTTGGCGATGGTCAGATTGCGCTGATCCTCGACCCGGCAGATCTCGTTCAGAACGCATCAGGCCATACGCGCGCCAACCAACTTTCTCTCGCAGGATAACGCCATGACATCTTCTTCAACGCAAAGCTCCGCCGAAGTCGAATTGCTCTCTTTCCGCCTCGCGGAGGAAGAGTATAGCGTGGACATCATGTCGGTTCGGGAAATTCGCGGCTGGACCCGTGCAACGCCGCTTCCACATGCACCGCCCTATGTCCGCGGCGTCATCAATCTGCGCGGCACCGTTCTGCCGGTGGTCGATCTCTCCGTCCGGCTTGGCATGGCGCCAGTAGAAGGCGACGCCCGAAACGTTATCATCGTCGTTCAGGTCGGCAACCAAACCGCTGGACTGCTGGTCGATGCCGTCTCCGACATTCTGGCCTTACCCAATAGCGAGTTGCAGGCACCGCCCGAACTGACCGCAGACAGTGCTCACAGCTATATTGCCGCCCTGACGATCGTTGAGGGCCGCATGATCCGCGTGCTCGACCTCAATGCCGTCCTTCCCGACGAGGTCGCCGAAGCCGTATGATGCAAGAAGGTCACTTCAACATGATGGCGGTGACGCCTGAGGAGCGTGATCTGCGCGCTCTTGCTGAGATTCTCCATTATCACTCGGGGATCGTGATTTCGCCTGAGAAAGGATCAATGGTGCAGTCCCGACTCGCCAAACGTTTGCGGGCAAAGGGGCTTAACGATTACGGGAGCTATGTTGAACTGATCCAATCAGACGCAGGGCGCGACGAGTTGCGTGAAATGATCTCGGCACTCACGACCAACGTCACGCATTTCTTTCGTGAAAATCATCATTTTGAAATACTTAGACAACAAGCACTACCCAAACTCATTGAGCATGCCCGTGCTGGTGGGCGTATGCGCATCTGGTCAGCCGGAAGTTCGGATGGTCAGGAAGCCTACTCGATCGCAATGGTTTTGCACGATCTGGAGCCGAATGCAGAGTCATTGGACATCAGAATTCTCGCGACGGATATCGACCCGCGCATGATCTCACGCGGCAAGGCTGGTCTTTACGATCCGCACGCGATCGATTCGATTCCAGTTAAGCTCCGTGAGCGCTATTTCATTGAAACGAATGGTGGTTGCCAGATCGACGATTGCCTGCGGCGACTTGTGACTTTCAAGGAACTCAACTTGCATCATGACTGGCCGTTTCACGGTCCGTTCGACATCATTTTTTGCCGCAACGTAGTCATCTATTTCGCACCCGATGCGCAAGCACGACTGTGGCGCCGCTTCGAGGAGATTCTCAAGCCGGAGGGCTGGTTATTCGCCGGCCATTCAGAGCGTGTTCCTCTGGGTTTGGGAAGCGATCTGCGTCCGGCGGGAATTACGGCATACCGTCGCGCGCAAAGCAAGAATTCATCAGGAGCTCCATCATGTCACTAAGAGACCAGCTTAGGATTCTCGTCGTTGACGATATGTCGACAAGTCGCGGGTTGATCACCCAAGCGTTGGACGCAATGGGGATCAGACAGGTCGGTTATGCGACGGATGGTCCGAGCGCATTGCAAATACTAGAAAAATCGCCGGTTCACTTGGTGATTTCCGACTACAATATGCCAGGGATGGACGGGCTTCACCTACTTCACGCCCTGCGCAATCAACCGAAGACGCGCAGCATAGGATTTATTCTGATTACTGGTCGCGCGGATAAGCAGATTGTCGATACGGGGCGCAAGCTTGGCATGAACAACTTTCTTAAGAAGCCCTTCGCACCGCAAGACCTACGCGCCTGCATCGAAGCGGTCGTAGGTCGCCTATAATGGAAAGCTCTCAGACAAAGTCCGGAATTACGCATCGTGACCTGGAGCTCGACGCCCTGGCAGCCCGCATCGGAGATGAGCTCGAGACTTTGGCCCGCCTCTCGTCCGATGTTCAAAAAGCACTTTCAATGTGCCATTTCGCGGAACATACAGACCCAGCAGCGATCAGGGGGCTTCAGGGTATCGATCGTATAACGCAGGCGCTTGAGGATCTTGGCCGTCTTATGGCTGCGGTCTCAGGTGAAATGCCCAAAGACGTCAAGCTCCATGCTGTTCCTATCTTATCGCGGTTACGTCTGCATGAGCTCGTCAACAATCTCGACCCGGACGCGCAACCTGTGTTGATGTCGCGGGATTACGACGGCGAAGTTCAATGGTTTTAAGATTTCAGACCATTGCGCCAAGCTGAGAACTGAGCTGCTCTCCGAAATTCGGACACTGACATAAGCTATGAATTGCAGTCTGCTGATCTTCGACGAGAAGGAGATCAGAGATGTCGAAACGAAAACAACACGCGCCCGAGTTCAAGGCGAAGGTCGCGCTGGAAGCCCTGAAGGGTGAGGAGACAGCGGCCGAGCTGGCGAGCCGGTTCGGGGTGTATCCGATGATGATCCATCAATGGAAACGGGTCCGTCTCGAAGGCGTCTCTTGGGGCTGATGCCAATTTACCAAAAACCCAACACCAGCAGGCTGGCGAAAGGGCACAAGACCTATCCTTACCTTCTGAAAGGGCTGCGCATGGATCGTCCGAGGTAGCGTCCGTCAAGGTGGTGTAATTTCCCAGATGGCCTGAGGTCATGATCAGGCGGCTTTCGTGGTTATGCTGAG
>NZ_JARGDK010000005.1 GCF_029210495.1 Pseudothioclava nitratireducens | reverse complement strand
CGACCATACACCTCGATGGCCACCTGAGATTACACCGAAGACGGCGCTGAATTTACACCACGTCCGTGGACGCTACCTGATCCGCCCCTCGGAGATTACGACGCGGTCGATGCTCCCGATCTGCTCATTGTTTGAGTTTTGTAGTCCGATACCTGACTGGTCCACAGAAAGGTTGGAGGCGGCATACCTTAGGAAAAGTGTATTTAAACGTCTAAGCACCCAACTAGCCCCTACTATAAATATCTTTGGTATCGGCGCTTCAATTTCACGCAGTTTCCGCTTTGGCAAGACATCCTTGGCATAGAGCTGACCGATGAGACAATCAGCCGCCGATCCCGAGCGCCCGCAACACGGCGTGCAGGTCGGTGCGCCAATCGGGGCGGTCAATGCCAAAGCGCGCTTGGGTTGCGCTGCAATCCATCCGCGAATTCGCGGGGCGACGGGCGGGGGTGGGGTAGTCGCTGGCCGGGATGTCGTGAACCGTGACCGGGCGCCCGGCTTGCGCAAAGATCTCGCGGGCGAAATCGGCCCAGCTTACATCGGGCCAGCCAGCGAAGTGATAGGTCCCGCTCTTGCCGGGATCGGCGCTTAGCTGATCGGCAATCGACAGGCAGGCCGCCGCGATCGCGCCCGCCGAGGTCGGCCCGCCCACCTGATCGGCGACCACGCTCAGCTCGTTCCGCGTTTCCGAAAGCCGCAACATCGTCTTGACGAAATTCGCCCCATGCGCGGAGAAAACCCAGCTTGTGCGCAAGATGGCGTGGGTTGCCCCACTCGCGCGGACCGCATCCTCGCCTGCCAGTTTGGTGCGCCCATAGGCCCCAAGCGGTCCGGTCGGATGATCCGGGGCGAATGCGGCCTCGCCCGCACCATCAAAGACGTAATCGGTCGAGATATGCACGAGCGGGATACCAAGCTCCGCACAGGCACGCGCCATTGCGCCGGGTGCCGCGCCGTTGACAAGCGCGGCGGTCGCTTCATCCTCTTCGGCACGGTCCACGGCCGTATAGGCCGCCGCGTTGATCACGACGCGCGGGCGATGCGTGGCGATCGCGGCAGCGCAGGCTGCGGGATCGGTCAGATCCACTTCGGCCCGGCCCAAAGCCAGAACGTCGGCCTGCGCCTGTAACTCGGTGGCGACCTGCCCGGTTTTGCCGAATACCAGAACCGTCATCACGCCCCCTTGCCCAGACGGACGCCAACGCCCTGCCGATCGAGAAGCGGCCGCCACCACGCCTCATTGTCGAGATACCATTGCACCGTGCGCTCCAGCCCCTCTTCGACGGTCACGCTCGGGCGCCAGCCGAGTTCCGTGCGAATGCGGCTTGGGTCGATGGCATAGCGCGCATCGTGGCCGGGGCGGTCGGTGACAAAGGTAATCAGGTCGGCATAGCTTCCCTCAGAGCGCGGGCGTTTCTCGTCAAGGATCGCGCAGAGCGTCTTGACCAGATCGAGATTGGTGCGCTCGTTCTCGCCGCCGATATTGTAGCTCCGCCCCAGCGCGCCCTTCTCCACCACCAGCAGCAGCGCATCGGCGTGGTCCTCGACGTAAAGCCAGTCGCGGATGTTCTCGCCCTTGCCGTAGATCGGCAGCGGCTTGCCCGCGAGCGCGTTCAGGATCACCACGGGGATCAGCTTTTCGGGGAAATGGAACGGCCCGTAATTATTCGAGCAGTTGGTCATCACCACCGGCAGGCCATAGGTTTCGTGCCACGCGCGGACCAGATGATCCGACGAGGCCTTGGAGGCCGAATAGGGCGAGCGCGGGTCGTAGGGCGTTTCCTCAGTGAACTTGATCGCCGGATCGGCGGGCAATGAGCCAAACACCTCATCGGTCGAGATATGATGAAAGCGGAACCCCTCGGGTTTGCCCTCGCGCGTCCAATAGGCACGGGCGGCCTCGAGCATGTTGTAGGTGCCGGTGATGTTGGTCTCGATGAAATCGCCCGGCCCGTCGATGGAGCGGTCCACATGGCTCTCGGCGGCGAGGTGCATGACCGCGTCGGGACGATGCTCGGCAAAAACGCGATCCAGCGCGGCACGATCGCGGATGTCTGCCCTTTCAAACACATAGTTCGGGCTCTCCGCCACGGAGGCGACGTTCTCAAGGCAGGCCGCATAGGTCAGCGCATCGAGATTAACGACGGCATGCCCGCGCCCAATCGCAAGGCGCACCACTGCTGAACCGATGAATCCGGCACCGCCGGTGACGAGGAGTTTCATTCTTCTGGCCTTACCGTTCACTCTCTAAACAAGCTGAGCACCTACAGGAATGACATTGAAAATGTAACCGTCTTCAAGGCTGGTCACGGGGAAATTCAGTCATCCTGCAGCAGATCGGGGCGATCCATCGGATTGCCGTAAACAAGCGGAGGATCGCCCGGCGAAGGCTTTTCGATCATCATGAGCAGAGCCCTGCGCGCTCGGGCGCGGGCAAGGTCTGGATGGTTGATCGCGCGCATCTCTTGGATCAGTTCATGCAGAACCCAAGGGTCCGTGGCCGTGGCCCAGCCGGTCCGCAGGCGTTGGGCGCGCATTTCATCCGTCATGGCGCCATCTTGCCGCAAGGCCAGCAGGTTCCTGAGGGCGCCTTCATTCTGACGGCTTCGATAAAGCCCGCTCAGTATCGCGCCATGGTCTTCGAGCGCGGGACGTTCGCCCCGGTCCCACTCGGCGCGGCCGGGTCTGGTATCGGCGGGGCGCGCAAAGCTGATCCCGAAGCGCGAGGCGACCCACTCCCGTTCTTCCTCCAGCTTGGAGGAAATGGCCGAAATCGTCTCTTTTGGCAGGACAAATTTCTCGCCCGGCAGGTTGACCGCTTCGGCAAAACGATAGGCGCGGGTCGGGTTAAAGCTGTAATTGACGAAAATGGGCGCCAGACGATTGGCGCTTGAAAGCAAGATCGCAGAGCGCCAGCTTTTGGACTCATTCGCCCGGGACTGCGGAGCGCCGACATCCGAAGGGTCGATCCCGATCGTGCGCAGGAAATCGGCCACAACATCGAAAGCGGCCCCTCCTTCATAGGGGCGGACCTCAAATTGAGACGGTTCCACGGCGTTCTGAAACGCGCAGAGCCGGTGCTTGTAATGCGGCAGGCGCGGTGCGTCGAAGAGCTCATCCAGCGTTTCGCCATGCCATTTCAGAGCTTGCTGAGCCATACTGTCCACCCAGGCCAACGGCTCACGCAGATAGGCGATCACGCGCACTTCGTCATAGTGCTGCCGTAGAAACGCAGTCATCCGGCTGGCTTCGGTTTCGGTGAACTCGGAGAGGGTTTCGGCGCAGAGCACGAGGTTGGGGGCCGCACAGCTTTCGATCTCATGCACGAGCCTATCCATCAGCCCCTGGCGGTAGTTCTTGAAACCGGCTGGCGTCTCGATCCATTCGACGCGGCCCAGCCGAGGCGCATACGCGCTGTCCCAGAACAACACCGGCAATAACCGCGCATGATCGTCGTGGCTGGTCGGATACAGATAGCCCTGCGCCAGTAGGGCTTCGCGGATGGATTTGAGGTGGCTTTGAATGGCAGTGGTGCCGCATTTGTGCGGACCTATATGCACATATGCGATCCGGTGCGGGGCGTTTTTCTGCATGGCGGGCTCCGTAACCCTGCTCTGGCGCATCAGGCCATGTCAGCCGTCAAAGGTGAACGGGCTGTCGAAATCCCTCAGCAACTGCGCCTTGGCATCCTTCTCGGACAGCACCGGCGCCACATCGCCCATCGCCCAGTCGATCCCGATATCGGGGTCATCGAAGCGCACGGCGCCATCGCATTCAGGCGCGTAATAGTCAGAGCATTTATAAATGATCTCGGTATCCGGTTCCCGCGTGACGAAACCGTGCAGGAAGCCGGCCGGGATCAAAAGCTGCTTGCCGTTCTCAAAGCTCAACTCGATCCCGAACCACTTGCCATAGCTCGGCGAGCCTTTGCGCACATCCACCGCTACATCGAACAGACGCCCTTTGCCGCAACGCACCAGCTTGGCTTGCGCGTGGGGGGGCGACTGGAAATGGAGACCGCGCACCGTGCCGACCTGTGCCGAAAGGGAGTGGTTGTCCTGCACGAAGTCGATGTCGATGCCCGCCTCCTGCATCCGCTGCCTGTTCCAGCTTTCGCTGAAAAAGCCGCGGTGATCGCCGAAGCGCGCGGGGGTCAGGATGACGACGCCGGGAAGGGAGGTTTGTTCGATCTGCACGCGGGCACCTCTTTGAAACTGCAACTTTCGCCGATCTATCAGCAAGGAGACGGGGCGACTAGCCCGCGCGGTGCTTGCGCCGGTCGTAAAAGTCCTCATGCCGGATGATGTCGTCTTCGCCAAGATAGGCGCCGGTCTGCACTTCGATGAGGATCATCGGAACCTTGCCGGGATTTTCGAGACGGTGCGAGGCGCCCAGCGGGATGTAGATCGATTCATTCTCGGGCACGAGCCGATCCTCTCCGTTCAGCATGACCTTTGCGGTGCCGCTTACAACGACCCAATGCTCGGAGCGGTGCATATGGCTTTGCAGTGACAGCGTGCCGCCCGGTTTGACCACGATCCGCTTGACCTGAAACCGCTCTGAAAGCGCGAGAGTCTCAAAGTGACCCCAGGGGCGATGATCGCGCGGAAATTGAACCGATTGCCGGAGACCGCGCGCCCCAAGCGCCCGCACGGCAAGTTTGGCGTCCTGCGCCCGGTCGAGGTCAGCCACCAGCACCGCATCCGGCATCGCCACGACCATGATCCGGTCGAGCCCGATCCCAACCACCGCCATCCCCTCACCCTCTGCCCGCAAGAGGCTGTCGGTGCAGTCGATGGGGATCGCATCGCCCATGCACACCACGCCCTGCCCGTCGGGCTCATGGGCATGCATCACCGCCTGCCAGTCGCCCAGATCGGACCAGCCCCCGCCATAAGGCACCACCGACAGCGCCTCGGCTTTTTCCATGATCGCGTAATCAATCGAAACAGGCTCTATTCCAGCCCAAATCGCAGGATTCAACCGCAGGAATCCCAGATCGTGTTGCGCAGTGGCAAGCGCCGCTTGCACCGGGTCGACCAAGGTCGGTGCGTGCACCTTGAAGGCCGCCAGAATATCGCGTGCGGCGAACAGGAAGATACCCGAATTCCACAAGTATCGCTCGCTCGCGGCCATTTCCTCGGCGCAGGCCAGATCAGGTTTCTCGATGAAGCGCCGCAACGGGATTGCCACGCCCGATCCATCATGCGCCGTGGCCAGTTCGAGATAGCCATACCCCGTCTCGGGGCGCTCGGGGGCGATGCCGAAAGTCACGATCCGGCCTTCCTCGCGCACCACCCGCAGCCCTTCGGCGATCGCTTCGTTAAAGCCCAGAACATCTTCGATCAGGTGATCGGAGGGCGCGACGAGAAGCACGGCATCGGGATCGGTGGCCGCGACATGCAGCGCCGCCGCAAGGATCGCCGGCGCGGTGTTCCGCCCCTCGGGCTCAATCAGGATGGGGCCCGGATCGACACCGGCCTCCATCAATTGCTCGGTGGCGATGAACCGGAAATCCGAGGCCGTCACGATCACGGGCGGGGTGAATTGCGGGCCCGAAAGCCGCTGCGCACAGTATTGAAACAGGCTTTGCGACCCGATCAGAGGCGTGAATTGCTTGGGGTAGGATTGCCGCGACAGGGGCCAAAGCCGGGTGCCTGATCCGCCACACAGGATAACCGGTGTGATCCGATCCGCCACGTTCTGCGTCATTCTGAGCGCCCCAATTCAACCATAGGATGATTGAGTGATAAGTGATCCCGCGACGGACGTCCACGAAACAATCTGTCGTTTGAATTCACCCTCGCGACACGAGTTTTTCGCCACAGGCGCCGCGTTTTCCCTCATTCTGGCCCTTTGCGATCAATTTTCCCATTTATTCCAGCGCCCCAACCCCTTACATGCAAGGCTCGTTCATGCCGTAGGGGGAGGATACCCATGCTGGACCTGACCACGATGCGCGCCACGCTGGCCGAGACATATGATCTTGCGCCCTCGATGACGCTGGCCGAGGAGATGCGCGAGATCCACGCGCGGATGGACCGGGTGGTGCCACTGCCCGATTTCGCCCGCTACGCGCCCTATATCCGCGCGATCAATCAGCTCAAGCGTGAGAAAGACGCGGTCATTCTCGCCCATAACTACATGACGCCCGAGATCTACCACGGCGTGTCCGATGTGGTGGGCGACAGTCTTCAGCTTGCGATCGAGGCGACCAAGGTCGAAGCCGGCACAATCGTGCAATGCGGTGTTCACTTCATGGCCGAGACCTCGAAGATCCTGAACCCGTCGAAAACCGTGCTGATCCCCGACATGAAGGCGGGGTGCTCGCTGGCGGAGTCGATCACCGCCGAGGGTATTGCCCAGATGCGCGCGAAATATCCCGGCGCGCCGGTGGTCAGCTACGTCAACACCACCGCCGAGGTCAAAGCCGCCTCGGATATCTGCTGCACCTCGTCCAACGCCGCGCAGATCGTCGCCGCGATGGAGAGCGATACCGTCATCATGACGCCTGACCAGTATCTTGCGCAGAACGTCGCGCGCGACGTGCCGCAGAAAAAGGTCGTCTGGTGGGAAGGGTCGTGCATCGTGCACGAGCAATACACCGCGCGCGATATCGAAGACTTCCGGGCGATCCATCCCGACACTACCATCATCGCGCACCCTGAATGTCCGCCCGATGTTGTCGATGCCTGCGACTTCTCGGGCTCGACCTCGGGGATCATCAAATACGTGACCGACCACAAACCGGCCAAGGCGATGTTGGTCACCGAATGCTCGATGGCGTCGAACATCTCGGACGCGCTGCCCGAGGTCGAGTTCACCGGCCCGTGCAACATGTGCCCCTACATGAAGAAAATCACGCTCGAAAAGATCCTCTGGTCGCTGCACACCGGTACCGAGGAGGTGATCGTCGATCCGATCGTCGCCAAGAAGGCCCGTGTCGCGGTTGAGCGCATGATCGACCTGTCGCGGAAACTCGGGCTGTGAGCATCATCGAAACCCAGCGTGTCATTATTGTGGGCGCGGGGCTGGGCGCGCTGTACGCGGCGCTAAAACTTGCGCCGCGCCCGGTGCTGGTAATCTCCCCCGAGCATCTGGGTGAAGGTGCCTCTTCGGCCTGGGCGCAGGGCGGTGTCGCGGCGGCGATGTCCAAGGGCGATACGCCCGAGAGCCACGCCAAGGATACGATGGTTGCGGGGGCTGGCACGGTTGATCCCGAGATCGCGCGCATGGTCACCGCCGAGGCCGCGCAGCATATTCTCGACCTCACCGATCTGGGCACGCCTTTCGATCGCGATGCGTCCGGTAGCTACGTGATGTCGCGCGAGGCGGCACATTCCATGGCGCGCGTCGTGCGCGTCAAGGGCGATCAGGCCGGGCGCGAGATCATGCAGGCCCTGATCGGCGCGGTGCGCGAGACGCCCTCGGTTCAGGTGGCGCAGGGCGTTCTGGCCTCGGGGCTCGAAGTGCAGGACGGCACGGTGACCGGGGTTTGGCTGGAAAAGGCAGGCGAGCCTTCGGGCCGGACGCTGGTGCGTGCGCCGGCGATCCTGCTGGCGGGTGGCGGCTCGGGCGGGCTCTTTGCGGTCACGACGAACCCGCCGCGTATCCGGGGTCAGGTGATCGGGATGGCCGCGCGGGCAGGGGCGCGCATCGCGGATCCCGAGTTCGTGCAATTCCACCCGACCGCGATCGTCGCGGGCGAAGACCCGGCGCCGCTTGCCACCGAGGCCCTGCGTGGCGAGGGCGCCGTGCTGATCAACGACGCGGGCGAGCGCTTCATGTTGCCGGTTCACCCGGACGCCGAGCTCGCCCCCCGCGATATCGTCGCGCGCGCCGTTTATCTCGAACGCCAGGCAGGCCGGAATCCCCAGCTCGACACCCGCGCCGCGCTGGGCGAAGAGGTCCTCCACCGCTTCCCGGCGGTGGCCGATGCGTGCAAACGTGCTGGAATAGACCCTGTTTTGCAGCCGATCCCGGTCTCTGCCGCCGCGCATTACCACATGGGCGGGATCGAGACAGACTCGCATGGCCGCGCCTCGCTTGGCCATCTGTGGGTCTGCGGAGAGGCGTCGTCCACAGGCCTGCATGGTGCGAACCGGTTGGCCTCGAACGGCCTTTTGGAGGCGCTGGTCTATGCCCGGATTTGCTCTCTCGGGATCGGTGCGATGCTTGGTCCGGTCGTGGACGCTCCCGAGGTGCCGCTGAGCTTTCCCGATGGCGCAGAGCGTGTAAATGAGGCGGCGGTCCAGAAACTGCGCCAAGCAATGACCGATGGTGTCGGCGTCGTTCGGGATGCCGCGGGCCTCAAACGTGCGCTGCGTATTATTGCCGACATCGAGGCCGTAAACCCCGAACAGGCGATGCAGAACATGACCGCGACCGCGACCCTGATTGCTGCGGCCGCACTTGCCCGCGAAGAGAGCCGGGGTGGACATTTCCGCTCTGATTTCCCTGAAACAGACCCTGATATGGCCGAGCGAACTCATATCACGCTCGAAGAGGCCCGCGTGATCCGCGCTCGCGCCCTGGAGGACTAAGATGTCTGCAACGCTTCCCGATTTCATCCTTGAACCGCTGGTCCGGGCCGCCCTGACCGAAGATCTTTCTCCCATGGGCGATGTGACGACACGTGCCGTGATCAAGCCGGGCACGCGCTACACTGCCAAACTTAACGCGCGCGAAGATGGTGTGGTCTCGGGGATGCAGATTGCGGCGATGGCCTTTCGTCTCGTTGATCCGGCGCTCAAGGTGCACACCGTCGTTTCCGATGGCTCGCCCTGCAAGAAGGGCGAGACCCTGATGCAGATCGAAGGTGAGGCAGCGTCGATCCTGATGGGCGAGCGCGTGGCGCTGAATTTCGCAGGGCGCTTGTCGGGAATTGCGACGAAAACCGCAGGATTCGTGTCGAAAACCAAGGGCACGAAATGCAAGATCACCTGCACCCGCAAGACCACGCCGGGTCTGCGAGCGGTCGAGAAACTGGCGGTGCAGCACGGTGGCGGATCGAACCACCGCTACGGTCTTTCGGACGCGATCCTCATCAAGGACAACCATATCGCGGCGGCGGGTGGCGTGCGTCAGGTGCTCGAAGCGGCCAAAGCCGCGCGCAGCCATATGATGCGGATCGAGCTGGAGGTCGACACCCTGCGCCAGATGGAAGAGGCGCTGAAGGTCGGCGGGGCCGATGTGATCTTGCTCGATAATATGGACACCGGGACGCTTCGGGCGGCGGTCGCGCTGAATGCGGGGCGCGTCGTGCTGGAAGCCTCGGGGAACATGACGCTTGAGCGGATCGCGGAAGTGGCCGCGACCGGGGTGGACTACATTTCGTCGGGCGCGCTCACCCATTCGGCGCGCACGCTCGATCTTGGCCTCGACTTCTGATCAGAGCCTGAGCAACCCGCGCTTGCGCATCGCTTCGATGATCTTGGCCCCGGTCTCGGCGGTGGCATGCACGCCATCCGCCTCAAGCATGTCGGGCGTGAACATCCCATCCGTGTCCGCCAAATCCTCGCGCGGGTCATAGACAGTCACCCCGGCCTGCGTCAGCAGCCCCGAGATGATCGCGCGCATGCTGTCATAGTTCGGCCGATCGAAGGCGGGCGGTGGCGCGACGATGGTCAGATCGGTGCTCCGCGCAAGGCGCTTGGCGACCCGGATATGACGCAGGCGGTAATGCTGGACATAGTCGAGAGCAAAGGCGCGGCTTGCGACGAGGCCGGTGTCGATAAACGGCGCGTCTTCGTCTTGAATCTGGTGACCTTCCCAGCCGAACGGGGGCACAAGGCGTCCCAAGTGGAAGGCCATGGTCGAGATCACCGGCACGCCCATCCCAAACACATCCTCGACGCCCAAGCGCTCGCGCAGCGCCCGCATCTGGTTGACGCCCGCCTTGGTCCCGCGGGGCTCAAACCCGTTCGCGCCATAGGTGAACTTCACCTCATGCCAGCGTGAACCGGAGAAATGCAGCGCCTCGGCGCGGATACCCAGCATGTCGGCGCCCGCCTTGAGCGCGATTGAGTGGCTGTCCCCAAGGATCAGAAGCTCGGGCTTAGCTGGCATTGAACTTCTCCAGAATCATCTCTTCGCAGACGAGGTCCTCTCGGGCCATCTCCTCCTCGGCTTGCTGGCGGGCTTCGGTGCTATTGTCACGTCCGCGCGCGGCCCCGGACAAATCCAGCCCAGCAAAGAAGTGTCGCATCACAAGGTCCACCCCGTCTCGGGCAATGCCGCGCATATTTGGCTCGAAGAAGGCCGCGCGGGTGGGCGGCGCCGCAATGATCTCGTAGGAGGGGAAATAGTCGACCGCGCCGTGCTGCCGCGCCATATCGCCCGCGACCGCGCGGAGCACGGATTTGGAGTATTGCGTGGCGACCAGCACATGATCGCCACTCGCCGTCGCCACCAGAGGCACGGGCGAAACCGTCAGCAGAATGCGCAGATCAGGGTTCATGTCCCACATGATATCGAGCGCGGCTTGCAGATCGCGCATGATCTCGGGGTAGGTGTAATTGTGGAACACATGCGCTTCGGGGTCGAACGTGCCGACCCCGGTGCCCGGACAGATCGAATAACTCTGCCCGGTCTTGCGATTGATCCAGCCTTCGGTCAGGCCAAGCGTAAAGACGAACACATCCGTCTCGGTGATGCAGCGCGCAAAGGCCCGCGCGGTCGAGGCAACGGAGGCCATCGCCTCCTTGTCCGAGGCAAAGCCGGTCGGCTCGATCTTGGGGCGCAGCAGGTCGTGCACCAGCCCTTCGTCATCGGTCCAGTATTCGACGCTCTCGGGGCCGATCTGTCCGCTCGCCAGCCGCGCCCAGATCAGAAGCTGCGCGGCGGTGTAGATATTGCCGGTGCGGGCCGAAAACACCCCGTAATTATACTTCTGCGCCAGTTCGGGCGGGGTGCGACCGGGGGCAGGCTCGGCGTTGAGCCAGTTCATCTTGCGCGAGATCAGAGCGCGGCTGATATGCTGTGCGAAGCAGGAGCCAAAGGTCGCGAACATCGCGTCGGCCGGTAGCTGCCAGCAGGATGTCCAAAGCTCCGAAAGGCCGAACAGGCCCGGCTCTGACACCGCGCTTCGCCAGAAGCCGCGCGGGGCAATGTGACGATAGGGGTTGTCCGACTTACGATCTTTACTCATCACGGCCTCGTTCGCGGCAGGGGATGCGCCCAACATTGCACCCCGCGCCTTGGGCGGCAACCGTATTTGGCGGTTGAGAAAATCCGCCCTTACTTCATAATCATCGCAACGATCCAGAGCAGGATATTCATAATGATTGTCGGGCAGACCGCCGCCGAGAAACTCTGCGCAGCAGAGGATCGCGATTTTGAGACGCTTTTCCGTTACCAGTTCATCCTGACCGAGAACCCGGCCCTGACCGCGCCCGGCTTTCAGGCCAAACACCTCGATGATGCCTGGACGCTGTTGCATGGGGCGGCACTGCCGGTAACGCCCGTGCTCGATTCCAAGCGGCAGAATTGCGGCTATGTTCTGGGCGGCGCGATCCATCCCGAGGGCGGGCTCATCGACACCGCGCTGGAACTCGGGGCGAGCTCCGACACTAAGGGCTTCTTTGGCGATGTGGAGCCGCTTATCGAGGCGCTCGCAGGGCGCTACGTTGTCATTCTCTCGGGCAAGGCCGGCTCGCGGATCTATATCGATCCGGTGTCGGCGCTGGGCGTGGTTTATGACCCCAAGACGCGTGCGGTGGCATCGAGCGTGCTGCTTGCGCTGGACCGCGAGCGCGAACCGAACCCGATGTTCGACAACGACCTGATCCTTGAGGGCAAGGGCAACTACTCGCTTCAGCACACCTCGGATGCGGCAGTCAAACGGCTGCTGCCGAACCACTATCTCGACCTGTCGGATTTCAGCCATGTGCGGCACTGGCCGAAGGCCGATCAGGTCTTTGACATTCCCGAGGCAGACGCCTCCGGCGCGCTTGAGGAAATCCGCGATCGTCTGGCGCGCACGATCGGTGACATCGCGTCGGTGCGCCCGACCGTGATGCCGATCTCAGCCGGGCGCGACTCTCGCAACCTCGTGGCCTGCGCGCGCGATCATCTCGACAAAGTTGGAGAGTTCTTCGCCTTCGGACACAGCTATAACAGCCGTCTCGACTGTGCGGTCGGTTCGCTGGTCGCCGAACGCATGGGCATCGAGTACCGTGTCTATGACGCCGAAGATTACGATAAATCCGAGCTTTTCAGCCGCTATCGCCGCCGTCAGATCACACGCGACTACATGATTGCGAACGGCTTTACCGGCGCGCCCGTGAATGAGGTGATCACCGGGCTTTACCTCAAGCAGCCCGCGCATATGTGGCACATTCGCGGGAATGTCATGGATCTTATGCAGGCGAGCCACTGGAAGAACGGCGCGCGCAATCCGGCCACGCATGATCCCCGTCATGGTATCAAGCGGATGCTGATTACCGGGGGTGATGGCTATTCCGAAGAGCTCGCCGATAAATGGATGCCCGAATACATGGCGTGGTATGAGTCGCTCGGCCCGCTCAAGTCGCAGCCCTATGACATGATCTTCAACGAGCTTTATCTGGCGTCGTCGCAGGGCGGCAAGATGTATGGGCTGACCCACCATTTCTATATCTCGCCCTTCAACGACCGCTATCTGATCGAGCGGGCGATCTCTTTCCCGCTGCAATATCGGATATCGGATCGGGCGAATGATGACCTGCTGGCCATGGCGGCGCCGGAGCTGACCAATATCCCGTTCCTGAGAAAGTATCAGGCCAAGGCCAAGCGGCGGGGCAGTTACTGGTATGGAAAGACCATGGTTCGGGTGGGTCAGGCAGCGGCCTGACCGCCAAAACAGACCCTATTTCACCGCAAATGCTCTGCGAAGGCGTCGAAAACCGCCTCGTAGACGGAGCGTTTGAAGGGCACGATTTTCTCGATTACCTCGGCATGGTCCATCCATGCCCAGACCGAGAATTCCGGGTGCTCGGTCTCGATATTCACCTGCGCATCGCTGCCCAGATAGCGGTAGAGGAACCACTTCTGTTTCTGTCCGCGATAGCGCCCACCCCAGATTTGGCCGACCATCTCGTCGGGCAGGTCGTAGGTCACCCAGTCTTTGGTCTTTGCGACGAACTCGACGAGGTCTTCGGTGATCCCGGTCTCTTCCCACAATTCACGCAGAGCCGCCTTGCGGGGCTTTTCGTCGGAGTCGATCCCGCCTTGCGGCATTTGCCAGGCGGGGGTGGGGTTGTCGATGCGCTGGGCTGCAAAGACGCGGCCATCTTGATTCATCAGCACGACGCCCACACAGGGGCGGTAGGGCAGGGCTTCGATTTCGTCGCGGGTCATTCTTGCCTCATGTGAAAAGGGGGGCCGCGGCCCCCCAGTCATCTTATTGGGCCGCCGCTTTTTGCAGCTCTTCGATGTGATCGGCGGAGATCGCCGAGAGGCCTTTGAGGATGTCGATCGCATAGGCGAGTTGGTAGTCCTCAAGGCGAAGCTTGGCGGTTGCCTCGGCGCGGGCGCGCTCTTCCTCGGCCTGACGCAACTCGTCCTCGGTCATCGAGTCGTTGTTGAGCGAGCCACGCAGATCAGCCTCGGTCGTGCGGTGTGCCGGCTCGTCCTCGCCCTCTTCGGTCTCGGGGGCGCGGGCCGGCTGCTCGACGATAATGTCGGGGGCAATGCCCAGCGCCTGGATCGAACGGCCCGACGGCGTGTAATAGCGCGCCGTGGTGAGGCGCATCGCGCCCTCGCCCCGGATCGGCATGACCGTCTGCACGGAGCCTTTGCCGAAGCTCTGGGTGCCGACGACGATTGCGCGGCGGTGGTCTTGCAACGCACCGGTCACGATTTCCGATGCCGATGCCGAGCCGCCGTTGATCAGGATCACGATCGGCTTGCCATCTGCCAGATCGCCCAGCGTTGCGTTGAAGCGTTCGCTTTCCTCGGGGCGGCGCCCGCGGGTCGAGACGATCTCGCCTTTGTCGAGGAACGCGTCGGAGACCTTGATCGCCTGATCCAGAAGACCGCCGGGGTTGTTGCGCAGATCGAGGATGAAGCCGTTCACCTTGTCGATCCCACCCAATTCCTCAACCTGTTTCTTCAGGCTCGATTCAAGGTTCGGATAGGTTTGGTCGTTGAAGGTCGTGATGCGCAGCACGACCGTATTCCCTTCGGTCCGGCCACGCACAGCCGTGAGCTTGATCGTGTCGCGGATGATCGAAACGTCGAAGGGCTCTGCCTCACCCTCGCGGACCACCGTGATGATGATTTCAGAACCCACCGGCCCGCGCATCAGGTCGACCGCCTCGTTCAGCGTGAGGCCCATGACCGACTCGCCATCCACATGGGTGATGAAGTCGCCCGCCTCGATGCCCGCCGCCGCTGCGGGCGTGTCATCCATCGGCGAGACCACTTTGACGAAGCCGTCTTCCTGCGTCACTTCGATCCCAAGCCCGCCGAAAGAGCCACGGGTCTGCACGCGCATATCGTCATAATCGTCGGGGGGCAGGTAGCTCGAATGGGGGTCGAGCGAGCTGAGCATGCCGTTGATCGCGGCTTCGATCAGCTCCTTCTCGTTGACCTCTTCGACATATTCGGCGCGGATGCGCTCGAAAATATCGCCAAACAGATCGAGTTGCTCATAGACCGGCGGGGACTGCATCGCCTCTTGCGCCAGAAGGGGTGCCGCGACCTGCGCCGAGATCAGTGCCCCTGCAATCGTGCCACCCATCGCGGCCATCATGAACTTTTTCATTCGCTAACCTTAGCCTCTTGTCTGGCGCTGTTACCGTGTCTGCGCGAACCACGCAGCCGGGTCCACCGGCTTACCATCCTGTCTCAGTTCCAAGTAAAGCGTCTCCGTTCGGCGGGCGCCACCGCCAATCTGCGCCTCTTGGACGAATTCCGCCCCGAATTCATTTGCGCCGGGCTCGACCCCTCCCATGAGGCCGACCGCATCGCCTGCCGCCAGAACGTCTCCGGTTTCACCATAGACCGCGCCGAGCCCCGCCAACACCAGAAGATAGCCGTCAGAGGGCTCAAGGATCATCACATTTCCGTAGTCGAGCAGCGGGCCACGATAACGCACCGTCGCAGGCCAGGGCGTTGTGACCAGCGCGGCGGGCGCGGTGGCGAGGATCATGCCGGGGCGACGGATACCGGCGGCATCGGCCTCGCCCGCGCGGCGCAGCATCGATCCCAGAACCGGAAGCGGTAACGTGCCTTTGGCGCCTTCGAAATCCTCCATCGGCGCGCCGATATCGGTGTCGAGATCGGCTAGGCCCGTTGCAAAGCCCTCCAGCGTGTCGGCACTTTCGACGAGACGGCGCAGGTCCTCAGGTTCTTCCAGATAGCGCCCCGGAAGCGCGGCGCGCTCGGCAACCGCTTGGCTGAGCGCCGTGCGTGCGGCCTGTACCGAGGCCAGCCCCTCGGCCAGCGTCTGGGCAGCTGCGCCCTGCAAGTCGCGCAGCGTTTCGATCTCTTCGAGATCGGCGCGCATCTTCTCGGCCTCGGCCTGAAGTGCGGGCGTGACCGAAGAGAGGATCATCCCCGACCGCGCCGACCCTTCGGGCCCCGCCGGATGCAACAGGAGCAGCGGCCCTTCTGAGCGCTCCATGGTGCTCATAACGCCCAAGAGCCGCCCGATTTCCTCGCGTTTTGCGTCAAAGCCCGCCCGGATTTCGCGCTCGCGGATCGCCGCACGACGCAGCCCATCGCGCAGCGCGCCAAGCCCAGCCTCATAGGCCGTAATCGTCTCGGTCAGAGCGGCAACGCGGTCGGCCTTGGTCCGGGCCGCATCGAGTGCCCCGATTGCCGCGCGCAGATCGTCGGCCGCCTGTAGCGCGGTCTCGGCGGCGGGGCTGGCCAGCGCCACCCCGGCAGAGATCATCCAAGCAAGAAACGCGCTGCGCAGCACCATCGTGCCTCAGCGAACGATCAGCGTTTCGCCGGTCATTTCCGGCGGTTTCTCAAGATTCATCAGGTCCAGAAGCGTCGGCGCGATATCGGCCAGACGCCCTTCGCGCAGGCGCACGCCCTCCGGTCCGCCGATCAGCCCGACCGGCACGAGGTTCGTCGTATGTGCCGTGTGCGGTCCCCCGGTTTCCGGGTCGATCATGGTCTCGCAGTTGCCGTGATCGGCGGTGAGAATCATCGCGCCACCGACCTTTTTCAGCGCCTCAAGCACGCGGCCCAGATCGCGGTCGATCTCTTCGCAGGCGGCAATCGCGGCGGGCAGGCTGCCGGTATGGCCGACCATGTCGGGGTTGGCATAGTTCACCACGATCAGGTCGTAGCCATGCTCGATTGCGGCCACGAACTGATCGGTCACCTCGGGCGCGCTCATCTCGGGCTGAAGGTCATAGGTCGCCACTTTCGGGGATTTCGGCATGAACCGATCCTCGCGCTCTTCGGGCTGCTCTTTGCCGCCATTCAGGAAGAAGGTGACGTGCGGATATTTCTCGGTCTCGGCAAGGCGGAACTGCGAGAGGCCGTGCTTGGCCACCCATTCGCCCAGCGTGTTCCTGATGTCGCGCTTGGGGAAGGCGGTCTGCATATAGGCGTTGTGCCCCGTGGAATACTCGACCATGCCCAGAAGCGCCGACCAATCGGGGCGGCGGCCCGTTTCAAAATCCGCGAAGCCCGGCTCGGCCAGCGCACGCAGGATTTCCCGCGCGCGGTCGGCGCGGAAGTTGAGGCAGAAGAACCCGTCGCCATCGCTGGCGCCCGTGTAGCCGTCGATCACGGTCGGCGCGATGAACTCATCCATCTCGCCCTTGTCATACGACGCCGCGACAGCAGCCACCGGATCGGCCGCATGTTCGCCCTCGGCCCGGACCATTGCCGCATAGGCACGGCCCACGCGCTCCCAGCGGTTGTCGCGATCCATGGCCCAATAGCGCCCGATCACCGTGCCGACGCGCACGCCTTCGGGCAGCCGCGCGACGAGATCGGCCACAAAGCCCTTGGCACTGTCGGGGGGCACGTCGCGCCCGTCGGTAATTGCATGGAGAACGGTCGGCACACCCGCATCCGCCATCGCCTTGCAGGCGGCGAGCACATGTTCGATATGCCCATGCACCCCGCCATCCGAAACCACACCCATCAGATGCGCGGTCCCGCCCGAGGCTTTCATCGTCGCGATAAAGCCCTGAATGGCTTCATTGGTGAAGAACGACCCGTCCTCGATCGAGAGGTCGATCGCCCCAAGGTCCATCGCTACCACACGACCTGCGCCGATATTTGTATGCCCGACCTCGGAGTTGCCCATCTGCCCGGAGGGCAGCCCGACATCCGGCCCGTGCGTGATCAGCCGCGCCTTCGGGCACTCGGCCCATACCCGGTCGATATTCGGCGTGTTGGCCAGCAGGGGCGCATTGCCCTCGCGCTCCTCACGCTCGCCCCAGCCATCGAGAATGCACAGAACAACGGGTTTCGGATGGGTCATCGCGGCCTCCAGAGAAATCTCGCCCACGTCTTACGCGCCCGGGCCGCTTACGGCAACTGCGGCACCGCGCTTCGCACGCAATCTTGCGCGATTGATGGGGTTCGGGGGTCAGACCCGGTGATAGGGCGTGCCCGCAAGGATTTGCCCCGCGCGGTAGATCTGTTCGGCCAGCATCACGCGGACCAGCATATGCGGCCAGACCATCTTGCCAAAGCTGATCGAGGCATCGGCGCGCGCGCGCAGCGCCGGGTCGATTCCGTCCGCGCCGCCGATCACGAAACAGATGTCGCGGGCCTCGTCGCGCCAGCGTTCGATCCGCTTGGCGAAGTCGGGGCTCGAGATCACTTCGCCGCGTTCGTCGAGCGTGATCAGCACCGCGCCGTCGGGGATCGCACGGGCCAGAAGCTCGGCCTCTGCGGCCATGCCGAGGTTCTTCTTGTCCTCGACCTCAACGATTTGCGCCGGGCCCAGCCCCATGGACCGCCCGGCCTTGTTGAAACGGTCGAGATAATCGGAGATCAGGCTTAATTCGGGGCTCTTGCGCAGGCGCCCGACAGCCGCGATCGTGACCTTCATGCCTCAGATCGTGCCGCCCGAGGGCATCCACATCTTTTCGAGCTGATAGAACTCGCGCACTTCGGGGCGGAAGACGTGGACGATCACATCGGCACTGTCGATCAGAACCCAGTCGCCCTGATCCTTGCCTTCGATCTTGCACAGACGCCCGTATTTTTCCTTGAGGCGCTCAGTCAGCTTTTCGGCGATGGCGCCGACCTGACGCGAGGACCGGCCCGAGCAAATCACCATGTAATCGGCAATCGACGAGCGACCGCGCAGGTCGATCGTGACGATGTCTTCGGCCTTGTCATCTTCGAGCGAGGAAATCACTTGCGCCAGAATCTGGTCGCTGGTGGGCTCCAGGGCGGTGCCGCTCATGGGAGCCTCCGAGGTTGCCGGCTTTGCGGCAGGATTACGAGACAGGACATAGTCCTCCAAGGGTTGCGCGCCGACTGCACCCCGGCGCTGGGCATAATACGAAAGTAACACCCGATCGGCTGAATCTCAACGATCGGGCGCGGATTTTGTCTCGGGCTCCTTAACTGCCAGTTCCGACCCCGGCAAGACCCGCATCTCGCGTTGTGGGAAGGGAATCGAGATACCGTGCTCGTGAAACGCATCCCAAAGCGCCAGATAGACCGCGCCGCGGACATTGGTGAGCCCTTCGACCGGGTCGGTGATCCAGAAGCGCAGGATGTAATCGACCGAGCTATCCCCGAAGCCCACGATATGGCAGACGGCGGGTCGGTTCTTGAGCACGCGGCCCACGCTCAGCGCGGCCTCAACGGCAAGCTTGCGCACCACATGCGGGTCGTCGCCATAAGAGGTGCCAAAGAACAGGTCGATCCGCACGAACTCATCGGAATGGGACCAGTTGACCACCTGTCCGGTGATCAGGTCCTCGTTCGGGATCAGGTATTCCTTGCCGTCGCGGGTGACGACACTCACATAGCGTGCGCCCAGCGAGTTGATCCAGCCGAACGTATCGCCCAGCGAAATCACGTCGCCGGGCTTGATCGACTTGTCGAGCAGGATGATGACGCCCGAGACAAGGTTGGACACCACCTTTTGCAGACCAAAGCCAAGCCCCACGCCAATCGCACCAGACAGGACCGCGAGTCCGGTCAGGTCGAAGCCCACCGATTTCAGGCCGATGAAGAAGGCCGTCCCGTAGAGCGTGATCTGCATGACCTTGATGACGAGCACCCGCATCGAGGGGGAGATTTCGTCATTCGTGCGGATTTTGCCCGCCGCACGGCCCGAGATCATCCGCGCCAGCGTGAACAGAAGCGCCGTGAGCACCAGCGCCTTGAGGATGGCGAGGAGGCTGAGCCGGAAGCCGCCCAACTCTATCGCGGCATTGTCCAAAACCGCGGCGGCCTGTTCGGTGACGCCGAGATAATAGAGTGTCACATAGATCCATGCGCCCCATGTCACGATCTTGCGGAGCAGGGCGTTGCGGATCAGCCGCGTGATCAGCCCGACCACAAGCCACGCCGTCACCAGCGTCGCCGCCAGGACGACGAGAAAGCGCCACGAATAGAAGGTCTTGATCTGTGCGAGCGCGAAGACAGAGGCCCATGCAAGGATCACGAAGATGATCCCGCGCACCCGCTTGCGGACCAGGATCACCCGCCTCATCTGCGCAGTGCTTAAATCGCGCCCGCGCGCCCAGGCGTCGATTTTTGGCGCGATCCAGAGCCGCCCGAGATGCGCCAGCGCGAAACACACCGCTATGATCCCGAACTGCCAAAGCCGCGAGGGCAGGGCCATCGAGCGCATATGGATCATGATCTGCGTCCAGATTTCGTTCAGCGTCTGGACGATGCCGGGGTCTAACTGCTCCATCGGGCCTCCTTGGACCAGCTTTGCACAACTCTATCCCAAGCGCAAAATCGGTTTCTTCGATTGCAAGACTCAGTTTTCGGCCTTATTTAGCGCGGCATGACACGCGTTATCGACATGGATGACCGCGCCCGCCTGCGCGAGCGCTTCTACGGCGAAAGCCGCTCCGTTCTCGCACGACTTTGACGTTGCGCCGAGCGGCGCCTTTGCGCGCGCCGACCCATGTCACCCGAAATTCGCTTAGCTATCCATGAAAGTGAGAGCCATGTCTGCTCCGAAGACCCTCTATGACAAGATCTGGGACGCCCATGTCGTTTCCCAGGACGAAGACGGCACCTGCCTGCTGTATATCGACCGTCACCTCGTGCACGAAGTGACCTCGCCCCAAGCCTTTGAAGGTCTGCGCATGGCGGGTCGCAAGGTGCGCGCGCCGGAAAAAACCATCGCCGTGCCGGACCATAACGTGCCCACCACGCTCGACCGCGTCTCGGGCGTGATCGCGAACGAGGAATCCCGCATTCAGGTCGAGGCCCTCGACAAGAACGCCAAGGATTTCGGCATCAACTACTACCCGGTTTCCGACATCCGTCAGGGCATCGTGCATATCGTCGGCCCCGAACAGGGCTGGACCCTGCCGGGCATGACCGTCGTTTGCGGTGATAGCCACACCGCGACCCACGGCGCCTTTGGTGCGCTGGCCCACGGCATCGGCACCTCTGAGGTGGAGCACGTTCTGGCGACCCAGACGCTGATCCAGAAGAAGTCGAAGAACATGAAGGTGGAGATCACCGGCAAGCTGCGTGCGGGCGTCACCGCCAAGGACATTACGCTGGCCGTGATCGGCGCAACCGGCACTGCCGGCGGCACCGGCTACGTCATCGAATATTGCGGTGAAGCGATCCGCGATCTGTCGATGGAAGGCCGCATGACCGTCTGCAACATGGCGATCGAAGGCGGCGCACGCGCCGGTCTCATCGCGCCGGACGAGAAGACCTTCGAATATGTCAAAGGCCGTCCGCACGCCCCCAAAGGCGCACAGTTCGAGGCCGCTCTGGCGTGGTGGAAAACCCTCTACACCGATGAGGGCGCGCATTTCGACAAGGTTGTCACCCTGAAAGGCGAAGAGATCGAGCCGGTCGTGACCTGGGGCACCTCGCCCGAGGACGTGCTGCCGATTTCGGGCGTTGTACCGGCTCCCGAGGACTTCAAGGGCGGCAAGATCGAGGCCGCGCGCCGGTCGATCGAATATATGGGCCTCAAGCCCGGCCAGAAACTGACCGACATTCAGATCGACACCGTCTTTATCGGGTCGTGCACGAACGGTCGGATCGAGGACCTGCGCGCCGCGGCCGCGATCCTCAAAGGCAAGAAGATCAAGGACGGTATGCGCGCCATGGTCGTTCCCGGCTCGGGCCTCGTCCGTGCGCAGGCCGAGGAAGAAGGTCTGGCCGATATCTTCAAAGAGGCCGGTTTCGAATGGCGCCTCGCGGGCTGCTCGATGTGTCTTGCGATGAACCCCGACCAGCTGTCCGAGGGTGAGCGTTGCGCCTCGACCTCGAACCGTAACTTCGAAGGCCGTCAGGGCTACAAGGGCCGCACGCACCTCGTGTCGCCCGCGATGGCCGCCGCTGCCGCACTCACCGGTCACCTGACCGATGTGCGTGAGCTGATGACCGAAACCGAGACTGCCTGAGGAGCCGCGACAATGGAAAAGTTCGAAAAACTCACCGGCATTGCCGCGCCCATGCCGCTCGTCAATATCGACACCGACATGATCATTCCGAAGGTCTTCCTCAAGACGATCAAGCGTTCGGGCCTCGGTGTGAACCTCTTCGACGAGATGCGCTACGACCGTCAGGGCAACGAGATCCCGGATTTCGTGCTCAACAAGCCGCAATACCGTGACGCCCAGATCCTGATCGCGGGCGACAACTTCGGCTGCGGCTCCTCGCGTGAGCACGCGCCTTGGGCGCTGGCCGATTTCGGGATCAAGGTTGTCGTCTCGACCTCGTTCGCGGACATCTTCTTCAACAACTGTTTCAAGAACGGGATGCTGCCGATCGTGCTCCCGCAGGAGCAGGTAGACATTCTGATGAAGGATGCCGAGAAGGGTGCGAACGCGCGGATGACCGTTGATCTGGAAAATCAGCAGATCACCACGTCGGAGGGCGCGACCATCACTTTCGAGGTCGATCCGTTCAAGAAACACTGCCTGCTCGAAGGGCTCGACGATATCGGTCTGACCCTTGCGAAAGAGGCCGCAATCGACAGTTTCGAGCAGCAGGCCGCCCAAGCACGCCCCTGGGTGTGATTGGGGCGAAAACCTGACCTTGGGTCAATTGTGGCGTTAGTTTACTGAGCCACCAGATATAGGCCGCCCTTCGGGGCGGCCACATTTTTGCTGCAAAATTGATGCACCAGCGCACCAGTTCGACCCCGAAAACGACGGAAACGGATTGTTAATGAAGGCAAGACATTGCCACGGGTGGGACAGATGGGCAGGATTGTTGAAAGGATGAGGCGACCCGCCACACTTGGTGGGAACAAATTGGGACAAGGGCGCGGCAACGCATCGCGCCCGACCGCATCGAAGGGCAGTTCAGTGGTTTCACGTCTCGCAGGAGCGTTGGTGCGCGCTATTCTGATGGTATTGGTGATCGCCATACCGTCGATCATGCTGCCCGGCGTGAGCGCCGATACGACACAGATCGTTGCGCTGGTTGCCATCTTTGCGGCGGCACTGACGTTTTTCGAATACGCCTCCATCTATCCCGGTCTCGTCGAGTTCCGCGACGCCCCGCCATTCAACCGTATCCGCTATGTGTCGCTGTTGGCGACGATCACGCTGCTCTCGGTTCTGATCCTCGCACGGTATGAGGCGACGACGCTGACGCGGTTCGTGCAGGTATTGGGCGGTGCGGTCGCCGAGTCGATCGACCTGCCTTACTCGCCGGTGCGCCTGCTGGTGTTGATGCTGCCAGCCGATGCGAGCGCCGCACATATTGCGACGGTGCGCACGGCGGCCGGTATCTCTTATCTGATCTCGCTGATCACGCTGGGCTACTTCGTGATCATCCTGCGCACGCTCGGCTGGCCGAATGCGCAGGGCGGGTTCAACGTCTGGGTCAATCTTCCGACCTTCGACCCGACAGCGGGCGGCGACGTGGTTGATCGTCTGCGCCGCGATGCGCGGTTCAATATTGTGCTCGGCTTCCTTTTGCCGTTCCTTATACCGGCGGTCATCAAGGCGATCTCCTCGGCCTTCACGCCGGTGACGCTTGAGAGCCCGCATACGATGATCTGGACGGTGACGGCATGGGCATTCCTTCCGGCGAGCCTCTTCATGCGCGGGATCGCGATGGGACGCATCGCCAGCATGATCGAGGCGAAGCGGCGTCACAGCCACGTGTCGGACTATATTCCGGCCTGATCGTAGCGGCGCTGACCCTTGCTGGGCCAGCAACGGCCGAGACCCTGCGTATCGCGACATGGAACCCCGACCTGAGCCGCAAGGGCCCGGGCCTGCTCCTCCAGGACATCCAGCGCGGCAAAGACCCACAGATTGCGGCGGCGGTGGATGTGATCGCGACGATCAATCCCGATATCCTGCTGCTCACCAGTTTCGATTGGGACTATGAAGGCCGCGCGCTCGACGCCTTCATCGCGCGACTGAATGAGGCCGGGGCGGACTATCCGCATCGCTTCGCGGGGCAACCGAATACCGGGTTGGCGACTGGTCTGGATCTGGACGGGAACGGGCGCAGCGGCGAGGCGCGGGACGCGCAGGGCTATGGGCGCTTTATGGGGCAGGGCGGCATGGCGCTCTTGTCGCGTCTGCCTATCCGCGCCGACTATATCGTCGACTTCACACCGATGCTTTGGGCCGACCTCCCCGGTTCACTGATTGACGGCGCGGGCCTCTCGCCAGATGTGCGCGCGGTGCAGCGGCTTTCCACGACCGCGCATTGGGATATCCGCCTGGTCCTGCCCGAGGAGTCGCCGCTGCATCTTTGGGCATGGACCGCGACGCCGCCGGTTTTCGACGGGCCAGAGGATCGGAACGGACGGCGCAATCACGACGAAGCGGCCCTTTGGCTCCACTATCTCGAAGGGCGGCTCGGTCAGCATCCGCCCGAGGCGCCGATCGTCATTCTGGGCGACGCCAATCTGGACCCGATCGACAGCGAGGGTCGCCCCGATGCACTTTTGACCCTGCTCGATCATCCGGTGTTCCTTGATCCTCAACCGCGCAGCGAAGGTGCGCTGACCGCCGCGCAAGAGGGCATAAATGCAGCCCATCGCGGCGATCCAACGCTCGACACGGCGGATTGGAGCGATGACGGGCCGGGCAATCTGCGGGTCGATTACGTGCTTCCCTCGCGCGATCTGGCGGTGATGGCCTCGGGTGTATTCTGGCCCACGCCGGACGACCCCATGGCAGAGACAGTCGAGCGCGCCTCGGCCCATCGCCTCGTCTGGGTCGATGTCGAATTGCCATCGGGGACGCGCATCCCGCGCAAGTAAAGGTGCTCGAACACCACACGATCAAGCGTCTTGGGGGTGAAATCGGGGAATAGCTCTGCGAAACGCGCGCCGTCGATGCTGTGTGACATATCATAGAGATAGCGCATCTCCGTCAGTTCGCGCCCAAGCTCCCACACCGGGGAGGCTAGGCGCAGCATCCACCACGGGAAGGGCTTGATCTGGATCTCCCGGACCAACTGCCGCCCGATTTCTTCGGCCAGGTCCCGCGGCGAGAAATTCGTTCCCGGAAACCCGATATCGAGGAAGCCGGGCACCTGATCCGCCGAGCTGGCCAGCGATACCGCGATCTGGGTCAGATCCTCGAGGTCGGCCCAGACATGCGCGGCATCGGGCTTGCCCATCGCGGTGATCCGGCCCTTTTTGAGATCCCTCAACACGACCCGATTCAACAGGGTCTGCGGCGCGTCGGGTTGAATGAAATCGCCCGCCCGTAGGAAAACGATGGAGCGCTCGTCGCTTTCGGCAGCGTCGCGGTAGCGGCCCTCCATCTCTGCCCGGATGCGACCCTTGCGCGTGCAGGGGTGGTGCGGCGTATCCGCCCCCCAAGGCCCCGGCTCGCGCCCGTAGACATAAACGTTTCCCGGCACCATCACAGAGGCGCCGCTCGTCTTGGCGGCGGCCAGCACCTGCGTGGTGATTTCGGGAATCTGGCCGGCCCAATCGTGATAGTTGGGCGGACTCATGGCGTTAACGATCCAGCGCGTGCCGCGCGCCGCGATCGCCATGTCTGTGCCGCGGTGATAGCGATCCACATGCCAGCCCGCCGCGCGGAATGCCCGCGCCGCCGCTGTGCCGAATGTGCCGCCCATCCCGAGGATAAGGACCCTGTTTGACATACTGCCTCCGTTTCTTTTGCCCCATTAGAAACGGATTCCCGCAAAGCGCGAGTCCTCCATCGCAGCGCAACCGTCAGAGTCGCAAAACCCTGCCGACCCGTCGGCGAGCCCTTGCCGATACGCTTGGCTTGCGCAGCGTCAAAAGGCGGTGCTTGACCCGATCAGCGGCATTGGATAGGCCCCTTTCAACCCTTTTTCCGTTGGAGATACGCCATGTCGAACCCTTCCATCCTCATCCTGCCCGGCGACGGTATCGGCCCCGAAGTTATGGGCGAGGTGAAAAAGATCATCTCGTGGTTCGGGGATAAGCGCGGGCTGACCTTTGACGTGTCCGAGGATCTGGTGGGTGGCGCGGCCTATGACGTGCACGGCGTCCCGCTCGCGGATGAAACCATGGCCAAGGCGCAGGCGGCCGATGCGGTTCTTCTCGGCGCCGTGGGTGGCCCGAAATACGACGTGCTCGACTTCTCGGTAAAGCCCGAGCGCGGCCTGCTGCGCCTGCGAAAGGAAATGGACCTGTTCTCGAACCTGCGCCCGGCGCAATGCTTTGATGCGCTGGCCGATTTCTCGTCGCTGAAAAAAGATGTGGTCGCCGGTCTCGACATCATGATCGTGCGCGAACTGACCTCGGGCGTCTATTTCGGAGAGCCGCGCGGCATCTTCGAGGAAAACGGCGAGCGCGTGGGCATCAATACGCAGCGCTACACTGAAAGCGAAGTGGAGCGTGTGGCGCGTTCTGCGTTTGAGCTGGCCAAGCGCCGCCGCAACAAGGTCTGCTCGATGGAGAAGGCCAACGTGATGGAATCGGGCATCCTGTGGCGCGAAGTCGTCCAGCGCGTGCACGACGAGGAATACCCCGATGTCGAGCTGTCGCACATGTATGCCGACAACGGCGCGATGCAGCTTGTGCGTTGGCCGAAGCAGTTCGACGTGATCGTGACCGACAACCTGTTTGGCGACATCCTTTCGGATTGCGCGGCGATGCTGACCGGCTCGCTTGGCATGCTGCCCTCGGCCTCGCTCGGCGCGCCGATGGAGAACGGTCGCCCGAAGGCTCTCTACGAGCCCGTTCACGGTTCGGCGCCCGACATCGCGGGTCAGGGCAAAGCCAACCCGATCGCCTGCATCCTCAGCTTCGCCATGGCGCTGCGCTACAGCTTCGATCAGGGCGATGAGGCAACCCGTCTCGAGCAGGCGATCGAGAAGGTTCTGGCTGATGGCGTGCGCACCGCGGACCTGATGGGCCCCGAAGGCGGCACCCCGGTTTCGACCTCTGGTATGGGCGACGCAATCATCGCCGCGCTCGACGCCAGCCTCTGATCCGGTCTGAAAATCTTTCTAGCGGCGCGGGATTTCCTCGCGCCGTTTTTCATTGCAGCCTTGCCTCGCTCGCCCTGTCGCGTCTATGTGAGCGGTAACAGGAGGCGCCGCCATGAGCGATCACGCGACGAAATCGAACGGGCAGGGCGCGGTTCTCGCGCTCTTGGCATTCGCGATCTACGCGACCCATGACGCGGTCGTCAAAGTGCTGGGCGAGACCTATTCCGCCGTCCAGATCGTGTTTTTCGCAGCCCTGCTCAGCTTTCCGGTGATCTCCGTCATTCTGCTGAATGACAAACGCGAAGGTAGCTTGCGCCCGATCCATCCGTGGTGGGTCGTGCTGCGCGCCATCTGCACGGTGATCACCGGGGTCTGTGCCTTCTATGCTTTTTCCAGCCTGCCCTTGGCACAGGTCTATCCGATCTTGTTCGCAATGCCGCTTTTGATCACGGTTCTCGCGATCCCGGTTCTGGGCGAGAGGGTGGGGTTTCACCGCTGGGCGGCGGTCATCATCGGCCTGTGCGGCGTTTTGATCGTGGTGCGCCCCGGTGTGGCGACCCTTCAGATGGGCCATCTTGCGGCGCTCACTGCGGCCTTCTGTGGCTCGCTTGCCTCGATCATCGTGCGCAAGATCGGGCAGGAAGAACGCTCTGTCGTGTTGCTGCTCTCGCCGCTTCTGGGCAATTTCATCGCGATGGGCGCTGTCGTCCCGCTGGTCTGGGTTCCGTTGCAACTCGCTGATCTGGGTCTGCTTCTCGTGGTCGCGATTTTTGGGTTGGTCGGCGCGTTTCTCAGCATTCTGGCTTATCGCAAGGCGGAGGCGGTTATCGTGGCCCCGATGCAATACTCACAGATCGTCTGGGCGGTATTCTTCGGCTACATGTTTTTTGACGAGGCCGTTGATGCACCGACGATGGTCGGAGCGACGATCGTCATCCTGTCCGGCCTTTACATCGTATTCCGCGAGGCGCGCCCGAATGTCTCCTCAAACCAGCCCGTTCTCGAGACCCGCGGGCGGACGGAAACGGTGACCACGCCGCGATCGTCCTTGCTGCAACGGACCCTTGATCGGACCGTGCGGGGAAACCGTTAGAAAACGGCGAATCCCCCTTGCAAATGCGGCGCGGGTTGGATAATCCCCGCCCACACGGTCGGAGCGTAGCGCAGCCTGGTAGCGCACCTGCTTCGGGAGCAGGGGGTCGGAGGTTCGAATCCTCTCGCTCCGACCAATTTTCCCGATATTCCCATTCTTCATGACATTGGCCAATCTGTCGCGCCCGCGCGCTTTTCCATCACAAGGATTGAGCATTCCGGCCTCAGAATGTATCCAGCGCTCAAGCAGCGAGTCGGAGCCGTCAGTATGAGTGAGCGTAAAGGCATTGTCTTGGCAGGCGGGTCGGGGACGCGTCTCTATCCGATTACCTTGGGCGTCTCGAAACAGCTCTTGCCGATTTATGACAAGCCGATGATCTATTATCCGCTGAGCGTTCTGATGCTCGCGGGGATCAGAGAGATTGCGATCATCACCACGCCGCAGGATCAAGAACAGTTCAAGCGTACGCTCGGTGATGGCAGCCAATGGGGCATCTCGCTGACATATATTGAACAGCCAAGCCCCGATGGTTTGGCGCAGGCATATATCCTCGCCGAGGCGTTTCTCGATGGCGCCCCCAGCGCGATGGTTCTTGGTGACAATATTTTCTTCGGGCACGGCCTGTCTGAACTGTTGGTTGAGACGAGCAAAAGCAACGCGGGTGGAACCGTGTTCGGCTATCGCGTCGCCGATCCCGAGCGTTACGGCGTTGTCGATTTCGATGCTTCGGGCAATGTCCGCGCCATCATCGAAAAGCCGGAGCATCCCCCCTCGAACTATGCCGTAACGGGCCTGTATTTTCTCGACGGTTCTGCGCCGGCACGTGCGCGCCGCGTGAAGCCCTCGGCCAGAAACGAGCTTGAGATCACATCGCTTCTTGAGGATTACCTCAAAGAAGGGGCGCTGCGTGTGCAGCAAATGGGCCGTGGATATGCGTGGCTCGATACCGGCACCCATGGAAGCTTGCTGGATGCCGGGAACTTCGTCCGCACGTTGGAGCGCCGTCAAGGGATGCAGACCGGAAGCCCGGATGAGATCGCTTTTGCGCAGGGCTGGATATCATCTTCCGAGTTGTTGAAGCGTTCCGAGATGTTCGGAAAGAACGACTACGGTCGCTATCTTTCGGCACTTGTAAAGCTCTCCTGAGGCTCCGCATCGAGGTCCAAGAGAAGCGCATCAAGCGCTTCGCGCTCTGCTCTGCTCTGTTGCACAAGATCATAGGATTTCGGGATCAGATTGGCGGCTGTGATCGGCTCTGCATCCTGCAATCGTTCGTCCGGGCCAATCAGATCGAAGGCGCGAACGAAGTTCTTGGCGGTATCCGAGCCGACTTCCCCGACTGTGCCCCAATCCCCGTTAAGCCATGCGGCGCTCCCGGCGAGGCTGACTTCATTGCGTTGTAGGTGAATATCGGTGGCATCACCGAAGAGACCAAGCATCTGATAGGCCTCGGCCTTCATCGCGAGTGACGACTCATCCTCTAACCCGCGCAGATGAGAAAGCGCCGAGGAGGCGTCGCCCTCGGCTAGCGCGGCCCGAGCCAAAAGAGCGCGCGCTTCGTCGGTCTGATAGGATTCGGGGTTGATGATATTGCGGGCCGCCTCTGAAAGCCCCTGGGTGATCAGCCTTTGACCCAGGGCAAGCCGTGTTTCATCCGAAATATCCCCGTTCTCAAGGTGGTCACGATGCCGGAAATACGCTTGTAAGAATAACGTGTCGTAGGGAATTCGCAGGATGAATTCGAATATGTGTTCCAGGGTTGTGTTGCGCAGCTCTGGTTCGGCGGTGTGCGGCCATCGGTCCAGCGCCTCGAACCCCTGATCAAAGCTCCCGACAGAACCGAGCCCGAGCACATGCCCCCGCAAGAGCCGCAACCCCTCTGTCGTTGTGCCAAGTTCGAAACTGATTGCGCCAGCATTCTCAGTGAGCCGCGCCGGGACGGCCTCTCCATTTGTCAGCCGATCTTCGATAAGTATGAGCAGGGCGGGAATGGATGCCGCACCATCCTCGGCGATCGCGGCTTCAAGACCCTCAACGATCTGACCATCGCTGGAACGTATTTCCCCAACATGAGCATCTACCAGAGACAGACTTGCCTCGACCCCCGATCCAATCCTTGCAAGCGAGTCCCTGATGGAATGTGCGATATCGAAACGCTCATGTTGCATGAGTTTTTCCACCAGGCTCGGCCCAAGCAGACCGCGCAAGTGCGCGGGTAGTGCGGAGTAGGCACGCTGAATTGCGCCCCATTTGATTGGTGTCTGCCTCTCCACATTGCCGGCCAAAAATGCCCAAAGGGCCACGGGACCGTCGCAGCCGACGAGAAAATCGATTGAAAGGGCACCATCTGGCGCAAAACCATCCGTGACCGCCGAGACGAGCATGATCGACCACGTATCGGCGTCATCGAAATCAGAAGCACGCAGGAGGTTGCGCGCCTCAGCACCAAAGCCGAGCGCGGCATAAATTCGGGCAAGAGTGAGTGTCTGCTCCCGGTCAAGGCGGTCAAATTCCTGCATGAGGGCGCGGCGGGCCTGCCCGATGAGTGTCGCTGGTGGCGCACTGTCTGCCCATGACGTCACATCGAATGCTTCCGCCGGCGGGCATCGTAACCCGACCGAATGTGCGGTATCCTGCGCTCCGCGGGTTCCCGTAGCACGATCGATAGAAGTCTGGCTGGTGACGGCAAGCGCTGCATCGGTCGCCGATGCGCCCTCGTCTGGCACCGCTGATCCAGTCTGTTTCGGGGTGTTCGATTCAGAGATCTTGTTTTGTCGAGGGCTGGCATCGACCTCCACGAGTCCTTGGGCCGCAGCACGGCTCAATTGCGCGAGCAGTTCCGCTTCCATCTGTTGGATCCGAGGATCGGGCATTTCGAAACCACCCTCATAGGTATTGCCCACTGGCAGTGTATCCGGCGCGGGGGCATTCACGGTCTCTTGGGTCTCAAGGGCATTTTCCCAAAACAGTGGAAAGTAATCCGTCTGGATGGAGGGGAATACGGTCGAGGGGATGCGCGTCGGATGGGCCGATTCAACCGCATCCGCGGGTATAAAACGAAAATCAATTACAGCGGCCCCGCTGGAAAGCGCGAACCACTCCGCTTTGACGTCAGACGCCATTTCGATGCTGAGCGCACCGGTTGTGTCGGAGCCTTGGAGCCGGACAATGCGATCGCGGGGTATGTAATGAAAAACGCTTTCCAGCCCGTATCGAACCGAGCTTTTTGATGGTGTAATCAGAACATTACGGTCTTCGACCTCAATGCTCCAGCCGATGCTTGACGGAAAATCGACCACCAGTCGCGAAAAATCTGCGTGCTCGCCCGATCGGACTACGATCTCCTGCGCCCAAACCTTAGACGCGAATAAGAAACAGACGAAAATCGCGAGAAGCGGGGATTTCATGCCGCCTCCGACTTTACGGATTTCAGCGCATCTTCAAGGTCAGAGAAGCTTGGACGAATATGATGGGGGGTATTCTGGCGACCAACCTCAATGCAGATATTCGTGGCGTGATTGTGCAGGTTTGCGACGAGTACCTCGCGGATGAGTTTATAAAAATGACTGTCCTCATCGATTACGGACTTCATCCGGGCCGCGAAGGGGGCGATGAAGCCATAGGCCAGAAACACCCCGAGGAACGTTCCAACGAGCGCACCGCCGATCATCTTGCCAAGAATTTCCGGGGGTTGGTCGATCGAGCCCATGGTCTTGATCACCCCAAGAACCGCCGCGACAATCCCTAGCGCCGGCATGGCATCTGCGACCGACTGCATCGCATGGCTCGAATGCATTGCGTGGTGGTAGTTCGCCTCGAGCTGTTTTTCGAGCACCTCTTCGACCTGATGCGGATCGTCATAGTTCATTGATGCCGAGCGCATTGTGTCGCAGATCATCTCGACCGCTTCGTGATCATGAAGAATCTTTGGATATTTTCCAAAGATCGAAGAATTCTCCGGGTCTTCGATATGTTCCTCGATTGCGACGGGGTTCTGCCTCGCGAGGCGGATCAATTCGAACAGCATGCACAAGAGATCGCGGTAATCGTCCGGCTTCCACTTCGGCCCTTTGAACACCTTCCCGACGTCTTTCAGCGTGTGCTTGATCGACGCCATATCGTTCGAGAGCACAAAGGCCCCGACAGCGGCCCCACCAATCATGATCATTTCGAATGGGAGCGATTTGAGAATGATTCCCATCTTGCCGCCCGCAGCGACATATCCGCCAAAAACCATCACGAAGATGATGACGATGCCGATGATACCAATCATGAGGTTCTCTCCTTAACGGGCACGAGCGTGGCAGAAATCACTTAACAAACGCTGATGTCGTCACGGCTTCGGTGTCCCGGCATTGCGTCCGGCCAGAAGCACACTGATGCTGTAGGCGGTTTTCGGATCAAGCGCGGCCATCAGCGCGGCTGCGGTGTCGGGCCGCATACGGGCGATGAATCCAGCCGAGAATTCCGGTGCCATTTCCTCGAAAAGTGGCGCAGCCTCTTTGGGCTTCATGTTTTCATAAAGGGTGACCAGCCGGGCCACATCTTCTTCGGCTCCGGTATCGGCGATCGTAAGGGTTTGCGACAGCTTCTCTTCGGCAGCCTTGAGCGCTGCAATTCGCTCTTCTATCTTTTTCTGAGCTACTTCGAGGGCTTTTGCGCGCTCCGCCTGAGTCAATTCACGCTGTGCGATCCGTTTCTCACGTGCATCAAGCTCTTGAAGCAGAGCCGTGAGACCCGCATCGTCGGGACATTCAGCGGGCTTCTGACCTACCGATTCTGTAGCCGTGGTCGCAAAGGCAAGCCAGTCGGTCTCACCAAGGCGCAGGCCTGCGGAGACCACGAAAAGCAGCGCGATCAGCGGGAGCGCTTTGCGCCGGAATCGCAACGGCCTGGGCGGCTTGGGCGGGGGCGCGGGGGGCTTGGGTGACCGTTTCATTCCGCGGCCTCCATGTCACGATAGCGATCCCGCCGACGCACGACACGATGCCGGCGAGACTCCGTCTCGCCATCGGGCAGATCGTGCAGAGATGCCAGCATCACCTCAAGACGCTGCGCTCCTTTTTCCGCGCGCTCGGTCATTTCCCTCAATTGATCCGCCGATGCTGATGCCGTCGCCTGAGCACGGGTCAAGGCCTTGGTCATGTCATCAACCTGCGCGGAGAGGACGGCGATGGCGCCGCCCATTCCCGATTCGAGCTGGTTGAAACGTTTCAGTCTCCGGGAGAGGACAAAGCAGTAGACTGCCGCCGAGAGTGCAGCGGTCACGAGCAGGATGTCGGAGATCATTTGCATCGGATGCTCCTAGTTCAGGACGAATTCGATAATCAGCAGGTCGCGCACGCGGCCTTCGCCGGTCACGATCTGAACGCGCCGCAGCATCTGCGCACGCAGCTTGAAGAGAGCGCTGGGATTTTCGAGATCCGTGACCTCGACTGCGCGCAGGTAGCCGTTCAAGACATCCATGACGCGCGGTTTCAACAGCTCCACCTCCGCCTTGTAGGCTTCGGCAACCTCTAGCTGCGCCGAGAAGCGCAAATGGCGCGTCACGGCACCGCCGAGTGAAATCACCATCGGGTCCAGCGGCACGAATGCGATGTCAGGTAGAGCCTCTGGCACGGGCGTATCATCTGCAACGTGCTCCGGGGTCGGTTCGCCGCCTAGAATGAGACCGGAATAGACCGCGTAAAAGCCGCCGCCCCCAAGCGCAATCATCAGCACTAGACCGATGATAAGCGGCAGTTTGGAGCGCTTTTTGGGGGCTTCGCCCTCGGGTTCGTTCTTGTCAGACATGTGGCTACCGATTTCTTCGTTCATCCCTCAATAGCCCCAAACCCACTAACCGATTGTTAAGGGCAATCTGAGAAAGATGGCCTCACTGGCGGACAGAACGTCCGTCGAATGGAGGTGCAGGTTGAAACAACTCTCTGATCTCTGGCAGACCTTGGACAATCGCCGCCGCGTGATCGTCATCGGGGCGACAATCGCCATGTTTGCCATGGTTCTGGCGATGTCTGCCATCGCATCGAAACCTTCCATGGCCCTGCTCTATGCCGGCCTTGACGGTCCTGAGTCGGGAGAGGTGATCGCGGCGTTGGAGCAGCGCGGCCTCATGTATGAGGTGCGGGGCGACTCGATCTATGTCGATGCGGCGCGTCGCGACGAGTTGCGCATGACGCTTGCGGCGGAGGGTCTGCCGGCTACCGGTGGCAGCGGTTACGAACTGCTCGACAGCATGTCGGGTTTTGGGACAACCGCGCAAATGTTCGACGCAGCCTATTGGCGTGCCAAAGAGGGGGAGCTGGCTCGCACCATCGTCTCTAATCCAGCGATTCGCTCGGCACGTGTCCATATTTCCAACCCGACGCATCAATCCTTCCGGCGTGGGATGGCACCGACAGCGTCGGTTACGGTCTCGACCGTGAACGGGGGACTGACCCCGCCACAAGCGAAGGCTTTGAAATTCATGGTTGCCTCGGCGGTGGCCGGGATGCGGCCCGAGGATGTTTCGATTATCGACAGCCAAAGTGGCCTCGTCGCGATCGGAGATGAGGCGCAGACGGCTCTGGATGGGCAGGATCGCGCCGCGGTGCTCAAGCAGAGCGTGGAGCGCCTGCTCGAAGCGCGCGTTGGCTACGGAAATGCGGTCGTTGAGGTCGCGCTTGAAACCGTCACCGAACGAGAGGCCATCACCGAGCGGCTGATCGACCCGGAGGGGCGTGTGGCGATCTCGACCGACACCGAGGAACGCAGCAAGAGCGCCGATGACACCAAGCCGGGCGGTGTGAGCGTAGCCTCAAATCTTCCCGAAGGTGATGCGGGCAACTCAGGCAAATCGCAGAGCCGTTCGAGCGAAGTGCGGGAGCGGACCAATTACGAGGTTTCTGAAACCACGCGAGAGGTGCTGCGGACCCCCGGTGCGATCAAGCGTCTCTCGGTCGCGGTGCTCGTCGATGGTGAGCACAGTGTGGACGCTGAAGGAAATGCCGTCTGGACCCCGCGTTCGGACGATGAATTGGAGGCATTGCGGGCGCTCGTGGCATCTGCTGTCGGCTTCGACGAAGCGCGTGGCGATACGATCACGCTCCGGTCCATGGAGTTCGAGCCGATCACCGCCCCGGGCGACATGGTCGAGGCGGGTCTGTTCAGCCCGTCAGGGCTTGATGTGATGCAGCTTGTCCAGCTCGCGGTGCTGGCGATCGTTGCGCTTGTGCTGGGGTTGTTCGTCATGCGTCCGATCCTGATGCAGCGGAACATCCGCAACATGGCCGAACTGCCTCCACCAGAGCCGGATACGCAGGCTCTTACCGGAGAAATCGCAGATTCAGACTACCCCGATAAGGACATGCAGCTTGTGTCGGATTTTGCGCTCGACGATCTCCAGATGCCTATGGCCATGGGGAATGCTTTCGATGACGCGATCTCCGACGATCCGGTGGCCCGTATCAAGCGACTCATCGAGGAACGTCAGTCCGAGACGGTTGAGATTCTGCGCAGCTGGATGGACGAGAAAGAGGAGACGCTGTCATGAGTGGCCGACTGAAACTCGAGTCGTTCGAGACAGAGGGCGACACGCTCGACCAGGTCGTTCTCGACCCGGAGGCGCTTGAGGAAACCAAGCTCGTTGCTTTTGAAAAAGGCTACACGGCGGGTTGGGACGATGCCATCGCCGCGCAGAATTCCGAAACCACACGCCTGCACCTTGATCTGGGTAAAAACCTCTTGGCGCTTTCCGTCACTTATGAGGAGGCGCGCACGCATCTGCTTGAATCGCTGCGACCACTGCTTGTTGAAATGACCACGAAGGTCCTGCCCGCGATTGCCCGCGACAGTTTGCCGAGGATCGTTCTGGAACAGCTTCAGGAGGTCGCCGAAGACCGTGTCTCAGCGCCGATTTGTATCGTTGCGAACCCCGCAGTTCTCGGTCAGGTCAAAGAGATTTTGTCGGCCCAGACGTCCCTGCCCTTCGTGTTCAGCGGTGAGCCGACACTGCCGGAAGGCCAGGTTTACCTCCGGCTGGAACATCAAGAGGTGCAGATTGATCTTGATGGCGTCATCGCGCGGATCGAAGCAGCCGTGAATACCTATTTCTCAAACAGCATCGGAGCCCAAGATGGAAACCAATGAGCCGAACGACGGCCATGCAGGTAACCCGTTCACCCAAGTCCCGATCGAGATCACGATTTCCGTTGGACGCGCACGTCCGCTTGTCCGGGAGCTGTTGCGCCTCAAGCGGGACGCCGTGCTGCCTCTCGACCGGCGCGTGGACGACCCTGTGGAACTTTATGTCGGGGACAAGTTGATCGCTCGGGGCGAACTTACGGAGTTGGAGGGGGATGCGACCGGGCAGCTTGCGGTTCGATTGACCGAGGTTGCCGACCTGCGGGATGGGCTATGACCATGCGCGGTCTTCTGATCCTTGCACTTATTTTTTTTGCGGCCCCGGCTGCGGCGCAGGAAATCACCCTGAATTTTGGCGAAGGCGAAAGCCTTGCCGGCCGCTCGCTGCTCTTGATTGCGGGGATCACGCTGATCAGCCTTGCGCCGGGTCTGGCCATCATGGTGACCTGCTTTCCCTTCATCGTGACTGTTCTCTCGATCCTGCGGCAGGGGATGGGGCTTCAGCAATCGCCGCCCAATATGCTTATCGTCAGCCTCGCGTTGTTCCTGACATGGTTCGTGATGGAGCCAGTGTTCACAGAAAGCTGGCGGACTGCGATTGAGCCACTGATGAATGGTCAGATGGCCCTCATGGAGGCATTCGAGCGGGGGATTGAGCCGTTCCGCGTTTTCATGGCGGGGCGGACATCGCCCGAGACATTCGTTTCCTTGCTGGATATGCGACCGGAACCAGCTTTTACCGGTGAGATGGCGCAGGCGCCCTTGTCGACGCTCGTGCCCTCCTTCCTGCTCTCCGAGATTACACGCGCGTTCGAGATCGGATTTCTGGTCTTTCTGCCCTTTCTGATCATCGACCTGGTGGTGTCGGCAGTGCTGATGTCGATGGGGATGATGATGGTACCGCCGGCCATCGTTGCATTGCCATTCAAGCTCGCCTTCTTTGTGGTGGCGGATGGCTGGGTGTTGATTTCGGACGCCTTGGTGCGCAGCTATATGTGACCATGAAAAAGGGCACCGCTGATGACGGTGCCCTCCGATTTTTGTCCGACCCTCACATCAAAAGTCGAGGTTCTCGACGCTCAGCGCGTTTTGCTGAATGAACTCTCGACGGGGCTCGACGACATCGCCCATCAGCTTGGTAAAGATATCGTCGGCTTCCGCGACATCCTCAATGCGGACCTGCAACAATGTGCGTGCGGATGGGTCGAGTGTCGTTTCCCAAAGCTGCTCGGGGTTCATCTCTCCGAGGCCCTTGTAGCGCTGTAGGGAAAGCCCCTTCTCGCCCTCACTCAGAATGGCATTCAACAGCTCGATCGGGCCGTGAATAAGAACTTCGCGGTCCTTGCGGATAAGCCGGGCCGGCTGGCCATAGGCGTCCTGAAGACTTTCGGTATGCTGGGCCAAACGCCGCGCTTCGCCGGACCGCAACACTTGTCCATCAAGCGTACGCGCCTCTTCGACACCCCGCAGGTTACGCGTGAACCGCAAGCCATGGTCCTGCGTCGGGCGACCGCTCCAGCCGCGCTCATATTCAAGCGCAACGAGATCGAGCCGCTTGGCCACGGCATCTGCAACCCCTTGCGCATCTGCATCGACGCGACCGGGGACAAGAGCGCCGGCAATTGTCGCTTGCTCGATGATGCGTTGCGGATAATGCGTCGGGAAGGCTTGCAAGATACGACGCACGACGCGCGCTTCTTCGACAAGCCGCGCGAGATCTTGCCCGAAGACTTCTTCGCCGTTCGAGAGCCGCATGGAAGCGCCCTCGACACCTTGCTGGATCAGATAATCCTCGAGCGCCGCCTGATCCTTCAGGTAAACCTCAGACTTGCCCCGCGCCACTTTGTAGAGCGGTGGTTCGGCAATGTAGAGGAACCCGGCCTCAATCAGTTCCGGCATCTGACGGAAGAAGAAGGTCAGCAAAAGCGTTCGGATATGCGCGCCGTCGACGTCCGCATCGGTCATGATGATGATCTTGTGATAGCGCGCCTTGCCGATGTTGAACTCGTCGCGGCCGATCCCGGTGCCAAGCGCAGTAATCAGCGTTCCAATCTGATCGGAGCTCAGCATCCGGTCGAAACGTGCGCGTTCAACGTTGAGGATCTTGCCGCGCAGCGGCAGAACGGCCTGATACTTCCGCTCTCGGCCCTGCTTGGCCGAGCCGCCCGCCGAGTCACCCTCGACCAGGAACAGTTCGGAGAGAGACGGATCTTTCTCTTGGCAATCCGCCAGCTTGCCGGGCAGCGAGGCCACATCCATCGCGGTCTTGCGCCGGGTCAACTCGCGCGCCTTGCGTGCGGCCTCGCGGGCCAGTGCCGCCTCGACGATCTTTCCGACGATCTGTTTCGCTTCGGCGGGATGTTCCTCAAACCATTCGCCGAGCTTCTCGTTCACCAGGTTTTCGACCGCAGGCCGGACCTCGGACGAGACCAACTTGTCTTTGGTTTGCGACGAGAATTTCGGGTCCGGCACCTTCACGGACAGCACGCAGGTCAAGCCCTCACGCGCATCGTCACCGGTGAAATCCACCTTTTCGCGTTTTGCAATGCCGCTGTCCTGGGCGTATTTCGTGATCGTCCGGGTCAGTGCCCCGCGCAGGCCGGCCAAATGCGTGCCACCATCGCGCTGAGGAATGTTGTTGGTGAAAGGCAGCACCGTTTCATGGTAGCTGTCGTTCCACCACATCGCGATCTCGACGCCGATGCCGCGCACTTCGCCCAGCATGTAAATCGGCTGTTCCATGACAGGGGTCTTGGAGCGATCGAGATATTTCACGAACTCCTTCACGCCGCCTTCATAGAACAGTTCAGTCTTGAGCGGTTCCGCCGGGCGGGCGTCTTCGATGAGGATACGGACGCCGGAGTTGAGAAATGCAAGTTCACGGAGCCGGGTTTCAAGTGTCTTGAAGCTGTATTCGAGGTTCGAGAACGTACCCTCGGGGTCATTGGTCTTGGACGAGGCCATGAAGCGGACCTCGGTGCCCTTCTGACCAGGTGCATCACCGACCACGCGCACATGCTCGACACATTCGCCATGTTCGAACTTGGCGTAGTATTCCTTGTCGTCCCGCCAGACCCGCAGCTCAAGCCAGTCGGAGAGCGCATTCACCACCGAAACGCCCACCCCGTGTAGACCGCCCGAGACCTTGTAGGCGTTGCCGCCTTCGTCAGTGTTGTTGAACTTCCCGCCCGCGTGGAGCTGGGTCATGATGACCTCGGCTGCCGAGACCCCTTCTTCGGGGTGCATATCGACCGGAATCCCGCGCCCGTTGTCACGCACCGAAACCGAGCTATCGGTGTGAATTTTCACATGCACATAGTCCGCATGGCCCGCCAAAGCCTCGTCGATGCCGTTGTCGACGACCTCATAGACCATATGGTGCAGGCCCGAGCCGTCATCGGTGTCGCCGATATACATCCCCGGGCGCTTGCGAACAGCTTCCAAACCCTTGAGAACCTTGATAGATTCTGCGCCGTAGCCGCCGTTTTTCTTGGTTTCTTCGGTCATGCCTGCCCGTCCTTCAATTCGTTGCGAATTTATAGGGGTTTGGCGCAGGAATGTCACGCCTTGGACACAAGATTTGGTGGTTTTACGCCGGAGTGGGCAGGGTCAAAGAACCATCCTCTGAAAGCGGCCAGAACGGGTTCATCGCAAGCTCCCAGATATGCCCGTCGGGGTCTGCGAAATAGCCCGAATATCCGCCCCAGAACACCTTTTCCGGGGCCTTGAGTGGCTTTGCGCCGGCAGCCAAGGCAGCGGCATAGGCTGCATCCACATCGGCTTCGGTATCGAAATTCTGCGCGAGGGTCATCGCGCCGGTGCCAAGAGCGGCGCCGGGTCGTCCTTGATCCATGGCCAGATCATCGCGGCCAAAGAGGCCAAGGACCGTGCCATTCATCTGATAGAACACGACGCCCTCCTGAGCGTGGGCAGCCACCCAGCCAAGCGCCTCGTAGAAGTCTCGCGCCAATGCAAGGTCGTCCACACCCAGCGTAATGAGCGTCACGCGTTGAACCGGATAGGTCATCTAACTCTCCTGATGCAAAACGGAGGTGCCCGCTTTCTCAGACACTGTCCAGTATTGCGCGCGCGACCCCAGACTGTCGAACAGATTGCCATCGGTCCCGGTCATGAAGGCCTGAACACCCAAGGCGCAGATCTCGTCATAGAGTGCGGCGCGCCGGTCCGCATCGAGATGGGCTGCGACCTCGTCCAGCAATACGATAGGCGCCGCGCCGGTTTCCTGTTTCAACGCGCGGGCATTGGCGAGGATGAGGGAAATCAACAGCGCTTTCTGTTCCCCGGTCGAGCATTGCGCGGCGGGCTGGGTCTTGACCGCATAAATCGCTTCGAGATCGGCGCGATGCGGGCCCTGAAGCGTGCGGCCAGCGGCCATGTCACGCGAGCGTCCTTCGGCCAGAGCCTCTGCCAAACTGTCCGGCCCTTCGGAAACGATCGTCAACTCGGCCGCTGGGAAGGCGGTTTCGCTATCGGTTTGCGCTGCCCTGAGCCGTGAGAGAGCCAGCCCACGGTTCGCACGGATTTCCGCGCCAGCCTCGGCCATCCGCTGTTCGAGCGCGTGATACCATGCCGCATCCCGGACCATGTCCTTGAGCAGCCGGTTTCGCTCGCGCATCGCCTTTTCATAGGTGAGGACCGCGTCTGCATGGGTTGGCACGAAGGACAGCGTCAGCCGGTCGAGAAAGCGCCGCCGCCCCTCGGCCCCCTCGATCCACAACCGGTCCATCGCGGGCACCAGCCAGACAACGCGGAGCAGGCGGCCAAGCGCAACCTGCGCGACCGTTTTTCCGTCGATCAGAACCTCGCGCCCCTGACCGGGCCGGGCCGATGTTTCCACCTCCTGACCATTGCCAAGCTGCGCGGTGATCTTCCAACCGACCGCCTCGTCCCGGCGCATCAGCTCTTCGGCGCTGGCCCGGCGCAAGCCGCGACCGGGCGAGAGCATCGAAACCGCTTCGAGGATGTTGGTTTTACCTGCGCCGTTCGGCCCGAAAATAGCAACGGGACGCCCGTCGAGATGCAGTTCGGCACGACGATGCGAGCGGAACTGCAACAGGGTCAGTTCCGTCAGCATCTCGACCTCATTGCGACATCAGGGATCGGGTCACACCCGCATCGGCATCACGACATAGACCGCCGAGGTATCGTTCCCCTCGCGCATCAAAGTCGGATCACCCGAGGAGTTGAACATGAACACCGCGTTTTCGCGATCCACCTGGCTGGCGATTTCCAGCAAATACTTGGCGTTAAAACCAATTTCCAGACGCTCATCGCCATATGCCACGACGAGTTCTTCCTCTGCGGCACCGGCATCGGGGGCATTGACCGAGAGCACCAGCTTGTCGGTATCGAGCGACAGCTTGACCGCGCGCGAGCGCTCGGACGAGACGGTCGCCACACGGTCAACAGCCTTGGCGAACTCGCTCGCATCGACCTCAAGCCGACGGGTGTTGCCCATCGGAATGACGCGCGTGTAATCGGGGAAAGTGCCGTCGATCACCTTCGAGGTCAGCGTGATGACCGGGGTTGCAAAGCGCACCTTGGTTTCCGAGACGGACACCGCGATCTCTGCGTCATCGTCGTCCAGCAGCTTGCGCAGCTCGTTCACCGTTTTGCGGGGGACGATCACGCCAGGCATGCCTTGAGCGCCCTCGGGAAGGGGCGCGTCGATGCGGGCCAGACGATGACCGTCGGTCGCCACGCAGCGCAGCGCGGGGCCATCTTCGCCGGTGGCCACATGCATGTAGACACCGTTCAGATAGTAGCGTGTTTCTTCCGTCGAGATCGCAAATTTCGACTTGTCGAACAGCCGCTTGAGCACGCCCGCCTTCGCCGCGAAATTCGCCGTATATTCCGACGTGGCCATGATCGGGAAATCTTCTTTCGGCAGCGTCGCGAGATTGAAGCTCGAGCGCCCGGCCTGAACCGAGAGACGCCCCGCTGCCGGATCGTCCGAAAGCTGCACCAGAGAACCATCGGGCAGTTTGCGCACGATCTCGTGGAGCATCACTGCCGAAACGGTCGTGGCACCCGCGCGTTCGACCTGCGCCGGCGCTTTGTCGACAACCTCGATATCAAGGTCGGTTGCGCGGAACTGAACCGTGTCCCCCTCGGCCTCGATCAGCACATTGGCGAGGATCGGGATCGTGTTGCGACGCTCCACGACCGATTGAGCTTGCGCAACGGCTTTGAGAAGTGCGGCGCGTTCGATGCTGATCTTCATTTCCATCCCTCACGGCAGACCGGAGCGGGAACGTAACACGCCCCCGCTCAGGCTCAAGTTTTTTCGGACATTCGGCCGCTTTGGCCGGGTCGTCAAGGCTCAGGCCTCAAGAAGCCGCCGCAACAGGTCGATATCCTCGGCAAGTTGCACATCCGCGCCACGCAGTTCCTCGACTTTGCGAATGCCGTGCATGATCGTCGTGTGATCGCGTCCGCCAAAACGCCGCCCGATCTCGGGCAGGCTCCGGGTGGTGAGGTGCTTGGCGAGATACATGGCGATTTGTCGCGGCCGCGCGATCGTGCGCACGCGTTTCGGGCCGACCAGATCCGACAGGCGGATGTTGTAATGCTCGGCGACCTTGCGTTGGATTTCTTCGATCGTGACCTTGCGATCCGAGGCCCGCAGGATATCGACCAGACATTCCTGCGCGAGGTCCAGCGTGATTTCCCGCCCGACCAGAGAGGCAAAGGCAAAGAGCCGGGTCAGGGCACCTTCGAGAACGCGCACGTTGGTCGAGATGCGATGCGCGAGGAATTCAAGCACCCCATCGGCCAATTGCAGGCCCGGATACTGCACGCGATACGCTTCGGTCTTGGTCTGAAGGATGCCGAGGCGAAGCTCGTAATCGGTCGGATGCAGGTCCACGACGAGGCCGCATTGCAGGCGCGACTTGATCCGTTCTTCGAGGTCTTTGATCTCGCCCGGCGCGCGATCCGCCGAAATCACGATCTGTTTGCCCTGGTCGACCAAGGCATTGAACGTGTGGAAGAACTCTTCTTGCGTGCTGTCCTTGCCGGCGATGAATTGCACATCGTCAACCATGAGAACGTCCACCGAGCGGAACAGCTCTTTGAAGTCCATGATCTGGCGTTCGCGCAGGGCTTGCACGAAGCGATACATGAATTGCTCCGCCGAGAGGTAAAGCACGCGCAGATCAGGTCTGCGGGTCTGAAGCTCATGGGCGATGGCGTGCATCAGGTGCGTTTTGCCGAGCCCCACACCACCGTAAAGGAACAACGGGTTGAAGGTGACGGGCCCGCCTTCCGCGACACGGCGGGCCGCGGCATGGGCCAACTCGTTGGGCTTGCCGACCACGAAACTGTCGAAGGTGAAGCGCGCATCGAGCGGCGCGCCGGGAAGATCGGCCTCGTCATGGGTACGGACCGGCTTGCGCACTTTGGGCTTGCCGAGTTCTGCCGCCGGAATGGCGCGAAGCTCTGCCACTCGGATTTCGATACGTTCGACAAGCGCACCGGCTTTGCGCAGCTCATGCAGCATCGGCTCGGAAAAGTTCCGGGACACCCAGTCACGCGTGAATTTCGTGGGCGCTTCGAATGCGGCAATGCCGTCACACAGATCGACTATGCGGAGCGGTTCAATCCAGGTCGTGAAGTTATTCTTGCCAACAGTCTTGAGTAATTCATTTCGCGCCCGCCCCCAGGTCTCTTCAGTCATTTTCGCAGTCCCAAACACACACCTTCAGTCACAATCCCGGCCAAGGGGACGCATCGCGCGGGCAGCCCGCGTGAAAAGCATCGCGATAGGACATGACGAACCGACCGGAAAAAACCGGATATGGCATCACCTGCCGAAGCTGGAGGTTCCCCCCCTCGAATCGGATTCGCACTTCCTGCGGCGAGAGTGCCGGCTATTTTTGCTTGTCGTGGCAGACTTTACGCCCGTTCCGACCGCAGAAAGTTGCGTCATGTCCCCCTAGGCGACGTGAATCGCAAGGGGACGCTAGCAAGGCGGCCCAGCCTTGCGCAACTGAACTTCACTCTTGACGAAGGATTCTCTTTTCCGAATCTCAAATGGCTGGGTAATCCCGCAACACATCCAATTAAGCATTTGAAATATATAGAAAAACAAAAGGGCGCCAAAATCGGCGCCCTTTAAAATTCTGAACGATCAAGACCTTATCAGGCCGAGAGCGCCTTCACGCGCGCGGCGAGGCGCGAGATCTTCCGCGAAGCGGTATTCTTGTGGATGACACCTTTGGTCACACCCCGTGCGATTTCGGGTTGAGCTGCGCGCAGAGCAGCAACAGCCGAAGCCGAGTCGCCCGAAGCGATTGCTTCTTCGACTTTGCGGATGAAGGTACGGATGCGCGAACGGCGGGCTTTGTTGATGTCGAAGCGACGCTCGTTCTGACGGGCGCGTTTCTTGGATTGGGGCGTGTTGGCCATGGTCTGTTTCCCACTTTCCGGGTCTGTCAAAATTCGAAAGCGCAACAGAACCCGGACGTCCCAAAGAACCGGATGATTCTAGCCTGAGCGGGCTCCACGCGCATGTATCGGGGGTCCTTAGGGCAAAAGCGCCTGTTTGAAAAGGCCCTTTCGCCCTGTGCCCCGTGCTTTTGCGGGTTATTTGTCGCGGAACTGCGGCTCGCGCTTTTCGAGGAAGGCCGACATGCCCTCTTTCTGATCCTCGGTCGAGAACAGCGCGTGGAAGATGCGGCGCTCGAACAGGATGCCCTCGCGCAGCGTCGTCTCGTAAGAGCGGTTTACCGCCTCTTTGACGACCATCGCGGTCAACGAGGATTTTTCGGCGATCTTACGCGCGGCGGCAGTCGCCTCGGGGATCAGCTTGGCGACCGGAACGACGCGGCTCACCAGGCCCGAACGTTCGGCTTCGGCAGCGTCCATGAAACGGCCGGTCAGGTGCATATCCATCGACTTCGACTTGCCGACGAACCGGGTGAGGCGCTGCGTGCCGCCGATCCCGGCAACCACGCCGAGGTTGATCTCGGGCTGACCGAATTTCGCGTTGTCGGCGCAGATGATGAAGTCGCACATCATCGCCAGTTCGCAGCCGCCGCCCAGCGCATAGCCCGCTACGGCCGCGATGACCGGCTTGCGGGTGCGGGTGATCGCGTCCTGCTCTTGGCCGAAGAAATCGGACCAGAACATCTCGACGAAGGTTTTCTCCGACATTTCCTTGATATCGGCACCTGCGGCGAAGGCTTTTTCGGAGCCGGTGATGACGATGCAGCGAACCTTTTCGTTTTCATCCGCCGCTTTCAGCGCGTCGCCCAACTCGCCGAGTAGCTGCGAATTCAGCGCGTTCAGGGCGTCGGGGCGGTTGAGGCGGATCAGGGCAACGTAGTCTTCGATCTCTACGATCAGGGTCTGGTAGGCCATGTGGCTTTGCCTTTCCTTTTGTCGAAGGCGACTCCTAACAGGACGGACGCGATTATCAAGTCATCTGTCGGAGCGAAACGCCGCGTCTACTTCTGGCAAGATGGACAGAAAAAGCTTGAGCGGCCCGATTGGACGATCCGGCGGATCGCTGTGCCGCAGGTCACGCAAGGCTCGTCTTCGCGGTCGTAAACCCGGAAAGCGTGCTGAAAATAGCCAAGCTCGCCATCCGCTTGACGGTGGTCGCGCAGGCTTGAACCACCGGCCTCGATCGCCTCGAGAAGAACGGTGCGGATGACGGGCACCAGCGCCGCGACCCGCTTGGCGGAGATGCGGCCTGCTTGACGGCGCGGGTCGATCCCGGCGCGAAACAGCACCTCGGAGACGTAGATATTGCCCAGCCCCGCGATGATCCGCTGATCCAGAAGCGCTGCCTTGATCGGTGTGGCGCGCCCGCGCAGCTTCTCGATGAGATAGGATTCGTCGAACATGTTGCCCAAGGGCTCTGGGCCAAGCCCCGCGAGAAGCCAATGCGCGGCTTCTCGGTCCGTGCGCACCAGATCCATCGCCCCAAAACGCCGCGCGTCATTGAAGGTCACACGCCCCCCGCCACTCATATGCAGGACCACATGATCGTGCTTTTGCGGGGCGGGGTGATCGAGGTGAAACCCCCCAAGCATAACCCCGGAAACCAGCATCCGCCCAGACATGCCCAGATGGATCAAGAGGCTTTCGCCCGTGTCGAGATCGGCGAGGATATATTTCGAGCGCCGCCGCAGCCGCTCGACCGTCGCCCCCTCCAGCCGTTCGGCCATCCGTTCGGGCAGCGGCCACCGCAGATCGGGACGATTCAGCACCGCCTGCTCGATCCGCGCACCCTCCATCGCGGGCAATAGCCCCCGGCGCACGGTCTCGACCTCGGGCAATTCGGGCATCATCTCTCCTGTCGCATTGTCTTGGCGGCTCAGCCCCCTATAAGAAGGGTGACATTTCCGGATCGGCAAGGCCCCGTGACACAGATGAGTGCAGATCACAACAAGACGACCCATTTCGGCTTCAAGACGGTCGCCGAGGATGAAAAGGCGGGCATGGTGCATGGCGTCTTCTCGCGGGTGGCGTCGAAATACGACATCATGAACGACCTGATGAGCATGGGCATTCACCGCGTCTGGAAGGATGCGATGATGGATTGGCTCGCGCCGCGCCCGGGTCAGAAACTGCTCGACGTGGCGGGCGGCACGGGGGATGTGTCCTTCCGCTTCCTGGGTCGTGCGCCCGGTGCGCATGCGACCGTCTGCGATATGACGGAATCGATGTTGGTCGAGGGACGCAAGCGCGCCGAGGCCGAGGATATGGCCGATCGCCTCGACTGGGTGGTGGGCGATGCGATGGCCCTGCCCTTCGCGGACAACACCTTCGACGTCTATACGATCTCGTTCGGTATCCGGAACGTGACGCGCATCCCCGACGCGCTCTCCGAGGCTTATCGCGTGCTGCGTCCGGGCGGTCGCCTGATGGTGCTCGAATTCAGCCAGATCCCGAACGATATGATGCAGGCGGTCTATGACGCCTATTCGTTCAACGTGATTCCGGTGATGGGCCAGATCGTCGCAAATGACCGCGACAGCTATCAGTATCTGGTCGAGTCGATCCGCAAGTTCCCCAATCAGGAAATCTTTGCCTCGATGATCCGCGAGGCGGGCTTCGAGAACGTTAAATATCGCAACCTCTCGATGGGGATTGCGGCGCTGCATTCGGGCTGGAAAATCTGAGATGCGCGGACCTCACAATATCTGGCGGCTGATCCGCACCGGGGCAACCTTTGAGCGGACCGGCGCGATGAAGGTCGCGCTTGAGGCGATGGATGTGCCGCCGCGGTTGCGCGCGGTCGCGCGCATCATGGGCTGGCCGTTCAAATGGCTCGGCTACAAGGGTGACCCGAACCTGCCGCCGGTGACCCGCGCGATCACCGCGCTCGGCCCGGCCTATATCAAGTTTGGCCAAGTGCTCTCGACCCGACCCGATGTGGTGGGGGTCGAGCTGGCCGATCAGCTGCGCGTGCTTCAGGACAAGTTGCCGCCGTTCTCGATGGCGCTTGCCAGGCAGAGCGTCGAAACCGAACTTGGCGCGCCGCTGGACTCGATCTACAGCAGCTTCTCCGAACCGGTTGCCGCCGCGTCGATCGCGCAGGTGCACTCGGCGCGGTTGGTCTCGACTGGGGAGCGTGTCGCGGTGAAAGTGCTGCGACCGGGCATCGAGAAAGCGTTCCGCAAGGACCTCGACGCGTTTCACTTCGCGGCCAGCATGATCGAGACGCTTTCGCCTGCATCGCGCCGCTTGCGCCCCAGCGATGTGGTCCGGCATTTCGAAGGCGTTGTGATGGGAGAGCTCGACCTTCGGCTTGAAGCCTCCGCCGCTTCGCAATTCGACGCAAATACCAAGGATGACGCTGGGTTCACCGTGCCGCTGCCCATCTGGCAGTATTCCGGTCGCCGGGTGATGACGCTTGGCTGGGCGGAGGGTCTCCCGCTTGGTGAGCCGGAAACGCTTCGGGCTGCCGGGCATGATCTCGTCGCCTTGTCGGAACGCGTTCTGCAACTCTTCCTGAACCATGCTCTGCGCGACGGTTACTTCCATGCCGATATGCATCAGGGCAATCTCAAGGTTGCCGAGAATGGCGACATCATCGCTTATGACTTTGGGATCATGGGGCAGATCGACGAATATACCCGTCGTGTCTATGCCGAGATTCTGATGGGCTTTATCCGCCGCGATTATCGCCGCGTCGCCGAGGTCCATTTCGAGGCGGGCTACGTTCCGGCAGACCGGGATGTGAACGAATTCGCACTCGCCTTGCGTGCGGTGGGTGAGCCGATTTTTGGCATGGATGCGAGCCAGATCTCTATGGCGCGGCTGCTGTCCTATCTATTCGAAGTGACGGAACGCTTCGGGATGGAAACCCGGACCGAGCTGATCTTGCTGCAACGGACCATGGTCGTGGTCGAAGGGGTGGCGCGGTCGCTCAACCCGTCGATGAATATTTGGGATGTCGCCAAGCCCGTCGTCGAGAAATACATCCGTGAGAACCTCGGCCCGAAGGCCGCGATCCGTGATCTGGGGCGCACGCTTATGGTGCTGAGCCATTTCGGCCCACGCCTTCCACAGCTCGTGAAATCCGCACTCGAGGGGCAGGCGCAAAACGACGAGGAAACAGAGGAGCAGCGGCGTGCGGTGACGTTCCCGATGATCCTCGGCGCGCTCGTCATCGGGGCAAGTGGTTTGGTTGTCGGTCTGCTGCTCTGATCAATCCCCTTCGCGCAGCGCAGTCACATCGCCGGTGCCGATCGTGACGCCGCCGCCCAGCACAAGCACGGTGCCCGCAGAGGTGCCCTGCGCCTCGACGATATGGCCGTATACCTCGACATCCACGGTTTCGAGCAAGGACCCGCTATTGTAGTTTTCCAGCTCGAACGTGTAGAGGCCATGGGGAAGCAGCGTGCCGTTCTGATTGGTTCCATCCCATTGAATTTGCTCGGAACTCACCTCAATCGGTTGGCGCAGGACTTCGTTTCCGGCTTCGTCATGTGCGACAAGAATGACCTGATCGGCACCGAGAATGGGGTTGGGGGCCAAGGTCACCGGATCGCCATCAAAGTAGGCGGGTGCCGCGGCGCGCGCCTCCATCCCGACCCACCCTGCGAGTTGCGACATGCCCATCACCCCCATTTGCGAGGCAAGCGATTGCAGAAGGGTATTGGTTTGCACCTGCTGTTCCACCCCCGAAAAGGTCGCAAGCTGAACGGCATAATCCGAGCTTTCAATCGGGTTCAAAGGGTCCTGATTCTGCATTTGCACGGTGAGCATCGTCAGGAAGGTTTGAAAATCGGAACTGAGCATCCCGTTATTGCTTGCAGCCGAAGAGGTCGCGGTGTTTTGGGTCGGGGTCGTCGCGGAAGTGACGGTTGTCATTCGAGGGTCTCCTCACAATCTGAGATCAAGGCCGCCGGGAATCAGATCGCGCGGCGCCGGGGTGCTCAGGGGCACCGTATCAAGGGTGTCGGTCCGAGGGGCCGGTTCCGCACCACCTTGCTCGGGCGTGGTGGGTGTGCGATCGGCCCCGTTCCGCTGGTCGCTCGAGAAGCTGAACGAGATGGTCGCATAACCCAGATCCCGGAAGTCTCGCTCCAGCAACTCGATATGTCGCCGCATCAGATCGAGCGTCTCGGGCCGTTCCGCCTGCACCGCCACCGCGATTCCGGCCTCGTGGCTTTGCAGTGTCATCCGCACCTTGCCGAGTTCTTCGGGGGATAGGGCCACTTCAACAAAGCCGTCGCGGGTTTGCGTGACCGCTTGGGCGATCTGACTCGAAATCGCGCTTGCGGCTGCCGCAGTAGACAGGCCGTTGGCCGATCCCGTTGCCGTCGGCCCAGCGCTCTCGCGCACGGTGCGAATCTCTGGGATCAGCGGGTCTGTTGCAACAGGGTCCGGCGCATCGGCCCGAAGGCTTGCGGCCTCGGGCTCGAGTTGCAAGACAGTGGCGCTGCTCTGGCCACCTTCGGGGGCGATAGTGCGCGTCTCATGCGGCGATCGAGCAGTGTTGAAGTTTATATCGCTGCGGTCAAAACGCTCTGGATCGGGGCCGACGGCCTTCGCTGTTTCAGTAACATGATCCGAGGCTGACACCTGGCTTGCCGTTAGCGCAGACTGCGGAGCCCCGGCGGCATATGTGACGCTCATTGCCGGACCTGACTCTTTGGTGGTCTGCATTGGTGTGCCGGGGGCCAAAGCATCGGTCGGCGCCTCCCCCCGCCCATCTTTTTGGGTCCGGTGTGCTTCGTGTGATTGCGTCGCCGCCGCAGCCGTCGCGACGTCGCTTTCATGGATATCGGAACCGGGCGCCATTGCCGGTGGGCGAATTGAGGCGTCATAGGCCGCAGCAGAGCCTTCGGAGAGTGTCTTGAATGATGGCGTTGCCTGCACAAAGCTCGGCTCCTGCGGGGGCTTGGCGTCGGCGGGTTGTTCGCGGCTGCCTGCTGGCGGCGTCGGTGGGCCCACCGGCTGAGCATTCTGCGCGACACCAAGAGCGGCGCCGACTGTTTTGGACCCCTCGTGCTGGACCGGAATTGGTCGAAGATCGGGGCCGTTGTGTTGGCGTGGCGCGACCATGTCGGTGCTCGCCATGCCTTTGTCTCCCTCAGTGATGGGATACATCCTTGGAGGATCAGGTGTGGTGTTTGGTGTCGATGCCTCAAGTGGCGCCGTAGCCTCGCTCCGCCCAAGAGGTGGAGTGGCCGCAGCGGGGGACACGGCGCTATCCGTTGTCGCGACGCGGGCTCCAAGAGCGGTGGAAACGCGCTCCGCGCGGGGCTCCGGCAGGATGTCAGTTGACGCAGTTAACGGCAGGGTATCTTGCAGGGGGTCGACGGGAGGAATTGGACCTTCCGCCGCCGGAGGCGCTGCCGCATTGATTGGATCTGCGCCGTTAGAAAGCGCTGGCGGAACCGGGACGGGCAGCGACGGCGCCGCAAAGGGAAGGAGCTGTGGCGTCGGGGGGACAGTGCCGGTCTCGACGGCTTCGATGGCGGCGGCGTGACCCGCTATCGGGTCCGATTCTTCCGGGACCGGGCGCTGGGATTGCACAACAGCTGTTTCCGCGTTCAACTCCTTGAGCGTTGCCAGACCGTGGTTGGGCGCCGTCTGCGATACATCGGACTCAGCCAGCATCGGCAAAGCGATGGACCATGACAAGCCTGCTTGTGATCCGCCGCACCCCAGACCCGGGGTCTTTCGCGGGATGCTGGAGATCGGGTCCGCACCTTCGAACGCAAGCTTGAAGACATCGCTCTCAAACGCGCTTGACGAGGGCACCAGAGACGCCTCCGCAGCGACGGGGCCGGGATGTGCAGAGCGATTGAGATCGAGCAACGGGGGCAACGACATGATTCACGACTTTCTGTCCGAGACTCGCTCAAAATCTCAGATGGAGGTTACCGCTTCTTTACCGGTTTCTGCCCATAGTCGAAAAAATCGCGCCAATTCGAGAGATCAAGATGACAATGACGTCTCATGGCATTGCGCCGCCCCAGACATCGATCGTCGCATCCAGACGCGGGCCGGAGGATGCGATGCGGGAAACCGCGGTCGAGCTTGAAGCGACATTTCTGGCAGAGATGCTCAAACATGCTGGTTTCGGAGAGGCGCGCAGCGCATTCGGGGGCGGTGTCGGTGAGGAGCAATTCGCCTCTTTCCTTCGTCAGGAACACGCGGGTGAATTGGCGCGGTCTGGCGGAATCGGTCTGGCGGAGACGATTTTCCAGGCCATGGTCAAGGGGCGCGGCGATGACTAATCCGGATGTGGCGGTGAGTGCGCTGATTGACTTGATGCGGCTGGAGCGTGAGGCGATTCTTGCCGGGGATTTTTCGGAGATCGAAGGGTTTGCGACCCGGAAATCGGCCTTGCTCGAAAGTATCGCCGGGGCCAAGCCGGAGCGCCTGCGCTACGCCAAACGCGCCGCGAGCGAGAATTTGCAGCTTCTGGACGCGGCGCTGAAAGGTGTCCGATCAGCCCAACAAAGGCTGAACCTCATCCTAAAGGCGCAATCGGGATTCAACAGCTACGATACGCGCGGACGATCGCGTGGGATCGGTCCCGGTTCGAGCACTGTGGAGAAGCGTGCGTAACCAAGTCTCGAAAATTGTAGCGAAAATTGGCCGGCTTCAACGCCGGCCTTAGCGTTCTATTAGCTCTTTCAATGCAAGGGTGTGAGCGCATCCAGCAGGATGGCGCGGACTCGGAACCCGCATCGGTCAGAACGCCAAAAGCGCCGCCGTAACGGTGGCTCCTGAAACCCGGCGCAAAGCGCCGACACAAACAAGGATCTGACATGTCGAGTATTCTCACCAATACGAGCGCAATGGTCGCTCTGCAAACGCTCAAAGGCATCAACTCTGGCCTGGCCTCGACCCAGGCGCAGATTTCGACCGGGAAATCGATCGCTTCGGCCAAGGATAATGCCGCGGTCTGGGCGATCTCGAAGGTCATGGAATCCGACGTCAAAGGCTTCCAGGGGATTTCGGACAGCCTTGCGCTGGGGGAATCGACCGTCGCAGTGGCGCGTCAGGCGTCGGAAACGGTCACCAACCTGCTGACCGAGATGAAGGGCAAGATTGTCGCGGCTCAGGAATCGAACGTCGACAAGGCGAAGATTCAAACTGATATTTCGGCGCTGCGCGATCAGATCGAAGCAGTGGTTGGTGCCGCGCAGTTCAACGGCCTCAACCTTGTCGACGGCAGTTCGGCGGCAACCGTTGACGTTCTGTCCTCGCTGAACCGCTCGGCAGATGGCACGGTGACCGCCGAGCATATCGGCGTGGCGGCACAAAACCTCTCGATCGGTGGTTATGCGGCGCAAACAGTATTCACCGGCACCGATGGCGTGACAACCGATACGGCGGATGCATTCTCGTTTTCGCTCGATGCGAACGGCGGCACGGATGATGCCGGAACCGTTGTGGTCGTCGATACCAACCTCTCTGCCGGTGACAAGATCAACATGCGGATTGGCGACACCTCGATTTCCTACACGGTGACCGCAGAAGATGTAGCCTCGACCACGACCGCTGATGTCGTGGCCGTTGGGATCAAGTCCGCGATCGAGAACTCGGGTGCAAATGTTACTGTCGACTACAATTCCGGTACCGCCGGTACGTTGAGCATCACCAATAACGGGACCGATTCGATCTCGATCTCGGGTCAGTATGAGAATGCGGGCTCTGGTGGTCTCGGTTTGCTCAGCTCGATCAATGTCGATGATGGGGCTGGCGGCGACTCGGCTCTTGCGCTCACCAATATCGAGACACTGATCCAGACAGCATCGAATGCCGCCGCTGCGTTCGGTTCGGCTGAAAGCCGTATCCAGACCCAATCGGATTTTATCTCTAATCTGACTGACTCGATGCGTGCCGGGATCGGCTCCCTTGTCGATGCCGACATGGAAGAAGCATCGGCGCGCCTCCAGGCGCTCCAGACTCAGCAACAGCTCGGTATTCAGGCGCTGTCGATTGCGAACCAGCAGCCGCAGAACATCTTGTCGCTGTTCCGCTAACAAAATGGGGCGCTGGCAACAGCGCCCCTTCATTCGCGGCAAAGCCGCGGCTTGACGCATTCAGCCACAGGAAGGATTTCCCGTGAACGCTTCGACTTTGGCCAAAACGGCCTATGCTAATCCCGGACAACCCACGCGCACGCAGCGCGGTATGGAATATGAGCTTTTCGCGCGCATCACGCGTCGGCTGCAAATGTCCAACACACATGAAAAACACACTTTTGCGAGTTTGGCCGCCGCAATCTATGAGAACCGCCGTCTGTGGACGACATTGGCGAGCGATGTCGCCTCGCCTGAGAACCAACTTCCGGAGCAACTTCGTGCCCGGATATTCTATTTAAATGAATTCACCCAAGCGCATAGCCGGAAAGTCCTGAATGGCGATGCGACGGCTGACGCACTTATAGATATCAACACCTCCATTATGCGGGGCCTGCGGACGGGGACGGTACAAAAATGACGGGCCTCGTTCTCAAGCTGGCCCCGAAAGAGCGGGTGCTGATTAACGGCGCGGTCATCGAGAATGGCGACAGGCGATCACGGTTGGCCATCATGACGCCGAACGCCAATATTCTCCGCTTGCGTGACGCAATCCACCCTGAAGAGGTCAACACGCCGGTACGGCGCGTTTGCTACATCGCACAACTTGTTCTCTCGGGTGATGCGGATGCAAATGATGCGCGAATGCAGCTTTTGCGGGGCATCGAACAGCTTAGCCAGGTGCTCACCGATCATGATAGTCGCGCGCAGCTGACACAGGCAACGACGGCCGTTCTGGACGAGCAGTATTATCAAGTCCTTAAGGCGCTACGCGCGCTTCTGCCACGGGAGGAACGGCTGCTCGCCGCCAAAACTCAATGAGCTTCACCCCGATCATTCCTTTCTCTGGGTATAGCGGTTGGTCTTTTTTGACCAGAACGATGGAAAAGCAGAAGGCGGCATTCACCGCCTCTGCGGAGATCCAATCCGTGGAAGCGTATTTCAGGGAGAAGATACCTGGTGTTAAGTCCGCCGCCGACCTCGTGTCGGACCGTCGGCTTCTCTCAGTCGCGCTCGGCGCCTTCGGACTTGAGGATGACATAAATAACAAGTTCTTTATTCGGAAAGTCCTTGAAGAGGGTTCGCTGGATACGGATGCGCTGGCCAATAAGCTCTCGGATAAGAGGTATCTGGAGTTGACGATCGCGTTCGGTTTCGGGGATTACGAAACGCCGCGCACGGTGATGTCGGATTTCGCCGACAAGATGCTGGAGCGGTTTGAAAGCAGGCAGTTCGAGGTCGCGGTGGGTGAGGTTGATAGCTCGCTACGCCTTGCGATGAATCTGGAGCGAGAGCTTCCCGCACTCGTACAAAAAGATACGAGTGAAAACACAAAGTGGTTCTCGATTATCGGCTCTGAACCGCTGAACTCGGTATTTCGAACGGCATTCGGCCTCCCCGCGAGCGTGAGCGCCTTGGATATCGACCAGCAATTGAGAATATATCAGGACAAGAGTGAACAACTCTTCGGTTTCGCCGACCCGGCGGCGTATGCCGAGCCAGAGAACTTGGAAAAACTTCTGAAGACGTTTCTTTTGCGTTCTCAGATATCGGCTGTATCGGCGACGACGGCGGGTTCCGTAGCTCTGCAACTTTTGACCTCGACAGCCGGTCAATCCTTTTCACTGAGACTTTGAGGAGGTGGTGCTGACGGGGTCGCGATGCAAAATCCCGCACCGCTTCGAGCCGGAGTTGATGATGAGGAAAACAAGACCATCGCTCGACCTCAATCTCAATTTAGGAGATCAGCGCAGACCAAGCCCTGCAAGGGTCGCCCCTGCAATCGCAGCGGCGAGAAGCATGCGGTGGACTGGCCACTTCAGCAACACAAGGCCAACTGCGCAGCCAAGGGCCAGTACGCCAGCCAAAGGGTCGAATGTATTCAGCTCGGGTAGGGCAATCCGGATGCCCGATCGTTCGACCATGCGCACCGTGCCGAAGAGGACATGCAACCCGAACCAGACCGCAAGATTTGAGATGACACCGACGATGGCAGCAGTTATCGACTTCAGAGCCGCGCTGAGCCATCTGTTGTTTCGCAAGCTTTCGATGAAAGGCGCGCCGAGGAATATCCACAGAAAGCACGGCACGAACGTCACCCATGTGGTCAGCAATCCGCCCAAAGTTCCCGCAAGCACGGGCGGTAGGGAGCCGGGTTCGCGTAGCGCAGCCATAAAACCGACGAACTGTGTCACCATGATAAGTGGCCCGGGTGTTGTCTCCGCCATACCCAAACCGTCCAGCATCTCGCCGGGTGCAAGCCAGCCGAACTGCGTTACCGCTTCCTGCGCGACATAGGCGAGCACCGCATAGGCCCCGCCAAACGTGACGACAGCCATAACGCTGAAAAACCGAGCGATTTCCGAGAACACATTAGAGGAACCGAAGACGGTCGACAGCCCGATGACGGGGAGCAGCCAAAGGAAAAGAAAAACTGCTGATATCCGTAAGGCCCAACTGACATCGACCTGCGTATGAGGCGGGGCGCGATGCCCCAAAACCGTCGGTCTCTGCTCCGGCTCGAGTTGAACGGAGGCTGGCACCGCGCGTGCGCCAAGGGCGTGCACGCCCAGCGCGGCACCGGCCAGACCTATCGCTCCGGCAGTCGCCACGATCAGCGGAAAAGGAACGTCGAACACGAAGATGCCAATAAACGCGAGCCCCGCGATGCCGCGCATAGCCCGGTTGCCCAAGGCACGCGCGCCGATCCGCCCAACGGCCTGCAAAACAATTGCTAGAACGGCGGCCTTCAACCCAAAAAACAAACCCTGCACCAGTGAAACATCGCCCCAAATGGCATAGAGCCAACTCAGGGCCATGATTGCAGCAACGCCCGGCGCGATGAACAGAAGGCCTGCGATCAGCCCGCCCGCCGTCCGATGCATCAGCCAGCCGACATAGACGGTAAGCTGCTGGGCCTCCGGGCCGGGAAGGACCATGCAGTAGTTCAGCGCATGCAGAAACCGGGTCTCATCGAGCCATCTCTCCTCCTCCACGAGGACACGATGCATCATGGCGATTTGCCCTGCCGGACCGCCAAAGCTCAGAAGCCCGATCTTCGCCCAGACGCGCGCGGCTTGTCCGAGCGTAGGGTAGGGCGGGGCGGTGGTTTCCGACATCGTTAACGCGCTCGCATGTTGGCTTCGCTTGCTCTTAGCACGTGCCTTGATGCGTGTTGATACCTATTCCCGCCCGGCGAGACGCGCGATAAGCCGCGCAACCTGCTCGGCATTATCGCGCGCGATGCTCCCGTCGGCATGCCAGAGGGAGTTCTCGAAACCCACCCGCATTTTGCCCCCGATCGCGTGGGCGGCAAGCAGTGCGTCGCTCTCGCCGGGTCCAAAGGCGCAGACCATCCAGTCAGGCTCTATTCCAGCGGTTCCGAGCCAACCCGTAAACGGATCGAGCATCGACGGATCAGAGCTTTGCCCCTCCGTGTAGCGCCCCAGAACGAACAAGAGTTGCAAGGTCGGGCCCCGAAGCATCGAGGTGGGAAGCACTCGCGCCAAAGCCTCTGCATCCGTGCGATCATAGAGGATATGCTGCACCGCGATCCCTTTGGCGGCGCAATCCTCGTAGAAGCGGCGCGTCACGGTTTCATCGTCGCGCAGCATTTCCCGCAGCGCGATCGATACCAGCGCGGCGCCGGAGTCGAGCGCCACCCGCCGCTGATGTGGTGGTTCGTAGATGCCCGCGGCTTCGGTGGTGATTTGCAGCACCATACCGGGCACTGCCGCACGTAGATGGGTTAACGCCTCGGCATAGGCACCGGCATCCAGCAAATGCCGCCCCTGCGCATCCCGCAGGTGCAGGTGCAACCCATCCGCCCCGGCCGCGAAACAGGCGCGCGCTGTTTCTGTGATTTCGTCAAGCGTGATCGGCAGGCGTGGATGATCGGATTTCGTTTTGGTGGCCCCGTTTGGCGCCACCATCAGCTTGGGCAGCGACATCAACCGATCACCTGTGCGAAGGCCATGGACAGCTTGTCCACGAGTTCCCCGATCTGCGCATCTTCGAGAATGAAGGGCGGTGCGAGCAGCACGTGATCGCCCAGTCGCCCATCAATCGTTCCGCCCATCGGGTAGCAGATCAGCCCGGCCTCAAAGGCGGCCGCCTTGATCTTCTTGTTAATGGCGCGTTCAGGTTCGAACGGGGTCTTCGTCTCCCGATCCGCGACGATCTCGAGGCCGCGGAACATGCCACGCCCGCGGATGTCACCGATATGGGGGTGATCGCCGAAAGAGGCACGTAGCGCTGCGTCGAGCTTGTCGCCCATTTCGGCGGCGCGGGCCGTCAGCCCGCCTTCGGTCAACTTCGAGACCACGACATCTGCGGCGGCGCAGGCGGTCGCGTGGCCGATATAGGTGTGGCCGTGTTGGAAGAAGCCCGAGCCATTGGCGAAAGCGTCATGAATCTTGCCGCTGCACAGCGTCGCGCCGATCGGCTGATAACCCGCGCCAAGACCCTTGGCGATGGTGACGATATCCGGCGAGATGCCGTCTTGCTCGCAGGCAAAAAGCGTCCCGGTCCGGCCCATCCCGCACATCACCTCGTCAAGGATCAGCAGGATGCCGTAGCGGTCGCAGATCTCGCGGATGCGTTTGAAATAGCCCGGAACCGCAGGCACGGCCCCCATGGTTGCGCCAACGACCGGCTCCGCGACAAAGCCGATTACTGTCTCCGGGCCGAGGCGCAGAAGCTCTGCCTCAAGCTCGTTGGCGACGCGGAGGCCGTAGTCTTCGAGGCTCTCATTCGACTCTATTCCACGGTATTCGTAGCAAGGCGCGATGTGGAAGCTTTCCGCCATGAGCGGCGCGAAAGGCGCGCGGCGCCACGCATTGCCCCCGGTCGCCAAGGCGCCAAGCGTGTTGCCGTGGTAGCTTTGACGGCGCGCGATGAAACGGGTGCGGGTGACCTCTCCGGTCTCGACGAAATACTGCCGCGCCATCTTGAGCGCGGTTTCCACCGCCTCGGACCCGCCGGAAACGAAATAGACCTTTTCGATGCCTTCGGGGGCGTGGGCGATCAGCCGGTCGGCCAGTCGCTCCGCGGGTTCGGTTGTGAAGAACCCGGTATGCGCGAAGGCGAGGGTCGAGACCTGTTCGGTGATTGCCGCGATCACTTCGGGGTCGGAATGGCCAAGACAGGACACCGCCGCGCCCCCGGACCCATCGAGATAGCGCTTGCCATCGGTGTCGATGATATAGGCACCCTCCCCGCGCGCGGCGCGCGGCGGCGTGGTGCGGGAATGGCGGTGAAAGACATGGGTCATCGGGTGCGCTCCGTTACGGCAAGGACCATGATTTCGGTGAAACATATGTCTCCCCACTTGACAATAATTGAAACACTTGAAACGCTGCCTGTCGACAAATTTGCCTGTGGGGGGCGGCTTGAAAGCGAGTTTCCAACAACGGTTGGCCGAAAATTACGGCGACCTGAGCCCGCGACTGCGCGAGGCCGGAGACTATATCGTTGCAAATCCGCTGGATGCGGCAACCCGGTCCCTGCGCACGGTTGCGACCGAATCGCGTATCGCGCCGGCCAGTTTCAGCCGCCTGTCTCGGGCGCTGGGCTATGACAGTTTCGAGGATCTGCGCGAATCGATGCGCCATCAGCTTGGGCGTCAGGTTTCGACCTTTGCCGCCCGCGCCGAGGGTCTGCGCCAATCCAAGGATGAGGCGGCCGAGGACCTTGTCACACGCGCCCGCAATCTATGCCACAGCAATCTCAATGCGTTGGCCGCGACGATCTCGACCGAACAGATCGAGGCGGCGGCAGCGCAGCTCCATGACGCGCGCAAGGTGGTGGTTCTGGGCGCGCTCGGCTCGACCGGGATCGCGGAATATGCGGGCTACATGGCGAATTTTCTCGGCGCGAACTGGGTTCTGGCCGGGCGAATGGGCGCATCCATCGGTTCGGCGCTCTGTGATCTGGATGCGCGCGACGTTCTGCTGGTCATTACGAAGCCACCCTTTGCCCGTGTCTCGATCCGCGCGGCCCAGACGGCGCGCGAGCAGGGCGCACGGGTTATCGTCATCACCGACAGCCACGCTTGCCCGGCGCTCCGGGTCGCACAGACGCACTTCATCGTTCCGGGCGATAGCCCGAATTTCTTCACCTCCTATGTCGGAACCGTTTTCCTGCTTGAAACGCTGATTGCGATGGTTGCACGGAAATCCGGCCCGGAGGCGACAGAGCGTATTGCCGAAATCGAACGGCATAACCGCGCTCTGGATGAGGTCCTGGACCTCTGAACCGCTCGAAAATCGAAATAGGCAATCAAACTGGGAGAGACCTATGACCAAACATCTGAAACTCGGCCTTGTTGCGCTGGCGACCTCGACGCTGGTTGCGGGCACCGCGATGGCGGAAGAGTTCATCACCATCGGCACCGGCGGCGTGACCGGCGTCTATTACCCGACCGGCGGCGCGATCTGTCGCCTGGTGAACAAGGGCCGCAAGGAACACGGCATCCGCTGCTCGGTCGAATCGACCGGCGGCTCGGTCTACAACATCAACACGATCCGCGAGGGCGAGCTGGAATTCGGCGTCGCCCAGTCGGACTGGCAGTATCACGCCTTCAACGGCAGCTCGCAATTCGCAGAGGCCGGCCCGTTCGAAGGCCTGCGCGCCGTGTTCTCGGTTCACCCGGAGCCCTTCACCGTCGTGGCGCGCGCCGATAGCGGCATCAAGACCTTCGAAGACCTCAAGGGCAAGCGCGTGAATATCGGCAACCCCGGCTCGGGCCAGCGCGGCACGATGGAAGTGCTGATGGAAGCGATGGGCTGGACCATGGACGACTTCGCGCTCGCCACCGAGCTGAAGGCGGCCGAGCAATCGGCGGCGCTCTGCGACAACCAGATCGACGCGATGGTCTACACCGTGGGTCACCCGTCCGGCTCGATCCAAGAGGCGACCACCGCCTGTGACTCGGTGCTGGTCGAGGTCTCGGGTCCTGCTGTCGAGAAGCTCGTGGCCGACAACCCGTTCTATCGCACGGCGGTCATTCCGGGCGGCATGTATCGTGGCAACGAAGCCGACGTGACCACCTTCGGTGTGGGCGCGACTTTTGTCACCTCTGACGCGGTTTCCGAAGATGCCGTCTATGCGGTCGTGTCCTCGGTCTTCGAGAATTTCGAGGACTTCAAGGGCCTGCACCCGGCTTTTGCCAACCTGAAACCCGAAGAGATGGCGACCGCCGGTCTTTCGGCTCCGCTGCATGCGGGCGCCGCCAAATACTTCAAGGAAAAAGGTCTGATCGAGTGATCCGACCCGTTTGATCCCTCGGGGGGCGGTGCTCGCCCCCCGAACCGTTTAGACCAATTCATTCAGGCGGGCCGCAAGGCCGGACGGAGGGACAATGTCCGACAGTGAGAAACGCGCATTGAACGAAGCCGAGCTTCAGGAACTCGTGGCCGCATCCGATAGCGGTGCTCGCGTCGTTCCCGGCTCATTGGGGTTCTTTATCGCAGGGGTGGCCCTGCTCTGGTCCGTCTTTCAGGTGCTTCTGGCCTCACCCGTCGCGCCTTATGTCTTGCCGGGCGATCTGATCAACAACTCGCGGCAGATCCACCTCGCCTTTGCCGTGTTCCTTTCGGCCATGGCCTATCCGCTGTTCAAATCCGCGCCCAAGCACAGCGTGCCGTGGTATGACTGGGTGCTGGCGCTGGGCGGCGCGTTTCTCGCGCTCTATGGATACGTGTTCTACGACAAGATCGTGACCAATGGCGGTCTGGCGGACCAAAGCGATGCGCTCTTCTCGCTGCTTGGCCTCGCCTTCCTGTTCATCGCGGCCTACCGCACGCTTGGCCCGGTCATGGTGGTGCTGGCGCTGATCTTCCTTGCCTATGTGTTCTTCGGTTCCGCCGCCGCAGTGCCCGACCAGATCCGCTGGGCCGGCGCGAGCCTGCGCAAGGCGATGAGCCATATGTGGATCACCTCCGAAGGCGTGTTCGGCATCGCGCTGGGCGTGTCCACGAAATTCGTCTTCCTCTTCGTGCTCTTCGGCGCGCTGCTCGATAAGGCGGGCGCGGGGAACTACTTCATCAAGATGGCCTTCGGGGCGCTTGGGCACCTGCGGGGCGGGCCCGCCAAGGCGGCTGTCGTCGGCTCCGCCGCGACCGGCCTGATCTCCGGCTCGTCCATCGCCAACGTGGTCACCACCGGCACCTTCACCATTCCGCTGATGAAGCGGGTGGGCTTCTCCGCAGAAAAGGCCGGCTCGGTCGAGGTCGCCTCCTCGGTCAACGGTCAGATCATGCCGCCGGTGATGGGGGCCGCCGCCTTCCTCATGGTGGAATATGTGGGGATTTCCTACTTCGAGGTCATCACCCATGCCTTCCTGCCCGCGATCATTTCCTACATCGCGCTCGTCTATATCGTTCACCTCGAAGCGGTGAAGAACAAGATGCCGACGCTCGGAAACAAGGTCGTATCCATGTGGCGCACGATCCTTGGCATGTTCCTGTTCTTCGCGGGCTTTGCGGGGTTGTGCTACGCGACCCAGTTCCCGGTGCGCGCGATTGTCTCGCTCGTCCCCGAGGGCGCGGGCTGGGTGCTGTCGGCGATGGTGGGCCTCGCCTATATCGCGCTCGTCTGGCTGGCCGCGCAAGCCGAGGACCTTGAACCCGACGACCCGAATGCAGAGGTCGTCGAACTCCCCGAGATCCCGAAAATCTACAAGGCGGGGCTCTACTACCTGCTGCCGATCATCGTTCTGGTCTACTTCTTGATGATCGAACGCAAATCGCCGGGTCTGTCGGCTTTCTGGGCGACCTTCCTTCTGTTCTTCATCCTGATCACGCAAAAGACCCTCAAGGCGTTCTTCCGGGGTGAGCCGAACGCGATCTCGAAGCTGCGCGAGGGCATGGTCGACCTGATCGAAGGGATGATCGACGGCGCGCGCAACATGATCGGGATTGGCCTCGCCACGGCGACCGCAGGGATCATCGTGGGCACCGTGTCGCTGACTGGTATCGGGCAGGTGATGGCCGATTTCGTCGAGTTCCTGTCGGGCGGCAACCTGATCCTGATGCTGATCTTCGTGGCGATCCTGTCGCTGATCCTCGGGATGGGTCTGCCGACCACGGCAAACTACATCGTGGTCAGCTCGCTCATGGTGGCGGTCGTCGTGGAGCTTGGTGCGCAGTCGGGCCTCGTGGTGCCGCTCATCGCGGTGCACCTCTTCGTGTTCTACTTCGGGATCATGGCCGATGTGACGCCGCCTGTGGGGCTTGCCTCTTTCGCGGCAGCCGCCGTGTCAGGGGGCGACGCGATCCGTACGGGTTTCACCGCGTTCTTCTACAGCCTGCGCACCGTGGCGCTGCCCTTCGTGTTCATCTTCAATACGGACCTTCTGCTGATCGACGTGACGTGGATGCAAGGCATCATCGTCTTCATCATCGCCACGATCGGGATTTTGGTCTTCACCGCGGCGACCATGGGCTTCTACTTCACCAAGTCCCGCATCTGGGAGACGGTGGCACTCCTGCTTGTGGCCTTCGCGCTGTTCCGGCCGGGCTTCTTCATGGACATGATCCAGCCGCCCTATCATCAGATCGCGCCGGTCGAGTTCGAGCAGGCCTTGATGGAGGCACCTGTCGGCTCGTCGCTGCGCACAGTCGTTTCGGGACCGGATTTCGACACGCTCGAAATGAAGGATCTGACGCTCGTGCTCAACGTGCCCGAGGGGGCGGACGCGGCGACGCGTCTGGACGCGCTGGGCCTGTCGCTCCTGCCTGAGGGCGAGATGATGGTGCTCGAAGAACCGATGTTCGGCTCGCCGCTTTCCGAGCAACTGGCCAGCTTCGACTTCTATGGCGATGCGCCGGTGTCGATCACTTCGGTGCAGGCGCCGACGAACCAGCTTCCGAAGGAGCTGATCTTCATTCCCGCCCTCTTGCTGCTCGGTCTGGTGACTGTGCTGCAACGCCGCCGCGCGGCGATCATCGAAGGAGAACCGGCATGATCAAGACCATCCTCTGTGCCGTCGATATCAACCGACCCGGTGCCGAGACCAAGGTGCTGCAAACCGCGCAGCGTCTGGCCGAAGCGGAAGGGGCGCAGCTTGACGTCATTACCGTGATTCCCGACTTCGGAATGAGCGTCGTGGGGGGGTTCTTCAAGGAGAGCCACCAGAAAACCGCGCTCAGCCATGCGCGTGAATTGCTCGCCAAGATGGTGGGGGAGGCGCTGGGCGAAGACGCGAACAAGGCCGTGCGCCATGTCGTCGGCGTCGGAAACGCCTATCACGAAATCCTTGAAATGGCGGAAAAAGACGGGGCCGACCTGATCGTTCTGGGCGCGCATCGACCCGATCTCAAGGACTATCTCTTGGGGCCGAATGCGGCGCGGGTGGTGCGCCATGCCAAAATCTCGGTCTACGTGGTCCGCTAAGCGCGAAATCACCGTGAACACCTGGTTAACGCCCCGCTCGGGGCGTTTCCCATTCCATAGCCCGCTTCCCGCAGGATCGTCGCGGAATCATTCTCGCGTCGTAAAGGAAACACCATGTGGAGCGATCAGACACCGATCCTCGGGCTACCCCTCATCCTGCCGTCCCAAGCCCAGAAACACGTCACCCATAACGAGGCCCTGCGGCTTCTCGATGCGGTGTGCCAACTGACGGTGCTTGATCTGGGTATCGTGATCCCCCCGGCAGCCCCTGAACTGGGGGACCGCTATATTCTGGGTGCCGGGGCGAGCGGCGAATGGGCCGGGCATGATGGCGATATCGCCGTGTGGAGCGGGGTGAACTGGGATTTCGTGACGCCCGCCGCAGGCTGGATCGCCGATGTGCAGCCCGAGGGGCGCAGCCTCCGCTTCGATGGCACGGCCTGGCAACCCCTCGATCTGCGCCCGGCAACGCTGGGTGTCTCAGCCGAGGCTGATGCCACCAACCGGCTGGCGGTTTCGGCGGATGCCACGCTGCTCAATCATGCCGGCGCGGGTCATCAGCTCAAGCTCAACAAGGCGACCGAGGGCGATACGGCGAGCCTGCTGTATCAAACCGGCTGGTCGGGCCGGGCTGAACTCGGCACTGCGGGCACCGATGATTTCGCGCTCAAGCTCAGCGGTGATGGCACGACATGGCGCACGGCGCTGGCCTTTGATGCGAATACAGCCGCCGTTTCGGGGGAAAGCGTCCAGCAATCCGCGACCGACGCCACACCGGGTCGCCTGATGCGCGCCGATTTCGGCTATAGCCGCGGCAATATTCTCGGTCCGGTGACGATGTCGGGCAACACGCCCTCCGGCGCGGTGATCGAGCGCGGCTCGAATGCGAATGGCGAATATGTGCGCTTTGCGGACGGGACGCAGATTTGCACCCATGCGATCCCGCTTGGCTCCATCGTGGCGGCGGGCGGCGGCACATGGGACAACCCCTACCGCACCGCACCGGATGTGCACTGGACCTTCCCGGCGGCCTTTGCCAACACGCCGGTCGTGCAGGGGCGGGGCATTCCGCCCAGCGGCCTCGGCGCCAATCCCGAGCGCCGCCGCAACATGCCGAGTATCGGGCGCGCGAACGCGCTGACGCTCTATCAGCTTCATCTCGTCCGGCTCGGCAGCGCGCCCGATGCCGACACGTTCGAAATCGGCCTGACCGCAATCGGCCGCTGGTTCTGAGGACACGCCATGATCATCCACCTGACCCCCGCCCGCCTCGACCGCCAACTGACCATCGAGCGTCAGGGCGACACGCTGATCCTCAACAGCGAGACGCATGACTTCTCAACGCTCGCCGAGGGCGAGATCCTCTACGCTGAAACGCTGGACACCATCTGGATCGCTTCGGACGTCACCCGCAGCAATGGTGAGATCGTGCTGACGCTCATCGTCCCGCACGGCCCCCACGCTCCGCCCGAGACCCTGTTCCCGACCTCGCTGCACATCGACGAGGACGGCCCCATCCCAATCCCCGCCTACACGCTTTGACCAAACGGCCCCCGGAGCGATCAACTCCGGGGGCATATTCTTTATTGCCATTCCACGCGACACAGACCGTTTGGCTACGTCACCGCCAAGGATCAGGGCTGACCGCGCAACGTGCCTTGGCTGACCAGATGCCCGAGGAACTTCGCCCGGAATGAGTCGTTCAGCGCGTTCGCCTGCTTTTTCAGCGTCGCTTCCGGTAGTTTCAGCGTCTCGGGTGCGATACCGATCATGCCCAGCGCGTCACGGATATGCGGCTCGGGATTGGCGGTGAATTCCTCGTAGCGGAATTGCCGATAGGGCGCGCCGATCGATTCCACCAAAAGCCGCCCGCTTGCGTTGTTCAGCGCCGTGCGCTCGACGATCTGCGAGATCAGATTGAACTGGAATTCGGGATCGGCGGGCTTCGCCTCCTGCTTGGAGGTCCACTGCCCGGTCTGTTTCGCAATCGACATCGAGATCGCCTGACCCAGCAGGTCATCGCGCACCACGTGATACACGACCATCCCCGGGAACATGCCAAGGATGTTCCAACGCAGCAGCATGGCAAGCTGGTTGACCGCAACCTTCATCCCGAAATGCCGTCCCTTCGCCAGCACGGCCTCGGCCTCGTGGCGCACGAAACCGGCGTAGTTGTCGATCCCGAATTTCGTGCTGCGGCGGATCACGCCGGGGAAGTTCGTCGCCTCGCCCATGCCGCCGATATAGCCGGTATTCACCAGATACTCGGCGAACAGGTTCGACCCGCAGCGATTGGTGAACAGCAGCGCGACGAAGGGCTTGTCGAAGATCGGCGCCCCGTCATAGCGCACCTTGCCGTTGAAATGGGCCGAGATTTTGGTCTCGTGTTCCGAGGGCTTCTTCACCCAATCCATGATCTGCAAGGTATTCCCCTTTCGCACCATTTCACGCCTCGACCGCGTCGAGGCCCAGCTTCGTCATCGCCGGGAACTTGTCATATTGCACCACGAAGCGCCCGGCCATGAGGCGCCACGCCACACTCAGGACTTCGTGACGGTCGCATTCAACTGCTTCAGCGAGACATGGCTCGGCGCGCCCAGAAATTCCCGGAGTTTCGCGCTGTTCTCATCGCCATCATCGTCGATGCAAAGCTCGATGAAGTTTTCCGCGTCTTTATAGGTCTCACGGATTTCGTCGTTAATTCTCAGATAGACCTTCTTCAGATAGTCCAGCCGGCTCACGACGTCTTCGCGATCCGCGAAGAAGCGTTTCATCGAAGCGGCCCATGCCTCGACATCCTTGCGCGTCGAAAGGATGAAATGTGCCGAAGGATAGTGTGCGAGCAGGTCCCGGAAGTAGGACCTGACGGGATAATCGGAGAATGCGTTGAAGCCTGCGTTCTCGATGAACTCCTGCACGCTTTCGAAGTCATGACCTTCGACGCCACGCGCACGGGCAATCTCATTGACCTCATCGATGAAGTAATGAATCGAATTATAGCCAGCGTCCCTGAAGAACTTGTGCAACGAAGTCGTTCCAGTTCGGGAATCGCCCAGCACAAAAACTTTGGACTGTTCACTCGATTGCGTCATTTGCTTCAATCCATTATTCGGGTTGCGTCAACATGAACAGCATCATCCAAGTTGCGCAAGTTGTACTCTAGATCGACATCTCAATGTCGAGACATCGGAAACGGGTTACAATCGTGATCAGACCGCCTCGAACCCACGATGCTGCGGGTTGGAGATCATGTCGGTATTCTCCACCAGCCAGGTGTAGAACGACCGCTTGCCCGCCTTGCGCGGGTTCGGGAAGGCCGCCCGCAGATCGCCGCGCGCGCGGTACATCTCACGCACGGGTTTGGGGATTTTCTCGCCATTCGAGAAGGTCCCGTAATACCACCAGCCCTTGGGAATATCGCTGGTCGAGGCCGCCTCGACTGCATTTCGATACCACCACCACAGCTCGTAAATCTCGACATTGTCGCGCGCGAAGCGCTGGGTCATCACATCGCCCACCGGTCCGAGCTTGGTGAAATGATAGAACCGCAGCGGGCGGTCGTTGATCAGCGCGGTGCCGGTTTCGTCATAGCGCATCACCCGCTGGCTCAGGTTCCAGCTTGCCACGTTATAGCCGGGGTCGCGCAGCACCTTCACCCGGTCGAAAAAGCACGGCACCAGGTTGCACCATTTCTGGTCCACGAACAGCCCGATATCGAGCCGGTCATGGCACCAGTCATGTAGCCGGTCGTCCCACCATTGCGCAAAGCGCTGCCCCTCATCGTCATTCGCCATCGCCACGAAGCCGAGGTTGAACACCCCGTAATCGAGCGAGGTGATCTCATTGTCGCGGATCGCCCGCTTGTCGGCCTTGGCGTCGGGCTCGGTCTGGTGCGGGGTGAGCACGATCGAATAGTCGTCGAGCAGGTCGATCACCTCGGTCATCGGGTTGAACACCGCGATATCGGGATCGAAATAGACCAGCTTCTCGCAATCGGGGTCACTCAGGATATGCGTGCAGGCGCGCCCTTTCACGGCGGTGCAGGCTTCGACGATATCATGCCCAAAGAGCCATTGATCGGTCTCGGTGCTGAACAGGTCTTCGGCGGTGACGATCCGGTCGAAATCCTCCGTCTCAAGATCGAAGCGGAACTTCTTGGGCTCCTTGTCGGTCATCACCAGCCAGATCACCCAGTCCGGATGCTGGCGGCGCAGCGTCGAGGCCAGAACCCGCGCGCGGTTGAGATAGCTGTAAGAGCAGCTCGTGAATGCGTGAACGCTCATGCTTTGCGCCCCTTCTTCTTGCGGCCCCAGACCTCGAACCCCATCCCGCTCAGCGTGTGTTTCACCGCCTTCTCCGCCCGCTCACGGCGCAGCTTCTCGACGAGTTTCGCGCCCTTCGCGCCGGTCACGAAGTCATGCAGCGCAGCCTCATCCTCAAGGATCGCCCCGCGTTTGAGCCGCGCCACCGTTGCCGCGACATTGCCCGAGATTGGGTTGGTCAGCACATAGGCCCCACCCGCAAACGCCTCGTAGGTCGAGAGCGAGAAGGTCTCGGGCCACGACGCCCAATGCAGCACCAGATCGACCCCGGCCTGGCGCACCGCGTCGATCATCGCATCGGGCGTATCGGCGGTCACATGCACATCGACATGTTCGACCCCGGAAATCGGCATCTCGCGCTGGCCCAGATAGACGAAACGATAGGTCGGGCTGGCCGCGAGAGAGCGCACCAGCCGCGCGAACACGTTCCAGCCCTTATGCGGCGCGGGCGTGCCGAGAAAACCGATCGTGATCGGTGTCTTGTCCTCGGGCAAAGGCTCTGCACGTTTGCTCCAGCGCAGCGCCATATGCGGCACCACCTCAAGGCTCGCCGCCCGCAGCCCCGAACGCGCCTGCCATAGCTCCGCCGTCACCTCGGAGGGCGACAGAACATGCACCTGCACCGCGTCAAAGAACCGCTTCATCCGCGCAAGATGCGCCGCGCGCTCGACCCCGAAACGGCACAGCGTGCAGGCATTCGAGCTGACATCCGGCGCGCCGCAATAGCTTACCGTGTTGCGCTGAAGCGTGTAGCTCGGGCAGATCGAAAAGAAGTCATGCAGCCAGAGCCAGCACGCACGCTCTCCGGCGGCGGCAATCAGTTCGGCGACCTGTTCGGGCAGGTGCCCCAGCAGATGATGCACCACCACTTTCGTCCCGGCGATCCGGGTCCGCAGCGCCCCGGTCGCGGCGATCAGGTCCGACATGCGCGCCTTGCCGATCTCGGTGCCGTTGCGCACCAGAACCATCACCGGGTCCGGGTCTTCCTCGGCATGGGCGAGGCGCGGCAGCGGTTGCCACGGATGCAGGTTGAGATAGATCCCCCCCGCCTCGACTGCGAGTGTCTCTTCGCGCTGGATGCACAGTTGCACGCCGCCGCTGACCTGCCGATACTGGTCATGCCCGAGCGAGAAGATCAGCTCGGCCCCCTCGGCATCGCCGAGGATCGCCGCCACCAGCGCTTCACCGTCCAAGAGTTTGCGCGGCGCCATCTTGCGCCGCCAACGCTTCACATTGCGCTCCAACGGCTCCAGCGCGATCAGTTCCTCAACCCGATAGCCGCCCGGATGACGCGGGTCGCGGCCCTCCGCCTTGCCGCTCGACAGGTAATGCCAGAACGGGTTGACCCCCGAACCGGCCAGATCCGGGTTCATCTCAAGGTAATAGCGCGTCGAGAAATCCGGGCTCGGGTCATGACCCTCCGCCGCCCCGAATTTCAGGTAGTGATCCACCGGGTCGACCCCGGCCTCGGCGACCTGCGGGTAGTGCAACAGATAGAAATCCGCGTCGAAATGCTCGGCAACCAGCGCCCGCTCCGCCGCCGCGCGCGGGTCCTCGGGGATCGCCATCCAGTCGTCATTCTCGGGCATGCAGGCACGCCCTTCGCTTTCGCCGGTCATGATGTAATGCCAGAACGGGTTGATCCCCGCGGCCTCGACATCGGGATGGGCGTAAAGATAATAGGCCGTCGAGAACCGATCGTTCGGGTCGCGCCCCTCGCGCCAGCCATCGCGGCAATAGTGATCCAGCGGATCGACGCCAAGCTGGGCAATATCCTCGTAGCGCTGAACGTAGAACTCCGCGTTGAAGGCCTCGGCGATCACCGACTTCTCGTGCTCCAGACGCAACCGCGCGGTGCGTTCTTCATCGGTCTCGACCAGAGGAGCCATCGCCTTGCGGCCCTCGGCCTCGCCCTGAAGGATGAAATGCGCGTAGGGGTTCACGCCCGATTGCGCCACATCCGGGTTGGCGCGCAGGTAATATTGCGTCGAGAAATCCATGGCCGGATCACGGAATTCGCGCCAGCCATCGCGGCAATAGTGCTCGATCGGGTCGATCCCCGCGGCCCCGACATCGGGATAGCGCTTCAGATAAAACGCGGTATCAAAGCGCTCGCGGATCGCAGCGATATCCTGTTGTAGCAGATCCTGCACGGGTTGGCCCGCCTCCGGTTGCTTTCGCCTCGATCCCAAAGGTTTCAAAAGCCGCTTGATCGCCATACCAAACCCGCCCTCATACTACGCTTTGCACCCGGCTGACCGGGCAGCGAAGTGCCGGGTCGCCTCTGAACTCGCTGCACTGTTAATTGAAGATTGACCGTAATAGAAGGGCTTCGCGTCGGTTCATTGGGTCACAGGCGCATCTCGGCCTGTTGCCGCGCCGCCCGACCCAAGCCGGAGATCCCGCGCCGATGCAGCGCTTTGGCCGATACGCTGTTTTCTACACCCCGCCACCGGGTCCCTTCGCGTTGGCCGGGGCGCGCTGGCTGGGTTGGGATCTGGCCGAGGGGCAAGCCGTGGCGCAGCCCGAGTGCGGCGTCGCGCTCGGGCCGATCACCGACCGGCCCCGGCGCTATGGATTCCACGCCACGCTGAAGCCGCCCTTCGCGCTGGCCGAGGGGTGCGATCCCGCTGATCTGGCCACCCGGCTGTCCGATCTGGCCGCGATGCAGGCGCCCGTTACCGTGCCGGATCTGACCCTTGCGCGGATTGGGCGGTTCCTCGCCCTCGTGCCCGGCGCGGCCTCAGAGGTCGATGCGCTCGCCGCCGTGCTGGTGACCGGGCTCGATCCGTGCCGCGCGCCGCTCACGCCCGAAGCGCGTGCCCGCCGCCGGCCAGAGCGCCTCACAGAGGGGCAGCGTGCGCTGCTCGATCGCTATGGCTATCCGTTCGTGCTCGACCAGTTCCGGTTTCACATGACACTGACTGGGCCGCTCGATCCCGCGATGCGCGCCCCCGTTCAAGAGGCCGCGCAGCACCACTTCGCGCCGGTCCTCGGGCGCGCGCTCAGGATAGACGACGTGACACTCTGCGGTGAAGACGATGCCGGTCGCTTTCATGCGGTGGCCCGCTTCCCCCTCGGGGTGGGGCGTCCGTAAAAAGGGCCAAGGCTGGGGTGCTGTGCCCGGCCTTGGCCTAGGTGTCGTCGTCGGGGGACGATCAACGGGGGAGTGTCCACGCCGATCCCCCGAAAGGGACCGGCGCCGACGGGGAGGACCCTTTCGCCTCAGGCGATGCTGCGCCCGGCAAGCATCGCCGTCTCCGGCATTCCGGTCACGACATGGAGTTGTGCGGCGAGCCGTTCGACCGCCATCCGCTCCTCGTCGGAATGTGCGTTGTCATACTGGTCGTTGAGATATTGCACGAGGTTGTCGAGCATCCCCATCTGCATATAGCTCGACGCGACGGCTTGGCGGCGCTCTGCTTCGGCGGCCATCAGACGCGCCATGACCGTCTCGTCCGCGAACACGTCGCCTTCGATACCGGCAAAGGCACGGACCTTGTTGATCCGCTCGTCCGAGCAATCGAGCAGCGCGGCGAGCGCCGGCACCTTGCCCATCGGGGTTTTCTTGCCGACATAGCCGTAGGGCGCGTTATCCGAGCGTTTCAGAACCCGATCCATCACCGGATCGATCACCGTCACGATATCGGTGATCCCCGAGTTCCTCGCGTATTCAAGCGAGCCGACCATCAGTTCGCAAGTCGCATAAGAGACCGAGTTGCGACCATTTCCACGGTCGAGCCGGTTGGTATCGACACAGAACCGGGTCGATTCCCACAGCGTTGCGCTGCGCAGCGGCGCTTCTCCGTCGAGGATCGCCGAGAACACATCCGACAGCATATGCGGCCCGGTGGTCTGCAGGGCGCGCACGCAGGACACGACATGCCCCTCGTCATCGAGGCCGATCACATAGGCCGGATCGAGCGCGTCGAATTTGTCGATCTCCCGACCGTTACGGATATCGACTTCCCATCCGAGTCGGTCTCCGAACACGCGGGCGCGCAGGCGGAACATTTCATCAAGCAAGCCGGGGAAGTCGGCTTTGTTAAGTGCGTCAACCACGACAAGCATCGTGCTCTCCTTCTGAAGTCTGGACCTCTGAAGGATAGGGTTAACAACCTTAAGGCTACTATAAGGGAAAACCCGTATATGCGGACAATTGAATGGATTAATTTGACCTTTCCTTAAGGTCAGATCGGGAAAATCAGCCCCAGTGCGATCGCGCGGGCCACCGCCTGCGCCGTCGTCAGCGCGCAGAGCTTTTCGCGCGCCGATTTGATATGCACTTCCACGGTGCGATGCGAAATCGACAGGATCGTTCCGATATCATGCTGAGACTTGCCCGCCGCGATCCATTGCAGGATTTCGATCTCGCGCTTGGAAAGGTTGGGGTGGCGCAGGATGCGCGACAGGCTGTCAGAGCGCATGACCGTATCATGCAGATGCACCGCGACCGATTGCAGCTCGCTCAGAATCTTGCTGCGCAACAGCTCCCATTCATGCTGTGAGGCCTCGCTCGTCACGCTCAGCAACCCGGTATCGCCGAAGGGTCCCCGCACCGGAATCGTCAGGCCGGTTGCCGCGATTCCGAACTCGGCCGCATCCCGAAACACCCGCTGGTAGTGTTCGTCGCGCGACAGCCGCCGCCAATCCACCGGCGCGATAGAGCGCCCGGCCTTGTGCAGCGTCGGGTCGATCCGGTCGAGCCCGTGTCGCGCATAATGCGCCTTCCAGTCGTCGGAATAGGTGACGAAGCCGTGGATCGTCTGGTTGACCGGGTTCAGCCCGGCATAGGCGGCATGCTGAAGCTCGAAACGCTCACGGATCTTATGCAGGAAATCCGCGAAAATCGCGTCCTTGTTGGTCCCGTTTCCCAGATCGATCAGTTCCATGTCATCCCCCCGGTCGATGCGTCGGCGCGGCCGCCGGTGTGCCTGTGTTTCGGCCTGATGCCTTGCCTTGATCCGGGCCTTCGGCTCGGCAGGGGGGCCGAGATGTATGAAGCCGGACCCCGGATGATAGGCAAAACGCGCGCCCGCGCAACCTTCAACCGAATCTCTGATTCGGATTTCTCGACAGGGTTGTTCCGTCATTACGGGTGTTCGGGGAACGGACAGACGATCACGCAATCTTAAATCTTTTGCCGCAACGTCCCCGCAATCGGTGCCGGCGGAGAGGTCGGCGATGCCCTGACCGGCTCGCGCTGTCAGCTTGGCTCGCATGGTGACGCGGGCCCCGGCGCGGCGCCCGTTGCATCCCGTTGCCGCCCGGTGCTTTGGAACAAGGACGAACCGCATGAAACACATCATGATCCGCATGACCGGTAGCCTCGGCTTCAAGCTGGGTGCGAATATCCTGCTTCTCGTTTCGCTGACCGGGCTGGCGATCATTGTGGGCCTTAACGCGTTCTCACAGGTGGGTGCGGAGATGCGTGAACTGGCTGAAACCGATGTCCCGCTTCTGGATCAACACTCTGAAATCGTTGCGGCTTCAACGGAACTCAGGTCGGAAACCTTTGGCATCGTTCTCGCGCGAAACACCTCCGATCTGGAAACCGCGGCCAAGCGGACGCAGCAAGCGCTTAACGGGCTGAATGGCCAGATTGCGGGTTTGACCGGCCCCGCGCGCGCATCCCTTGAGGAGGCGTTGATCGAGGTGGCCGCACAGGTGCCCGATCTGGTGACATTGCGGACGCAGGAATTCGCTTTGGCCGGCGAACTGGATACCTATCTGGGCGATCTGGGGGCGCTGACGATGCGGGCGCAGGCGAATCTGACGGGCGAATCGGGGCTTTCCTACGCCGGTGCGATTGCCGCGGTCGAGCAGCGCGCCGCGCGGCGCCCGACCCCTTTTGCACCGCCACAACTGGCGGCGCCATCGGGTGATACGGCGACGCGACACATCGACCGGATGCAGCAGACCACCATCCTGAGCGAGGCGCTGTCCGACATTTATATCCACGGCGCAGAGGCCGTGCGCGCCGTCGATGACGCCGCGCTGGCCGAGGCAGAGGTCAATCTGGGCGATGCTTTGGCTAAAATTGCGCGAATCACTTTCGACGGCGATGCGGCGCTGCGCGAGGCGCTGGCCGCCCTTCCGCGCTTCGTCGATGCCGAAACCGGTCTTGTGGCGCGGCGCCGTGCGCAACTCGACCTGCGGGCTGAGGCTGCAATGCAGGCGGCCTGGGTGGTCTCTGGCGTCACCGAGATCGCGCAATCGGCGCATGATCTGGCCGATGAAACCCTGCTTCTGGTCCATGAAGAGGCGGATCTCCTGAACGCGGATATGCAGCGCGATGAGGCGGTGATGCGGACGCTCGCCTGGGCCGCGGCGGTCCTCGCCTTGGGGAGCGCGGCTGCGATCTGGCTTGTCGTGATGCGCCCGCTGGGCCGGATCGTCGATGTCACCGGGCAGTTGGCTGACGGGCATATGGGCGCGACCGATGCGCTGCGCAGCTATGGCGGCGAGTTGGGGGAGTTGGTCTCTGCGCTGCGAGTCTTCGACAAGAATATCGCGGACAAGCGACTCCTCGAGGAAGAGGAAGCGCGCGCCCGCGAAGAGCGCGACGCTGTCGCCCGCCGCGAGGCAGAGGCTGCGCGTCAGCGCGAGCAGCGCGAACGGGAGCAAGAGGCCGCCTTGGCCGAGCGTGAACGTGCGCGGGCGGCCGAAGAGGCGCAGCGCGAGCAGGCACGCCGTGCCGCCGCCGATGAAGAGCGTCGCGAACGTGCCGCCGCGCAGAATGCCGTTGTCTCCGCGCTGGCGCAGGCTTTGCGGCGACTGGCCGATGGCGATCTCTCCGTTCAGATCGAAAACCGCTTCGAAGATAGCTATGAACAGCTGCGCGTCGACTTCAACGCGGCCGCCCGGACCCTTGGCACCGCGCTGAGCGAAATCCGGACGATTGCCGACACCATTTTCGACAGTTCCAGCAGTGTTTCACGCGCCGCCGAGGATCTGTCGCGTCGGACCGAGCACACCGCCGCGACGCTCGAAGAATCGGCGGCTGCGCTTCAGGAGCTCACCGCGGCTGTTCGCTCGGCCACCTCCGGCGCCGAAGAGGCGGATCGCATCGTGATCGACGCGCGCAAGAGTGCCGAGGCCAGCGACGCGGTGGTGCGTGATGCGATCCAAGCCATGGGCGGGATCTCTGAATCGTCGAATAGCATTTCGCGCATCGTGGATGTGATCGACGATATCGCGTTCCAGACCAACCTGCTGGCCCTGAACGCGGGGGTTGAGGCGGCCCGCGCTGGCGAGGCTGGTCGCGGTTTCGCCGTCGTGGCCTCCGAGGTGCGCGCCTTGTCGCAACGCTCCTCCGAAGCGGCTGGTGAGATCGGCGCGCTGATTTCCGAAAGTGCGCTTCAGGTCGGGAAGGGGGTCGATCTCGTCAATCAGGTCGGCACCGCCCTGTCCGGGATCGTGACCTCGATCGTGAAAATCTCCTCGAATGTCTCCGAAATCGCGGCCTCGTCGCGCGATCAGGCGAGCGGCATCGGTGAGATCAATGTTGCCGTGTCTCAACTCGATCAGGTCACGCAGCAGAATGCGAGCATGGTCGAAGAGACCACCGCGGCAAGTGTCGACCTGACCAGGGAGGCCGAGTCGCTGACCGCGATCCTCGCGCAATTTACCTTGGCTGAAACGCCGCTCGAGGCGCAGTCGGATATAGACCTCACCCCGGCAGAGGACGCGGCCTAAGGGCCTTCGAAACAGACTGCGCGCCCGTCCTTTTCGATGGTGCGGGCGCCATCTGCGATCTGCGTTGCCCGGCGCTGTACGAAACTGCTCGGGCGCGACGCGGATCGTGCTTTCGGATCGGGCAGGATCGCGGCCAGAAGCGCGGCCTGACGCGCGCTCAGCGCGTCGGGTGTGGTTCGGAAGTAGCGAAACGCCGCGGCGTTGATCCCAAACACGCCTTCGTCGAACTCGGCCACATTCAGATAGATCTCAAGGATGCGCCGCTTCGACCAGACGCCCTCGACGACCGGGGTCAGAAGCGCCTCCATTGCCTTGCGCGGCCAACTCCGCCCCTGCCAGAGGAACACGTTCTTCACGACCTGCTGGCTGAGCGTCGAGGCGCCGCGATTGGCCCCCTCATCCAGCGCCTGCCGGATCGCTCGCATGTCAAAGCCCCAATGCTCACAGAAATTGGCGTCCTCCGCCGCGACCACCGACCGGAGCATGACAGGTGCGATATCCTCGATCGGCGTCCATTGCCGGTCCACCGCCCCAAGCCGCCGCGCCTCGGACCAGATCGTCAGCGTGGTTGGCGGGTTGATAAAACTGTACAGCACGACCAAAGCCAGCATTGCGGCCGCAAAGCCAAGCGCCAGACGCGCGACCCATTTCGCCATCCACCGAAAAGGCGCACGCGCGGCATACAGAAAACCTGTGTCCTTGCGCTTTAGTGCGTTTGTTTTTTTCTTGCTGCTCTGCTTGGCCATGTCGCCATAAGCCACGGCCCGCCCGAGCAGGTCAAGCCGCGAGGCGCACCGTCCTGCGCTCCCGCGCAAAACAGCGCGTGCCAAGTCCGCTCTGGGACCCGGTCCTCACATCGCGCTGGTGCCCACCACCCTGGCCAGCCGCCCGATCGACCCTTGGGTAATCTCGCGCCCATCGAACCGTGCCGCGCCCCCAAGGTTGAGCACGCCCGTCAGCCGTGTCTCGAAATCCTCGGGCAGATCGGTCCGCAGCGGCGAGACCTCAAGTCCGAGATTGTTCAGCCGCGCCAGCATGTCGTCGGCCTTGGTCTTGTTCATCAGCACGAAAACGGCACTACCCTCGTTCGGCATCAGACGACCGGCGGCGCGCAGAAACTCGTCGTTAACACCAATATCCGTATGCGCCCCCGCAACCGCGCCAACGCCCGCGCCGACAGCTGCCCCGGCAACCGGGCTCAGGAACAAGAGACCAATCAGCGCCCCCCAGAAACCGCCACCCAATGCACCCGCCGCGGTCAGGTTAACCGTCTGATGAAGCTGCGGTGCGCCATCATCGGCGCGGGTCACCACGACGATGTCTCCGGCCTCGACCAACCCATCCTTGCGCAGCCCGATCAAGGCGTCGCGCATCTCGAACCCCGCCTCCTTCGTATCGAAGGCCATCACAAGAAGTTCCGACATAACACTCTCCCAAAAGTCAAAGGGCGAGACCTCGCGGCCTCGCCCCTTAACGTGTCAGATGCGCTCGGGTTCCTTATTCGGCCGGAACCGCCGCCGGCTCATCGCTCAGCGGATAGGGCAGATGCACCAGCATCTCTTTCGGGCAGACCTGCAGGAAGTTCGCTTTCTCGCTCTCCCAATGCTGGAGAATCTCGGCCCCCTTGCGCGAATTGGTCTCCGCGACATGACGCTCGATCAGACCCTTCAACTGGGCTTCCCAATGCGCATGCCCGATGCCACAGGTGACAAGGCTTTCGAGGTTCATGTAATCCTCGGCCACGCCTTCGGGATCATAGAGATAGGCCATACCGCCCGTCATCCCCGCCCCGAAATTCGCGCCGATCGAGCCAAGGATCACCGCCACACCACCGGTCATGTATTCACACCCGTTGGTGCCACAGCCCTCGATCACCACCTTCGCGCCCGAGTTCCGAACCGCGAACCGCTCACCGGCGCGCCCTGCGGCGAACAGGTAACCGTCGGTCGCCCCGTAGAGCACGGTATTCCCGATGATCGTGTTGTCAGCGGCCACCAGCGGCGAGGCCATCGGCGGACGCACGACAACCGTGCCACCCGACAGACCCTTGCCGACATAGTCGTTCGCATCGCCCGACACCTCGATCTTGAGGCCCGGCGCCGCAAATGCACCCAGCGACTGACCGGCTGACCCGGTGAGCTTCACCGTCAGGTGGTCGGGCTGCAACGCGTTGCGCATCCCGAAGTTCTTGACGATGTGGCTCGACGCGCGCGTCCCAATGGTCCGATGCGTGTTGCGCACCGCATAGGAGAGCTGCATCTTCTCGCCATCCTCGAAGAAGCGCGCCCCGTCGCGGATGATTTCCGCATCCAGCGTGTCGGGCACATAGTTGCGCGGCTTCGAGCGGTCGTAGACGATCTTGTCCCAGCCATCGACGGTGATCAGCAGCGGGTTCAGATCGAGGTCGTCAAGGAAGGCCGAGCCACGCGACACCTGCGTCAGCAGGTCCGCCCGCCCGATCACCTCATCCAGCGACCGCGCCCCGATCGAGGCGAGGATCTCCCGCACTTCCTGCGCGTAGAAGGTGATCAGGTTCACGACCTTGTCCGCCGTGCCGGTGAACTTCGCGCGCAGCGCCGGGTCCTGGGTGCAGACGCCCACCGGGCAGGTGTTCGACTGGCACTGACGCACCATGATGCAGCCCATCGCGATCAGTGCGGCGGTGCCGATGCCGTATTCCTCGGCCCCCATCATCGCGGCCATGACGATGTCGCGGCCCGTGCGCAGACCGCCATCGGTCCGCAGCGTCACACGCTCGCGCAGGTTGTTCATCGCCAGAACCTGATGCGCCTCGGTCAGACCCATCTCCCACGGCAGACCCGCATATTTGATCGAGGTCGCGGGCGAGGCGCCCGTGCCGCCATTGTGGCCCGAGATCAGGATGATATCCGCCTTCGCCTTGGCGACACCGGCGGCAATCGTGCCGACGCCGGACGACGCCACCAGTTTCACCGTGACCTTGCAGCGCGGGTTGATCTGCTTGAGATCGTAGATCAGCTGCGCAAGGTCTTCGATCGAGTAGATGTCGTGGTGCGGCGGCGGCGAGATCAGCGTGACGCCCTTGGTCGAGTGACGCAGACGCGCGATCAGGTCGGTGACCTTCATGCCCGGAAGCTGACCACCCTCACCCGGTTTCGCCCCCTGCGCGACCTTGATCTCAAGCTCTTCACAGTGGTTCAGGTATTCGGCGGTCACGCCGAACCGGCCCGAAGCCACCTGCTTGATCTTGGCCGACGGGTTGTCGCCATTCGGCTCCGGCACGAAATGCGCCGGATCTTCGCCGCCCTCGCCCGAATCCGACTTCGCGCCGATCCGGTTCATCGCCACATTGAGCAGCTTGTGCGCCTCCGGCGACAACGCGCCCAGCGACATGCCGGGGGTGACAAAGCGTTTGCGGATCGAGGTGATCGATTCCACCTCTTCAATCGGCACCGGCTTGGCCAGCGGCTTGATGTCCAGCAGATCGCGGATGTGGATCGGCGGGTTCGAACGCATCAGCGCCGAATACTGCTTCCACAGGTCATAACTTGCGCGGTCGCAGGCCGATTGCAGCAGGTGCATCGACTGTGCGCCCCAGGCATGGGTCTCGCCGGTGCGGCGCGCTTTATAGAAGCCGCCGATCGGGAGCACGTCCTGACCGCCCTTCCAGCCTTTCGCATGCACTTCCTCCAGCTTGTGCTGGATGCCGTGCAGACCGATGCCGGAGATGCGCGAATGCATGCCGGGGAAGTATTCGTTGACCATCGCGCGCGACAGGCCGACCGCCTCAAAGTTGAGACCGCCGCGATAGGACGAGATGACCGAGATGCCCATCTTCGCCATGATCTTGAGCAGACCCGCATCGACCGCATCGCGGTAACGGCGCATGTTGTCCACAAGCGAGCCTTCGAGCAGGCCGCGTTCGATCCGGTCCGCGATCGTGTCTTGCGCGAGATAGGGGTTCACCGTGGTCGCGCCCGCGCCGATCAGCACCGCAAAGTAATGCGGGTCGATGCACTCGGCCGAGCGCACGTTGATCGAGCAGAAGGTCCGCAGACCCTTGTTGGTCAGCCACGAATGCACCGCGCTGGTCGCAAGGATCATCGGCATGGCGACCCGCGCCTCGCCCTGTTGCTCGTCGCTCAGCACGATATGCAGCGCGCCCGAACGCACCGCGTCCTCGGCCTCGTGGCGAATGCGGGTCAGCCCGTCGCGCAGCGCCTCCTGATCGGCATTTGCCGGGAAGGTGCAGTCGATCACCGTCACCTCGGCGCCGAATTGCTTCTTGAGCGCGTCGAACTCGCCGTTGGCGATGAACGGGCTTTCGAGGATCAGGATTTCCGTCTGGCTGCTATCCTCGTCGAGCACGTTCTTGAGGTTGCCGAACCGCGTCTTGAGGCTCATCACGCGGGTCTCGCGCAGGGAGTCGATCGGCGGGTTGGTGACCTGGCTGAAGTTCTGCCGGAAGAAGTGGCTCAGCGGGCGGTATTGCTTGGACAGAACGGCGGGCGGCGTGTCGTCGCCCATCGAGGCAATCGCCTCTTTACCGTCTTCGGCCATCGGCGCGAGGATCTGCTCGATCTCTTCGACCGAGTAGCCCGCCGCGACCTGACGTTTGCGCAGCTCCCCGCCCGAGAACAACGCGTGTTCCGGCACGTCCTGCATCATCGCGTTCAGGTCGGTGACCTTCTCGATCCATTCGCCAAACGGCTGGCTGTTGGCCAGACGATCCTTGATCTGGGTGTCGTGGTAAAGTTTGCCCTCGCGCATATCGACCGCGATCATCTGACCCGGACCCAGCGCGCCCTTCTCGACCACACGCGACTCGTCGGTCGGGACCATCCCCGCCTCGGAGCCCGCGATCAGCAGCCCGTCGCCCGTCACCACATAGCGCAGCGGACGCAGGCCGTTACGGTCGAGACCCCCACAGACCCAGCGGCCATCGGTCATCGCCAGCGCGGCGGGGCCGTCCCAGGGCTCCATCACGGCATTGCAATAGGCATACATGTCGGCCCAGGCCTTGGGCATGCCCTCGGTCTGCGACCACGCCTCGGGAACCAGCATCGTCTTGGTCATCGGCGCCGAGCGGCCCGAACGCACCATCACCTCGAACACCGCGTCCAGCGCGCCCGAATCCGACGCGCCCGCCGGGATGATCGGCTTGATATCGCCCGCCATCTCGCCAAACGTGTTCGAGGCCATGCGGATCTCGTGCGACTTCATCCAGTTGATGTTGCCCTTGATCGTGTTGATCTCGCCGTTATGCGCCAGCATGCGGAACGGCTGCGCCAGCCACCATTGCGGGAAGGTGTTGGTCGAATAACGCTGGTGATAGATCGCAAAGGCGCTCTCGAAACGCGTGTCCTTCAGGTCCGGGTAGAATTCCGCGACCTGCTCGGCCAGCATCATCCCCTTGTAGATGATCGAGCGGCAGCTCAGCGAACAGATATAGAGACCCGCGATCTGCGCCGCGACAGCCGCCTTCTCGATCCGGCGGCGGATGATATACAGCTCGCGCTCGAACTGCTCGTCGTCGATGTCCTTCTCGTTGCGGATCAGGATCTGCTCGATCTCGGGGCGCGTCGCATTCGCCTTTTCGCCCAGAACCTCGGTGTTCACCGGCACATGGCGCCAGCCATAGATGTAGTGACCCATCCGCAGCACTTCGGTCTCGACGATCGTGCGGCAACGCTCCTGCGCGCCGAAATCGGTGCGCGGCAGAAAGACCTGACCGACCGCGATCAGCTTGGCCTTGTCCGGCTCATGCCCGGTGCGGTGGATCTGATCGTAGAAGAAGGGTGCCGGGATCTGCACATGGATACCCGCACCGTCCCCGGTCTTGCCATCGGCATCGACCGCGCCGCGGTGCCAGATCGCCTTGAGCGCGTCGATCCCGTTCTCGACGACCTTGCGGCTCGCCTTGCCGTCCAGCGACACCACAAGCCCGACCCCGCAAGACGCTTTCTCGTCATCGGTCTTGTAAAGCGAATTCTCCGCCATCCACTGGCGTTTCGCCTCTTCGGCGGCCACCCAGGCTTCATCATATTTCGTCATGTCAGTGCCTCCTCAGAGAGTGCGAATGGGGGTCTGGTCGAACCGGCGCCGGCTCACGCCGCCCGCAGTGCGGATGGCGCGCCTGGCGCGCGGAAAGCGGCCCAGCATGGAAAGGGTGACGATCGGAGACAGCAGCCCCCGGTCATGCAGCGAGCGGGCCAGATTGTGCCCCTCGTGCGGAAAGATGAAATGGCGATAGCCCGCGTCTTTGGGGAACCGCTCCGCATGCATCAGCTCATCCTTGGAGCCGCCATGCAGGATCGTGACGCTCGTGCCCGTCTCGCGCAGGTCGGGGCTCTCGCGGAACCGCCATTGCGCGATCTTGTCGCGGAAATGGGTCCAGCGCCACTCGCCGGGGATCACTTCCGGGTGCACAGAGAATTGCGGCACCAGCGCGACCACGCGGTCCACCTTCATCAGCGAGGCGAGGATCAGCGCCGCCGTGCCGCCCATCGAATTGCCGATCGCGACGATCTCGCTCAGCTTCAGCCTTGCGCCAATCCCTTGGACCGCCTCGACCACGGCTTCTGCAATGCCCGGCCCGTTCATCCAGCTCCGGCTCAGATCCGAGACGTAAAGGACGTTGTTCTGACCGTTCCAATGCGAGAGCCGCGCGAACTCGACCGGGGGGACCTGTCGGCGATTGTTCCCCACACCGGCGAAGGACACCACCAAGCGGTCGCTCGTGCCGGGCGAAAAGCTCATGTGGAGCGGCGGTTCGTCGAGGATCGGGCGCACGTCGATCATGACCGCCCCCCGATCCCGAATTGGCCCGTCATCAGCATGTCGCAGTCGAATTTCGGCTCGGCCTCACCAAAGCCGTCCTCGCCCTCAAAGGCGAAGGTCACCGGGCTCATCACCGATTGCACCTCTTCGCCAAGCGCGTTGCGGAAGGTCTCGATATCGCCATAAAACACGCGGTGTTCGGCGCTGACATATTGCGTCCCCTTGCGCGAGAACAGCACGTTGCCGTTGCCGTCCGTCGCCTCAAGCTCGAACACGCAGCGTTCCAGCGTCACGCCGTCGATCGTGACCTGTTCGCCCGTCAACTGGTCATAGCCGACATAGCGGCTCGTCTCGCCGAAATTGTTCCGCGTGATAAAATCGTAATCATCGCGGCCCGTGGCCAGCAGTGCGGAGAAATCGGCATTATCCGCCGAGGCGCCCGCGTCGAGCCGATCCACTTCGCCGGTTTGCAGGCTGATGCTCTCGATCCAGCGCGTCTCGGCGTCGATCCGGCTCAGGAAATACTCACCCGCGCCATCGGCATAGGAAATCCAGCGCTCGCCCGACGGGTCGCCTGCGCAGTGGTAATGGTTCGCCACGCGGCATTCGCGCAGCTGCACCGTCATGTCGAGCGTGCAACCCTCGGGCGGGGTGAATGTGCCCGCACCATGCGCCAGCCCGGCGGTCAAAACCGCCAGAACCGTTGCTGGAAGGAGCGCTGCTGCGTTCACCTCATTTACCCTTTCGCAAGCACTACGGTCAGCATCCCTGACCCGATTGTGTCGAACCCGTTTCGGCCCCCGCCAGATCGCCGTATGGCGCAAAGCTGGCGGAAAACCATACCAAAGCTGGCTTTACTCGGCGGCGACCTGAGCGGCGCCGTCGAGATACTTCACGATCTCGGCGCCGGCCTCACGACCGTCGCGGATCGCCCAGACCACAAGGCTCGCGCCGCGCACGATATCGCCCACCGCATAGACGCCGGGGATCGAGGTTGCGTGCGTTGCGAACTCGGCCTTCACCGTGCCCCAGCGGGTGGTTTCCAGATCGTCCACACCCCATTGTTCGGGCAGGTTCTCCGGCTCGAAACCCAGCGCCTTGATGACCAGATCAGCGGGTTCTTCGTAAATGCCGCCCTCGATCGGTTCGGGGCTTTGACGGCCCGAGGCATCCGGTGCGCCAAGGCGCATCTTCTGCACGGTGACCGACGAAACCGGGTTGCCGCTGAACGCGTTCGGGGCTGCGAGCCAGACGAACTCGACGCCTTCCTCCTCGGCGTTCTGCACTTCGCGCTGCGAGCCGGGCATGTTCGCGCGGTCGCGGCGGTAGAGACATTTCACCGATTTCGCGCCTTGGCGGATCGCCGTGCGCACGCAGTCCATCGCGGTGTCGCCGCCGCCGATGACGACCACGTTCTTGCCTTCGGCATTGAGCGTTCCGTCAGTGAATTCAGCCACTTCGTCGCCAAACGACAGTTTGTTCGAGACCGTCAGGTAGTCGATTGCACGCACGATGCCAGCGGCATCCGCGCCGGGATCGCGCAGGTCGCGGGTCTTGTAGACGCCGGTCGCGATCAGCACCGCGTCATGCTTGCCGCGGATCGCGTCGAAGCTGATATCGGTGCCGACATTGCAGTTCAGCACGAATTGCACGCCGCCATCTTCAAGCTGCTTGATGCGCTGCATGACGACGTCTTTTTCCAGCTTGAAGCCGGGGATGCCGTAGGTCAGCAGGCCGCCCGCGCGGTCGTAGCGGTCATAGACCGTGACCTGCACGCCCGCGCGGCGCAGCACGTCCGCCGCCGCAAGGCCACCCGGCCCCGCACCGATGATCCCGACCGTTTCCGCGCGCTCATGCGTGGGCTTCACCGGCTTCACCCAGCCCATGTCCCAAGCGGTGTCGGTGATATATTTCTCGACCGCGCCGATGGTCACGGTGCCATGGCCCGATTGCTCGATCACGCAGTTGCCTTCGCACAGGCGGTCCTGCGGGCAGATGCGGCCGCAGATCTCCGGGAAGGTGTTCGTCGCCTGGCTGATCTCATACGCCTCTTGCAACCGCCCCTCCGCCGTCAACCGCAGCCAGTCCGGGATGTTGTTGTGCAGCGGGCAATGCGACTGACAATAGGGCACACCGCATTGCGAACAGCGCGATGCCTGCTCGGCGGCCTTTTGATCTGCGAACTCGCGGTAAATCTCTTGGAAATCATTGGCGCGCACAGTCGCGTCACGCTTCTCGGGCATTTCCTTCGCCGTCGTGACGAATTTCAGCATGCGTTGCTTGGCCATGGCTGCGCCTCCCAATGGGGTAAATTCCAGACGCGCACTCCTACACCGCAGCGGGCGGAATTAAAAGTAAGCAATGCTGACCTAAATGCAGAATTTTTACGCCGAAAACGGGTTGGGGCGCGACAAACTGACCGAATTTAGGTCAGTAGTAATTACCAATCCCTTAGCGGCCGCCCAAAAGTGCCAGCAAAACAACGCTACCCACGATGATTCGCCACCAGCCAAACAGTGCGTATCCGTGCCGACTTACGAAGGCGAGGAGGCCGCGCACCACGATCAGCGCCGAGATGAAGGCGAGCACGAATCCGACCGCGATCAGGTTCATGTCTGCCGCGCTCAGGATGTCGCGGTTCTTGTAGAGGTCGTAGGCAAACGCCCCTGCCATTGTCGGCATCGACAGGAAGAAGCTGAACTCCGCCGCCGCGCGTTTGGATACGCCCATCAGCATCGCTCCGACAATCGTCGACCCCGAGCGCGACGTGCCAGGAATCATTGCAAGGCATTGAAAAAAACCGATCTTCAGTGCGGTCCAAAGGGGTAGATCGGTCGCATCCTCATATTTGACGTCGATCTTCCAGCGGTCCACCACCAGCAGAACGAAGCCCCCGAGGATCAGCATGATGGCGATCAGCATGGGTGTCTCAAAGAGCACCGTCTTGATGAAGTCATGCGCCAGAACGCCGATAACCACCGCCGGAAAGAACGCGATGAGCACCGAAAGAATGAAGCGGCGCGCGGCAGGGTCGGTAGGGGCCGCCGCAAAGGTCGAGATCAGCAGCTTCGCGTATACACCAAGAATGGCCAGAATTGCGCCAAGCTGGATCACGACCTCGAACGCTTTGCCGGTGCTTTCGAAGCCGAGGAAATGCCCGGCCAGCAGCACATGGCCCGTGGAGGAGACCGGAATGAACTCGGTCAGCCCTTCAAGCAGCCCCAGAAACGCCGCGACGAGCGTCTCGTCCATCAGGACGGCTTGCGCAGGTTCTTGGCCGAGGCCTGAATGGCGTCGTATTGCCCGTTCGGGCGGAAGCGCCACAGGTAATCGGGCAGGATTGCGTCGACCGGGGTCGGCTTGATGCCCAGATCGGCAAGGCCCTTCGCGCCCGCCGCCACGACATTATCTTTGGCGAGGTTCTTGATCTGGTCGCGCGTCACCATCTTGTTGACCACGAGACCACCCGTTGCCGCCTGCACGAGATCCAGCGCGCCGCCCATGATCTTACCCACGAAGAAGGGCAGGCTGACCACGAGGCGCTTGCGGTTGATGACCTCGAGCATCTTGTCCATCAGGCCGCGGAAGGTGTCCACATCCGGGCCGCCCAGCTCATAGATGCCCTGCGCCTCGCCGAGCACGCCTTTGACCGCCGCTTGCGCGACGTCTTCGACATAGACCGGCTGGAAGCGGGTATCGCCGCCGAAGATCGGCAGGATCGGGGTGAAGCGCGCCATGCCGGCGAATTTGTTGAAAAAGCCATCCTCGTTGCCGAAGATGATCGAGGGGCGCAGGATTGTCGCATTGGGGAAGGCCGCCAGAACAGCAGCCTCGCCTTGCGCCTTGGTGCGGGCGTAGGTGCTTTCCGACTCGGCATCGGCCCCGATCGCAGAAATATGCACGAGGTTTTGCACGCCGCTCTCCGCCGCGATCCGCGCGATGCGACCTGCGCCTTCGGCCTGAACTGCGTCGAACTTGTTCTTGCCGACGCCCACGAGGATGCCCACGCAGTTCACTACGGCATCGGCCCCGTTCATCGCGGCCTTAACGCTAGCGTCATCGCGGATATTGCACAGAACCGGCTCGACCTGACCGACGGCGCCATAGGGTTTCACGAACAGTGCCTCGTTCGGGCGGCGAACCGCGACGCGAACGCGCCAGCCAAGCTTCGCCATACGCCGGGCGATATAGCGCCCCACAAATCCAGAACCGCCATAGATCGTGACCAGCTTCGACATGGGCTTCGGCCTTTCTCGTGCAAAATTTGTCGCACCCTGATTAGCGCCAAGCCCCCTGAGGAACAAGGCCAAAGGCCAGCTTGGCGCGGTCCTTGACGAAATTCTTCACGCCCCCCGTTGACAGTGTCGCGTGGCACAGCTACATCGCCCCCCACGACATCGGCCCAGATGGCGGAATTGGTAGACGCGCACGGTTCAGGTCCGTGTGCCGCAAGGCGTGGAGGTTCGAGTCCTCTTCTGGGCACCAACTCCTTCGGGAGCCCGCAAGACCCTCGCTTCGGCGAGGGTTTTTCGTTTTCTGGCCCCGGCTTCGGTGGGGCCACGGGCCGCCGCGCCGCGTTGGCATTGGCGTACAAAAGCGCTTATATGGCGCCGGACCAACAGAAAGAGACGCCGCGTGACGATCTACCTGCATCAGAACGACCTGCCCGAGGGGCTTTCGCTTGGCCCCGTCGTGGCTATCGATACCGAAACCATGGGGCTCGACCCGCGCCGCGACCGGCTTTGCCTCGTGCAGTTGAGCGCGGGCGATGGCGATGCCCATCTGGTGCAGATCGCCAAGGGCCAGACCGAGGCACCGCGTCTATGCGCCATGCTGGCCGATCCGGGAACCGAAAAGCTGTTCCACTTCGCGCGTTTCGATATCGCGGCGCTCTATAACGCCTTTGGCGTGGTGACCGCGCCGGTCTTCTGCACCAAGATCGCGTCCAAGATGGTGCGCACGTTCACTGACCGGCACGGGCTGAAATTCCTGCTTCAAGAGCTTGCCGGCGTGGATATTTCCAAGCAGCAGCAGACCTCGGACTGGGGCGCGGCTGCACTGACGCAGGCGCAGCTCGAATATGCGGCGTCCGACGTGCTTTATCTGCACCGCCTCAAGGAAGTTCTTGTCGAGCGTCTCGCGCGCGAGGATCGCACCGCTCTTGCGCAGGCTTGTTTCGATTTCCTGCCGACCCGCGCGCGTCTGGACCTGATGGGGTGGGAGGAGCCGAATGACATCTTCCACCACTGATTTTCGCGCGACCGCAAGCCGGGTTATAGAGATCGAGGCCGAGGGCCTGCGCACGCTGGCCGCGACCCTCGACGAGAATTTCACGAGGGCCGTCGAAACGATCTTGCAGGCACGCGGTCGAGTCATCGTCTCGGGCATGGGGAAATCGGGCCATATCGGGCGCAAGATCGCGGCGACTCTGGCGTCGACCGGGACGCCCGCGCAATTCGTGCACCCGGCCGAGGCGAGCCATGGCGATCTGGGCATGGTCACCCGTGACGATGTGGCGCTGGTGCTGTCCAATTCGGGTGAAACGCCCGAACTGTCCGACATCATCGCGCATACCCGGCGGTTTCGTATCCCGCTGATCGGGGTCGCCTCGCGGCCTGGCTCAACGCTGCTCACGCAATCGGATGTCGCCATCGTTCTGCCCCAGGCCGCCGAGGCTTGCGGGACGGGCGTGGTGCCGACGACCTCGACGACGATGACGCTGGCTTTGGGCGATGCGCTCGCCGTCGCTCTGATGGAGCATCGTGAATTCACGCCCGAGCATTTCCGCACTTTCCATCCGGGCGGCAAGCTCGGCGCGCGGTTGGCGAAGGTGGCGGACCTCATGCATGAGGATATGCCCCTTGTCGCCGAGGACACGCCGATGTCCGAGGCGCTATTGCGGATCAGCCAGAAGGGTTTTGGCGTCGTTGGGGTGACCGATGCGGATGGTGCCCTGTCGGGGGTCATTACCGATGGCGACCTTCGGCGGCATATGGAGGGGCTTTTGTCCCACACCGCAGCCGAGGTGATGACGCGCAATCCGCGCACCATCACAGCCGATCAACTGGCCGAAGCCGCCGTCGCGGTGATGAACGAGCGCAAGATCACCTGCCTCTTCGTGGTCGAGGGCAACCGCCCGCGGGGTATCCTGCATATCCACGACTGCCTGCGCGCCGGTGTCGTCTGATGCCCAATGAAAGCCGCCATTCGCTGATCGTTACCGGGGCCAAGATCGCCCTGCCGATGATTGCCTTGGCGCTGCTTTCGACCCTGTTCATGTTCTCGCACAAGATCGACCCCTCGGCTGCGATCCCCTATGCCGAGGTCGATGTCGAGCAACTTGCGCGTGACGCCGCGCTGATCGGGCCGGAATATTCCGGTGTTACCGAAGAGGGGGCCTCTCTGGCGGTGCGGGCCGATCGGGCGCGGCCCGATCCGGATGGAGGCCGTGGCGCGCAGGCCGAGCAAATCGTCGCCAAGCTGGAGGCGCCAACCGGATTCGTGGCCGATCTGACCGCAAGGTCGGGACGGATTGATCCCGGCGGGGCCGAAATCACGCTCAACGATGGCGTGACGCTGCAAACCTCGACCGGCTATCAGATCGCTTCCGACCGGATCGAGATGTCGCTTGATAACTCGCATCTTCTTTCGCCCGGTCCCGTGACGGTTATCGCACCCTTCGGCACGCTTGAAGCTGGTCGGATGGAGCTGAGCGCGGATGCGGACAGCAAACTCCATGATCTGGTTTTCAATGACCGTGTGAAGCTGGTATATTCGCCGGTGAAATGAGGTTCCGATGCGCCCTGCTTTCCGTTTGATCGCCCTGGTTTTGGCCCTGTCTCCGCTGGCGGCCACGGCGCAGCAAGTCGCCTTTGGCGGTATTCGCGCGGACACGTCGCAACCTGTCGAGGTCACGGCGGACAGCCTTGCGGTTAATCAGGAAACCGGCGTTGCGACCTTTAGCGGCAATGTTCTGATCGGTCAGGGCAGCATGCGCCTTCAGGCGGCGACGGTGCTGGTCGAATACGGTCAGGGCGACCAATCCAAGATCAACCGCCTTCTGGCTTCGGGCGGCGTCACGCTGGTCTCGGAGGCCGAGGCTGCCGAGGCGCGCGAGGCGGTCTATGACGTGGTCAAGGGCACTGTGGTTCTTACGGGCGATGTTCTGTTGACCCAAGGGTCGAACGTGATGGCGGGCCAAAAGCTCAGCGTGGACCTGCGCAGCGGCACCGGCCAAATGGACGGGCGCGTGCGCACGATTCTCCAGCCCGGGGGCAACTGATGGCGCAGGGCTTGGAACAGGGCGCCGGCCTCAATCTGGCCGAGGGCAAGGGCGGGCTGCGCGTCGAGGGGCTGCGCAAGAGCTATCGCCGCCGGCCGGTGATCCGGGATGTGTCTCTTTCGCTCAATCGCGGCGAAGCGGTTGCTCTTTTGGGGCCGAACGGGTCGGGCAAGACCACCTGCTTTTACAACATCGCGGGCCTCATCACGCCCGATTCCGGGCAGGTGCTGATCGACGGGCGCGACGTGACCGCGCTGCCGATGTATCGCCGCGCCCGGATGGGGATCGGCTACCTGCCGCAGGAAACCTCGATCTTCCGTGGCCTGAGCGTCGAACAGAATATCATGGCGGTGCTCGAGATCACGCTCGACGAACCGCATCATCGCCGCGAACGCCTCGAAGAGCTTTTGGGCGATTTTTCGATCGGGCATCTGCGCACGGCACCCGCGCTGGCTTTGTCGGGCGGTGAGCGGCGCCGAGTCGAAATCGCGCGCTGCTTGGCGGCCGATCCGAAATACCTTCTTCTCGACGAGCCGTTCGCCGGCGTCGATCCGATCGCTGTCGGAGAGATTCGGCAACTTGTCGCGCAGCTCAAAGAGCGGGGAATCGGGGTGCTGATTACCGACCACAACGTGCGCGAAACGCTAGAGATCGTGGACCGGGCCTATATTTTGCATGATGGAACGGTGCTTATGTCGGGCACCACCGACGAGGTCGTGCGCGACGAAAACGTGCGTCGTGTCTATCTCGGACAGAACTTCCGTATCATCTGAACGCAGACCTTTTGCACTGCGGCGAACGAGCCCCGTTGACACTCGGGCCGAACCGTTCCCAAATAAGACAAATGCGTGAACATCGCCCCCACCTCAAAGCGTCCGCGCCGCGCCAGTCCCGGCACCCCCGCGCATACGCAATGGTGGGATTAAATGCGGGACACGCGGACAGATTTTCAACAGGTTTAACCGGTCTGAAACCAGCACAATGCTTTGCTGGCAAGGACTTATGACGTGAAGGAGAGACCATGCGTTACCAGATCAGCGGAAAACAGCTCGACGTGGGTGAAGCGCTCCAAACCCATGTGAAGGCAGAACTGGGTGAAACCGTGGAGAAATATTCGCAGCGCCCGACCGACGCGACCGTCGTCTTCTCGCGCAATGCGCATGAGTTCATCTGCGAAGCGACGGTCCATCTCTCGACCGGGCTGACCGCGAGTGCCAAGGGGCACGCGACCGAGGTATACGCGGCCTTCGAATCCTGCCGCGAAAAGATGGACAAGCAGTTGCGCCGTCACAAGCGCCGGCTCAAGGATCACCACAAGGAACGCGCGGAGCCGGTTGAATTCGCCCAAGCAGGCATGTATGTGCTCGCCGCAGAAGATGACGAGACGGAGTCGGATGGCGGCAGCCTCGCACCGATGATCGTCGCCGAGATGGAGACCAAGGTCCCCACGCTCTCGGTTGGCGAAGCGGTGATGCAGATGGAGCTGGCCGGTCAGGACCTTCTCGTCTTCCGCAATGAGAAACACGGCGGGGTCAACGTCGTCCATCGCCGCGAAGACGGCAATGTGGGCTGGATCGACCCGCGCAACAGCAACTAAGCGCCGGCAATGGACGGCGCGGAAAAGACGAAACTGATGGATTTGTCCAACCTGCTCAAGCCGGGGGCCGTCAAGGTTCTGGCCAACGTGACGAGCAAGAAGCGCCTGTTCCAGGATCTCGGTGAAATCGCGCATTCAGCCTACGGGCTGGATGCGGCACAGACCGTCGATGCCCTTCAGGAGCGTGAGAGCCTTGGCCCGACCGGTGTCGGCCACGGGGTCGCACTTCCGCATGCCCGGCTGCACGGCCTGGACCACGTCGTCGGCGTGTTTCTGCGCCTTGAGAAGCCGCTCGATTTCGATGCGGTGGATCGATTGCCCGTCGATCTGGTCTTTGCGCTGTTCGCGCCCAAGGATTCCGGGGTGGAGCATCTCAAGGCGCTGGCCCTCGTCTCTCGCACGATGCGCGACGCTGCGACCTGCACCAAGCTTCGGGCCAATGCCGATCCGGCGACGCTCCATGCGATCCTGACCTCGGCACCGGGTGTGCAGGCGGCCTGACGCTCAGGCGCGCTTCCAATCCTCGAAACCGAATTGCATGAAGTCGCGCGGGTAGCACTCGCGCGCCGCAGCTTCCAGTTCGGGCACCCAGATATCGGTCAGCTTCACCTCCGCGATGTCGGCATCGGCGGTGGCGAAGGCCGGCGCATCGATCCCCATCGAGCCGGTCAGATAGGCCATATCCTTGGCAAGCCGATCCTCTCGTACGACCAGATCGGGCAGTGCAAACTGCGCAAAGCCCTGCATCAGCGCGGATTGCGTGGCCCACAGCGCATTCACCGGCAGGCTGGTTTGTCCGTTCAGATTGGTCTTCAGCCAGCGCATGAAGCCGATCAGGGCCTCGGCATAATCGCCATCCGGTGCGCCGCCCGTTTCGGGGATCGGCAGGCCATAGCCGTTGCGCAGAATCCGCCGTGTCTCTTCCATCCCGTCCCAATGCAGCACAGCATTGAAGGCGAGATGCGCCCGCATCAGCGGATGCCGCAGCACGGTAAAGCTGCGATGGCCCGGATGCTTTCGCTTCCATTGCCGCAGGGTCTTTTGCGAGAAGCCCTCTTCCAGCGCACCGATCTGCGCCATCCAGTCACGGATCGGCGCGTCCATTGCGGGGCGCATCGGCATATACAAAAGCCCCGGTTCGCAACCCACGAAGCTCGGCACATTGGGGCCGCGCCGCGGCTCGAAATTTGGCGTGCGCGAGAGGTTGAACCGGTCGAGCCGCGCCAGAGACGCCTCCATCGCCGGGAAGTTGGCGACCTTGCTTTCCAGCGGTTCGGGGTTCTGCGGCACGAGACTGTCGGGCAGGGCCTTCAGCCCTGGCGCAACCCCCAGCCACGCCGCCAGCCCGTTCAGCACGTCGAGATCCTGCGCATCCTCATAGTCGATGTAGAACGCCGTTTGCCCGCTCACCTGCAACTCATGCATAAGGAGCACCTGAAACGCCTGAAGCTCGGCCAGATGTTCCTCGAACTCTGCCGCGTCAAAGCTGGCCTGTGCGGCCTTGCGATGCTTGGCGTCGCCCAGCTTCCACTGGCCGGTGGCCCGCGCGATCTTGAGGCTCACATAGCTTTCGATCGGGTTGCGGGTCAGCACGATCTTGGCGCAGCGCGGGTCGCGCAGCATGACCTCAAGCACGCGCGGATCGTGGTTGTGGAAGTAGCGGCAGCCGTTCAACCCCGGCGCATCCTGTATCCGCCGCCAGAGCGCCACCGGGTCGAGGTCGCGCTCCGCCTTGGTCATGCCGAGCAGGCTATCCTTCTTGGGATAGCCGATCAGCGCGGGATTGAATGCCTCGCCGTGGCAGGTCACCCCATCCAGTGCGTTTACCGCCGCTTCGAGCAGGTTAGAGCCGGTCCGCATCTCTGCGAGGATAACGAAACTGTCGAAATGCGGCATGAAATCACTTCACGAGATACGGCCGGCCACGGCGCTTTTGTTGCGGGTTCGGGTCGTCGCCCACCGGGAAATCGCCCATGAGCCGGGGCTGCATTCCCTGATTCTTGAGGTTTTGCAGAAACTGACCAAAGCCGGTCAGGTCGACCATCTGCGGTACCTCTGTTAGCCGCCTTGTGGCGCGCGGCGAAATCTCGTCGATGATCGTCTGAAGCGGTTCCATCGGGTTCTCAATGAACTCCGCCATCGTCCAGATCCGCACCCGCGCCTTCACATACATCGAGCGCAGGATCGACAGATGATGCAGCTCCACCTGCTGAAGCCGCGCCGCTTCCCGCCGGATCGCCGCGAAATTCTGATTGGAGCGGAACAGCGGCACCGCCCAGGCTCCGGAGATCACCGAAATCTGCGCGTTCGGATCGGTTGCGGTGAACCAGTCAATATCCTGCTGCGTATCGCGCGGACTATACATGAAGCATTGCCGCTCCCCGCGCGAGTTCCAGATGACATTGGTCAGAAAGGCTTTGGGGTTATAGTCGCGTAGCGTCGGATTATTGCTCAGGCAGCCGTTGAACATCGTCTCGCCGCCCGCGAATTCGGCCCGTTCGGGGCCAAACAGATGGCCGTGGACCCGCGCGCCGACGTTTTTCGACAGCCACCCGTCAAAATTTTCGAACAGGTCCGAGAAGCCTTGGAACATCGAATAGGGCGCCGAGGTCTTGCCGTTCTCATGGTCCTTGCGCGGGAAGCGCGACTGCATGTAGAGGCCGGGCCGCCCCTTGATCCTGCGCTCGACAGCCTTGTGGAACAGTCGGTCGATTTTGGACGGGTTCGGTTCTGCAAGTTTGGGCGTATTCGTGCGCGTGTTGAGGAAGGTGGCGTAGAGTCGTTCGGCCTTGGGCCAGATCTTGCGCGCCACGAAACAGTCGGACCGGCGCAGCAATTGCAGGTGATCGTCGTAGAAAATATGCGGCTTGCCCTGAAAGTCGAACTTCGAAAGCGTCAGAGAACGGCTTTCAATCGAGGTGGCATAGAGCCGTGCCAGCGTTTGGAAATAGCTCTCATCGGGAATCCAGACCCGCTCGAAATAGCTGTCGTAGTGGCGCCGGTCCGGGTCTTGCAGAATGGCGCTGAGCGTCTGCCGCGTGAGGCACCACCACTGGCTGCCCAGATGCGGCACGAGCCCGTCAGGGATGCTCCGCTTGAAGCCCACGCGGCGTTGCAGATCGACATAGCGATCAAAGAGGCGCCGCTGTTTTTTCCACGAGAACGGGAAGCGCAGGGTAAACCGCTCCATCCCGATGCCGCCGACGGTCCAGTCGACCTCGGTCGTGGTCACGCTTTCGATGAAGTCGGTATAGGGGCGCGCATCGAGGTAATCGGTGAGGTCCTTGAGCGGGCGCAGCGGCAGGCACGAGCCGGAGGCGAGATAGACATGACGCACCTCGGCATGGCGCTCGAGCATCTGCTCCGAGGCCGCCTGCGCCGCCTGCACCAGCGACCAGGTGCCCCATTCGCATTTGAACCGACGCGAGAAGGAAACGTTCTCAAGATCGGCCAGCGCGCGGTTGAAGCTGGCATAGTCATGCCCGCTCACACGCTTATCGACATGGATCACCACGGGGGCGCCCGCCTCGGCCCAATGGCGCGCGACTTGCGCGGCCCGGTCAAAGGCCGTGTGGCACATCATGATGAAGCCAACGCTCACGCCCAGTTCCCCTTCGACATCAGGCCCAGAATTTCGAGCTGACGCCAGTTGATATATTTCTCGGACCATTTGCACCAAAGGTCCGGCTGCTCCGACATCGCCTCGGCATAGGCCTTGTATTCGCGCGAGTTTGCGAAGTGCTCTCTGCGCTCCAGCTCTTCGGCGACCTTCTGCGGAAGGGTCGAGAGGAACTTTGCATGCAACAGACAGCCCGACGCTTTCTCGCCGCCCCATTCATCATATACCGCGTTCAGTCCGCGCGGCAAAAGCATATGCGTGGAAGAGACGAACGTGTGCCCGCGTTCCCATCGCACGAGCGGTATCTTGTTGAGCGAGGGGGCCTCCTCGGGTCGGTCGGCAAAGAACACGCGTGCGCGCGGGCCGCCTTGAATCCACAGGTTCTGAAGCCGCGAATTCTTGGAGATCATGTAGTTCCCGCTGTCGAACCAGCAGGCCGTCTCAAACGGGTTCGTCCCCTCGACATAGGGGGTCTGATCCACCGGGCCCTTCGGATACATATCGAGCAGCATCGCCGGGAAAGAGCGGATCTCATAGGTGTCGAGCCAATCTGTCAGCGCGTTGATCGGGCGCGTGTCGCAGAACGGGTAGACAAAAAACTCATCCGGATCGACGGTCAGCGTCCAGTGCCCGGTGCCGTATTTGCGCAGCAGCCAGTTCATCCAGTCGATCCCGAAGCCCGAACGCTTGTAGCTCGCCCCGGTCCACCATAGCGACACATCAGGCTGGCTTGCGAGATAGTCGTCCGACCCGTCATCAGAGCCGTTATCAACGATCAGGAAATGCTTGATCCCCATGTCGCGGTAGTAGCGCAGGAAATACGGCAGGCGCACGCGTTCGTTCCGAAGCGTCACGAAGGCCAGAACATCGCCGCCGCGAATCTTGTCGGTGCGATCGGCCACCACCATCAGCTCGCGCCGTTTGCGAAAGGCGCGAATCTGGCGCCGACGGCGCTCCATCCTCAGGCGTAGCAGTTTCCGTATCTTCACAGGACCGGTTCCGACAATTCCTCTGCACTTGCTGGGAAATATCTAGGCGACCGGTGTTGAAACGAGGTTAACTGTTCCCGGTGAGGAAACGTCTCTTTCGACCCTGCGCCTGAAGATACCGCCTCGCGAGCGACATTTTCTCATTTCTATACAATAGGTTTGAGAAAATGTCCCATGGGTTTTGTTGCGATAGCCGAAACGGTATCGGTTAACGCCACGCCCCGCGTTGCATGAGCCCGTGGCGCTCGACGGATGCGGCATCCACGAAGGGTGCAGAACTCGGCGACCACAGCACCGGGTCCGCGATGATCCGATCATAATAACCGTCGTAACGTTCGGCATGGGTGAAATGCTCGCGCCGTTGCTTTTCTTCGCGCGATTTGTCGATGACCTGATCGAGAAATTTCGTATGCAACAGAACGCCGGTCGGCATTTCGGTCCGGGAATCGAAGCCCGCGTTCAGCCGCCGCGGCAGCGCGATATGGGTTGAGCTGACATAGGCGTAGCGCCAGTGCCAGCGGATCAACGGGGTCTTATGCAGATGCGGCGCATCCTCGGGCCGGTCTGCAAAGAACGTCCGTTTGCGCGGCCCTCCCCGGATCGAAATGTTACGAAAGCGGGGTTGCCATTCCCACGTGTAGCCGTCCGGATCGAACCAGCCGAGAGCCGCGATGGGATCATTGCCGGGGGGGCATTCGGCCTCGGAGAGCCGCCCCTGCGGGTACATATCCAGCATCATCGCCGCCATCATCGGCACGCCTCGCGTGTCGAGCCAGCGGGTCAGGTCCGGAAGGGGGCGGCTTTCGTGGTCGGGATAGATCAGCAACTCATCTGCATCGACGGTCACGCACCAATGCCCGCTGCCGTAGCGCATCAGAAGCCAGTTCAGCCAGTCCATCCCAAAGCGCGACCCGCGATAGCTTCGGGCGGTTTGCCAGAGGGAAACATCGGGCTGCGCGCGCAGAAAATCGACCCCGCCATCGGTGCTGCCATTGTCCACGATCAGGAAATGTCGCACCCCAAGCCGCCGATAATGGGCCAGAAAATGGGCCAGCCGCGGAAACTCGTTGCGGATCGTGCAGAACAGCAGGATGTCGTCGGGCCGGATCGTCTTGGTGTTGTCCGCGAGCCGGGTCAGGTGCCGCCGCCGCCGGATCGCCCGCGCAAGCAGATAGCGCCGCTTCACGCGTAGCCTGATCGCCGTCCAAAGCTCCGACCGATGCGGCATTGCAAACCCCTCTCGGGGCTATCTTTCATAGTCAGGCGTTTGATGCCAGCGCCATGCGTCGGTAATCATCGTCCTGAGATCAGAGCGTTTCGGCTGCCAGCCAAGCTCAGTCACCGCGCGATGAGAGCCGGACACCAGCTTCGCGGCGTCGCCGGGTCGGCGCGCCCCTTCGATGATCGGAACCTCTTGATTGGTCACGTCGCGCGATCGGGCAATCACCTCGCGGACCGAGAAGCCGTTACCCGAGCCAAGACAAAACACTGATGAGTCCTTGCCCGCTTCGAGCCACTTCAGACCGAGCACATGCGCGTCGACGAGGTCCGAGACATGCACATAGTCGCGGATGCAGGTGCCATCGGGCGTCGGATAGTCGGAGCCGAACACAGTCAGCGCCGACCGCTTTCCCGCAATCGCATCCAGCATCAGCGGGATCAGATGGGTCTCTGGAACGTGCTGCTCACCGACCTCGGCCTCCGGGTCGGCGCCCGCCACATTGAAGTAGCGGAAGATCACAGAGCGCAGCCCGTGACTCGCCCCGAAATCGCGCAGCATATCCTCGATGGCACGTTTGGAGCCGCCATATGCGTTGATCGGCATCTGGCGCGTGGCTTCATCCAGAACCACGCCATCCTGATCGCCATAGGTCGCGCAGGTCGACGAGAACACGAAGTCGAGACAGCCCGCCGCGCAAGCCGCCTCGATCAGTGTCAGCGAGGCGAGCACGTTCTCGCGCCAGTATTTGCCTGGGTTCTGCATCGACTCGCCGACAAGGCTCAGCGCGGCGAAATGCATGACCGCGACGGGCTGCCATTTCGCGAACACCTCGTCGAGACGTGCGCGGTCGGACAATTCGCCCTCTTCGAGCGGGCCGAATTTTACGGCTTCGCGCCAGCCGGTGACAAAGCTGTCATAGGTGACGGGCACATAGCCCGCCGCCTGCAAAGCCTTGCAGGCATGCGAGCCAATATACCCGGCTCCACCTGTTACCAGGACGTGTTTTGCCATGTCAGCGCGCGTCCCGGCCTTATTCGGCCGCCGTGCGCATTGCCATCAGGTCGCCCAGATACTCCGAGAACTCATCGCGCAGATCCTCGCGCGCAAGGCCAAAGGCCACCGTCGCCTGCAGGAAGCCCGCTTTCGAGCCGCAGTCATAGCGCTGCCCGCGGAAGCGGTAGCCATAAACCGGGTTGCCGGCGCTGATTTCCTCGGCAATGGCGTCGGTCAGCTGGATCTCTCCGCCAGCGCCCTGCTTCATCTTGTTCAGGTTGCGCATGATGTTCGGCGTCAGGATATAGCGCCCGATCACTGCGAGATTCGAAGGGGCGTCCTCGGCCTTGGGTTTTTCGACCATTCCCTTCACCTTGACCATGGAGCCCATGTCCTCCGAGACATCGAGCACGCCATAGGACGAGGTCTTCTCATGCGGCACTTCCATCGCCGCGACCACGTTGCCGCCGGTCTCCGCATAGGCTTCCATCATCTGTTCGAGGCAGGGCTTCTCGGCAGCGATCACGTCATCGGTCAGAATCACGGCGAACGGTTCGTTCGCAACAAGCTTGCGCGCACACCAAACCGCATGGCCCAGACCGAGGGCGCGGTTCTGACGGACATAGGCAATGGCGCCCGAATCCATGTTGGTCGTTTGCAGGGTGTCGAGAAGGTCGGTCTTGTTCTTCTTGCGCAGCGCACGCTCCAGCTCGGGGGCGTCGTCGAAATAATCCTCAAGCGCGGATTTCCCGCGCGAGGTGACGAAGATGAACTCCTTGATACCGGCGGCGCGGGCCTCGTCGATCGCATATTGGATCAGCGGGCGGTCGACCAGCGTCAGGATTTCCTTGGGAATCGACTTGGTTGCAGGAAGGAACCGGGTTCCGAGGCCAGCGACCGGGAAGATTGCCTTGGTGACCTTGCGTTTCATTCATCACCTATCTCGTTAGAGGCGCACAGATATTGTGCATTGCCGTCATTGTAAGCTGCGCGGGCATATATCCTCAAGGAGTATACCACCGCGCCACGCAGCAATCGGCGGTTTCCCACGAATGCGGCCCGATTGCCCAAGGATTGGGGCATCGAGTCACATTTTTACGTGAATCTATAACGATTCCATGACTCCCGAACGGGGAATTTTCGTCAGGGGAGCGCCATCTCGGCCATCATCGCCTCGATCCGGGCCACGTCGGAGGGGTTGTTCAGTTCCCAGAACTGACGCCCGCGCGCCTCGACCTCGGTGCACAGCACTGCGCGGCCATTTTCGAGGAAGCGAAGCTGTTCGAGGCCTTCAAGCGTTTCGAGCGGCCCCACCGGCCATGTCGCATAATCGGCCAGTGTGTCGGGCCGGTAGGCATAGACGCCCACATGGTGAAAGACCGGTGTCGGTTCATGCGGGAGGTAGCTCTGCCCGGTATAGGGGATAACCTCTTTCGAGAAATAGAGCCCCCGGTTACCTGCACCGAAAACAGCCGTTGTGCCGCCGACGCGCCCGTGATGCCGATCCTCGCGCAGGCTTGCGAGCATTTCGCCCTCGCAGCGCAACACCGGCGTGGCCAGTTCCGCCCAAGGGTTCTGGCGCAGACCTTCGACGAGATCCTCAATGAACCATGCGGGCGTGAGCGGCGCATCGCCTTGCAGGTTCACCACGATTTCGAAACTCTCGCCCAGATTGGCGACCGCTTCCGCGCAGCGCTCGGTACCGTTCTTGCAGGCGTCAGAGGTCATAACGACTTCGGCGCCAAAACGCTCAGCTTCAAGCCGGATGCGGTCGTCATCGGTCGCAACCACAACGCGGCTCGCACAGTTCACCGTCATCGCCGCGTCCCAGCTGCGCTCGATCAGGGTTTTCTTGATGCCGGTCGCGCCGGTCAGCGGCACCAACGGTTTGCCTTCGTAACGGGTAGAGCCGTAGCGCGCGGGGATGACGATCAGAACCGACATCATTTCACCAGAAGCACGCCGGGCGCATAGGCGATGAAGAAGGGGTTCTCGAAGCCGGGCTTGCCATAGGTGAAGGTGGTGTGGTCATCAAAGCGCACGACCTCACCTCCCGCACCACGCAGCACCGCATCGCCTGCGGCCGTGTCCCACTCCATCGTGCGCCCAAGCCGCGGATAAAGATCCGCCTCTCCCGTTGCAACGAGGCAGAACTTCAGGGATGAGCCCGCCGAGGTCATGTCGCTCACGGCATATTGGCCGATATAGTCATCGGTCGCCTGATCGCGGTGCGATTTCGACGCGACAACCATCAACCCGCGATTGTCCGGCACCGAAACCGAGATCGGTTTTTGCTCGCCCGCGGCGTCCTTGTGGAAATCAGCCCCTTGTTCCTCGACCGAACGGCTATCGGCAGTGGTGTAGAACAGGCGCCCCTTGGCCGGCGCATAGACGATCCCACGCAGCGGAACGCCGTTTTCAACATAGGCGATATTCACCGTGAAATCGCCCCGGCGCTGAACGAATTCCTTGGTGCCATCCAGCGGATCGACAATCAGGAAGGTGGAAACAGCTTGCCCGTGGCTTGCGGCTTGCTCTTCGGTGACGAGGGCGACATCGGGGAATTCCGCGCGCAGCCCTGCCGAGATAAGCGCGTCAGCGGCTTCATCGGCTTCGGTCACCGGCGAATTGTCGGACTTGGATTTCACTTCGAAATCCGGCGAATTGTAGATCTCCATGATCTTGTCGCCAGCTTCGAGGGCCAGCTTGCGCATGACGCGTTCGAGGCGTTCGAAATCCATCACTCTCTCCGATCTGCGCCGCACAGACAGGCGCAATTGCTATGAAACCAGTCTCCACTTATGATGCGCCATCAAGGGAACGGCAAGATTCACCCGGTAATTTCTGTGTAAGCCCGGTTTGGCAGGACCATGTTCAGAGCAGAGCGCAGCAACAGCACGATCGGATCGACCTTCAGCCTGCTGGAGTTGATCTATCATGCGACGGTGCGCTCGATCCGAAAGTCGCACGGGAACGCGCTGTTCGGCCTGATCATGAACATGTTCCAGACCATGCTTCTGGTGCTGACCTTCTACATCATGTTCGGCGTTCTCGGCCTGCGTGGCAGCGCGTTGCGGGGGGACTTCCTGCTCTATGTGATGAGCGGAATTTTCCTGTTCATGACCCACACCAAGGCGCTGGGCGCGGTGTTCGGTTCGGAAAGCTCGACCTCTGCGATGATGAAACACGCGCCGATGACGACGGCGGTCTCGATCACGGCGGCGGCGCTTGGCTCACTTTACATCCAGTTGCTCTCGGTGATCGTGGTGCTGACCATCTACCACGTCGCCTTTACGCATATCGAGATTTACGACTGGATCGGCGCGTTGGCGATGATCCTGTTGTCATGGTTCACGGGGGCGGCAATCGGCATGGTGTGCCTCGCCGCGAAGCCCTGGGCGCCCGATGTTGTCGGCGTCATCCAGCAGGTTTACAGCCGCGCCAACATGATCGCCTCGGGTAAGATGTTCGTCGCCAATACGTTGCCCCACAAGATGCTCGTGCTGTTTGACTGGAACCCGCTCTTTCACACCATCGATCAGGCGCGCGGCTTCACCTTCATCAACTATAACCCGCATTTTTCGTCGTGGCAGTATCCGCTCTATGTCGGGCTTGCACTGATGATGATCGGCCTCATGGGCGAGTTTTACACCCGCCAATACGCCTCGGTGAGTTGGGGCGCCAAGCGCTGAGCGCGCTTAGCCCTTGCGGATCGTATCGCCAAGCTCCAGCACCGGTTCCAGCTCGATGACCTCGCCGCCAATCAGCCCCTGATGGGGGCGCCCGGCAATGATCTCGGCGGCTTTGCGTCCGATTTCGCGCCGACAGGCATCCATCGTGGCAAGGCGCACCGACAGACCTTCGAGCAAGTCAACGCCATTGAAGCCGGCCAGCCCGATCCGTCCCGGCACGTCGATCCCGTTGTCGAGGCACCACAAGAGGCCACCGGCGCCGATCATGTCGTTCGAGTAGTAGAGGAAGTCGAGGTCCGGCGTCCGCCTCAGGATCGTTTCGGTCATCTCGCGGCCCTTCGCCAGCGCAGAGCCACCCTGATAGAACTCCTCGTCGGCCAGTGTGATCCCGGCCTCCGCAAGCCCCTCCTTGAAGCCGTCGTAGCGTTTCCGGGCACGGTGGTCCTCGGGCATCTTGGTGCCGAGGAAGCCGATCCGGCGATAGCCCGCCGCGATGATCGCCTCGGCCATGTGCAGTCCCGCGCGGCGATGCGAGATGCCCACGACAGAGTCGACGCCTTGACCGTCGACATCCATGATCTCGACAATCGGAACGCCCGCATTCTCAAGCATCGCCCGCGCTGCCTCCGTGTGTTCGAGCCCGGCGATAATCACCCCAGAGGGGCGCCAGGACAGCATTTCGTATAGAACCGCCTCTTCCTTCTCGGGCGAGTAGTTCGTCACGCCCACAACGGGTTGAAGGCCAGTGTCCTCCAGCTCTGCCGAAATCCCCGACAGCACCTCGGGAAAAACGAGGTTCGAGAGAGACGGGATGATGACGCCAACAAGGTTCACCCGCTGCGAGGCCAGCGCGCCCGCGATCTTGTTGGGCACGTAGCCGAGCGACTTCGCCGCCTCGAGCACCTTCTCGCGCGTCGCCTCTGAGACATCGCCGCGATTGCGCAGCACCCGGCTGACCGTCATTTCGGAAACGCCCGAAGCTTCGGATACGTCACGAAGCGTCAACGGGCGGCGAGTTTCGATCGGGGGTCTGGACACGGGTGTGGACCTTTCAGCTTTTCTTCAGGTTTAGCGCTAAAAGTTTCCCTTGCGCAAGCGCTAGAGAATCGCTATGTTAGCGGTAACGGGAGGGGGCCAGAAACCGAACAATCCCTTCCCTGACAGAACCGGTCCCGCGTGTAGACTCCGATCGCGGAAACGGTCCCAGAAAGGGGAAGCGGTGGGCCAAAACGCTTCCCCTTTTCTATTTCTCCAAGATCATCTGTCCGACCACGCCAAACGCCGCGGCTTGCGCAGGCGGAAATTTCTCCGCATTAAGAGCGCGTGGCCCCGTGGCTCAACTGGATAGAGCAGCCCCCTCCTAAGGGGCAGGTTACAGGTTCAAATCCTGTCGGGGTCACCACCTGCACCAATACCGTCCAAGAAAAAGGCCCGCCAGTGAGGCGGGCCTTTTGGGTTATTTCGTCGGGATCATTCGTTCCAAGGCTTGTCTTCGCCGCCCAGACCACCGACCTGAATCCGGGTCGGAAGGCCGATCCGGTCGAGGATGGTGAGGAACGGTTTCGGGTCCAGCTCTTCGACGTTCTTCATGGTCTTTGCATCCCATTCACCGGTGGCAACCAGCATCGCGGCGGCGACCGGCGGCACGCCCGCAGTATAGGAAATCCCCTGCGAGCCGACTTCGAGATAGGCCTCTTTGTGATCGGCCACGTTGTAGACGAAAACCTCGAACTCCTTGCCGTCCTTGGTGCCCTTCACCAGATCGCCGATGCAGGTCTTGCCAGTATAGTTCGGCGCGAGGCTGGCCGGGTCGGGCAGCACGGCCTTGACCACCTTGAGCGGCACGACCTCAAGCCCCTCGGCGGTCGTCACCGGTTGCTCGGACAGCAGGCCAAGGTTCTTCAGCACGGTGAACACGTTGATGTAGTGATCGCCAAAGCCCATCCAGAAGCGCACATCGGCCTGCGGGTAGTTGGTCGCGAGCGAATGCACCTCGTCATGGCCCGACTGATAGGCCTTGGACGGGCCGACCACAGGCAGATCCCAGGTGCGGCCACTCTCGAACATTGAGAGTTCCTTCCACGTCTGGTCTTCCCAGTAATAGACGGTGCCGGTGAATTCGCGGAAGTTGATCTCGGGGTCGAAATTGGTCGCGAAATACTTGCCGTGCGAGCCGGAATTGATATCGACGATGTCGATCGACTTCACCTCGTCCATCATGTCGATGGCGAGGCGCGCATAGGCGTTCACGACGCCTGGATCGAAGCCCGCGCCAAGGATCGCGGTCACGCCCTTCTCGGCGCACAGATCGCGCTTCTTCCACTCGTAGTTGGCATACCAAGGCGGCGCTTCGCAGATCTTGTCGGGCTCTTCATGGATGGCAGTGTCGATATAGGCCGCTCCGGTCTCGATGCAGGCATCGAGCACATACATGTTCACGAAGGCAGAGCCCACGTTGATGACGATTTCCGCCCCGGTCTCGCGGATCAGCGCGGCGACGGCGGTGGTATCGGTTGCGTCCACCGCATGACCCTCGAACGTGCCCGGCACTTTCATCGCGTTCTTCTCGTGAACGCTCTCGATGATCGCATCGCATTTCGATCGGGTGCGCGAAGCGATATGCAGGTTTCCCAGCACATCGTTATTCTGCGCGCATTTATGGGCGACGACTTGCGCCACGCCACCGGCACCGATGATGAGCACGTTCTTTTTCACTTCGGCTGTCTCCTTTTCTCTCGACAGGGGAAGGGGGCTTTTAACCCTCAGGACAATGAGGAGAGGTAATCCTCATAGGTGAATTCGCGGACGGGGCGGATGGTGCCGTCCTGTTGGCGGATGGCGATGGCGGGCATGTTCACGCCATTGAACCAGTTCTTCTTGACCATCGTGTAACCGGCGGCATCGGGGATCGAGACGCGCGAGCCGATTTCGAGGGGCGCATCAAAGGCTGCTTCACCGAAGATGTCGCCGGCCAGACAGGTCTTGCCCGCGATCTGGTAGCGATGCGCGCCGCTTTGCGGGAACTTGGCAGTCTCGCGGTAGATCAGCAGGTCGAGCATATGCGCCTCGGTCGAGCTGTCGACGATGGCGATCTGCTTGCCGTTATCGAGAATGTCGAGCACCGAGACCTCAAGGGTCGTCGTCTGCGTGATCGAGGCCTCGCCGGGTTCGAGGAAGACCTGCACGCTGAAACGTTCCGAAAACGCCTTGAGCCGGTCGGCGAGGCGGTCCAGCGGATAGCCTTCGCCAGTAAAATGGATGCCGCCGCCAAGGCTCACCCATTTCAGCCGTTCGATGATCGGCCCGAAATCGGTTTCGATCCTCGAAAGTTGCTGATCGAACAGGTCGAAATCGCTGTTCTCGCAATTGTAGTGAATCATCACGCCGGAAATGAGCGGCAGCGCGTGGTGCAGCCGGTCCAGATTCCATTCGCCGAGCCGCGAGAAAGGGCGTGCCGGATCGGCCAGATCGAACCCGCTGGTCGAGAAACGCGGATTGAGTCGCAGCCCGCGCTCGATATGCTGCGCCTTGTCGGCAAAACGTTCGAGCTGCGTCAGCGAGTTGAAGATGATCTTGTCGGCATAGGAAATCGCTTCGTCGATTTCCTGATCGGACCACGCCACCGAATAGGCATGGGTTTCCTCGCCGAATTTTTCCCGGCCCAGACGCAATTCGAACAGCGAGCTGGAGGTCGTCCCGTCCATGTAATCGCGCATGATGTCGAAAGCGCCCCAAGTGGCGAAGCATTTCAGCGCCAGCAGAGCTTTGGCGCCCGAGCGTTGCCGAAGCTGCTCGATCTTGCGCATGTTGTCCCGAAGCCGTGCTTCGTCGATCAGATAGAAGGGTGTCGGAATCATGGTCCCCCCCGGCAAGACATGGAAAGCGCCATATAAGGCCCATGTTACCCCCCGGCAAGGGAAACCGAGGTTTCAGTCGACGCGCAGCCGGTCCGCCGGAACGCTCAGCGTATAGCCTTTGCGGGCGATGTTGCGGATCAGAAGTTCGGCGACAAGCTGATTGCCCATCGCGTCGCGCAGCCGCTTGATCCGGGTCGCCCCTGCGGCCTCGTCACACTCGGATTCAGGCCGCCCCGAGATCATTGCTTCGATCTGCGCGCCCGACAGAATGTCATCGTCGATCCGTGCCTCTGCGAGCACCGAGAGCGTCTCGATGGCGGCCGGGGTCAGGGTAAAGGCCATGTCGTTCAAGAGCACGGCATTCTCGCCCCGCAGGATGCGCAGCGACTGCACTTCGATCCCGGCACGCTGAATCTCGGACATGCGCCGGTTCAGCCCCGCAAACAGGATCAGGAGGATCAGCGCCGTGATCAGAAGCGCCGTGGCGAAGATCAGGAGAATAAAGATGATGGTGCGATAAGAGGCCAGCACTTCGGCAAAGGCCGTCCCGGATTGTGCCAGCACCTCAAGCAGACGGATCTCCCCCGGTCCGGTCAGCGCATCATTCTCGACAAAGATACGTTCGACACGTGCGTTGAAAGCGTTGGCGTCCGGCAGCGAGACGAAGAGCAGCGCCGCCGCCAGCCCGAGGATCGCCGCAATCGCCACGATCCCCCAGACCACCGCCCGGTTACCCGCACGCAGCGTCTTAGTAACGGAGGAAATACTGCCCGGCACTGGCTTTCCTTTCGGCCAAACCTTCGGGACCAAAGATGGAGAGGATATTCAGCAGCGTCCAGCCCTCGCGGGCAAGGCGCGGTTGCAGGGCCTGAGCGGCGGCTTGCCGCGAGCAGGCGCTATCAGGCAGCTCGGCCACCCCATAATGGAGCCGCAGCGGATCATCCTGTTTCGCCTTGTAATCGGCGTAGCAGGCGGCCTGAGCGGGGACCGAGGCGAGCGTGAGCCCGAGGATCAGGAGAAGCTGTTTCATCATGCGCCCAAGCTGCGCCGGAAGCCGCTTGTTATGCAATAGCACAGGGGTTTACGCGCGATGATATCCGATAGCAGGCGGCTGATATTGCGTGGCAAAGCGGGATCGCCCGAGGCTGGTCCCATCGCAAACAGGGGCGCCTTCGTCCCGCATGGCAAAGGATACCGACATGACCCGCTTTTCGTTCAAAGGCCTGACCACGATCCTCGCAGCCGGTGCCGTGGCGCTGGCGACACTTGGTGCAACCGCAACGCCTGCCGCCGCGCTGGGCAAGAAAGAGCGTGATGCGTTGGGCGTGCTTTTGGGCATCGGCACGCTCGCGCTCATCATCGACAGTGCCGAGAAAAACCGAGACCGCCGCGCCGCGCCCGCACCCGCTCCGCGTCCGCGCGGCTGGGTGGACGATCACAACCGCGACCGGCGCTGGGATGACCGCCGTTATGACGATCGCCGTTGGGACGACCGCCGTGACCGCTTTGTGCCCGCCCGTTGCGTCGAACGTGTCCGCACCCATAGCGGCACCCGCGAAGTCATCTCTGCTTCGTGCATGCGCAAACAAGCGCCGCGTGTTTCGCTGCCCACGCATTGCGCCTTCGACATTCGGGGCCGTGACGGTCGCTATGACAAAGTCTACGGCAAGTCCTGCGTGCTCGATCGCGGCTTCCGCATCGCAATCCACTAAGCAAAGGGCAGCAAGACCTCGGGCAGTTGCGCGGGCCGGATAGTCCGGCCCGCGTTTTTCATTGCATCGCGCGGATGCAACGGGCATCCCGGTCCGATGACGACGAAACCCGATTTCTCCTTCGAGGCGGCGGCGCAGGCGCGCGGCCTTCAGCTCATCGCAGGCGTGGACGAGGTAGGCCGCGGCCCGCTTTGTGGCCCCGTGACGGCGGCGGCGGTTGTGTTCACTGGTCCTATCCCCGAGGGGCTCAACGACTCTAAGAAGCTGAGCGCCAAGCGGCGTGGTGCGCTGGTCGAGGCGATCAAGGCGAGCGCGGATTGGTGCGTCGCCCATGCGAGCGTCGAGGAAATCGACGCGCTCAATATCTATCACGCGTCCCATCTCGCCATGTGCCGTGCCGTGGCCGGTCTGCCGCGCCGTCCCGACCATGTGCTCGTCGATGGAAACCGCGTTCCGAAGGAGATCGGCATCTCCGCCGAGCCGATTGTGAAGGGAGATGGCAAATCACTCTCCATCGCGGCGGCCTCGATCCTTGCGAAAGAAGCACGCGATTTGCTCATGGTGGATTTGGCGCAACAGTATCCCGGCTACAACTGGGAGAAGAACGCGGGCTACCCCACCAAGGACCATCTGACCGCCCTTCTAAATCTTGGTGTGACCCCCGTTCATAGACGTTCGTTCAAACCGGTCCACAATATCTTGTGCCAAGACAAAATCGTAAGTGATTGATTCAAAAAAGAATTTGACGGCGAATCGGCAATGACTCATCTTTGACCTCACAGACCGGCGCAAAGCTGGCACCCCGGAACGGGCAAAAACGAGGCAGAAATGAACACGACGAAACCCCGCGCGGCGCAGGCGGCGCTGCCGCTCAACCAGATTCTTGCAGGCGACTGCATCGAAGTCATGAACAGCCTGCCCGAAGGCAGCGTTGACCTGATTTTTGCGGATCCGCCCTACAATCTTCAGCTGCGTGGCGACCTGCATCGTCCCGACAATTCCAAGGTTGATGCGGTCGACGATCACTGGGATCAATTCTCGTCTTTCGCCTCCTACGACAAATTCACCCATGAATGGCTGGCCGCCGCGCGCCGTATCCTCAAGCCGAATGGCGCAATCTGGGTGATCGGCAGCTATCACAACGTGTTCCGCATGGGCGCCGAGCTTCAGAACCAGGGCTTCTGGATCCTCAACGATGTCGTTTGGCGCAAATCCAATCCGATGCCGAACTTCCGCGGCAAGCGCCTGACCAACGCCCATGAGACGCTGATCTGGGCGTCGAAGAACGAAGGCGCGAAATACACTTTCAACTACGAGGCGCTGAAGTCGCTCAACGAAGGTGTGCAGATGCGCTCCGACTGGGTAATCCCGATCTGCAATGGCGGCGAGCGTCTCAAGGATGAAAACGGCGACAAGGCCCATCCGACCCAAAAGCCCGAAGCGCTGCTGCACCGCGTCATCGTCGGCACCACCAATCCGGGCGATGTGATCCTCGATCCGTTCTTCGGGACCGGCACCACGGGCGCCGTCGCCAAGATGCTGGGCCGTGAGTTCATCGGCATCGAACGCGAAGAAGCCTATCGCGAAGTGGCCAAAAAGCGCATCGCCAAGATCCGCAAGTTCGACAAAGAGGCGCTGGAAGTCAGCACGTCGAAGCGCGCCGAGCCCCGCATCCCCTTCGGCCAGCTGGTCGAACGCGGCATGCTGCGCCCGGGCGAAGAACTCTACTCCATCAATGGTCGCAACAAGGCCAAGGTGCGCGCGGATGGCACGCTGATCGCCAATGACGTGAAGGGCTCGATCCATCAGGTCGGCGCTCATCTGGAGGGCGCCCCGTCCTGCAACGGCTGGACCTACTGGCACTTCAAGCGCGAAGGCAAACAGGTGCCGATCGACCTTCTGCGCCAGCAGATCCGCGCTGAACTGCACTGATCCAATCTGAATTTCTTTACCGCCGGTGCCTGTGGTCCGCCCGCAGGCGCAGCCTTGCCCCGCCGTTCACTCGGCGGGGTCTTTTCGCGTTTTCCGATGCAATAGAGCCTATCTTGCCTCCGGCAGGCGTATTTGTGGCTTGGTGAAAGCCCTTTCATCAAACCCGAAATACTCCGGGTGAGTCCGCAGATCGGCGGCAGCGCCCCCTTTGGGCGTCAGCTGTCTTCCAGGCGCGCGCGCAGCTCGCGCAGGACGGGCAAGGCCGCGCGAACCTTCTCGGCTCCGATGTCGCGCACGATATCCGCGATGATCGGCATGAAGGCCGAAAGCGCCGCATCGCGCGCCGAACGACCCGCCGGTGAGATCGCTACCCATTTGCGGCGCGCATCGTCCCAATCTGGACGAATATGCACATAGCCCGCCCATTCCAGCTTGGAGAGTGTGTTGGTCATCGCCCCGCGTGTGACGTGAAACGTCGCTGCAAGCTGGGCGGGCGTGCGTTCCTCGCCGATATGGGCAAGGTGATTGAGCACGGAGAAATGCGAAATCTCCATGCCCTTCGGCAGGGCGCGGCTCACCACGTTGCGCGCGAGCTGATCGGCCATGAAGACTTCGGCGAAAAGCGCGGCGGCGAGCGGGTCTGTGTTGTCGGACATGGGTCAGGGGCCTTCGAAATCGCGATCATGGAACAAGGAGGGTACCCGGCCGCGTGCCGCCTCAACCTCGGCGAGATCGAGATCGACCAAGGTCACCCCCGGGGTGGTCCCGCCATCCGTCAGCACCTGGCCCCAGGGTGCGACGGCCAGCGAGTGGCCAAAGGTGCGGCGTGGGCGGCCTTGATGGGCCGCGTGTTCGCCGCATTGCGCGGGCGCGAGCACGAAACACCCGGTTTCGATCGCCCGCGCGCGCAGCAGCACCTCCCAATGGGCGGCGCCAGTTGTGTCGTTGAATGCGGCCGGGATCGTCAGGATCGACGCGCCCCCTTGCGCAAGCCGCCGGAAGAGATGCGGAAAGCGCAGATCATAGCACACAGCCATGCCAACCTCGGCAAAAGAGGTTTGGCAAAGCACCGCTGCGCGTCCGGGCCGATAGCCCTCGGATTCGCGATAGCTTTCGGTTTCCGAGACATCGACGTCGAACATGTGGATCTTGTCGTAACGTGCATGGATATGCCCGTCCGGCCCGATCATGAAAGAGCGATTGGCGAAACGACCATCGCGATCATCAGTCTTGAGCGCGAGCGAGCCGATCAGAAGCCAGATGCCGAGGGCCTCTGCTTCCGCCCGTAGCGCGGCCAGCGTTTCGTCCTCGGATTCATGGCGCAATACCGCTTGCTGATGCTCGCGGCTCGAGGACAGGCAATTGGTGCATTCCGGCGTGAGGACGAACGTCGCGCCCCCCGCTGCGGCCTCGCGGATCGCGGCCAGCGTCACCGGCAGGTTTGCTGCCGGATCATCCGAAACCGAGAGTTGAACGAGGCCCGCACGGATCATTGCCTAGCCCGCCAGCAGCGCGTCAAGTTTGCCCGCCGCATCCAGCGCATGCAGGTCGTCGCAGCCGCCGACATGGCTGCCGCCGATGAAAATCTGCGGCACCGTACGTCGGCCGTTCGCGCGTTGCATCATCTCGGCGCGCAGCGACGGGTCGGCACCGACATCGGTTTCTTCGAAGCTCACGCCTTTGCGCTGCAAAAGCTGTTTGGCCATGATGCAGAACGGGCAGGTTCGGGTGGTGTAAATCTCGACGCGTTGCATGAATATCCCCTTGGTCGCGCAGACTATAGGGATTTAAGCACTCTTCGCAACGCGTGCCAGTGTCAGGACCGACACAGAGATGGCACCTGCCGCTAGTGCAGCCTCGGCGGTGACCCGGAGCGTCGCGCCCGAGGTCATCACATCGTCGATCAACAGAACCATTTTATCCTGCAACAGAGCCTGTTTTCGGGGGTTCACGGTGATTGAACCGGCGACATTCTCCAGCCGCAGCGCCTTGTCATGCCCGTCCTGCGGCGGAGTCGCGCGGTGTCGGATCAGAAGCTCCGGCTCGACGCGTAGCCCGGTTTCGCGCCCTATTACCTGTGCCAGCAACGCTGATTGGTTATAGCGCCGCTTCAGGAGGCGAAGCCGGTGGATTGGCACCGGGGCGACGATCATTTCTGGCGCGAGGATCGGCTGTCCCGCCCGCACCATCCAGCGGGCCATCGGCGTCACCAGATCAAGTCGGTCCGCATGTTTCAACGCCAGCACCAGCCGCCGCCCGGTATCCTTGTAAACGAGCGCTGTCCGCCCGCGTTGCCACGGCGGCGGGTCGCTATGGCAATCGTCGCATAATAGGGTCTGATCCGGTTCTGCCTCACCGGGAAGCGGGGTTCCGCAGCGGTCACAGCATGGGTTCGAGACGAATTGCGCATCGCGCCAACAGGTGCCACAGAGCCCATGATCGGTGCCGACGGCCTCTCCGCAGGCGAGGCAACGCGGCGGGAACACGATATGCAGCGCGCTGCGTATCCCCACTGGCATCCCCGCGCGAACCCTTCTAAGGTCCAGCCCCATCATGACCACGCCGCCCCTTCTGACCGACCGCCAAGCCCTCGAGCGCCAGCGCGCCCGGGCAAAATCCCGTCCTGCCGGTCCCGAGCTTTTCCTGCACGAGGACGCGGCCTTGGAACTTGAGGAAAGGCTGAACGAGGTTAACAGAAGGTTTACGGCACCGGCGATCGTGACCGCTTTTCCTGAACCGTGGCTGAAAATCCTCCCCGGAGCCAAGGTTGTTCCCGATACCGAGGCTCTGGACCTCGAACCGGGCGCGTATGATCTTGTCGTGCATGCGATGGCGCTGCACTGGGCGAATGATCCGGTCGGTCAGATCGTGCAATCAACCCGTGCACTGCGCCCGGACGGGCTTTTCATTGCGGTGATGTTTGGCGGGCAAACCCTCTCGGAGCTACGTGCGGCGCTGGCCGAGGCCGAAGCTGCCGTGACTGGGGGCCTGAGCCCGCGCGTGCTGCCGATGGGTGAGATTCGCGATCTCGGCGGTTTGTTGCAGCGCTCCGGATTGGCTCTGCCCGTCGCGGACTCGGTTCTGCGCAAAGTCACCTATGAAACGCCGCTCAAGCTCCTGTCCGATCTGCGCGCCATGGGCGAGAACAACGCACTGGCCGCGCGTCTGCGCCGGTTCACGCGGAAATCCGTCTTCCTCGATGCGATGCGCCGCTATTCCGAGACTTTTCAGGAGCCGGACGGGCGCGTTCGGGCCAGTTTCGACATGGTTTGGCTCACCGGATGGAAACCGCATGAGAGCCAGCAAAAACCGCTGCGACCCGGCTCTGCGGCGGCGCGTCTGGCCGAAGCGCTGGGCACGGTCGAGCGTCCGGCAGGCGACAAGCCTGAGCACTGAAATCTCCATTTTCCGCAGAAATAGGCTCTGTTTTAGCCAAGCGCCGTCAGGTAGCCACGCGACCACCAATGCACATCCTTTTTGCGCAGGGTGGTCATAAGTGCGCTGTAGCGCTCGCGCCGCTCGCCACGCGGCATGGCCAGCGCGGTCAACATCGTCGTGGCCATCTGCTCATGGTCATGCGGGTTCACGATCAGCGCCTCGGGCATTTGCTCGGCCGCGCCCGCGAATTGCGACAGCATAAGCACCCCCGGATCTTCGGGGTTCTGTGCGGCAATGAACTCTTTGGCGACGAGGTTCATCCCGTCCATGAGCGGCGTCACCAAGCCGACATCCGCCGCGCGATAGAGCCCCGCGAGGGTCTCGCGCGGGATGGGGCGGTTAATGAAGCGGATCGGCGCCCATGAAATATCGGCATACCGCCCGTTGATCTGACCAGAGAGATGCTCTGTCTCCTCGCGGATATCGTCATAGGCCTCGACGCCTTCGCGGGTCGGCGGCGAGATCTGCAAAAGCGACACATGGCGATGCCACTCCTCGTGCCGTGCAAGAAATTCACCGAAGGCCCGGAAGCGTTGCGGCACGCCTTTGGTGTAATCGAGCCTGTCCACACCGATCATCAGCCGCCGCTCGGGCTTGACGATGCCAGAGGGCAGCTTGTCGAATTCACGCGCCGCCAGATCAGAAAACTCGCCCGCGTCGATCGCAATCGGAAAGGCCGCAATTCGGCTCTGTCTCGGCGCCAAATGGATAAAGCCGCCCGCCAGTTCCGAGGCTCCGCCGATCTCGACCATGGCCGTGATACAGTTGCGCGCGTCCCGTTCTGCCTGCAACCCGATCAGGTCGTAATGCGCAAGCCATTGACAGATTTCCGACCCGTTTGGCAGAGCTTGCATCGCCAGAGGTGTCGGGAAGGGTGTGTGCAGGAAAAAGCCGATCCGGTTCTGTATCCCCATCTGCCGCAGATCATAGGCGAGAGGCAGCAAGTGAAAATCATGCACCCAGATCCGGTCTTCGGGCGTGATCACATCGGCCAGCATGCGCGCCAGCCGGCGGTTAACAGCCTTGTAGGTCGAGAGAAACTCGGCCCGGATATCCATCAGGTCGGTGCGCCCATGGAAGAGAGGCCAGAGCACCGAGTTCGCGTAACCGTCGTAGTAATTCGCCTGCTCCTCGGGCGTCAGATCGAAGCACAGTCGCTGAAACGCGCCTCCCTCGACGGGCCGGAACTGGTCTTCAGGGGTATCGTTGATCTCGCCCGAAGTGCCGATCCAAAGACCATCGCGGCTTGTGAGCGCATCCCCGACCGCGACGACCAGACCGCCAGACGGGTTCGGACCCATCGGAATTCGGTTCGAAAGACAGATCAGGCGTCCCATCTCATCCCTCCACTGCCGCCGCGAGCCATGCGTGCACGTCTGCGGGCTGCGCAAGCCGGTGGCATGCGGCGCTCTCCCCCTCGCCGATCTTGATGCCAAATCCGCCATTTTCCTGCGCCCAAAGCAAGGCGGGCTCATCCGTGCTGTCATCCCCCAGATAGGCTGGGATGCGGTCTGCGAACTGCGCCTCTTGCCACAGCCGGGCCAGCGCCTTGTCTTTCGAAACGCCTGCCGGACGTAACTCATAGGCCATCTTGGCGGGTTGGACCTCGAATCCGGGGGAGCGCTCCAGCAGGTGATGGACAAAAACAGACACTGTTTCTGCGGATTCCGGCGCGTGACGGTAGTGGATCGCGCCGCCATGAGGTTTGTGCTCGTAGAGCAAACCACGGCTCGCGGCGAAGGCGGCCAGCTCAGATTGTACGAAGGGCAGGCCGGGGATCGCGTGGGCCAAGGGCGGCTCGATGCCGCGCGCTTCGGCTCCGTGCGAGCCGATCATCAGACCATTGAACCCCGTCAGAAATGTCTCCAACTCGTGCAGAGACCGCCCGGAGACCACTGCGAAGGCATCGTCCATCCTCGCCCGGAGCTGGTTCAACCGGCGTGCGAGACCGCTTGGCACCACGATCGCATCCGGTCGCGGAGCAATGTCGACCAGCGTCCCGTCGAAATCGACGAAAACAGCGTGTTTGCGGAGCTCCAGAGGGGGCGGGGCTATACGTTTGGTCGGATGCGGCGAAATATCCATGGGAATAAGGTAAGCCATTCTGTCTCTGTTTCATAGGTCGCATTGACCTATGCGCAAAACGCTATAAGTCGGGGGCAGTTCCACGGAAGCGAAAGACAGGACGATAAGAATGACGAAGAACGCGGCTTCGCGCCTCGCCCATGCCCCCGCTGACCACCCGCCCGTCAAACCCGCCAAGATCGGCCTTCTGGTCGCCAATCTCGGCACGCCCGATGCGACCGACTATTGGTCGATGCGCCGCTACTTGAACGAGTTTCTCTCGGACAAGCGCGTGATCGACTATCCGGCGTGGAAATGGCAGCCGCTCTTGCAACTCATCATCCTGATGAAGCGACCCTTCACGAGCGGCGCGAACTACAAGCTGATCTGGAATGAGGAGGCGAATGAAAGCCCCCTGATGACGATCACCAAGCAACAGGTGACAAAACTCCGCAGCGCCGTCGAGGCACGCTATGGCGCCGAGGTGATCGTGGATTACTGCATGCGCTACGGGAACCCGTCGACCTTCGACGTGGTCGATCGAATGGTCGAGCAAGGCTGCGAGAAGATCCTGTTCCTGCCGCTTTACCCGCAATATGCGGGGGCGACCTCTGCCACGGCGAACGATCAGTTCTTCCGCGCCCTGATGAAGCAAAAACGCCAGCCTGCGGCACGTGTGGCAGCCGAGTATTTCGACCGGCCCAGCTATATCGAAGCGCTGGCAGGCTCGGTCGAGCGTGTCTATTCCACGCTGGACGTGAAGCCCGACGTGCTGGTGGCCTCCTATCATGGGATGCCCAAGCGTTACCTGATGGAAGGTGACCCCTACCATTGCCAATGCCAGAAAACCTCGCGCCTGCTGCGCGAGCGGCTGGGCTGGGAGAAGGGTGCGATCGACACGACTTTCCAGTCGGTCTTTGGCACCGAGGAGTGGCTGCGCCCCTACACGGTCGAGCATGTGGCGGAACTCGCCAAGGCCGGCAAGAAGAACATCGCGGTGATCTCGCCCGCTTTTTCGGCGGATTGCATCGAGACGCTCGAAGAGATCAACGGCGAGATCCGTGAAGCCTTTGAGGAGGCGGGCGGTGAGACCTTCACCTATGTCCCGTGCCTCAATGATGACGACGCGCATATCGCGGCGCTGATGGAAGTGGTCGAGGAAAACCTGCTGGGTTGGATCGCCTGACCCGGGGAGAGGGGGCTGTCTGCCCCCTCTTTGCCTTTGGCAAATTCACCCCCGAGGATACTTGATGCGATTGGAAGCGGGAACGGGCAGAGCCCGGAGCTTGCAGCGCTTCAGATGAAAAAGGCCCCTCGCGGGGCCTTTGTTTTGGCTGCTTGGCGCGTCAGATCAGGAGCACCTGTGTCCCGACCTTCGACATCCCGAACAGCTCCTGGATGTGTTCGTTATAGAGCCCGATGCAGCCGTTCGAGGATTTCCGGCCGATCTTGCGCGTGTCATGGGTGCCGTGAATCCGGTAATACTGCCACGACAGGTAAAGCGCGTGAGTGCCCAGCGGGTTATCGGGGCCCGGCGGGACGTAATCCGGCCATTCCGGGTTGCGTTGTTTCATCGACGGGGTGGGTGCCCAACTCGGGCCTTCCACCTTGCGGATCACTTCGGTGCGGCCGCGGCGCGTCAGTTCTTCGGAAACCGGGACCGAGGTCGGGTAGAGGCGATAGACCGAGCGATCTTCGGACCAGAAATGCAGCGCGCGCGACACGGTATCGACGAGGATCGCGCCATTGGTCAGGTTGCTGAAATAGGGCTGCCAATCGAGAGCGCGGAAGCTTGAGATGTTCCGGCGCATGTTGGTTTGCGCGGTTTCTTCATAGGTTTCCATGCCCAGATCGAGCGCCTGCGACAGTGCGGGCGTTGCAAGGCCAGCGCCAAACAGCGACGCGCTACCAAGGAAGGCGCGGCGGTTGAGACGGGTGCGCGCTTGGGTCATCATACTCTCCATCAGGCCATCAGCCAGTCGCGCGCGTCATACTGTGCCCGGCGCCTTCGTGCAAATCAAACCCGCGTCATGACATGTTTCTCACGCAACTGTGGGTTTGCGTGGCGCATTTCAAGCGTGTAAGGCTCTGGACCGTTATTCAACGGGATGGTGCATCATGCTTCGTGTTCTGACTTTGCTTTCCGCAGCGGTTCTGGCGCTGGCTGCTTGTGAGCCGGCAGGGCCGCAGCTTGGCCCCGACGGCAAGCCACTGCCGCAGCTTTATCGGATCACCTCCCGCGATGCAGAGGTTATCCCGCAGCGCGTGCTCGAATCGGTCAACAGTCTGCGGGCAGCTCGTGGCACGGCGCCACTTGCGCTCAACGATCAGCTGACGGCAGCGGCAGCGGCACATTCTCAGGACATGGCGCGCCAGAACCGTCCGTGGCACTGGGGGTCGGATGGCTCTTCGATGATCGACCGGGCGCGGCGTGCGGGCTATATGGGCCAGGTTTTGGGCGAGAATATCTCTGAGACCTACGAGACCGAGATCGAGACCCTGTCTGCGTGGATGGCGCTTCCCGATACGCGCGATGTGATCCTCAATCCGGCCGCCCGGCAGATGGGCATGGCCTGGTATCAGGAGCCGACCGGCAAGATCTGGTGGACGATGCTGACGGGCAACTGATCGGCAGCCAGACCAAGGGCCCCAACCGGGGCCCTTTGCATTACGGGAAGATGTGGATGACCGTGCCGTTGGCGATCATCGCGTAAATCTCTTCGATTTCCTTGTCTTTCACCGCGATACAGCCAGCGGTCCAATCCTTGCCGCGGCCCTTGTTCTTCTTGGCGCGGCCATGGATGAAGATGTCACCGCCCGGCTTCTTGCCCTGTGCTTCAGCAAATGCCCGGTCCTGCGCGTTCGGATACGAAATCCCAAGCGAGAGGTGATAGGCGGAGTTCGGATTGCGGCGGTCGATGAAATAGGTGCCTTCCGGCGTCTTGCTGTCGCCTTCGAACTGCTTGGGGCCGATCGGGTTGCCGCCCAGACCGATTTTGTAGGTCTTGAGGACCTCGCGGCCTGACAGCAGATACATCCGGCGCTTCGCTTTGAAGACCTGCACTTCGGTCACATGCGGGCCGCTGTAGTGACGGAACTTGCTGGTATCGCCGCAGGCCGTCAGCGCCAGAAGGGCAGTGCCCCCAAGCAAGAGATTTCGGCGGGTGGTGTGGGTCTGCTCGTTGCGTTTCATCTTGCGCTTATCCTAGCGAAAATGGGCCTGTTTGCCCATGCCCCTAATTGCGCCGAAAGCGCGACGCAAGCTCGACATGTGTGGAATAGCGGAACTGGTCCACGACCTCGAGCGCTTCGAGCGTGAACCCTGCTGCGGCAAGGTGTGCGGCGTCGCGCGCAAACGTCACCGGGTTGCAGGAAATATAAACGAGATCATGGCATTGGCTTTGTGCGATCTCTTGAACCTGAGCCTCGGCGCCGGCGCGTGGCGGGTCGATCACGATCGCGTCATAAGCCTTCAACTCGTCGGGCAGAAGCGGGCGGCGGAAGAGGTCCCGCGTCTCGGTCGTGACGCGCTTTAGCCCTTTGGCCTGACGCCATCCTTGATCGAGCGCAGCGAGCATCGCGGCCTCGCCTTCGACGGCATGGACCTCGGCCCCTTCCGCGAGCGGCAGCGAGAAGGTCCCTGACCCCGCGAAGAGGTCCGCCACACGGTTGGCCCCTTGAGTCGCGTTCTGGACAAAGGCAACCAGAGCGGCCTCCCCCTCGGCGGTGGCCTGAAGGAAGGCTCCGGCCGGGGGCGCAACCTTGGCGGTTCCGAACCTTTGCGTGGGCGGGCGCCGCGCCGCAATCGGCTCTCCATTCCACGTCAGGCGCGCCAGATCATGACGCCGCGCCAGCGCCGCGAGTTCTTGGAAAACTGCCGGTATAGGGTCTTTCCCGCCCGTCGCCGCGATATCGAGGCCGGCTTCCGAAACGGTCACTGCAAAGCTGATCTCACCCTTGCGCGAACTGCCGATGGCGGTCGCTTCATGGAGCGCGGGCATGGCGGCCAGTATCTCGGGACGCAGAATCAGGCAGTTCGGCACCTCGATCACGGTGTCAGAAGCGCGCGCGTGAAAGCCGACCAGCGTGCCCTTTTTTGTCCGCCGACCGGAGAAGGTCGCGCGCCGCCGGGAGTGCAGGGGCGAACTGTGCACTGTGATCTCGGGCGCTTCGATCCCACGCGCGCTCAGCGCGTTTCGTACGACTTCGGCCTTCCATGCGGCGGTGAAGGTTTCGGAAGCGTGCTGCATCACGCAGCCCCCGCAGGAGCGATAATGCGGGCAGGGCGCTTTTACCCGGTCAGCCGAAGGTGTCACGATCCGGGGTTGAGCGATGCGCCCATCGACTACCTCGCCGTCCACCACCTCACCGGGCAGCGCCATGGCCACATGCACCGTGCCTTCTGGAGTATGGGCCACGCCGTCAGCGTGAAGGGAGAGGCGTTCAATCGTGAGGGGCATCCGGGTATCCTTTTGGCCTCGGGTAGCAGGCGCGCGCGGCGCTGAAAAGACTCTATTCCGCGGCTTTGGGCTCGTCATCGCACGAGATGAACCCGCCCGACTGACGGTTCCAATAGCGCGCATAGAGCCCGTCTGCTGCCAGCAACTCGGCATGCGACCCGGCCTCGGCTATGCGGCCTTGTTCAAGCACGATGATCCGATCCATCTCGGCAATGGTCGAGAGCCGGTGGGCGATGGCGAGCACGGTCTTGCCCTCCATCACGCGATGGAGCGCGCTCTGGATCGATGCCTCGACCTCGGAGTCGAGCGCGGAAGTCGCCTCATCCAGCACGAGGATCGGTGCGTCCTTGAGGAAAGCCCGGGCGAGCGCGATCCTCTGCCGCTGGCCGCCCGAGAGTTTCACGCCGCGCTCACCCAGAGCCGCGTCATAGCCGCGCTGCCCCTTGTGATCGACAAGGCCGAGGATGAACTCATGCGCTTCGGCGGCTTTCGCGGCGGCGATCATCTCCTCCTCGGTCGCATTCGGGCGGCCATAAAAGATGTTCTCCCGCGCCGAGCGGTTAAACATCGCAGTTTCCTGCGTGACCATCCCGATTTGCCGGCGCAGGCTCTCTTGCGTGACCTTGGCGATGTCGGTGCCGTCGATCAGAACACGGCCTTTTTCGGTGTCATAGAGCCGCAACAGAAGCGCAACGAGGGTCGATTTCCCGGCGCCAGACGCGCCTACGATCCCGATCTTCTCGCCCGGCGCGATGGTCAGGTCGAGCACCTGAACGCCACCAGACTTCTGGCCGTATGCAAAGCTCACATGATCGAAGCGCACCTCGCCCTGCACCGCCCCAAGCGCGACGGCATCGGGTGCATCCACCAACCCATGCGGCGGCGTGAGGGTCTTCATTCCGTCTTCGACCTCGCCGATCGAGCGCCAGATCCCCATCAGTGCCATCGACACCCAGCCTGACATCTGGGCGATGCGGATGGCGACGGTCCCGGCGGCCGCAATGTCCCCGGCGCTTGCGAGCCCGCGCTGCCAGTTCAGAATCGTCAGCCCCACAAGGATCACCGGAAGCAGCCCAGACAGCGCCATCTGCGAGGCGCGATACCAGGTCGAAGTGATGCCGAACTCATAGGCGCGGCGGCGGTAATGCCCCATCGCATCCAGCGCGGCGCGATCCTCATGATCTGCATGGGCGAACAGCTTCACCGTCTTGATATTAGTGATCGTGTCGACGACCTGCCCGGTGACCATCGCGCGCGCCGCCGCGCGCCGCTCGGAACGTCCACGGATATGCGGCAAAAACAGCCGGATCAGCCCGATGTAAAGCGCCAGCCAAACGGCCAGCACCATCACCCCCCAGAGATCAATCGCCGCCAGGACCGCGAAGGACCCGATGACCGAAGAGAGCGCGAAGACTGCCGCGTGGTTGATCTCGGTGACCGAGTCTGCGACCGCCCGCGCCGTCTGCATCTGCTTCTGCGCAATCCGCCCGGCAAAGTCATTGTCGAAATAGGTGACCGACTGCCCCATCGTCCAGCGATGCAGCCGCGAGAGGATTTGCGGCAGCAGTGTCGGCGTCACCAAAAGGTTCGTCGTCGCGGAGGACAGCCCGAACGACAGGGGTCGCAATACGACGTAAAACAGCAAAACCCCTATCAATAGACCCGCATTATCGAAGAAAACGGTCTCGGGGGCCGAGGAAAGCGCTGCGTCGATAACCATGCCGAGGAACACGGCCGAGACAGCCTCGAGAGAGCCGGCGATGCCTGAGAGGAACGCGTCGGTGCCGACTACGGGCCATGCCCCGCGCAAACACCAGCCATAAAACGCGCCAAGGCGATCAGGCGGCGGACCCTCGGCGGGCTTAAAAGGGTTGGGACGCAACAGGCTCATACCCGCGAGCATATAGTGGGCGTGTGAGAAAGGGAAAGCGACGCGATTGGCTAGCCGAGCAATTCTTCGCGCGTGAGGGCGAAGCCCGAGGCGACCCAGCGATCCTCGAGCTTGCGGAGTTCGGCGCCCAAGGCGGCACCTTGCAGGGCGGGCATGAGATCAGCGGGTTTGATCGGAAACACCTGCGCTGCGCCGCGTGCAATCTCGGCTTCCCACGCTGGGGCGAGGGGCGCGCCGAGAGAGGCCGCCAAGACGAGCGCGGCATCGGCAGCCACCGTGACTCCGAACCGGTATCCGGCCTCCTCCAGCGACACCCCTGCCTCCAGCGCCTCGCGGATTCGCGCAAGATGTTTGGCCTCGGCCTTGGAAAGGCGAAGACGCGCTGCGACATCCTCTCCACCAAGCGCCGCGAGCCGTCGCATAGGCTCTGCTCCACCGGATTCCAGATGCACGAACGGTGCAAGCGCGCGCGGATCGGCGCCGGGCAGAACCCGGTTCAGCACACCACTCGCAGCCATGGCCGCGACAGCCGGGGCCGGGTCGGGCGCAGAAAGGAGTTTCTTGATCTCAGCCCCCACACGCTCGCGCGAAAGCGTCTCTATTCCAGCGGAATTTACGGCACAGGCGGCAAGCCCCTCAGGGTCCATCCCGCGTTCCGGGGCGCCATACCAAGCCGTAAACCGAAAGAAGCGGAGAATGCGCAGGTAGTCTTCCTGAATCCGATCTTCCGCATCGCCGACAAAGCGAACATGACGCGCGGCGAGATCTTCAAGCCCGGTCCCCAAGGGGTCAAGAACGGTCCCATCCGAGCGCGCATAGAGCGCGTTCATCGTGAAGTCGCGCCGCGCGGCATCCTCGGCGCGGTCATCGGAAAAAGCGACCGTCGCGTGGCGGCCATGCGTCTCTACATCACGGCGAAAGGTGGTGATCTCATGTGGAATGTGCTCGGCGACGACGGTGACAGTGCCGTGCTCAATGCCCGTGGGAACGGGCTTCAGCCCCGCCGCGTCGGCCAGCTCTATCACGCGTTCCGGGCGCGCGTCGGTAGCGATGTCGATATCCGAGACCGGCTGGCCAAGCGCCGCATTGCGCACGCAGCCGCCCACAAGCAGGGCCTCATGGCCGCCCGCTTCGAGCATGTGCAGAACGGTCTGCACATGGTTCGCCTCGATCCACTCTCCGCTCAGCTTCATCGCGCCTTCCGGTCCGCCTCGATCCGATCCGCCAATGCCCGCAGCATACGCGCAGTTGCGCCCCAGATGTAATAGGGACCGAACGGCGCGACGTAATAGCTGCGCCAGGTGCCGCGCCACCGGCGTTTTTCGACCCTATACCGGCTTAAATCGGTGACGTGGGCGAAGGGGACGGTGAACACCTCCTCGACCTCACCGACCTCCGGGCGTGGGGTGAAAGGGGTGTGAATGCGGGCCAGAACCGGGGTTGCGAGGAAGCCGGTCACCGTCTCATGGGCTTCAAGCGTGCCCAGCACCTCGACATTGTCGGTGGGCAGCCCGATTTCTTCATGCGCTTCGCGCAGCGCAGCAGCAATGGGTCCATCATCGGACGGGTCCACCTTGCCGCCCGGAAAGGCAATCTGGCCGGGATGGTGCTTGAGATGCGAGGCGCGCTTGGTGAGATAGAGGCGCAGGCCCATCTCCGTCGCCTCAAATGCGACCAACACCCCCGCCGGGCGCAGCTTGCGCCCCTCGGGCAGAAAGATGCCGGTATTCAGGTCGTAATCCGACGAGGGCCGCCCCGGTTGCGCCAGAGCGGCCCGAACCGGGGCGAAAAGATCACTCATCCGAGGCCTCTTTTTGCGACCCATCGGGGTTCTTCGTTGCCTCAAATCCCAGTGATGCAGGGTCGAATTCGTAATGCGCGCCGCAGAATTGGCAGTCGGCAGTGACCTTGCCATCCTCGGTCGTCATGTGGCCGATATCCTTGGCCGAATAGATCGAGAGGCTGTCTCGCACCCGATCCGCCGAGCAGGTGCATCCGAACTCGATCCGCTGCGGATCGAAGACCCGGGGGCCCTCTTCGTGGAAGAGACGTACGAGCAACTCGGTCGGCTGGACGGTCGGGCCGATCAGTTCCAGAGCTTCGACGGTGTCCAACAGGTGATTGGCGCGCGACCAGTTCTCGTCATCGTCGCCCTCAAGCAGGTCCGAATGATCCAGCAAGCCGCCCTCACCCGTGCCGCCTTCGGTTGCCACGAAAGGCGAGGCTTTGGGCATCATCTGGAGCATCACGCCACCGGCGCGCCAATGCTCGGCCTGTCCCGGCAGGGCAGAGCGACCGAAGGACAGCTCGAACCGGGTCGGAAGCTGCTCGGATTGCGCGAAATAGGTCTGCGCACAGGCTGAGAGCGAGCCACCCGCGAGGGGCGTGATCCCTTGATAGGGCACGGTGCCCTCGCCTTGGTCAATCAGGATCGCGAAATAGCCGTCACCGATCTGCTGGAACGGATCGGCGGTTTCGTCGAGCCGTTCAGCGTCGAAACTGGCCCAGCCGCGAATACGGGCGGGGGCGCCATCGGCACTGGGTCCATAGTAATCGGTTGCGAGAATCCGGATCGGCCCGGTGCCGCGCACTTGCAGGGACAGCTTCCAGCGCAGCTTGATCGTTTGGCCGATCATTGCCGTGAGCAAGGCGATTTCGGCCACCAGCGCCTCGACCATCGGCGGGTAGTCATGCTGCGAGAGCACCTTTTCCAGCACGCCGTCCAGACGCGCGACCCGGCCCCGGACATCCGAGCGATCAAGTTGGAATGGCAGGACCGTATCGTCCCATGCGATTTGCGAGAGCGTGGACATGTGTCTTCCTTGGGGGTTCGCGCGAGATTTCGGCGTTTCGGGCGCTGGCATACCGTGCCTATATAGGCGGAGCAACCGCAGACCCAAGGGGGCGCCATGATCCGACGCTTTGGCGAGGCCGTGAAACCAGAGCAACGCTACCGCCGCAGGCCCGGTGCCTACGCGGTGCTGATGCGCGAGGGGCAGGTCCTCGTGACCCACCAGTCAGAGCCCAACCCAGAGTTTCAGCTTCCCGGCGGCGGTATCGACCCCGGTGAGAGCGCAATCCGGGCGCTTCACCGGGAGGTCTATGAGGAAACGGGTTGGACAATCTCGTCGGCGCGCCGCATCGGGGCCTATCGCCGTTTTACCTTCATGCCGGAATACGAGATTTGGGCCGAGAAGCTGTGCCATATCTATCTGGCGCGCCCCGTTTTGCGGCGTAGCGCGCCCACGGAACCGGGGCACCGCGACGTCTGGCTCAGCCCCGAAGAGGCGCTGGACCTCTTGGCCAATGCGGGAGATCGGCATTTCCTGCTTGGCGTGCTGCGTGGCAATTAGGCCATAGTCGTGGGATTTTGGTGCAAAAGTATATGTGTGAACCCCATAAATTGACCTTCGATGCCATCAAAGGGCTAGAAATAGCGTTGCCATTTCGTTAACAATTAGGGCAGCAGTTCAAAAAATCGGCACAAAACAAGCCGAGTTAACGTGAGGCGGAGTGGTTCAATGGTAAAGTCGGTTGACTTTGCCGTTCGCGATTATGCGGGCGGTGTGTCGCGTGGTATGGTTGCCGGTGACGGTGCGAGTGATTTCATTCAGGTTGGTGCCGGTGACGAAATCTCTCTGAACCTGCGAAAATACAACATTCTCAAGTATGTGCGCGAAGGCGACGATCTTCAGATCGTTCTGGTCGATGGCCGCGTCATCACGCTGTCGGGCTATTACAGCGCGCCCGAAGGGCAGGAAGCCCAGCTTTACATTTCGGCGGATAATGAAATCTCGGCGGTGACGCTTGAAGATGGCGGCGACGGGGTTCTGTTCGCACAATACGGTGCGGTCGAGGTGATCGGGAAATGGAGCCCGAACGACCAGCTCGCATTCATGGGCGGCGAGGACATTCTCGCGCCGATCGGTGACGACGATACAACCGGGATGGCAGCATTCGCACCGCTGATCGGCGGTCTGGGGACGGCGGGTCTTGCGGGCGCTGGTCTTGTTGGCCTTGGCGTTCTGACGGGTGGCGGCGATGGTGGCGGCTCGGGCGGAGCTCCGGCGATCATCCCGACCGTGGATGAGCCGGACGCGGATTACACCCTCACCACGAATACCGAGGACCCGGCTGCAATCGTAACCGGCACCGGTGAGGCGGGGTCCACCGTGACCGTGACGCTTGGCGATCAGACCGCCGAGACCACCGTTGACGAGGACGGCACCTGGGAAGTCACCTTTGAGGATGACACCTTCCCGTCGGATGGCGACCTGACCGCAATCGTCGATGTGGTCGCGCCCGATGGCACGGAATACACGCTGGACGGCCCCGATTTCCTCATCGACATGACGCCTCCCGAGGTCGCCGTGACCGAGGGCACCCAATCTGTTGGCGATATCGAGAACCTTGTGGATTACGCGGACGGCATCTCGATTTCTGGCACGGGCGAGGCAGGGGCCGCGATCTCGGTCGAGGTCGGCGGGCAGACCGCGACGACCGTGGTTGGTGAGAACGGCACCTGGACCGTTACCTTCACGCAGGATGAGCTTCCGGGCGGCACCTATACCGAAGGCATGGTCATCACCGCGACCGATGTGAATGGCAACGTGACCACGATCACCGATACGCTGGTGGTCGATACCGAGCCGCACCCGATTACCTTCGATGCGGTGACCGGCGACGACATGATCAATAATGCGGACTGGCAGGGCGGCGTTACCGTGACGGGCACCTCGACGCCCGGCGCGACGCTGCAAATCGGGCTGGGTACCGTGACCGTGACCACGCTGGTTGGCGCGGATGGCACCTGGAGCGCTTATTTCTCGGAAAGCCAATTGCCGACGGGCGAAGGGGATTTGACCTTCACGGCCTCGACGGTGGATGGCGCGGGCAACGCGTCGAGCGCAAGCCATACTGTCGCCTATGACACCGTGGTAGAAGACCTGAGTCACGCCACCACGACGCCGAATGCGCAGATTGCGGACGGCATCGTCAACGCCGCGGAAGGCGCGGGTGGCCTCGTGGTCACTGGGACGGTTGAGGCAGGCTCGGTGGTTTCGGTGCAGCTTGGAAACGGGGCGGTGCTTCCGGCCTCGGTGACCGGTGGGACCTGGACCGTGACGATCCCGGCTGGCATGCTGCCGACAACCGAGGTCGCGGGCATGGCTCTCACGGTTTCGGCGACCGACGCGAATGGCAACGTTGCCACGCAGTCGAGCATGGTCGACTTTGATCCGGTTGTGCGCAATTTCACCGTCACCCCGCTGGTCGCAGGCGACAATATCGTCAACGCCAACGAGGCGGCGGCGGGCTTCGAGATTTCGGGCACGGTCGAGGCCGGCTCGCAGGTCGTGGTGCGTCTTGCCAATGGGGCAGAGCAGGTGGTGACCGCCGGGGCCGATGGCCTCTGGTCGGTGAGTTTCGATCAATCCGCGCTTTCCGGGCTGACCGGGTCGATGACGTACACGGTCACGGCGACGGACCTTGCGGGCAACGTTGCGGTGCTTAACGACAACTCCAGCCAGAGCTTCACCTTCGATCTCGACGCGCCCGATGCGCCGATCATCACCGATAAGACCGATGATGGCAGCTCGACCCGCGCGATCTACACCTCCGACAGCGAGGGCGACCACTTCACGGTTTCGACGGTGGGCGCGGACGGGACGGTCTCGACGGTTCTGGACAGCGATCCGATCAGCCTCGGCTCCGAGGATCTCTACGATTTCGGTTCGGGCGGGCGTGTGCCGAATGGCGAGTATCTCGTGGTGACCGATGCGGATGCGGCAGGCAACACCGCCTCGACGCTGCTGGTGGTCGATGGCAACTCGGATGTGACGATCGATCTGGGCCGCGACGGTTTGGAGCAGTTCGATCTGGCCGCGATTGACCTCAGCTATGCGGAGGCGACCCTGACCATCACCGAAGAGCAACTGCTGGCACTTACCGGGCCGGATAATACGATGATCATCAGCGGCGACGCCAATGACAACGTGACCGCGCTGGGTGCACAGGATACCGGGCAGGATGCGGTCATCAACGGTCAGACGCACAGCATCTACACGCTGGGCGATGACGGGGCGAGCCTCATCATCGACGATCAGATCACCCATCTCACGATCTGATCGGAGCCCCGAGATGACCCGGAAAAGCCGCCAAGTGACGCTTTCCCGGGCCTCTGCGGCGGCCCGGGCGATCGTTGCTTTGACGGCGGTCACGACCCTTTCGGGGTGCCTCGACGGCACACCGTTCCCGATCTCCAGATCGGCTTTTTCCAGCGCGTCGGAACCCGTCGCGCTGGGCCCATCCACAAGCGAGAGAACCGCAGAGCAATCGGCCGTGATCGCGGACCTGCGCGCGCGCCGTTCAGTGCTGACAGGGGACGGCCCCTATGCCGAGATCGCACGCGGAGTCATCGACCATTCCGCCGGCACGGCGCAGGCTGATCTGCGGGTGAAACGGCTCACCGCCAAGGCCAAGTCGCGCAACTGGCTGCCCCAGATTGGCCCGACCCTCAGTCTTAGCCGTCTGGGCGACATGGTGGCGCAAATGCTGGTGGAGCAGGTGCTGTTCGACAATGGTGCAAAGCGGGCCGAGCGTGAGTTCGCCGCCGCCGATGTGGAAGTGGCAGCCGTCAATTTGTCGGTCGAGATGAACGATCTGGTGCGGGAAGGTATCGGCCACTATCTCAGCGCGCTGAAGGCCCGCGATCAGGCCGCGGTTGCGGATCGCGCGGTCACGCGGATCACCGACTACGACCGCATCATGCGCATCCGTGTCGAAGGCGGGCTGTCGGACATGTCCGAAGCGCGCGTATTGCGCCAGAAGCTCTCGGAGATGGAGGCCCGCGCGGCCTCGGATCGGGATGCGGCGCGCAGTGCGATTGAACAATTGCAGACCATGACCACGATCTCCGTCGCGGAGTTGAACGGGCTGGACACGATTGCCCTGCCGACAGCACTTCCCGAGGCGCTGGGCGTCAAGCTGGCCGAAGGCGAGCAGGCGCGCGCGATAGCCGAGGCGAAACTGGCCCGCGCGGGACATCTGCCTCGTCTGGCAGCGACCGGCACCATTGGCGAAGGCGGTTCGGATATCGGGCTCACCCTCGGCACCGATCAGCTTTTGGGCTTTGGCACTGGCGATCAACTGGCGGCCATTGCCGCGACCGAAGAGGCGGCCGCCGCGCGGGTCGAGAAAGCCCGCCGCGACAGTCTGAGCAAGGTGACCGAACTGCGCGCGAAACTTACTGCGCTCGAAGCCAAGGACGCCCGCGACGCCGAGGTCACCCGCCAGACCGGCGCGAGCCTCGAAATGTTCACCGAGCAATACCGGATGGGGCGCCGTACCTTGATGGAATTGGTGAATATGTATGAGTCCTATGCTGCCATGGAGCGCGATCAGGTCGGGCTGAAATACGACATTGCTCGGATTAAGCTGGAAATAGCGCGCGAACACGGGATATTGGTGGACGGTAGCCGTATTTAACAAGGTGTAGGGGTCTGTGGGGGACCGTGTGATCGCGTTCGACATCAATGCAGCCCGCGTGAGCGGGGCTGCCGATGGCGTGCTGCCACAGCCAAATGGCCCCATTCAGACCGCGCCACGTCCGCAACCGGGGACACGCGCCAAAGCCCGTGCGGAGCTGGCTGCCGCCTATGCGGGCCTGCTGGGTGCGCAGGTGCCAGCCGCCGATATTCTCGAACAGATGCTCCTCGCCGTCGGCGAGGTCACGGCGGCGGTCACGGGCGATCGTATGGGCGAAGTCCAGCCCGATCACATTGCGGCCGTTCTGCGCGTTGCGGGTATGACGGCGAGCGTCGAGCGCATCGAGCGCCTGACCCCTGGCCAGTGGCCCGCCCTTGCACAGATGACCAACGGGCAGATGGTACTCGTGGTCGGGCAAGAGGGCGAGCGGCTCTTCGTCTATGACAAGACTTGCCCCGATCAGCGCGCCGAAGTGCCGCTCGATGAGTTCGCCCCCTATTTCAGCGGCCAGATCGTGCGCGCCCGGACCACGCTGCGCCAGCTCGAAGAGCGCCACGCCGCCACCGCAGACCGCGCCCATTGGTTCTGGGGTGCGTTTCGGGATCAGCGCCGCGCCTTTGCCGAGGTCGCGCTAGGGTCGCTTTTCGCCAATATCCTCGCTGTCGCCGTCGCGCTGTTCAGCCTTCAGGTCTATGATCGCGTGATCCCGCATAAATCCGAAAGCACGCTTTGGGTGCTGGCCATCGGCGCGCTGCTGGCGCTGGGCATGGAGATGGCGCTGAAACTCGCGCGTTCGGGGCTGATGGACATGGCCGGACGCAAAATCGAACTCTCGGTGCAAAAACTCCTGATGGAGCGGCTTCTTGGCATGAAGGCCGCACCGGGCCGGCGTTCCCCCTCACAGCTTTTCTCGGCTATGCGCGAATTCAGCTCTGTGCGTGAGTTCTTCACCGCCTCCACCATCGGCACGCTGGCCGACATCCCCTTCATCTTCGTCTTCCTCGCCTTGGTGGCGAGCATCGGCGGCAACCTCGTCTGGGTGCTGGTAGTGGGGGCGGTGCTGATGGTGCTGCCCGGATTTCTGTTCCAGAAAAAGATGGTCAAGCTGACACAATCGACGCAGGGTGCCTCTGCGCGGGCGTCAAAGCTCTTGCACGAGGCGATCTACGAGCACGAGACCGTCAACACCCAACGCGGGCAGGACCGGTTCAAGCGGATCTGGGAAGAGTTGACGACGCTTTCGGCCGTCAAATCCTCGGAGCAGCGCAAGCTCGCCTCGGCGCTGACCTACTGGGCGCAGAGCGTGCAGCAGGCGACCTATATCATCGCGGTCGTGATCGGCACCTATAAGGTCTTCGCAGGCGATTTCACGGTGGGGTCGATCATCGCGATCGGCATCCTGACCTCGCGCACCCTCGCGCCGCTGACACAACTCGCGGGCACGATGGCGCGCTGGTCGAACGTGAAGGCCGCGCTCGACGGGCTGGAGGCGATTGCCGATGCAGACCAGACGCAGGCCGAAAGCCGCAGCTACCTGCGCGCCGAACGGATCACGGGTGAATATGAACTGCGCGGGCTGGAATTCCGCTACGATCAGGACGGCGCTGTCATGGTCGACATCGCCGCGCTGCAAATCCCGGCAGGCCAGCGGGTCGCGGTTCTTGGCGCGAACGGGTCGGGCAAGTCGACCCTGCTCAAGCTGCTTGCGGGTGTCTACGAGCCGCAAGGCGGGCGCATCTTGCTGGATGGCGTCGATATCGGACAGCTTCATCCGCGCGATCTGCGCCGGGCGGTCGGCTACCTGTCGCAGGATGTGCGGCTGTTCTCGGGGACGCTGCGCGACAACCTGAACCTGACTCAGCTCGAACGTGACGAGGACCGGCTTTATCAGGCGCTCGATTTCGCGGGGCTTGGACCGTTCGTTCGCAGCCACCCGCGCGGGCTTGATCTGGAACTCCGCGATGGGGGCGAAGGGCTGTCGGTCGGTCAGCGCCAATCCATCGGCTGGGCGCGGCTGTGGTTGCAGGACCCGAGCGTCGTGATTCTCGACGAACCGACGGCGGCGCTCGATACGACGCTGGAAACCACGCTCGTCAGCCGCCTTGACGGATGGCTGCACGGGCGCACCGCGATCATTGCAACGCACCGGGTGCCGATCCTCGCGCTGACCGCGCGGACGCTGATCCTCCAAAACGGGCGCATGGCGGTGGATGGGCCACGCGACGCGGTTCTGGCGCATCTGACCAAGGCCAAAAGCGGGGGGGCGTCGGGATGACGACGATCGACCCGCAGGCGCTCGAGGCGCGGACTCGGCGCATGAGCCTCACGATCTGGCTTGTGGCTGCGACGGTGCTGGTCTTCGTGCTTTGGGCCTCGGTAGCTTGGGTCGATCAAATCGTGCGTGGTCCGGGCGAAATCGTTCCTTCGTCCAAGCCGCAGATTATCCAGAATCTCGAAGGCGGGATTTTGGCCGAGCTTTACGTCAGCGAAGGTGACGTGGTCGAGCCGGGCACCATGCTCGCGCGGCTCTATGGCACGCAATATCAGACGCAAGTGGACGATCTGCGCGCGCAGATCGCGGCGCTCGAAATTCGGCAATTGCGGCTGGAGGCCGAGTTGGCGGGGATCGACGCGTTCGAGGCGAGCGACGCGCAGGCGGCTCTGGTGCCGCACATCGTGGCGTCGGAATCCACGCTGCTGCGCGCGCGGCTTGAGGATTTCGCGGGCCGCAGGCGGGGCGCTGCGAATGTGATGAAGCAGGCCAAGGCCGAGCTCGAACTGCTGGAAAACATGTATGCCAAGGAGGTCGCACCGCTGATCGAGGTGACACGTGCGCGCAAGGTGTTTTCGGATGCGGAGAAGCAGTTCAACGAGATCGTGACGCAGACGGAGCTTGAACGGGCGTCCGAATATTCCGACACGCTCAAGGAGCTGAGCACCCTCCAACAGCAGTTGAAGCTGTCCGAGGATCAGCTTGGCCGCACCACGCTCACCTCGCCGATGCGGGGGATCGTGAACAAGCTGTCGGTGACGACGATTGGCGGTGTGGTGCGCCCGGGCGAGGAGATCCTGCAAATCATTCCGCTGGATGAAGAACTGTTCATCGAGGCGCGGATCGACCCCAAGGACATCGCCAACGTGAAGACCGGACAGGCCGCGACGATCAAGCTTTCGGCCTATGATTACACGATCTATGGCAGCTTGCAGGGCAGTGTGCATTTCATCTCGGCCGATACGTTCAAGGACGAGCGCAAGCCTGATGGCGATCCGCATTATAAGGTTACCCTGCGGGTCGATCTGGCACATCTGACGGAGCGGCAGCGTAATCTTGAGATACGCCCCGGCATGCAGGCGACAGTGGAACTGCATACGGGCGAGAAGACGATTTTGCAGTATCTTCTTAAACCGCTCTATAAGTCGCGTGAAGCGTTGCGTGAGCCTTAATCAACCGCGGTTTTCGCGCCGTGGAATTCGAAGAATACCGCGGAGATATCGTCGGTCAACGCCCCGCCTGCGTGGCTCTCGACATCCCAATAGATCGCATCGAGAAAGCTCGCGCCGCGCAGGCGCGCCGACCGTCGCATCAACCGCGCCAGGCCAAGCTCCCCCAGCATTTCTCCATCCGTTGGAGCGGCTTCTGTCACGCCATCAGAGACCATGAACAGCCGGTCTCCTGGCGCCAGAACCGTGCGAAACGTTTCATATTCCGCGCCAGGCAATAGCCCCACCGGCATCCCGCCATCGCCGAGATATTCGACGTTACCATCGGCTCGTTGCAGGACCGGATGCGGGTGACCGGCCTGCACCATGGCCACCTCCCCAGATATCAGATCGACATCGGCATAGATGAGCGTGAAGTAATTCTCCGTCTGCATCTCATCGAGAACGAGCTGATTCAGGTAGGCGGCCAGTTCCGCCGGATCGCGCCCGTCATAGATACCGTATTCAGTCAGGAACAGCGCGATATTCTGTTCGGGCGACGACCCCGAGAGATACCCCGCAAGCCGGGCGGTCATCAGGGCCGACGTGATCCCGTGGCCCGACACGTCAATCCCATAGAGACCCACGCGCCGCGCATTGATCGGGAAAAACCCGACAAGATCGCCGCCGACATGACCCGAAGGGCGCAACAGCAAGGACACCTCCGCCGCTCCGAAAGAGCGGTGCCGTTCTTTGACAAGGCTTTGCTGGAGTTTTCGCGCCTCGGACAGGTCGCGTTCGATCGCCTCTTGCGCGGAATGAAGGAGACGATTCTTGTCCTTCAGCTCTTTCTCCATGCGCAAGATGCGTTCCCCCGCCGACAGTCGCGCGCGTAATTCCGCGCCATTCACCGGCTTGGCGAGAAAATCATCCGCCCCGCTATCGAGGCCCTCTGCAACGTCATTCTTTTCGGTTTTGGAGGTCAGAAGGATGAAATACCCGTATCCCGCACGCTTCATCTGACGAAAGGCGCGGCAAAAATCGACCCCGCTCATCCCGTCCATCATCCAATCCGACAGCACGATATCGGGCTCGACCTGTTCGCATAGCGCCAGCGCCTCTTCGGCGGAATCAGCCTCCATCACCTCGTAACCCGAGCGCGCGAGCTGCGCCGACAGGATGCGTCGCTGCATCTTGCTGTCGTCGACAACCAGAACCCGGCAAGGCGCGCCGGGGCCGATACGCGCGTTCCTGCGCCGGTCCGTTTCGAGCTTCTTGGCCAACACTGCACACCTATGGGTAACGATCCCCCGAGTCATGCACCGAACACCTTAAGATGCAGTAAAGCAAAGAAGTTCTCGCGGATTAATTCTTCGGCAAGACCTCCGCAATATTCTGGGCCGCGGTGAAGGTATCGGGCCGTTGGGCCATTCTGGAGGTGGACATGATTGACTGGGAACGCGTTGCAGAGTTGCAATCCGAAATCGGGGCAGAGGGATTCGCAGAGGTTGTGGACCTGTTTCTCGATGAGGTCGAGGGTGTCGTGATGCGGCTGGGCGCACGCCCAGACAAGCTGGAGGAAGAATTGCATTTCCTCAAAGGATCGGCGTGGAACCTTGGGTTCCAGAGTTTTGGCGCCATGTGCCAGGAGGGTGAACGAAAGGCCGCGCAGGGCCGCGCCGCAGAGATCGACGTGAAGGCCGTGATTGCCTGTTACGGTGCCTCGAAAGAGGTGTTCATGACCCGCGTGCAAGAGTTTTGTAACGCGGCCTGAACGGCTCAGATCAGAAATTCGGCCAAGGTCTCATCCTCGGTGATGTCGCGATAGGCAAAACCGGCTTTATCGAGTTTGCCGGTCAGGGCCGTAAAGCTCTCGGGCGATTTCGTCTCGATCCCGATCAGGACCGAGCCGAAGTTCCGTGCCGATTTCTTCAAATACTCGAACCGGGCGATATCGTCATCCGGCCCCAGCATTTGCAGAAATTCGCGCAGGGCGCCGGGGCGCTGCGGCATCCGCAGGATGAAGTATTTCTTCAGCCCGGAGAATCGCTGCGCGCGTTCTTTGACCTCTGGCAGCCGCTCGAAATCGAAATTCCCGCCCGAGGTTATGCAAACCACGGTTTTACCGCGGATCTGCTCGGCCAGTTCGGGCAGCACGTCGACCGAGAGCGCGCCGGCGGGCTCCAGCACGATCCCCTCGACGTTGAGCATCTCGAGCATTGTTACGCAAATCCGGTCCTCGGGCGCCCGCAGAATATCCTCGGGCGCGATCCAGTCGAGCCGGGCAAACGGCTCCGCCCCGATCCGCGCGACGGCGGCGCCATCCACGAAGCTGTTCACATGCGAGAGCGTGACCGGCTCCCCGGCCTTAATCGCGGCAGACAGGCTTGCCCCACCGAGCGGCTCCACGAAGCGATAAGCGGTCTGAGGCGCGGTGGCACGCAGATAGCCGGTCACCCCCGCCGCAAGCCCGCCGCCGCCGACAGGGAGCACAAGCAGATCCGGCGCGCGGCCGAGTTGATCGAGGATCTCGACGCCGACCGAGGCTTGCCCTTCGATCACGTCAGGGTCGTCGAAAGGTGCCAGAAAATGCGCCTTGGCGCCGCGGCAAAACTCCTGTGCGGCCGCGAGCGTGTCATCAAAATAGTCGCCGATGAGCCGAATTTCGACCGCATCGCCGCCAAAAGTACGGGTCTTGTCGATCTTTTGCTGCGGCGTGGTGACCGGCATGAAGATCGTACCCTTTACGCCGAAATGGCGGCAGGCAAAGGCCATCCCCTGCGCGTGATTGCCGGCGCTCGCGCAGACGAAATGCCCCGCATCCGGGTCAGTCTCGCGCAGCTTGCGCATCGCGGTGAACGCGCCGCGCAGCTTGTAGGAGCGCACGGGCGTCAAGTCTTCGCGTTTCAGCCAGATATCGGCATCGAACCTTGCTGAGAGATGGTCATTGCGTTGTAGCGGTGTTGGCTCGAACAGGGCGCGCAATGCGCGAGTGGCGGCCTGAGCTTCAAGGGCAAACTGTGTCATGGCCGAGATTTGATCCGCTCGGGGCCACTTTGCAAGCCATTCGAGACGAAAAGCCGCGAAGGCCCAGATTTCGCCATGTATTGATTGCAATATGCAAACGCTGCTGTGGCAGCCTCGCCAGAATTATAAAGCCGACTGCATCCCCGGAGGAAACTCACATGCCGATGTCGAAACCCTTGGTTGTACTGTTCGCCGCCGCCGCGTTGTTCCTCGTGCCCGGAAGTAATGACTTTTCGTTCGGACCGGAGGCTGCCTATGCCAAAGGCAACGGCAACGGCGGTGGAAATGGCGGCGGCAACGGCGGCGGAAATGGGGGCGGCAAAGGCGGTAACGGTAAAGCCGCCGGCAAGAGCGGCGGCGACAATGGTCGTAGCACGGGCACCTCGTTCAGCCCTAAGACGTCGACGAGCTCGGCCACTGCCAAACCGATCAAGCGGGCCGCACCGAAGCCGGTCAAATCGACCGCGGTTAAGTCTTCGCCGCGTCCCTCCGGCAAGCCTGAAGTGGCCAAGACCAATCACGGCGCGCTGGCCTCGGAACTCAAAGGGCTGAACGCGGCCCATGCAAGCCCGACCGCTCTGGCAAACGCGTCGCCCAACAGCCAGGTTGGCCGGATCGCAGCTTATGCGGCAGCCGTGAACGCGGTTGCAGAAGCCGAGCAAAACCTTGGCGACGCGCAGACCGCGTTGAACGAACTGCTCGACAACCCGCCGCGCAGCATCGAGGACATTCAGGCCGATATCGACGCGCTGGCTGATCCCGAGGGCGCAGATGCGGATGCTCTCGCGGCGCTGAATGACGAGATGTCGGCTGCCGAAAGCTATGACGAACGGGTAGCTGGCCTGGAACGTGACATCGAGACTTATGAGGGCCAAATCGAAGAAGGTGCCGAGACCCAGAGCGCGGCGTTGCTAGACGCTTCGAATGGGCGCGAGCTTTCGCCAGAGGCGCTGGCCGAACTCCATGATCTTCTGAGCCTTCCGGCTCCGGAACCCCACGTTGAGGGTGACGAGACCGCAGAGCTTCCCGAGGGCGAGGAACCGCTCCCCGAGCCGGAAACCGAGCGTGTCGAAGGCTGATCGCGGATCATGCAGACGAGCGGGCGGCTTCGGCCGCCCGTTTTCGTTTTGCCCGGTCGTGCCGGCGCGATGACAGACCCTTGTCCACAAGCCGAAAAACCACTATCCCCGCGCGGAAACCTGAATCCCGGAGATGCCCATGTCCGCGCCCAAGAAAGTCGTGCTCGCCTATTCCGGCGGCCTCGATACCTCGATCATCCTGAAATGGCTGCAAACCGAATATGGCTGCGAGGTCATCACCTTCACCGCCGATCTCGGTCAGGGCGAAGAGCTGGACCCGGCGCGCAAGAAGGCCGAGATGCTCGGCATCAAGCCGGAGAATATCCATATCGAAGACGTGCGTGAAGAGTTCGTCCGCGATTTCGTCTTTCCGATGTTCCGTGCCAACGCGGTCTATGAGGGGCTCTACCTGCTCGGCACCTCGATTGCGCGTCCGCTGATCTCGAAGCGTCTGGTCGAGATCGCGCATCAGCACGGCGCCGACGCTGTGGCGCATGGCGCGACTGGCAAGGGCAACGATCAGGTGCGCTTCGAGCTCTCGGCTTACGCACTCGACCCGGCGATCAAGGTGATCGCGCCGTGGCGTGAATGGAACCTCAGCTCGCGCACGAAGCTTCTGGAATTCGCCGAGCAGAACCAGATCCCGATTGCCAAGGACAAGCGCGGCGAAGCACCGTTCTCGGTGGACGCGAACCTGCTGCACACCTCGTCCGAGGGTAAGGTTCTCGAGAACCCCGCCGACATGGCGCCCGACTATGTGTTCCAGCGCACCGTGAACCCCGAGGATGCGCCCGATCAGCCGGAATTCATCGAGGTGACCTTCGAGAAGGGCGATGCGGTTGCGATCAACGGCGAGGCGATGAGCCCCGCGACGATCCTGACCCAGCTCAACGACTATGGTCGCAAGCACGGCATCGGCCGTCTCGACTTCGTGGAGAACCGCTTCGTCGGCATGAAGTCGCGCGGCATCTATGAAACCCCCGGCGGCACCATCCTTCTCGAGGCGCATCGCGGCATCGAGCAGATCACGCTCGACAGCGGCGCGGGCCACCTCAAGGACTCGATCATGCCGCGCTACGCCGAGCTGATCTACAATGGCTTCTGGTTCTCGCCCGAGCGCGAGATGCTGCAAGCGCTGATCGACAAGAGCCAGGAAATGGTCTCCGGCACCGTGCGTCTGCGCCTCTACAAAGGTGCCGTCTTCACCGTGGGCCGCTGGTCGGATTACTCGCTTTATTCCGAAAAGCACGTCACCTTCGAGGAAGACGCCGGCGCTTACGATCAGAAAGACGCGGCTGGCTTCATCCAGCTCAACGCGCTGCGCCTCAAACTGATCGCGGCCCGCAACGCACGCGTGCAGAAATGAGCGTTTCGCAGCCCAGGGCCGCTATCGTTACCGTGTCCGACCGCGCCAGCCGCGGCGAATACGAGGACAAGGGCGGTCCGGGCTGCGAGGACTACCTGCGCGCGGTCGTGACCTCGCCGCTCGAGATCGAGCGGCACATCATCCCCGACGGGCGCGACAGCGTGGCGGCCAAACTGCGCGAACTGGTCGCCGCCGAAGCCGACCTGATCCTCGTGACCGGCGGCACCGGCCCTGCGCCACGGGATGAAACGCCGGAAGGTTGCGCCGACGTGATTGAAAAGGAACTGGCAGGCTTTGGCGAAGAGATGCGCCGCGCCTCGCTTCTCGAAGTGCCGACGGCGATCCTGTCGCGCCAATCGGCGGGGATCGCGGGCAAGTCGCTCATCATCATGGTGCCGGGCAAACCTTCGGCGATCGCGACCTGCCTCAACGCGGTCTTTGCCGCCGTGCCCTACTGCCTCGACCTTATCGGCGCGGCGCGCATCGAGACCGACCCGGCCAAGATCGTCGCCTTCCGCCCCAAGGCGAAATAACCCTCTCAATCTGCCATAAATATCCCGGGGGTGCGGGGGCAGCGCCCCCGTGGCCTATCGTTTCACGCTTGCGGTGACATAGTTCACACTCAGATCCCGATCCGAGAGCGACCAGCGCCACGTGATCGGGTTGAACACCATCCCCTTGCGGTCCACCGCATCGAGTCCCGCCTTGCCGATCAGTTCGAAGAGCTCATCCGGGGTCACGAATTTCGACCATTCATGCGTGCCCTTCGGCAGCCACCGCATCACATGCTCGGCCCCGATGATCGCCATCATGTAGCTCTTGGCGTTGCGATTGAGCGTGGACATGAGCATCAGCCCGCCGGGGTTCAAAAGCTCTGCACAGGTGTCGGTGAAACCCTGCGGATCGGCGACATGCTCGATGATCTCCATCGCCAGCACGATGTCGAAACGTTCGCCCTTGGCGGCGATATCCTCGGCGGCCATGTGGCGGTAGTCGATTTCGAGCCCGGATTGCTCGGCGTGTAGCTTCGCAACGGGGATGTTGCGTTCGGCGGCATCCGCGCCGACGACCGTCGCACCGAGCCGCGCCATGGGCTCGGACAACAGCCCCCCGCCGCAGCCGATATCCAAGAGGCGCAGCCCCTCGAACGGGCGCGGGGCCGTCAGGTCGCGCCCGAACTGGGCGGCGATTTGCTGGGTGATGTAGTCCAGGCGGCAGGGGTTGAGCATGTGCAGAGGTTTGAACTTGCCATTCGGGTCCCACCATTCGGCGGCCATCGCCTCGAATTTAGCCACTTCCGCCGGGTCGATCGTGTTCGTCGCCTGAGCCATCGCTATCCTCTGCACTTCCTGCGCGCCCCCCGTGGCGGGCGCCGATTTCCCGTTATATAGTCCGATCATGGACAGAACCGCAGGGCAAAAGCGCACATCCGGCGCATTTCTCTACCCGTCGATCGAACCTTTCGACCGGCGCATGGTCGATGTGGGCGATGGGCACCGGGTCTATGTCGAGCAATCGGGCAATCCCGAGGGTCCGGCTGTGGTGGTGTGCCACGGGGGGCCGGGCGGCGGATCGAGCCCCGCGATGCGGCGCTTATTCGATCCGGAGCACTACCGGATCGTGCTGTTCGATCAACGTGGCTGCGGGCTGTCCAAGCCCCATGCCTGCGTCACGGCGAACACGACGCAGCACCTGATCAACGACATGGAACTGATCCGCGAGCTTCTCGGCATCGACGGCTGGATCGTGTTCGGCGGAAGCTGGGGGGCGACGCTCGCGCTGCTTTACGCGCAATCGCATCCTTCGCGGGTCGAAGCGCTGGTGCTCCGTGGCGTGTTCCTTGCCCAGCAGAGTGAACTCGACTGGTTCTATGGCGGTGGCGCGGGGCAGTTCTTCCCCGATCTGTGGCGCCAGTTCCTGCGTCCGATCCCGACCGAGGAGCAGCATGACCTGATCGCCGCCTATAACCGGCATCTGTTCAGCGGCGACCACGCGACCGAGGCGCGCTATGCGCGCTCATGGGCGATGTGGGAAAATGCGCTGGCCACGGTCGATTTCGACGGGCTCGTGGGCGAGGCCCCGGCTGATTATGCCCGCGCTTTCGCCCGGCTCGAGAACCACTATTTCACCCATCGCTGCTTTATCGAGGAAGGCCAAATCCTGCGTGAACGCCACCGGATCGAACATATCCCGGCGACGATCGTGCAGGGCCGCATGGACATGATTTGCCCGCCGATCTCTGCGTGGCGTCTCGCGGAGGGCTGGGCCAAGGCGCGGCTTCACATGGTGCCAGCGGCGGGACATGCTCTGTCCGAGGCCGGGATCAGCGCGGGGCTCGTGGCGGCGATGAACCGCCTGCGGGACTGAGGGCACAGGCCCGCCGCGCACAAGTCGCTTGCAGACTCGGGGCTTCTCGACTATATCCCCCTCAACAGCGGCGCGCTGGGGTCCAAACCCGGCGCCCACCGGAAGAATGTAACGGGCCGCGCAGGCCCGTTTTTTGTTTTTAAGGGATCGGACCCCATGACCGACCTCATCGCCAAAACCGCCATCGACCGGCGTCTGGCCGATATCGTGACCCCGACCATCGAAGGTCTGGGCTTCGAACTTGTGCGTCTTCGGCTGCAAGGCGGCAAGACCGCCACGCTTCAGATCATGGCCGACCGCCCCGACGGCGGCATCGACGTGGATGATTGCGCCGCGATCTCGACGGCCGTTTCGGCTGTGCTCGATGTCGAGGACCCGATCGACGAGAACTATCACCTCGAGGTTTCCTCGCCCGGCATCGACCGCCCGCTGACGCGGCTCAAGGATTTCGACGCCTGGGAAGGCTACGAGGTCAAGATCGAGACCAGCGAGCAAATCGACGGTCGCCGCCGCTTCAAAGGCGTGCTGCGCGGCACCGAGGGCGACGAGGTTCTGATCGAGATCGAGAACAACGGTGAGGAGGTCGTGATCGGCCTGCAATTCGATTGGCTCTCGGATGCCAAGCTTGTCCTGACTGATGAGCTGATCGCGGAAGTGCTGCGCCAGAAGAAGGCTTCGGGCGCGATTGATGAAACCCAATTCGACGAAATCGAAACAGATTCCCCCGACGAGGAGACCTGAGCAATGGCAATCACCTCTGCCAACCAGTTGGAACTGCTGCAAACCGCCGAGGCTGTGGCCCGCGAGAAGATGATCGACCCGGATCTGGTGATCCAGGCGATGGAGGACAGTCTCGCCCGCGCCGCCAAGTCGCGCTACGGCTCGGAGATGGATATCCGCGTCTCGATCGACCGCAAGACCGGCCGCGCCACCTTTACCCGCGTGCGCACCGTGGTCGCCGATGAGGAACTGGAAAACTATCAGGCCGAGCTGACCGTCGAGCAGGCGAAGCAATACCTTGCCGACCCGCAAATCGGCGACGAGATCGTGGACGAGGTTCCGCCGGTCGATCTGGGCCGCATCGCTGCGCAATCGGCGAAACAGGTGATCCTGCAAAAGGTCCGTGAGGCCGAGCGTGACCGCCAATACGAAGAGTTCAAGGACCGCGTCGGCACCATCATCAACGGCACCGTCAAGCGCGAGGAATACGGCAACATCATCGTCGATGTGGGCCGTGGCGAAGCCATCCTGCGCCGTAACGAAAAGATCGGCCGCGAGAGCTATCGCCCGAACGACCGCATCCGCGCCTATGTCAAGGACGTGCGCCGCGAGGCCCGTGGCCCGCAAATCTTCCTGTCGCGCACCGACCCGCAATTCATGGCGGAACTGTTCAAGATGGAAGTGCCGGAGATTTATGACGGCATCATCGAGATCAAGGCCGTGGCCCGCGATCCGGGCTCGCGCGCGAAGATCGGCGTGATCAGCCACGACAACTCGATCGACCCGGTCGGCGCCTGTGTCGGTATGCGCGGCTCGCGCGTACAGGCCGTTGTTGGCGAGCTTCAGGGCGAGAAGATCGACATCATTCCGTGGAACGAAGATCAGGCGACCTTCCTCGTGAACGCGCTGCAACCGGCCGAAGTGTCGAAGGTCGTGATCGACGAGGAAGCCGGCAAGATCGAAGTCGTGGTGCCCGACGAGCAGCTTTCGCTCGCCATCGGTCGCCGTGGTCAGAACGTGCGTCTGGCTTCGCAGCTGACCGGTCTGGATATCGACATCCTGACCGAAGCCGAGGAATCGCAGCGTCGTCAGGCCGAGTTCGCCGAGCGCACCAAGCTCTTCGTTGAAGCGCTGGATCTCGACGAATTCTTCGCGCAGCTTCTCGTGGCCGAGGGCTTTACCTCGCTCGAAGAAGTCGCCTATGTCGATCTCGACGAACTGCTTTCGATCGAGGGTGTGGACGAAGGCACCGCCGAAGAGCTTCAGGCCCGTGCCCGCGACTTCATCGAGGAACAGAACCGCAAGGCGATGGAAGTCGCACGCGAACTGGGCGTCGAGGACTCGCTGGTGGAGTTCGAAGGTCTGACCCCGCAGATGATCGAGGCGCTCGCCAAGGACGGCGTGAAGACGCTCGAAGATTTCGCAACCTGCGCGGACTGGGAACTCGCCGGTGGTTGGACCACCGTCGATGGCCAGCGCGTCAAGGATGACGGCATTCTCGAGCCCTTCGACGTTTCGCTCGAAGAGGCGCAGAACCTCGTCATGACCGCTCGCATTCAGCTTGGCTGGGTCGACCCGACCGAGCTCGAGGCCGAAGAGGTCGAAGGCGAAGCCGACGAGGAGGCCGAGGCCTGAGCCTCGGATAAGCGATGACCCGAGGGGGCAAGGACAACACGCAAGAGGGGCCGGAACGGCGCTGCATCGTCACGGGTGACGTGCAGCCCAAGCAAGGTCTTGTGCGTTTCGTCCTGGGCCCTGACGGCACGATCTACCCGGATCTGGCAGAAAAACTGCCGGGCCGGGGGATCTGGGTCACGGCTGATCGCGACATCATCGAGAAGGCGGCGGCCAAGGGCATGTTCGCCCGCGCGGCCAAAGCGCCCGCAAAAACCCCGGAAAACTTGGCCGATCTGGTCGAGGAGGGGCTTGCGAAACGCGTGGTCGAGCTTATCTCTCTGGTGCGCAAGTCCGGCAAAGCTGTTGTCGGATTTGAAAAAGTGAAGGGCTGGCTGTCCGAGGGACGGGCTAAGGTTCTTCTCCAAGCCTCGGACGGATCAGAGCGAGGCAAAGGCAAGCTATGGACACCCGAAGGCGGGCGTTGGTTTGGCTGCCTGACAAGCGCTGAATTGGGTTTGGCTTTCGGCCGCGATCATGCCATACACGGCGCGCTTGCGGCTGGCGGACTCACTCCGCGTGTCATAAGAGAAGCGGCAAGGCTTGCGGGTTTGCGCAAGCAGGACGGCGGCAAATCCGCCATGAAGGATACGAAGACGGCATGAGCGATAGTGACGGCAAAAAACCCCTCGGTCTCGGCGGTGCGCGCCCCGGTCAGGTGAAGCAAAGCTTCTCCCACGGTCGGACGAAGAACGTGGTGGTCGAGACCAAACGCAAGAAGGTGGTCGTGCCCAAGCCGGGCGTCGCCCCGGCGAAAAGCACGGGCAAACCGGCTGCGGGCGATCCCTCGAAACGTCCCGCTGGCATTTCCGATGCCGAGATGGAGCGCCGCCTGAAGGCGCTGCAAGCCGCGAAAGCGCGTGAGGTCGAAGAGGCCGCCGCCCGTGAGGCCGAGGAAAAGGCCCGCGAGGAAGAGCGTGAGCGTCGTCGTGCCGAGCAAGAGGCGAAAGAGCGTGAAGATCGCGAACGCGAGGAAGCGCTGCGCCTGAAGGCCGAAGAGGACGAGCGCAAGGCCCGCGAGGCCGAGCAACGTGCTCAGAAGAAAGAAGAAATCCGCAAGGCCCCGAAAGCCGAAGAGCCCGCCGATCAGGCTGCGGCCGAGGCCGCGGCTGCGCGCGCGGCGACCAAGGGCGTCTCGACCACCGGTCCGCGCAAGACCGACCGTGAGCGCACCGATCGCGCGCCCGAGCGTGATGCACGCGGCAAAGGCCGTGACGACAACCGCCGTTCGGGTAAGCTCTCGCTGAACGACGCGCTCTCGGGTGGGGACGGGCGTCAGCGCTCGCTCGCCGCGATGAAGCGCAAACAAGAGAAAGCCCGGCAGAAAGCCATGGGCGGCTCGCAACGCGCCGAGAAGATGGTCCGCGAAGTGCAGCTTCCCGAAACCATTATGGTCTCGGAACTGGCCAACCGGATGGCCGAGCGCGGCGCCGATGTGGTCAAAGCACTGATGAAGATGGGCATGATGGTGACGGGCAACCAGACCATCGACGCCGATACCGCCGAACTCATCATCGACGAATTCGGCCACAAGGCTGTGCGCGTGTCGGATGCCGACGTGGAACAGGTGATTGATTCGGTCGAGGACAAGCCCGAAGATCTGGAATCGCGCCCGCCGATCATCACGATCATGGGCCACGTCGACCACGGCAAGACCTCGCTGCTGGATGCGATCCGCAACGCGAATGTCGTGTCGGGCGAGGCTGGCGGCATCACGCAGCATATCGGCGCCTATCAGGTGACCACCGAGAGCGGCGCGGTCCTGACCTTCCTCGATACCCCCGGCCACGCGGCCTTTACCTCGATGCGCGCGCGCGGTGCGAATGTCACCGATATCGTGGTGCTCGTGGTGGCCGCCGATGACTCGGTCATGCCGCAGACCATCGAGGCGATCAACCACTCCAAGGCGGCTGGCGTTCCGATGATCGTTGCGATCAACAAATGCGACAAGCCCGAAGCGAACGCGCAGAAAGTGCGCACCGAGCTTCTCCAATATGAAGTTGTCGTCGAAGAGATGGGCGGCGAGGTTCAGACCGTCGAAGTGTCGGCCAAGACCGGCAAAGGCCTCGACAACCTGCTCGAAGCCATCGCGCTTCAGGCCGAGATCCTCGAACTCAAGGCTAACCCGACCCGTGCGGCTCAAGGCGCTGTCATCGAGGCCAAGCTTGACGTGGGCCGTGGCCCGGTTGCGACGGTTCTCATCGAGCACGGCACGCTCAAGCGCGGCGATATTTTCGTCGTCGGCGAGAAATGGGGCAAGGTGCGCGCGCTGATCAACGACAAAGGCGAGCGCGTCGACGAAGCGGGTCCGTCGGTCCCGGTCGAGGTGCTCGGCCTGAACGGTACGCCCGAAGCGGGTGATGTGCTCAACGTCGTCGAGACCGAGGCGCAGGCCCGCGAGATCGCGGATTACCGCGAGCAGGCCGCTAAGGATAAACGCGCCGCCGCCGGTGCCGCGACCACGCTTGAACAGCTTATGGCCAAGGCCAAGGCGGACGAGAATGTCGCCGAACTGCCGGTTCTGGTGAAGGCCGATGTGCAGGGCTCTGCCGAGGCCATCGTTCAGGCGCTCGAGAAGGTCGGCAACGAAGAGGTGCGCGTGCGCGTGCTGCATTCGGGCGTCGGCGCCATTACCGAATCCGATATCGGTCTGGCCGAAGCCTCGGGCGCGCCGGTTATCGGCTTCAACGTGCGGGCCAACGCGCCGGCACGGGCTGCCGCCAACCAGAAGGGCGTCGAGATCCGCTACTACTCGATCATCTACGATCTGGTGGACGACATCAAAGCGGCGGCCTCGGGCCTGCTCTCGGCCGAGATCCGCGAAAACTTCATCGGCTACGCGTCGATCAAGGAAGTCTTCAAGGTCACGGGCGTCGGCAAGGTGGCTGGCTGTATCGTCACCGAAGGCGTTGCCCGCCGTTCGGCTGGCGTGCGCCTGCTGCGCGAAGACGTGGTGATCCACGAGGGCACGCTCAAGACGCTCAAGCGCTTCAAGGACGAGGTCAAAGAGGTGCAGTCCGGTCAGGAATGCGGCATGGCCTTCGAGAATTACGACGACATCCGTCCGGGCGATGTCATCGAGATTTTCGAGCGCGAAGAAGTCGAACGTTCGCTGTAATGAAAGAGGGGGCCGAGAGGCCCCCTTTTGATTGCGCCGAGATGCAAAAGGCCGCCTCAGGCGGCATTTTTTACGATTGGGCGGCCCGTGAACAGGCTGTTCCCAACGCGGATCACGATATTTCCATTGTCGAGCTGGGCTTCAAACGTGCCCTGTACCGAAACACAACTACCAACAGTGATGGTTCGCAGCATGTGACATCCTCCCAAGCCGATTTATACCAAGGTTAGGGAGAAATCGTTAATGAAAAGGAAACAAAACCCCGCGATTTCGTCGTGAAATGGCGGGATTTCGCCCGTTTTTCACAGCCAGTCGCGCAAGATCGGGATCAAAGGTTCATCCGCTGGCGGCATCGGATAGGTTTTCAGGTCGGTTGCACGCACCCAGGCGAGCTTTTGGCCCTCGCGCGGGGTGACGATCCCGGTCCATTTCCGGCAGGCGAAAAGCGGCATCAGCAGGTGGAAATCGTCGTAGCTGTGGCTGGCGAATGTCAGCGGCGCGAGACAGCTTTCAAAGGTATTGATCCCCAGTTCTTCGTGCAATTCGCGGATCAGGCAGGCTTCGGGGGTTTCACCGGGCTCGACCTTGCCGCCCGGAAACTCCCACAGACCCGCAAGCGACTTGCCCTCGGGGCGCTGTGCGAGAAGGATGCGCCCATCGGGATCGATGAGCGCAACCGCAGAGACAAGAACCAGCTTCACGAACGGTAATCCGCGTTGATCTCGATGTAGCGATAGGTAAGGTCGCAGGTCCAGACGGTCTTGGCCGCCTTGCCGAGCCCCAGATCGACGCCGATCACCAGTTCCGCGTTCTTCATATAGGCCGAGGTGGCCTCTTCCGAATAATCCGGCACCCGCCAGCCCTTCTCGGCGACGAGAATGTCCCCGAAGGAGATCGACAGACGGTCACGATCCGCCTTGGCGCCGGACTTGCCGACCGCCGCGACGATCCGGCCCCAGTTCGCATCCTCACCGGCGATGGCCGTCTTGACCAGCGGCGAGTTGGCAATCGCCATCCCCACCTTATGCGCATCGGCTGCGGTCTCGGCCCCGGTCACGCGGATCTCCACGAATTTCGTGGCGCCTTCGCCATCCTTGACGACCTGCTGCGCGAGGTCGGTCATCACGGCACGCAGCGCGGCTTCGAAATCCTTGGCGACCTTGGAGCGCATATCGGTAATCGGCGCTGCCGCCGACTTGCCCGTGGCCGCCAAGATCAGCGCGTCCGAGGTCGAGGTGTCGCTGTCCACGGTAATCGCGTTGAAGGTGCCATCCACTTGGCGCGAAAGCATCTTTTGCAGATTGCGCTGCGATATCGACGCGTCGGTGAACAGGTAAACCAGCATCGTCGCCATATTCGGCGCGATCATCCCCGACCCTTTGGCGATCCCCGCGATCTTGATGGTGCCACCATCGCCCAGAACCTCGGCACAAGCGCCTTTCGGGAAAGTGTCGGTGGTCATGATGGCGCGCGCAGCACCCTCCATGCCGCCCGCATCCAGCGCGCCGCCCAACTCACCGATCTTGGCGATGATCCGGTCATGCGGCAGCGGCTCACCGATCACGCCGGTCGAACTGGAGAACACCCGCGAGGCCGGAACGCCCAGCGCATCCGCCACGGCGCCCGTCACCGCATCCACCGAGGCGCGGCCATTGTCGCCGGTAAAGGCGTTGGCGTTCCCGGAGTTCACAATGATTGCAGCGCCGTCGGTCGAGTCCGCCGCGCCGCGCTTCTTCAGCTTGGCTTCGCAGTCGAGCACACAGGCCGCCCGCGTCGACGAGGTCGTGAAGGCCCCGGCAATCGCCGAACCGGGCGCGATCCTGGCCAGCATCACATCAGTGCGGCCCTGATACTTGACGCCCGCAGCGGCCGAGGCGAACTCGACACCCTCGATCACCGGAAGCTGGGGGAAGCTGGCGGGGGCCAGCGGCGAGATCAACGGCTTCGTGGCCTTGGCCTTCTTCTTGGCCTTGCCTTTCGTCGCATCGAGCCGGGTCTTGAGCTTCTTGACCCGTGCCTTCAGCTTGGCGATCTCGTCCTTGAGATCTTTGTCTTTCTTCGCCATCTGGCCCCTCATTGCTCTCAGTTGCCCAGGATCGTCTCATCCTTGAGGATCGCCGGGTCGATCCCCTCCACCATACGCTCGATCGCGGCATTTTCCAGCGTCTCGGTGACGCGCGCCTCAACCGCCTGCTGACGGATTTCGCCCTCAAGCTCCTCGCGCACGTCGTCGATGGTGGGGGCTTCCGCGATGCGGGTTTCCATCAGCTTCACGACATGGAAGCCGTAGCGGGTTTCGACGGGACCGGCGAGCGCGCCTTCTTCCATCGCGGCCACGGCCTCTGCGAAGGGTTCGACCATGTCGGTCAACTGGAACCAGCCCAGATCGCCGCCATTGGTGGCTGCGCCATCGCTCGACTTGGCCTTGGCGACTTCGGCGAAATCGGCGCCTGCCTCGATCTCGTCCTTAATCGCCTGAGCCTCTTCCTGTGTCTCCACGAGGATATGGGCGGCGTGGTATTCGCGCGGTTCTACGCCCGCATATTTCGCCTCATAGGCCTCCATCACGGCCTCCTCGGTCACGGCGCGTTCGGCGGTATAGGCAAGAAGCGAGTTCGACAAATAGGCGCGGCGCTGTACTTCGAGCGAAATCGTATCACGCTGGGTCATGCGGTCCTCGCCGATCTTGGCCAGTGCGGTCTGCTGGATCAGCTGCTCCAGAATGCCATCGAAGAGCACGTCATCGGGCAGTGTGCGGTATTCGGGCGGCAGCCCGCCGCGCAGGGCCAGCATATGACCCAGGGTAATCTCGGTGCCATTGACCGTCGCCACCACGGTATCCGCACCCGGCCCTTCGGCCATCGTTGCGCCCGCCAGTGCCAGAACGATCGCGCCTGCACCCAAAATCCCATTAATTTTCGACATCAAAGCCACTCCCTGCGGGCCGCGGCACCCCGCGGCGTTGACACTCTGACGGTCGCCCCTTACATCGCCAAGGGTCCTGTGAAGGCAATTCCGCCCTTTTTTCGCTAGCCGTTCTAGGCGGGCGCGACCGGCGCGGCAAGGCCGCTTATCACACGATTTGGTCAGACCAATTGCGGAGAAAACATGCTCGGCCTCGGAACACTCGCACGCAAGGCTTTCGGCACGCCGAACGACCGCAAGGTGAAAGCGACCCGCCCCATTGTGGCAAAGATCAACGCGCTGGAGCCGGAGTTCGAAAAACTCAGTGACGCGCAGCTCATCGAGAAGACCGCCGAGTTCAAGAAACGCGTGGCCGAGGGCGAAAGCCTCGACCAGCTTCTGCCCGAAGCCTTTGCGAACTGCCGTGAAGCCGCGCGCCGTGCGCTTGGCTTGCGCGCCTTCGATACGCAGCTCATGGGCGGCATCTTTTTGCATCAGGGCAACATCGCCGAAATGAAGACGGGTGAGGGCAAGACCCTCGTTGCGACCTTCCCGGTGTATCTCAACGCGCTCACCGGCAAGGGTGTGCATGTCGTGACCGTCAACGACTATCTGGCGCGGCGTGACGCCGACTGGATGGGCAAGGTCTATACTGCACTCGGTCTGACGACGGGCGTTGTTGTGCCGTTCCAGCCCGATGACGAGAAGCGCGCGGCCTATGCGGCCGATGTGACCTACGCGACCAATAACGAGCTTGGCTTCGACTATCTGCGCGACAATATGCGCGGCTCGGTCGAAGAGATGATGCAGCGCGACCACTACTTCGCCATCGTCGACGAGGTGGACTCGATCCTGATCGACGAGGCGCGCACGCCGCTGATCATCTCGGGTCCCTCGCAGGACCGCTCGGAACTTTATCGCACGCTCGACAAATATATCCCCGAACTCGCGCCCGAGCATTTCACCGTCGATGAAAAGGCCCGCAACGCGACCTTCACCGAAGAGGGCAACGACTTTATCGAGCAGCGCCTGCTCGCCGACGGTATCCTGCCCGAGGGCCAGTCGCTTTACGATCCGGAAAGCACGACCATCGTGCACCACATCACGCAGGCGCTCCGCGCACACAAGATCTTCTTCAAGGATCAGAACTACGTGGTCGCGGGCCAGGAGATCGTTCTTATTGACGAGCATACCGGCCGCGCGATGAAAGGCCGCCGCCTGTCGGATGGTCTGCACCAGGCGATCGAAGCTAAAGAAGGCGTCCCGGTTCAGCCCGAGAACGTCACCCTCGCTTCGGTGACTTTCCAGAACTACTTCCGTCTTTATGACAAACTCGGTGGCATGACCGGCACGGCCGCGACCGAAGCCGAGGAATTCTCCGAGATCTACAAGCTCGGTGTGGTTGAAGTTCCGACCAACCGTCCCGTCGCCCGTAAAGACGAGCACGACCGTGTCTATCGTACCGCGCGCGAGAAATACCTCGCCGTGATCGAGGCGCTGAAAAAGGCGCATGAGAAGGGGCAGCCGGTTCTCGTCGGCACCACCTCCATCGAAAAGTCGGAAATGATCTCGGCGATGCTCACGCAAGAGGGCATCACCCACAACGTCCTCAACGCACGTCAGCACGAGAAAGAGGCGCAGATCGTCGCGGATGCCGGGCGTCTTGGCGCGGTGACCATCGCGACCAACATGGCCGGTCGCGGGACCGACATTCAGCTCGGCGGCAATGTCGAGATGAAGGTGCTTGCCGAACTGGACGCCAATCCCGAGGCGGACCCGGACGAGGTGCGTGCTCGCATCGAAGCCGAACATGCCGAGGAAAAGGCCAAGGTGCTCGAAGCTGGCGGTCTCTTCGTTCTGGCGACCGAGCGGCATGAAAGCCGCCGTATCGACAACCAGCTTCGCGGTCGTTCGGGCCGCCAGGGGGACCCGGGGCGCTCGCTTTTCTTCCTGTCGCTCGAAGACGATCTCATGCGCATCTTCGGGTCCGACAAGCTGGAAAATGTGCTCTCCAAGCTCGGCATGAAAGAGGGCGAGGCGATCATCCACCCGTGGGTGAACAAATCGCTCGAACGTGCGCAGGCCAAGGTTGAGGGGCGCAACTTCGACATCCGTAAGCAGCTTCTGAAATTCGACGACGTGATGAACGACCAGCGCAAGGCGATCTTTGGACAGCGCCGCGAGATCATGGAGTCGGACGAGGTTGGCGAGATCGCGCGCGACATGCGTGTGCAGGTCATCGAGGATCTCGTCGATCAATACATGCCGCCCAAGACCTACGCCGATCAGTGGAACGTCGAAGGGATGGTCGAAGCCGTGCGCAGCGGCCTGAACATGGACCTGCCGATTGCGACTTGGGCCGCCGAAGAGGGCGTCGATCAGGACGTTATCGCGGAGCGTATCATCGAAGCGACGGACGCCTATATGGCGCAGAAGACCGAAGGCTTCGGCGAAGAGAACATGCGCATGATCGAAAAGCAGATCCTTCTGCAAACGATCGACACCAAGTGGCGTGAGCACCTTGTGACGCTGGAGCACCTGCGTTCGGTCGTGGGCTTCCGCGGCTATGCCCAGCGCGATCCGCTGTCCGAATACAAGACCGAGAGCTTCCAGCTGTTCGAGACGATGCTCGACGGTCTGCGCTCGGATGTGACGCAGCGCCTCGGGCAGGTGCGTCCGATGACCGAGGAAGAGCGGGCCGCTCTTCTCGCGCAATCGGGTCCGCAGGTGGTCACCCGCGAGCAAGATTTCCCGAACGCGCGCCCCGGCTTTGACGAATCGGACCCGAGCACCTGGGGAGACCCTGCGCGCAACGATCCGTGCCCCTGCGGCTCGGGCGAGAAGTTCAAGCACTGCCACGGCAAGCTCGTCTGACGACATTGCGGCGTGATTGGGGCGGCTTCGGCCGCCCTTTCCATATCTGCGCTTATTTTACTGCGCCCACACAACATCCACGCTGCGTGCGCCCTTAACGATTTGGGCAAAATGCCGTGGCACCGCCATCTGATCGCCCGCATCCGGGTTTACGTCTTAGTCAACACGGCACTGACAGACGATTCCCGGAGGCTCAGATGACTATTCCGCGCAAGGCGATCATGGTGGGGACGACGTTCCTGCTCGCGGCGGCGACCGGGCATCTCATGCAGAATTCCGACTCGCTGGGTCAGCGCGGGCAGATCGCACCGGCTCCCGTGGATATGGTGACGGTGGCGCACCCCTCCGCCAAGCTTGAACATCTGGCACGCTTCGATCCCGATCAGCCGGGCGCGGCCCTCTCGGTGGGGCTTGGCAAGGAATTTCCCATCATTGCCGCGCGCAACATGGTGGATACGTTCAAGACCGTTGTGCTTGACCTCGATGAGGGCGCGGCTGTCAGTGGCTTTTCGGGTGTCGATGGCAGCTGTGCCGCGGCCCGGCTTGTGGTCGAGCCCGCGCCGCATGCGCTGCTCAGCGTTTCGGTGAACGCCCCGTGCCACCCGCTGCAAAGCGCGGTCGTCAGCCATGGCCCGCTGCGGTTCACCGTAGCCACCGATGCGAATGGGGCGTGGAGCGGTCTGATGCCAGCCTGGGCGCGTGAGGCGCGGGTGGATCTGCAACTGCATGGCTCGGCCGGACTGTCGGCGGAGGCCGTGGTCGAAGGGATCGAACGGGTGAACCGTGTGGCCCTGTCGTGGCGGGGCGATGCGGACTTGCATCTGAATGCCTATGAATACGGCTCGGATTTCGATGGGCCGGGCCATATCCATGCCGGTGCGCCCCGTACCCCGGACACGCCGCTTGGCGGTCATATGATGCGCTTTGGCGCGACGGTCTCGGACTACCGGGTTGAGGTCTATTCGGCCCCCGCGGATATGCATGACATCCAGTTCGAGTTGGAAGCCATTGTCGACGCCCAGACCTGTGAGCGCGATGTGCAGGCAGAGATCATTTCGATGGTCGAAGGCGAGGTAGAGAAAACCACGTCCGTTTCTGTTGCCATGCCGGGCTGCGACGACCCCGCAGGTGCGGTGCTCATGGAGTTGCCGATCATGTCCGACCTGCAACTGGCGGCGCTCGGGCGCTAGATGTAACCGGCTGCCCGCAGGCTGAGTTCGCAGCCGCGCCCGATAATCAGGTGATCGTGAAGCACAAGGCCAAGCGCCGATGCCGCGGTTTCGATCTGTTGCGTCATGGAGATATCCGCCTCGGAGGGTGTTGGGTCGCCAGACGGGTGATTGTGCACGAGGATCAGGGCTGAAGCGTTAAGTTCGAGCGCCCGTTTCACCACTTCGCGCGGATAGACCGGCACATGATCGACCGTGCCGCGCGCCTGTTCCTCATCCGCGATCAGAACGTTTTTGCGGTCGAGAAAGAGCACCCGGAACTGCTCTGTTTCGCGGTGCGCCATCGCCGTGTGGCAGTAATCTATAAGGGCGTTCCACGAGGACAGAACGGGGCGATGAATCACCTTGGCGCGTGCCATGCGTTGCCCTGCGGCCTCGACGATCTTCAGCTCCTGAACAACAGCGTCGCCAACGCCCGTGACCTCGCGCAGGCGCGCGTCGGACGCGGAAAGCACCCGACCGAAATCCCCGAACACCTCGATCAGGCGCCGGGCCAGAGGTTTTACATCCTGTCGTGGGATCGCGCGAAAGAGGATCAGTTCCAGAAGTTCGTAATCGGGCATGGCCCCCGCGCCGCCCTCCATGAAGCGCGCACGCAGCCGCTTGCGATGATCCGCGAGATAAGAGGGTAGGCGCGCACCGCTCGCCATAGGCACCGGCATCGCCTCATCGGGGTCACCGAAAAGCGGCAGCGGGGCTTCGTGAAAGGCGCGAGGATTCTGGCTCATGCGGCCAGACTGCGCGGGTTTCGGTGAATAAACCGTTAATCCGCGCCAACGTATGGAAAAGGGCGCCCGAAGGCGCCCCGATCAGTTTTTCATGCCATCCCAGAAGCTCTTGACCTTTTTGAAGAAACTCGCCCCCTCGGGGTTGTTCTCGGCCTCGATCTTCTCGAATTCGCGCAGCAATTCCTTCTGCCGCGCGGTGAGGTTCACCGGCGTTTCCACCGCAAGCTCGATCACCATGTCGCCAAGGCCGCCGCCGCGCAGGGCGGGCATGCCCTTGCCGCGCAGGCGCATCTGCCGACCCGATTGCGAACCGGACGGGATCTTGACCCGCGAGCGCCCGCCGTCGATCGTCGGCACTTCGACCTCACCACCAAGCGCGGCCGAGGCCATCGACACCGGCACGCGGCAATAGAGATTCATGCCGTCGCGCTGGAAGATCGCGTGCTCGCGTACCTCGATGAAGATATAGAGATCGCCCGACGGACCGCCGCGCAGCCCGGCCTCGCCCTCGCCAGCATGGCGAATGCGCGTGCCGGTCTCGACACCCGGCGGGATGTTCACGCTCAGCTGGCGCTCTTTTTCGACGCGGCCCGCACCGTGGCAGGCACGGCAGGGGTTCTTGACGACCTGACCTTGACCGCCACAGGTCGGACAGGTGCGTTCGACCGTGAAGAAGCCGTTTTGCGCGCGCACCTTCCCCATGCCCGAACAGGTTGGGCAGGTCTGCGGCTCGGCCCCGCCTTCGGCGCCGGTGCCGTTGCACTCGCCACAAGCGGTCGAGCCCGGCACGCTGATCGTCTTTTGCGCGCCTTTGAACGCCTCTTCGAGGGTGATGCGCATGTTGTAGCGCAGATCCGCCCCGCGCTGCGCGCGCGAACGCGTACCAGCGCCACCGCGCCCGCCCATGAAGTCACCAAAGAGATCTTCGAACACGTCGGAGAAGGCGCTGGCGAAATCGCCCTGCCCATAACCTCCGCGCGGCCCGCCGCCGCCCATGCCGCCCTCGAACGCGCCGTGACCGAAGCGGTCATAGGCGGCCTTTTTCTCGGCATCCTTCAGGATCTCATACGCCTCATTGACCTCTTTGAACTGGTCTTCGGCGCTGGGGTTGTCCTTGTTGCGGTCGGGGTGAAGTTCCTTCGCTTTCGTGCGATAGGCCTTCTTGATCTCGTCGGCCGAAGCGCCCTTGGAGACGCCCAGAACCTCGTAGAAATCACGTTTTGCCATTGTTCAGCACCCCTTGAAGGGGAACGGGGCAGTGGGCCCGCAGCGGGGCCCACCACCTTGTTCCGGCGCTTATTTGCGCTTGTCGTCGCCCATGTCCTCGAAGTCGGCATCGACGATATCGTCGTCCACGCCGCGCGGACCGTCTTCGGCATCCATATCCTCGGCCTCGCCGGCTTTCGCCTGCTCGGCCTTGTAGATCGCCTCGCCCAGCTTCATCGCGGCATCGGTCAGGTTCTGAACCGCGCCTTTGATCTTGCCGGTGTCGTCGGTCTTGAGCGCTTCTTCGAGGGCATTCGCTGCCAGTTCGATCACTTCGACAGTCGAGCCGTCGACCTTGTCGCCATGCTCTTCGAGCGACTTGCGCGTCGAGTGCAGCAAGCTTTCGGCTTGGTTGCGGGTCTCGACCAGCTCCTTACGAGCCTTGTCGGCTTCGGCATTGGCCTCGGCGTCGCGCACCATCTTGTCGATATCCTCGTCGGACAACCCGCCCGAGGCCTGGATGGTGATCTTCTGCTCTTTGCCGGTGCCCTTGTCCTTGGCCGAGACGCTGACGATACCGTTCGCGTCGATGTCGAAGGTCACTTCGATCTGCGGCATACCGCGCGGTGCGGGCGGGATGTCCTCAAGGTTGAACATGCCCAGCATCTTGTTATCCGCGGCCATTTCGCGCTCGCCCTGGAAGACGCGGATCGTCACCGCGTTCTGGTTATCCTCGGCGGTCGAGAAGATCTGCGACTTCTTGGTCGGGATCGTGGTGTTGCGGTCGATCAGGCGGGTGAACACGCCACCCAGCGTCTCGATGCCAAGCGACAGCGGCGTCACGTCGAGCAGGACCACGTCTTTCACGTCGCCTTGCAGAACGCCGGCCTGAATAGCCGCACCAAGCGCCACGACCTCATCCGGGTTCACACCCTTATGTGGCTCTTTGCCGAAGAAGTTGGTCACTTCCTCGATGACTTTGGGCATGCGGGTCATGCCGCCGACCAGAACCACTTCGTCAATCTCGTCCTTGGACACGCCAGCATCTTTCAGCGCTGCGGCGCAGGGCTTGAGCGAGGCCTTGATCAGGTCACCGACGAGGCTTTCCAGCTTCGCGCGGGTCAGTTTCATGACCATGTGCAGCGGCGTGCCGGTTTTCGGGTCCATCGAGATGAACGGCTGGTTGATCTCGGTCTGTTGCGACGAGGACAGCTCGATCTTGGCTTTCTCGGCCGCTTCCTTGAGACGCTGCAGCGCCATCTTGTCCTTGGTCAGGTCGGTGCCATGCTCTTTTTTGAACTCCTCGGCGAGGTAGTTCACGATACGCATGTCGAAGTCTTCACCGCCGAGGAATGTGTCCCCGTTGGTCGATTTCACTTCGAACAGACCGTCGTCGATTTCCAGAATGGTGATGTCGAAGGTGCCGCCGCCAAGGTCATACACGGCGATGGTCTTGGTCTCTTTCTTGTCGAGGCCATAGGCAAGTGCCGCCGCAGTCGGCTCGTTGATGATGCGCAGCACTTCGAGGCCGGCGATCTTGCCGGCATCCTTGGTGGCCTGACGCTGAGCGTCGTTGAAATAGGCCGGAACGGTGATGACGGCTTGCGTCACCTCTTCGCCCAGATACGATTCAGCGGTTTCCTTCATCTTCTGAAGGATCACGGCCGAAACCTGTGCGGGCGAGAACTTGTCGCCGTTCACTTCGACCCATGCGTCGCCATTGCCGCCATCCACGATGGAATAGGGCACAAGTTTGCGGTCCTTCTCGACTTCGGCGTCGGTGACGCGACGGCCGATGAGGCGCTTGACGGCGAAAATGGTGTTGTTCGGATTGGTGACAGCCTGACGTTTCGCGGGTTGCCCGACGAGACGTTCGCTATCGGTGTAGGCGACGATCGAGGGCGTCGTGCGTGCCCCTTCGGAGTTCTCGATCACGCGGGGTTGCGACCCATCCATGATGGCGACGCAGGAGTTCGTGGTCCCGAGGTCGATCCCGATGACTTTGGCCATGATAATACCTCTTCTTGCGGCGATTGGCGGGGTGCGGGTCCCTTCAGGCCCCCGACCCCTATCCCAGGGTTACGGTTTGGATTTCCCCGACCGAACACTGTCCGATCAAGGCTTCCCGGCGTATATAAGGAGGGGTCCAAGCCCCTGCAAGAACCCCAAGCCCAGGAAGATTGCCTCAAAATGTCGGAATCCGCCGATCTGCCGGAAAGTCGCCCCGAACCGACCGAAATCCGGGGCTTTCTGCACTATCCCGGCTGGCTTTCGCCCGTTGAGCAGGCGCAGATTGTCGCCGATCTGCGCAGGGTGGTGGCCGAGGCGCCGCTGTTTTCCCCGATGACCCCTTATGGCAAGCCGATGTCGGTGCGGATGACCTCTGCGGGGCGGTTCGGCTGGGTCTCGGACCGAAGTGGCTACCGCTACAGCGAGACCCATCCGGGCGGCACACCGTGGCCCGCCATCCCCGACAGCATCTTGCGCATCTGGAAGGCGGTCTCGGGCACCGAGCGCGCGCCCGAATGCTGTCTTGTCAACTTCTACGCCGAGGGCGCGCGAATGGGGCTCCATCAGGACCGAGACGAGGCCGATTTCGCGCAGCCCGTAGTCTCGATCAGCCTCGGTGATGACGGGCTTTTCCGCATCGGCAACGAGACGCGCGGCGGCAAGACGCAAAGCCTCTGGCTCAGGTCGGGAGATGTGATGGTGATGGGGGGCGAGGCGCGCCTGCTCTATCATGGCATCGACCGGATCGCGCCGGGCACCTCGACGCTTCTGCCCAAGGGCGGTCGGATCAACCTGACCCTGCGGGTCGTCACCTGAGCGCGCTCAGACAGACCCGCGCGGCATTTCGGTCTTGCCATTATTGTAGGGCGTCCAGTCCGTAACCTGCGGGTAGAACTTTGCACGCCACGCCCGAACGCGGGGGTTCATCCGACGACGCCAGAGCGGCGGGACCATCGCCATGGCCGCCATCGCCGGGTAGCCGAACGGCAATTGAGGGGCTTCGTCAGCCTCATAAGTCTGAAGCAACGGGAATCGCCGGTCGGGTTTGTAATGATGATCCGAATGGCGCTGCAAGTTGATCAGCAGCCAGTTCGACGCCGCGAAATCGGCATTCCACGAATGGTGCGGCCGGACCGGCTCATAGCGTCCCTCGCCTTTGTAAAGCCGGGTCAGCCCGTAATGCTCGACATAATTCGTCAGTTCGAGTTGCCAGACTGCGAAGAAGGCTTGCAGGGCGAACAGCCCGATCCCCGCCCAGCCGCCAACCAGCCACGCCGCCAAGAGCGCAAGTGCCTGAAGCGCCGCGTAACGCCAGAACGGGTTGGATCGGTGCCACACGGGACGCCCCGCACGTTTCAGCATCAGCCGCTCTGCGGTCCATGCGCTGGCCGGACATTCGCGCAGTACGCGCAGGAAGAAACGATGGAAGCCCTCATTATAGCGCGCGGTCACCGCATCGCGGGGCGTGCCGACCCAGAGGTGATGCACCAGGAGATGCTCGGTCCGGAAATGCGAATAGAGAACCGTCGCAAGCAACAGATCGCCCAGCCAGCGCTCCAGCCGGTTCTTCTGGTGCAGCAACTCATGGGCATAGACGATCCCGATCGTCCCCGAGATCACGCCCACGCCAAACATCAGCGCCGCGATCTCCAGAGCGTTGAGATGATCGCTTCGCACCACCCACCAGATCGTCCCGTAGATCACGACGATCTGAATCGGCAGCCAGATCATGGTGATGAGGCGATAGAGGAACAGGGCCTCATCCGGCGTTTCGACATCGGGCTGATCGGTATTGCGACCGACGATCTGGTCGATCCCGGTCACCACCCACCAAGCGAACAGCGGCAGCAAAATCAAGGTCCAGCCGCCGAACCAAGCCTCGATCGCCACAAATGGAATTGTCGCAAGCGAGAGCCAGAACGGCAGCGCGTGACTGGGGCGGCGGATTTCTTCGGGGGTGGACATCTTGGACCTCGCTCATGCGCGCGCCGCGATGATAGCGTCCGCACGAGCGCGCGCAATCATCCCTGCTGCGACGAAATCGCAGCTTCCGCAATGTTCCAGGCCTTCCGCATCAAGGTCGGCAGATCGGCAGGTCGGAACTGTGCCTTTGGGGTCATGCCCGGACGTGCTGCGCGGGCCACCATCACCGTCAGGTCGAGATGGAAATGCGTGAATGTGTGGCGCAGGCTTCCGGCCTCTTGCCAGTCGGCGGCGAAGGGCGGCGCGGGGTCGGGGGCCTCGCACCAGTCAGAGCCGGGAAAGCCCAGCGTGCCGCCCAAAAGACCCTTTTCGGGGCGGCGCTCCAACAGCACGCCGCCAGCGGGGCCCACCGCGACATAGGCGAAGCCGCGTCGCACGGGTTTCTCGGGCTTGGGCGCCTTGCGTGGCAGCTCTGCCTGTAGCCCCGCGTCATAGCCCGCGCAGTCCACCCGCACCGGACACAAACCGCAGGCCGGATTACGCGGCGAGCAGATCGTGGCCCCCAGATCCATCATTGCTTGCGCATGGCAGCCGGGGCGCTCCTGCGGGGTGAGGCATTCCGCGAGCCGGGTCAGTTCGGGTTTGACGCCCGGCAGCGGATCGGTGACGGCGAAAATCCGCGCGACCACCCGCTCGACATTGCCGTCAACTACGACCGCAGGTGCATCGAACGCAATCGCGGCAATCGCCCCCGCCGTATAGGGCCCAATGCCCGGCAGCTTGCGCAACTCTTCGACCGTTTCGGGAAAGCGCCCATCCAAATCGTGTGACACCACCCGCGCGCATTTCAAAAGGTTCCGGGCGCGGGCGTAGTAGCCAAGCCCAGCCCATTCCGCCATCACATCGGCATCCGCGGCAGCGGCCAGCGCATGCACATCCGGCCAGCGCGCGGTGAACCGGCGAAAGTAGTCGCGCACGGCGGCCACCGTGGTCTGTTGCAGCATCACCTCCGAGAGCCAGACGCGATAGGGGTCCGGCCGCTCGCCCGCGCGCCATGCCTCGGGGCCGGTGCGCCACGGCATCACCCGCGCCTCGCGGTCATACCACGCCAGAAGTGCCGTCCCAATTCTGCTCTCTTTACCGTCACGCAATCTTTATGTCTCCGCCCGGCCCATTCCTCTGGCATTGCCGCCTCAGGGGCCTAAGATAGCGACCGAGTTTCGGAATGACAGGCCCGCAATCACCGCCATGGCGCAGAAGACACCCACACCCCCCAAGCCGCAGCGCCGAATGCGCGGCTTCGAGCCTGCCTCGGGCCTGCTGCGCGAGAGCGTGCGGGCCGTGGGCGAAGCGCGGGGATTCGCGGTCTCGCGCCTGCTGACGCATTGGGCCGAGGTTGTCGGCGCTGAGATCGCCGCGCAGACCCGCCCGGTCAAGATCGGCTATGCCAAGGGCGGTTTTGGCGCGACGCTCACGCTTCTGACCACCGGGGCCTCTGCGCCGATGTTGCAAATGCAGCTCCCGAAAATCCGCGAAAAGGTCAACGCCTGCTACGGCTACAACGCGATTTCGCGCGTGGTATTGACGCAGACCGCGCCGATGGGCTTTGCCGAGGGGCAGGCGCAATTCGCCCCCGCCCCCAAGCCCGCGCCCAAAGAGCCCGCCCCCGAAATCCGTGCCGCGGCCCATGAGACGGCCAAGGGCGCCACCGATCCCGGCCTGCGGGCCGCGCTTGAACAACTGGCAGAGAACGTCCTATCCAAACAGGCAGGACGCGCCGCGAACAGAAAGGCAGATACATGAGCAAAGTGACCTACATCCTCGGGGGCCTTGCCGCCGCCGCCATCGTCGCGGGCGGGGCCTTCGTGTCGCAACGCGGCGCCACCACCGAGACCGCGCTGGCCACCACCATCGCAAGCAGCGCCGAGGCCGCCACCGCCGAGCTTCTGCCCGATTACGTTCTCGGCCAAGAGGACGCACCGATCACCGTGATCGAATACGCCTCCTACACCTGCCCGCACTGTGCCGATTTCCACAAGGATGTGCTGAGCAAACTCAAGCGCGACTATGTCGATAGCGGCAAGGTCAAGTTCATCCACCGCGAGGTCTATTTCGACAAGTTCGGCGTTTGGGCCGGGCAGATCGCGCAATGCGGCGGCGCGCCGCGCTACTATGCGATTTCGGGGATGATCTACGACACGCAAAGCGAGTGGATCGGCGACGGCCAGCAGACCACGATCGCCGATAACCTGCGCAAGCTGGGCCTCAAGGCCGGGCTGGGCAAAGACCAGATCGAGGCCTGCCTGAACGATCAGGAAATGGTCCAGCGCATGATCACCACCTACCAGACCAACGCCGGTGCGGATGACATCAATGCGACGCCCACGCTTGTGATCGACGGGCAGAAGCACTCGAACATGAGCTACGAAGAGCTGAAAGCGATCCTCGACGCAAAGCTCTGATCGGCGCGAAATTCAAAAGAAAGGCCGGGGGTTTTCCCGGCCTTTTTCACAAGCCCATCCGCTCCAGCGCCGCATTCAGCGGGGCGGGATCGGCCAGTTGCAGCCGCACGGGCAGCGCCAGGACCTTGGGCCGGAAGCTCTCGGGGAGGCGGACAGCGTCTTTCTCGGTGGTTACCATCTGCGCGCCGAGCATCCGCGCCTCGGTCTCCAGCCGGGTGAGCAGTTGCGGCTCAAACGGCTGGTGATCCTCCAGCGCCTCGCCGCGCAGTACCTCTGCCCCCAAGCCGCGCAGCGTCGCAAAGAACTTCTCGGGATGCCCGATACCCGCAAAGGCCAGCACCCGCTGCCCCTCCCAGTCCATCCCGGTTTGCAAGGGCTCCAACTGCCCTGTCAGATGCGGCACCGCGATCTGCGCACCCCACCGCGCGGCGAACTCCGCCTGCGCGCCCGGTGTCCCGATCGAAAGCAGCAGATCGGCGCGGGCGAGACCCTTGTCGACGGGTTCGCGCAGCGGCCCGGCGGGCAGGCAACGCCCGTTGCCAAAGCCCTTGACCGCATCGACCACGACGATGGAGAGGTCCTTGACCAGTGCAGGGTTCTGGTGCCCGTCATCGAGGACGATCACCTGCGCGCCCGCCTCGACCGCCGCCTGCGCGCCTGCCGCACGATCCTTGGCGACCCAGGTCGGCGCGAAAGCCGAGATCAGCAGCGGCTCGTCCCCGGTCTCGGCGGCGCTATGGCGGCGCTCATCGACGCGGACCGGGCCTTGCAGGCTGCCGCCATGGCCTCGGCTGACAACATGCGCCGTCACCCCGCGCATCATCAGATGCTGAACGAGCGCGATGACCGTGGGCGTCTTTCCGGTGCCGCCCGCATTGATATTGCCGACGCAGATCACCGGCACGGGCAGCTTCACGCCCGGCTGGCGCACCCGTCGCGCGGTCGCGGCCGCATAAAGCGCGCCCAGCGGCGCGAGAAGCCGCGCTTGCCAGCCTGGGGCTTCAGGTGGGGTGAACCAGAACAAAGGCGCCCCCATCAGCTTTTCCTCCCGGCAGTCGCGCGGTCCAGTTCTTCGAGAACGGCACGCGCCACTGACTCAGCCGCCCCCGCGCCGACCGAACTCACCGCCCATGCGTTATGCGCGAGGATCGCCGCCCGGTCCGGCGCGATCAGGTCCGCCACCGCCTCGCCAAGCGCCGTGGCATTGCCCGTCTTGCGCGCAGCGCGCGCCTCGCCCAGTCGGGTATACTCGGCCTCGAAGCGCCCCAGCCGTGGCCCGTGAATGATCGCGGAACCAAGCGCCGCCGGCTCCATCGGCGAGCGCGGATGCGCGCCCTCTCCGGTCAAGGTTCCGCCCATGTAGCACACGGGCGCAAGCCGATACCAAAGCCCGTATTCCATCGGATCGTCTGCGATGAAGATCTGGATATCCTCATCCGGCTCGCCTTCCAGCGTGCGCCGGGCCACCGACCAGCCGCTCTGCGACAGTCGCTCCGCCAGTTCCACCGCGTCACCCTCGGTATCGGGGGCAAGCAGCAGCAGCATCCGATGCGCATGGCGCAGCGCATGGGTATGCGCGGAGAGAACCAGTTCGAGTTCCTCCTCCGGCAGCCCCGCCGCCAACCAGATCGGCCGCGTGCGTGTGAGCGCCACGAAAGAGGCGCGCTCGGTCTCGGAGCAAGGCAGCGGTTCCGCCGGTTCCACAAGCTCCCCGCCAAGTTCGAGCCGCGCACTCGACGCCCCCTCCCGCCGCAGCGCCTGCGCGCTTTCGGGATCGCGCGCGATGATCCGACAGGCAAGCGCCAAGAGCGCCGTGCGCTGACGCCGCCCGATAAAGCCCGGCTGCTGCGCGGGCGGGCGGGCGTCAGCCAGCACCACCGCGATGCCTGCGGCATGACAGCTACGGATCAGTGCACCGGGAAGCGCGCTGCCCATCACCACAACCAGATCCGGGCGCAGGGCCTCGATCTGCTCGCGCAGGAGGTTGGCCTCTTCGGGGACCGGATCAATCCGCTGCACCCGTTGATCCGGCGCGGGGCCGTCTGCGCTGCTATCACTCTCGGGGGAGAGCGTGCTCAGGACGATCTGAACCGTGTCGCGCTGGCGCAGGAGCAGCCGGGCCAAAAGCGCGGCCCCGCTGCGATCGACGCTCTCATGGCAAATCCAGATCAGCGGTCCCGGCATGCGCTGATACGGCGCGCGGGCCGGGACGGGCTGCCCCGGCTTTCGCCAGCCGCCGAGCGCGGAGCGCAGACCCTGCTTGAGCGTCGGGGACATGATCCGAAGGGGCCGATCAGCCCAGTTCTTCGGTCGCCGAGGCCGCAGCCTCTTCATCGCGCAGGCGATGCAGATGGGCGATGAAATAGCGGGTATGCGCGTCGTCCACGGTGCGCTGCGCCTCGGCTTTCCAGGCGTTATACGCCTCGGCGTAATTCGGATAGATCCCGACCATGTGGATCGCGTCCACATCCTTGAACTCGGTGCGCTGCGGATCGACCAGCTCGCCGCCAAAGACGAGGTGAAGGCGTTGCGGGGTGGCTTGGGACATATCTGTTCTCCGGGATTTCGCTGCGCTGCGGAGCCTATGCCAAGGCGGCGGCTATCTCAAGCGCAGACCCTAGAGCGCCAAGCCTTGCGCCGCGAGCCATTCCGCACCCTTGGTCACCGCCAACTCGTCATTCACCTCAAGGATCAGCCGCGGCATCTTCGGAACCGACCGCAAGGCCTTGAACACGGCGTGCCAATGAATTTCGCCTTCGCCCGGATGCCAGTGCCGGTCTGCCTGCCCGTCCATGTCCTGAAGATGGACATGCTCAAGCATCGCGCCCGCCGCATAGACGAACGCATCGACCGGGGGCGCCTTACCGATCCGGTGCATGAAGTAAGCATGGCCGGTATCCAGCGAGACCTTCACGTTGGGGCTTTTCAGAGCGCGCGCCAGAGCCACCCGTGCCCCCGCGTCCTGATCCTCGCAATTCTCCAGAACCAGTGTGATCCCGGCCGCCTCGGCACGCTTTATGACTGGACTCAGGACAAAGCGCACCCGCTCGATCCGCATGATCGCCGCCGAGGGTTTGACCGCATCATCCGCCCCGTTCCAGATGCCGTAGGGCGAATGGATCACCATCTGATCGGCGCCTAGCTCCTCGCATATCTCCAGCGTACGGATCATCCGGCGCTGGATCACGGCGGCGATCTCGGGATCGGCGCAGTCGATGCTGAAGGATTGGAACGGCCCATGCAGCCCGCGCCGCCCGGTATGGCCGTCGAGCAGCGTCTTCGCCCGCGCGATCATCTCGGGGAAATCCTGCTCGGGCGTGTTCGGCCAGCAGAAGCTTTGCAACTCCAGATCGCGCTGGGCGCCCAGCACCCAATCGCGATGCCGCGCCAGCATATCAAGGCTCAGCGCCGCGCCAAGCACAGGCAGGTCATGGGACATGTCTATCTCCTCCTGATCTGATCGTCGTGCAATCGCGGCGGCTTTTCAATCCCGCCCTGGCGCGCTATCGAAATCCCATGAGACAGACCCTGACCGAGATCTACGACGCCCGCGTGGCCGAGGGCACGCTGCACGCAGATGCCGCGCAGCGCGCGCTGTTGCCGTTGCTTGAAACCGTGCGCGCGGGGCTGGAGGCGCCGGTCGCCAAACCCGGCCTGTTCGGGCGGTTCTCGCGCCAGCGCCCCGAGGCCGTGCGCGGGCTCTATCTCTGGGGCGGGGTCGGGCGCGGCAAGTCCATGCTGATGGATCTGTTTTGCGAGGCGACCCGGACACCCAAGCGCCGCGTCCATTTCCATGCCTTCATGCAGGAAATTCAGGCCAAGCTGCACGAGGCCCGCAAGTCGAACGTGCAAGATGCGCTCAAGCCTGTGGCCGAAGAGGTCGCGGCCTCGGTGCGGCTGTTGTGTTTCGATGAGATGCAGATCACCGATATTGCCGACGCGATGATCGTGGGGCGGCTGTTCCAGACGCTCTTCGATCTGGGCGTGACGGTGGTCACGACCTCGAACAGGGTGCCCGAGGATCTTTATAAGAACGGGCTCAACCGCCAGCTTTTCCTGCCCTTCATCGAGGTGATCCGAGATCAGCTCGACGTGCAGGAGATCGAGTCGGAAACCGATTACCGCCAGCACCGGCTGCAAGGCGCGCAGGTCTATTTCCATCCGATCGGGCGTGTCGCCAGCGAGGCGATGAATGCCCTTTGGGATGAGCTTACCGGCCATGATGAGACCACGCGGCTGGTGCTCAACGTGAAGAACCGCGATGTGGTGATCGAGCATTTTCACAACGGAGTCGGGCGCGCGTCCTTCTGGGATCTGTGCGGGCGGATGCTTGGGCCGGGGGATTACCTTGCCATCGCGGGGGCGGTGCGTGTGCTCATGGTCGATGACATCCCGCATCTGTCATCCTCGAACTTCAACGAGGCCAAGCGCTTCGTGACGTTGATCGACGCGCTCTACGAGGCCAAGGTGCGGCTGATCTGCTCTGCCGCCGACGAGCCGGAGCGGCTTTATACCGAGGGCGAAGGCAGCTTCGAGTTCGAGCGCACCGCAAGCCGTCTGCGCGAGATGCAGGGTGCCGAATGGGGTGCGGAGCGCGCAGGATAGGGGCGCTGCCCCTCTTCGGCTGCGCCGAATTCACCCCGGGATATTTCGGGCAGACTGACGATCAGCCATTCTGTTGCAGGATACGTCCTGCGAGGTAGAGCGAACCGCAGATCAGGATGCGGGCATTCGGATCGGCCTCGGTGATCGTGCGGATCGCCGCGTCGACCGAAGCGGCCTGCGAGGTCTGCGCAAATCCTGCGGCGCGGGCGGCGGCCTCGGTCTGCGCAGCCGGGAGCGTGTTCGGCTCGCCCGGAATTTCGACGGCGGTCAGGCTCGCGGCGATAGTGGCCAGCGGGCGCATGTAGCCGGTCACATCCTTGGTGTTCAGCATTCCGCAGATCAGATGCGTGGGCCGCGCGGGCATCCGCGCAAGCGTCGCAGCGACCGCGATCCCGCCCGCCGGGTTATGCCCGCCGTCGAGCCACAACTCGGCAGGGGCTGCGGCCTCGACCAGAGGGCCGTGGCGCAGGCGTTGCATCCGGGCGGGCCATTCGGCGCGGGTCACGGCGGCCTCGCAGGCGGCCTCATTGGCGCCAAGCGCGCGGAGCGCAGCCAGCGCCGCGCCCGCGTTCATGATCTGATGCGGCCCCGGCAGGTTCGGCAGCGGCAGATCGAGCAACCCGGTCTCATCCTGGAAGATCAGCCGCCCGCGCTCCTCGAAAGCATGCCAATGCTGCCCATAGGCGAGGACGGGCGCGCCAAGCCGTGCGGCGCGCGCCTCGATCACCTCGAGACCGGCCTCGTCCTGCGGGCCGACGATAACCGGAACGCCGCGCTTGATGATCCCGGCCTTCTCGCCCGCGATTTCCGGCAGCGTTTCGCCAAGGAATTGCGTGTGGTCGATCGAGACCGGTGTGATAATCGTCAGCGCGGGCGCCTCAATCACATTGGTCGCATCGAGCCGCCCGCCAAGCCCGACCTCGAGCAGCGTGTAATCGGCGGTGGTGCGGGAGAAGGCGAGGAAGGCGGCGGCGGTGGTGATCTCGAAGAAGGTGATCGGTTCGCCGCCATTCGCGGCCTCGCACTCGTCGAGCAGCGCCGAAAGATCGGGCTCCGAAATCAGTTCGCCCGCAAGGCGGATACGTTCATGGAAGCGTGCGAGATGCGGCGAGGTATAGGCGTGAACCTCCTTGCCCATCGCTTCCAGCCCCGCGCGGATCATCGCTTGGGTCGAGCCCTTGCCATTGGTTCCGGCGATATGGATCGCGGGCGGGATCGAGCGTTCAGGATGGCCGAGTGCGGCCAGCAGACGCTCCAGCCGGTCGAGCGTCAGGTCAATCACCTTGGGATGCAGCGTCATCAGCCGCGCGAGTATCGTATCGGAAGCTTCGGTCATGGCGGCACCTCTGGAGAGGCGAGGCCGGGGCGCTGCCCCCGGACCCCCGGACTATTTCAGGTTGGATGAAAGGCTTATTCGGCCTTGGCGGGGGCTTCGGCCTTGTCGGGCTTGGGCAGGTCGCCCGCGACCGCCGGCGGCAGTCCCATCAGCATCCGCAGAATGGTGATGAGTTCCTCGCGCATTTTCGTGCGGTGGGTCACCCGGTCGAGCATCCCGTGATCGAGCAGGTATTCGGCGCGCTGGAAGCCCTCGGGGAGTTTCTCGCGGATCGTCTGTTCGATCACGCGCGGGCCGGCAAAGCAGATCAGCGCGTTGGGTTCCGCGATCTGCACATCTCCCAGCATCGCATAAGACGCGGTCACGCCCCCGGTGGTCGGGTGGGTGAGGACGACGATGTAAGGCAGGTTCGCCTCGCGCAGCATTTCGACCGCAACCGTGGTGCGCGGCATTTGCATGAGCGAGAGGATGCCCTCTTGCATCCGCGCGCCACCGGCGGCCGAGAACAGAACCAGCGGGCGCTTGAGCTTCACCGCGCGTTCGGCGGCGGCGATGATCGCATTGCCGACATACATGCCCATGGAGCCGCCCATGAAGCTGAAATCCTGCCCGGCCGCGATGATCGGCGTGCGCCCGATCTCACCCTCGGCGACCAGCATCGCCTCTTTCTCACCGGTCGATTTCTGCGCCGATTTCATCCGGTCGGGATATTTTTTCTGATCCTTGAAATGCAGCGGATCGGCGATCGGTTCGGGGACTTTCACCTCGGCGAAGATGCCGCCGTCAAACAGCGCTTCGAAGCGCGCGCGCGGCGTGATCGCCATGTGGTGGTCGCAATTGGTGCAGACGTTCAGGTTGTCCGACAGCTCGCGGTGAAACAGCATCGTCCCGCATTCGGGGCATTTGGTCCACAGGTTCTCGGGCGTATCGCGGCGCGAGAACAGCGAGTTGATCTTGGGTCGGACGTAGTTCGAGATCCAGTTCATCGGTCTGCGGCCCCTTGCTGACGTGACGTTCGCCCCAGATAAGCCTGCTGGCCGGGAATTGCAATCAGACGCGCAAGATCACCCGGGCGAGGAGCCAGGAGACCAGCACCGCAATCGCGTCGATGGCCATGTAGGGCGCAAGCATGGCGGTGTCGCGGGTGTTGATGACCACGGTGTAAAGCGCAAGCCCGTCAAGCTGTCCGTAAAGCCCGACCAGAAACATGGCCGAAAAATTGGTTGCGAAATGCAGCCCCAGTGCAGCACCAAGATTGCCGGTGCGTGCCGTGAGGTCGGCGGCGAGGCAGCCGAACCCAAAGGCCCAAAGCGCGGGCCAGATCGCATTGGCGCCGAAATCGGCGGTGGAATAATGCAGCGCGCCGAAGAGTGCCGAGGGCACCACCATCCAGAGGATCGGGTTGGTCGTGCGCGCGGCGAGCTGTTGCAGCATGTAGCCGCGAAACACCAGCTCCTCGGCGCCGATCTGGATCGCCAGAAGCGGCAGCGCGAGCGGCATCCAGCGCAGGCTTTGCGCGAGCGTCCCCGCATTTCCCACATCAGGGTTCAACAACGCCAGCGGCAAAAGCAGCACGGCCAGCGCGATCAGGGGTGCCGCGACGCGCCGCGCGTTTGTCCATGCCTGCGCGCCAAACAGCGTCCCGCCCGCGCGGTCATGGAGCGCGCGGGTGACGAAGATCACCGCCGCCGCCATAGGCACGAAGGTCGCCAAGAGCATCATCAGCCCCTCGGGAGAGCTGCCCGCAGCCAATGTTTGCAGCACCGAAGCCGCGCGAAAGGGGGGCAGGTGGCTGAGCACGTAAGCGAGGGCCAGCCAGTTCAGACCGAGATAAAGCACGACGATACCCACAAGCCCGACGAGCAGCCGCCAGATCTCGGAGCGGGGTCGCGCCGGGGCGCAATAGGCTGTCAGGGCGGAATAGGGCACGCGCGGGTCCTTGGTCACTCGGGCCAGCCTAGTCGGGCGGGCTGCACCTCACAAGCGGGGTTTACTTTGACCCGGCGGCAGAGGAAGAAAGCCGACACCTTTCTGGATGCCGCGCCCGATGTTCGAAGTCTCGCTCGACCTTGCCCTGATGCTGATCGCGGCGGCCTTTGCTGCCGGGTTCGTGGATAGTATCGCGGGCGGTGGCGGGCTGATCACGCTGCCGGTTCTTTTGCTCGCCGGGGCAAGCCCGCTCGAGGCGCTTTCGACCAACAAGGTGCAGGGCGCGTTCGGTGCAGCGACGGCGGCGATTTCTTATGCCCGCTCGGGTCACGTGCGGCTCCGCCCGCAGATCGGGGCGGCGGCGCTCTCGGGTCTGGCGGGGCTGATCGGGGCGATGCTAGTCTCAGTGATCCCGACCGAAGGGTTACGCTATGCGCTGCCGGTGATCCTGATCGCGATCGCGGCCTTCTTTGCGTTCCGAAAAGGGCTGGACGATACCGATCGTGTGCAGCGCATGACGCCTGCGGCCTTCACCGCTTTCGTCGTGCCGCTGATCGGGTTCTATGACGGGCTGATCGGGCCGGGCACGGGCGCGTTCTTCATGATCGGTTTCGTGACGCTCGCGGGTTACGGCGTGCTCAAGGCGACGGCGCATACCAAACTCTTGAACTTTGCGTCGAATATCGGCGGGCTGGCGGGATTTGCTGTGTTTGGCGCGCCGTGGTGGGTGATGGGTCTGGCGATGGGGCTGGCGCAGATGGCGGGCGCGCGGCTTGGTGCTCGGCTCGCTATCCGCGTGGGCGCCCGGATCATCAAGCCGCTTCTGGTCACGACCTCGACGCTCCTGGCGATCCGGCTGATCTGGGACCTGCTGTAACCGGGGCTGCGCGCGCGTTGGGGCCGATGCCTCCGGCGGGCGTAGTGCGGGTTTGATGAAAGCGATCAGCCGAAACCCGGTGCCAGACGCATCTCGCCATAGGTGAACCCGCGCCAGTTCTTCTGCGCGCTGGGCAGGCGCTTGTCGAAGGCGGGGTGGGCGGGGTCGAGCACGCCACAGCGCACCAGAAGCGCGGCAATCGCGGCCTCGGCGGCGCGAGTGCCGCCATCGACGATCTTGAGCGCGATACCCCGGCTCTGGCCCGGCAGGATCGCGATGAACACAGCCTCGGCCCCGGTCTTGACGGCGGCCTGTCCAGCGCAGGCCTGCATCAGTTCCGTGCAGGCGCGGCCTTCGCCCGCCACAAGTTCCGGGAAGGCCATCATCGCGCGCGTCAGGCGTGCGGCGGCCGACTGGCGGGCATCGCCATCGGGGTTGGCGGCGGCAAAGAACTGCATCGCGCGCGCCAGTCCCGTCACCGTGCAAGCGAAGTTCGGGGCCGAGCACCCGTCGATCCCCCAATGCGGTGCGGTTTCCCCGACGACCTCTTCAAAGGCCGCCCGCGCAGCTTTTTGCACCGGGTGGTCGATCTCGACATATTCCGAGCCGCCTCGCAGGTGCCGGTTCAGCGTCAGGAAGCCCGCATGCTTGCCAGAGCAGTTGTTATGGAGCTGGCAGGGTGCGCCCTCGGAACAGGTGAGGCGTTTGTTCTCATCCTTGTCCCACGGCATATGGACCCCGCAGCGTAGATCGCCCTCGGCCATGCCAAGCCCGTTCAACCACGCCTCCACCGCCCGCGTATGGATGCCGCCGCCGGAATGGCTTGCGCAGGCCAGCGCAAGCTGCGCGTCACCCAGACCCGCCGCATCGGCGGCACCACTTTCCAAGAGCGGCAGCGCTTGAAGCATCTTGCACGACGAACGTGGAAAGATCACGGCCTCGGGGTCGCCCCAAGCCGCCTCGATCCCATCGGGTCCGAAGATCACCGCATGGCCCGCATGGACCGATTCCAGCATTCCGCCCCGCCACAACTCGATCATCGGCACTGCCGCCATGGGTTTCTCCTGTCTTTCATGCGCGAAATCCCGCCCAGAGGGCTTCCCCCGCTTGGCACTTTTGCGTTATCTGTTGGATATCGAGTTGAAATCACATCCGCCATTGGAAAAAAGGGCATGAAGAAGCCCGCAAGGCGGGAAGAGGCATCTGGCAGCTGGAGGCTGTAACCATGAAGAATATCGTCCTGAAAACCGTTGCGGGTGCGGTCCTCGGCGCGGCTGTGATCGGTGCGGGCCTGCCCGCGATGGCGCAGCAAAGCACCAATCGCGTGGCCGCCGAAACCGACTGGAGTGTCTTTGTCGATGGCAGCCCCAAGGAATGCTGGGGTGTTTCCGCGCCCAAGCAGACGGTCAACACCAAGGACGGCAAGCCGGTGCAGGTGCGCCGTGGCGACATCCTGCTGTTCGTGACCTATCGTCAGGGCAAGCCGGGCGAAGTGTCCTTCATGGGCGGCTATCCGTTTGCCAAGGGCTCGACCGTCGAGTTGAACGTTGGCGGCAATGCCTTTACGCTCTTCACCGATGGCGAAGGCGCATGGGCGGGCTCGCCCGACGAGGACGCCAAGATCATCGCCGCGATGAAGGCGGGCGCCGATGTGAAGCTGACCGGCCAGTCCGGACGCGGCACCCGGACCGAGGACACGTTCTCGCTCATCGGCTTTACCGCCGCGACCGACGAAGCCGCGACGCGCTGCAAATAAGCGCATCGAAACTGTTTTGCGGACCCCGGCTTGTCCGGGGTCTTTGCATTTTGACTCCCACGGGGCGCGCGAATCCCCTATATGAAGCGCCTCTTTCACCGGAACCGCGACCATGACTCAGCCTTCGGCACCCATCACGCAAGACGTGCACACGATCCCGCGCAAGCTGCCCGAGACCGGCAAGATCAATCTTGTCGGGCTGACGCGGCCGCAGTTGCGCGACGCGCTGATCGCGGCGGGCACGCCCGAGAAGCAGGCCAAGATGCGGGTCGGGCAGATCTGGCAATGGGTCTATTACTGGGGCGTGCGCGATTTCGCGGCGATGACCAACCTCGCCAAGGACTACCGTGCGATGCTCGAAGAGAAGTTCGAGATCGCCGTGCCCGAGATCGTCACCAAGCAGGTCTCGATGGATGGTACGCGCAAATACCTTCTGCGCATCGCGGGCGGCCATGAGGTCGAGGTCGTCTACATCCCCGAGGAAAACCGCGGCACGCTCTGCATCTCCAGCCAGGTCGGCTGCACCCTGACCTGCTCCTTCTGCCATACCGGCACCCAGAAGCTGGTCCGCAACCTGACCGCCGCCGAGATTGTCGGGCAGGTGATGGTTGCGCGCGACGATCTGAACGAATGGCCCGAGCAGGGCGCCCCCAAGAACGAGACCCGTCTCGTTTCGAACGTCGTGCTGATGGGCATGGGCGAGCCGCTTTACAACTTCGACAACGTCCGTGACGCGATGCAGGTCGTGATGGATGGCGAGGGCATCAGCCTCTCGCGCCGCCGGATCACCCTGTCCACCAGCGGTATCGTCCCCGAGATCGCCAAGACCGCCGAAGAGATCGGCTGCCTGCTTGCGATCAGCTTCCACGCGACCACCGACGCCGTCCGTGACCGCCTCGTTCCGGTCAACAAGAAGTGGAACATCGAAACCCTGCTGGGGGCGCTGCGCGACTACCCGCGCCTGTCGAACTCCGAGCGGATCACCTTTGAATATGTGATGCTCAAGGATGTGAATGACAGCGACGAAGACGCCAAGCGTCTGGTCAAGCTGATCCGCGGCATCCCGGCCAAGATCAACCTGATCCCATTCAACGAATGGCCCGGCGCGCCCTATCAGCGCTCGGACTGGGAACGGATCGAGAGTTTCGCGGATATCATCTATAAGGCGGGCTATGCTTCGCCAATCCGCACGCCGCGCGGCGAGGATATCATGGCAGCCTGCGGGCAGTTGAAATCCGCGACCGAACGCGCCCGCAAATCGCGTGCAGAAATTCAGGCCGAAGCGGGCCTCTAAGTCACTGATCTAAAAGAATTGCTGCGCAGCGAAACCACCCGTTTCGCTGCGCAGCATTTTTCAAGCGCAGCCGTAGTCCCAGCCGTCGATAATCGCCACGGCCTCGTCTGCGGTTTCGACAAAGGAAATCAGGTCGAGATCCTCGGGCGAGATTGTGCCCGCCTCTTTCAGCCGCTCCCAGTTGATGATCCCGTTCCAGAACTCGCGTCCGAACAGGATGAACGGGATTTTCCGCATCCGCCCGGTCTGGATCAGCGTCAGGCTCTCGAACATCTCGTCGAGCGTGCCGAACCCGCCGGGGAACACCGTGACCGCTTTGGCGCGCATCAGGAAATGCATCTTGCGGATCGCGAAATAGTGGAAATTGAACGCAAGATCGGGCGTCACGTATTGGTTTGGCGCCTGCTCATGCGGCAGCACGATATTCAGCCCGATCGACTGGCCGCCCGCCTCATGCGCGCCGCGATTGCCAGCCTCCATCACGCCCGGACCACCGCCGGTGCAGATCACGTTCTCACGCCCGTAGCTTTCCATCGAACGCTCGGTCATCACCTTGGCGAAAACCCGTGCCTCTTCATAATAAGAGGACAGCTCCGCCAGATAATCGGTCTTGGCGCTGTCCTTCTTGGCGGGCTCGGGGATGCGCGCGCCACCGAACATGACGATGGTCGACTCGATCCCGCGCTCGTCCATGATCATCTGCGGCTTGAGCAGTTCAAGCTGCAACCGCACCGGGCGCAGCTCTTCGCGCATCATGAAATCGACATCGGTAAAGGCCAGCCGATAGGCGGGTGCGCGGGTCTGCGGGGTGTCGGGGATACGGTCTGCGGCCTTGGCATCCTCGACCGAGTCACGGAACGGGTGATTGCGATTGTCGTCTTTCATGCGGCGTCCTGCTCATTGCGCGTATGCGTTCTTCTGACTATAGGCTTGGGCCGAGGAAAACCACCGCAAAGAGGAAACGCCGATGTCGAATGCCGCTCTCGAAGCCGCGATCGAAGCCGCCTGGGAGGCGCGCGACACGATCACCCCCGCTACCCGTGGTGAAACCCGCGACGCGATCGAGGACACGCTCAATGCGCTCGACTCCGGCAAGCTGCGTGTGGCCGAGAAACTCGATAGCGGCGAGTGGCATGTGAACCAGTGGGCCAAGAAGGCCGTGCTTCTGGGCTTCCGCATCAAGGACATGGAAGAGCAATCCGGCGGCCCGCAAGGCTCCGGCTGGTGGGACAAGGTCGACAGCAAGTTCAAAGGCTGGGGCGAGGCCGAGTGGAAGGCCGCCGGCTTCCGCGCCGTGCCGAACTGCGTCGTGCGTCGCTCCGCCTACATCGCCAAGGGCGTGGTGCTCATGCCCTCTTTCGTGAACCTCGGCGCCTTCGTCGATGAAGGCACGATGGTCGACACCTGGGCGACCGTCGGTTCCTGCGCGCAGATCGGCAAGAACGTCCACCTCTCGGGCGGCGTCGGCATCGGCGGCGTGCTCGAACCGATGCAGGCGGGCCCGACCATCATCGAAGACAACTGCTTCATCGGTGCCCGCTCCGAGGTCGTCGAAGGCTGTATCGTCCGCGAAGGCTCGGTGCTTGGTATGGGCGTCTATATCGGCAAATCCACCAAGATCGTAGACCGCGAGACCGGCGAAGTGATGTATGGCGAAGTGCCGCCGTATTCGGTCGTGGTCTCGGGTTCGATGCCGTCGAAGAACGGCATTAACCTCTACTGCGCGGTCATCGTGAAGCGCGTGGACGCGCAGACGCGCTCCAAGACCGGCATCAACGAGCTGCTGCGCGACTGATCCGTAGCGCGGAAGTTAAAGAACGGGCGGTCCGGGGGAACCTGGGCCGCCCGTTTCGCGTTCGTCCCAAAACCTATTCAGGAGAACACCATGGGTCTGGGACTTATCGCCTCTATCATCGTCGGCGGCCTCGCGGGCTGGATTGCCAGCATGATTATGAAAGCCGACACGGGCATCTTCTCGAATATCCTGCTGGGGATCATTGGTGCCTTCGTGCTGAACCTGATCCTGTCCTTGCTCGGCATCTACGCGGCCAACAGTTGGGTGCCGCAACTCATTGTCGGCATCGCGGGGGCGAGCCTTTTGATCTGGGGCTATCGTCGCGCCAAAAGCTGAGTGTGGACGCGCGGGGCCTTTCGTGACACAGAGACGCAAGCTCTCTTTCAGCGCAAGGCCCGCCGATCATGTCCGACAAACCCGTCAAACCGAAACGCCCGCAACAGGTCTATACCCTGCTGGTCGAGGTCGGCCGCAGCGCCGATGACGGTTTGCCCAAGGGCGCGACCGGCGCGGGGCTTCTGTGCTATGCTTCTGGCGTCGATGAGGCCGAGGCCGTGCGCGAGACGGTCGCCATTCTCAAGCAGGCCGATCTCGCGCCGCTTGACGTGACCGGATACGGCACCATCGAGGAACGCGAGAAGCAGGGCCACGAGATCGAGGCCGAAGAACGCGAATTGATGCAGCGCGCGCTCGATGAAAATTCCGTGATCGTCGCGCAGATGACGCCGTTTTTCGGTGACGACAAAGGCTCTGCCTGAGCTTTGCCGGATCGGCGAGACCCCGCGCCCCCCATTTGCCACCTGCCGCCCGCGTGCTACACTGCCCGCGAGCAAACGAACTGAAAACAGTCGGGCAGGGTTATCATGAAAAGTGCATTGAAGATCATTCTTGTGTCCGCTCTGGGCACGACGGGGCTTGCCGCCTGCGCGGGGCCCTTGGACAGTTCTCCGCGTCCCATGGCCCGTGCAGGAGCGAACATGCCCGATCCGATCCCGCCCGTGGATGCCGCCACGCAAGCCCGGTTCATGGCCTGGGTCGACGGTTTCAAATCCCGCGCGCTGGCCAATGGTATTTCCGAAGCCACCTGGGCGCGGGCGACGGCGGGCATCCGCTACAACCCCACCGTGATCGAGCGCGACCGCAATCAGGCCGAGTTCAAGAAAACCATCTGGCAATATCTCGACGGCGCGGTCTCGGACACGCGCATCTCGAACGGTCAGGCCGCGCTGCGCGAGCACGCTTCGACCCTCGCCGCGATCGAGGCGAAATACGGCGTCGAGAAAGAGGTCGTCGTCGCGGTCTGGGGCATGGAGTCGAATTTCGGCAACAACCGGGGCCGCACCCTGATCGTGCCGGCGCTGGCCACGCTCGCCTTTGACGGTCGGCGCGGCGAGTTCTTCGCCAAGCAACTCATCGCGGCTCTTCAGATCATTCAGGCGGGCGATACCGACGCAGGCCATATGACCGGCTCCTGGGCCGGTGCGATGGGTCACACCCAATTCATTCCGACCTCCTATCTTGCCTATGCGGTCGATTTCACCGGCGATGGCAAGCGTGACATCTGGTCGGACAATCCCGCCGATGCCTTGGCCTCCACCGCTGCTTATCTCGCGCGCTCGGGCTGGTCCAAAGGCCAGCCATGGGGCGTCGAGGTCACGCTGCCCTCCGGCTTCAACTACGGTCTTGCGGGCAAGGGCACGCGCAAGTCGCCCGACGAGTGGGCGGCGCTCGGTGTGCGCGCGGTCTCTGGCGGGCGCGTGCCGAATTACGGCGCGGCCTCGATCCTGCTGCCCGCGGGTGCCGAGGGTCCCGCTCTGATGATCTTCGGTAATTTCCGCGCGATCTCGCGTTACAACAATGCCGACGCCTATGTGATCGGGGTCGGGCATCTGTCGGACCGGATCAAGGGCAAGCCTGACTTCCGTGCGCCCTGGCCGCGCTCGGGCACGCCGCTCGACGCGTCCGAGCGCAAGGAGCTTCAGCGCCGCCTGACGGCGCTCGGCTATGACACGCAAGGCACGGATGGGGTGATCGGCCCGAATACCATGAGCGCGGTTTCGGCATGGCAGCGCGACAACGGGCTCAAGCCCGATGGCTACCCGACGCTCGAACTGCTCAAGAAGATGCGTTGATCAGGGCAGGGGGCTGACGCCGATAATTGGCGCGTGCAGATGCCACAGCCCCGCCCAGACCACGACCGCGATGCCGAGCCGTATCAGGCTCGGCCCCACGCGTGGGCGCCAGCGCCCGGTGAGCAGCGCCTGAAATGGCCAGCCGGAACTGCGCGCGGCGAGCCGGTCGAACGCCTCCGCCCCCCATTGCGCCCGCTTGCGCCCCTCCATCGCCCGCATCCCCGCCAGCGAGAAGGTGAGGAACACGCCAAACAGGATCAGATGCGCCAGGTCGCCATTCACGATCAGATGCGCCCCTGACCACAGAACCAGCGCCCAGAGAAGCGGTTGCCGCGCGACCCCCACGATTCCGGGCCGCTCCGGGTCAAAGCCCGCCGCGCGTCCCTCGAAGGCGAAAGGATTGGGCGCTCCAATCCCGAAGCTGCCCAAAACCACCGCGAGAGGCATCACGATATTCACCAGCCAGCGCATCCAACCCGCCTGCGGCCAAAGCTCGACAAAGGGTGCGCGCCCGGCGGCCAGGATTACCCAGACCAAAAGCCCCGTGGACAGCGCCGAGAACGCGATCACCCAGCCCCGCTGCCCCAGCGCTGCGACCAGCGCCCCCTTGAGGCGCGGGGTGGCCGGGATCAGGTGCGATGCCATGAAAAGCAGCCCCGCTGCGAAAAACTCGAACCAACCTGCCATGCGCGTCTCCTTCTCGCTTGGACCCTGCCATGAACTGGTGCAAAGCTGCCTTAACAAAAATCATTCCGATGGACAGGCCATGACGACCCCTCTCGCCCGCGCGCTGCGCGCAATCGACGCCGCCAACTCCGCCGATCCCACGATCGAAGAGAGCCAGCCGGCCGCGCTGCTTTATGGTCAGCGCATGTCGGCAGAGCTTGCGCGCCTTGTGCCCGATGCCTCGGAGCCGCTGCAAATCGCGGCGCGTGGGCAGCATATCGAACGCTGGCTTCTGCCGCGTGCGGATTACCCGGAGGGGCGCGAGGGTTATCTCGAATGGCGCCGCGAGCAGGGGCGCCGCCATGCCGCGCGCGTCGCCGGTATCATGGCAGAGGCGGGCTACGACGCCGAGGCCATCGCGCAGGCGCAGGCGATGCTGCGCAAGGAAGGGATCAAGCGCGACGCCGCGGTTCAGGCGCTTGAGGACGTGATCTGCTTCACCTTCCTGCGGCACTATTTCGCACCCTTCGCAGAGGGTCAGGACCCCGATCGACTGCTGAAAATCGTGCAAAAGACCGCGCGGAAGATGTCCGCCGAAGGTCGCGCGCGGGCGCTGGCAGAGTTCGATCTGCCCGAACCCTTCGCAAGCGCCTTCCGCGCCTAGGCCTGTTTCGAGAGCTGCACGGCCAGGATGCCGCCCGCGATCACCGCGACCCCCAAAAGGTCCAGCGGCCCCAGCCGTTCGCCAAGGATCAGCGCGGCGATGGCGACCCCGAAGAACGGGTTGAGGAAGTGGAAGGTGGCGGCCTTGACCGCGCCGATCCGCCCGACCAGCCGGAACCAGATCCACGTCGCCAGCAGCCCCGGCGCGAGCGTCGTGTAGAGGAAGGCGATGGCCAGTTCCGGGGTCGGGTTCACATGGATGTCCTCGATCAGGGCAGAGGCCACCGCAAGGATCGCGGCGCCCACGAACATCTGGAGCCCGACGATCATCAGCACGTTGCCGCCCCCGCTGGCCGAGCGCACCGACAGCGTCGCCACCGAGAGCGCCAGCGCCCCGATGAAGCACAGCGCCATGCCCAGCGGATCGACCCCGCCCGAGAGTCGCGCGCCCATGATGATCGCCACGCCCAAGACGCCCGCGAAAAGCCCCGCGACCCCGAGCGGTCGCACCTTGTCGCGGAACAGCATCCAGCCCATCCCCGCCACGATCAACGGCATGGTCGAGGCGATGATCGAGGCGACTGATGCCTCAACCCATTGCATCGCAACGAAATTCAAACCCAGATAGAGCGCGTTCTGACACAGGCCAAAGATCAGAGTGGCCCGCCACTGCGCGCGGCTCAGATGCCAGCTCTGACCCATCATCCGCGCAATCGCGACTCCGATCAGACCCGACAGAAAAAACCGCAGCGACAGTGAGGCCAGCGGCGAGGCATCCGCCACGATGATCCGCGCCGAGGTGAAGGCCGAGGACCAGATGAGCGCAAAGCTCAGCCCCATGAAAATGGCCCGAATATCCATGAAATGCCTCGCGCTGGTGGCCTGAATGAAACAGGGCCGCATCCTTGGATGCGACCCTATCAGATACGATCAGCTCCGAAAGGAAAAGGATCAGGCGTTCACGCTGTCTTTGAGCGCTTTCGCGATGGTGACTTTCACCTGCTTGTCTGCCGGCTTCATGATGGTTTCGCCGGTGGCCGGGTTGCGCACCTGACGCTCGGGGCGCGACTTGCACGACACTTTGCCGATGCCCGGAAGGGTCACGGCGCCGCCATTGGCGACTTCGTTGGTCACAACGGTTGCGAGGGCGTCCAGCGCGGTCGCAGCGGCTTTCTTGTCCGAACCCATGGTCTCTGCCAGTGCGGCAACAAGCTGGGTTTTGGTCATCGGTTTCGACATCGGTTTTCCTCTCATACGCCCCGCTAGCCGGGGTCAATCTCGTCCGCGTTCCACGGTTTGGTTTGCCTGTAACACACGGTTTTTCCCTTGTTGGCAAGCGTTTTCAAACCGCATCGGCGGATTTTCCTGCGTCACAGGAAGGCGGTTTCCTCAAAGCTGCGCAACTTGCGGCTGTGGATGCGTTCCAGAGGCATTTCGCGAAGTTTTTCCATCGCCCGAATTCCGATCAGCAGGTGATTTGCGACCTGCGTGCGGTAGAACTCTGTTGCCATGCCCGGCAGCTTTAGCTCGCCATGGAGCGGTTTGTCGGAAACGCACAGAAGCGTGCCGTAGGGAACCCGGAACCGGAACCCGTTCGCGGCGATGGTCGCGCTTTCCATATCCAGCGCCACGGCGCGGGACTGGCTCAGCCGGTGCACCGGCCCGGACTGGTCGCGCAGCTCCCAATTGCGGTTGTCGATCGTGGCGACCGTGCCCGTCCGCATGATGCGCTTGAGCTCGTAGCCATCGAGTTCGGTGACCTCGGCGACGGCTTCTTGCAGCGCAATCTGGATCTCGGCCAGCGCCGGGATCGGCACCCAGACCGGCAGGTCGTCGTCGAGCACGTGATCCTCGCGCAGATAGGCATGGGCCAGCACGAAATCGCCAAGCTGCTGCGAATTGCGCAGCCCCGCGCAGTGACCCACCATCAGCCAGGCGTGCGGGCGCAGCACGGCGATGTGGTCCGTCGCGGTCTTCGCATTCGACGGCCCGACCCCGATATTGACCAGCGTGATCCCGTTCCCGTCCGCGCGCATCAGGTGATAGGCGGGCATCTGCGGCAGCTTCGCCAGCAGCGGGATGTCGGCGTCCGGTTCGGTGATCAGATGATTGCCGGGGCTGACAAAGCCCGTATAGCCCTGCGAGGGATCGGCCAGCATCCGCCGCGCCACCGCCTCGAACTCATCGACATAGAATTGGTAGTTGGTGAAGAGCACATGGTTCTGGAAATGCTCTGCGGCGGTCGCGGTGTAATGCTGAAGCCGCGCGAGCGAGTAATCCACCCGCTGCGCCGTAAACGGCGCGAGATGGTCCGAGCCATCCTTGTTCGGCCCGGCCATGCCGTTCACGATGTCGTCGTTCATATTGGCCAGATCGGGCACGTCGAACACATCGCGCAGGCTGAAATCCAGCACGCCCTCTTGCGGGACGCTGACACCCGCTTGCGAGGCCAGCGCGAAATGCACCGGCATCGGCGTATCCGAGAGGCCGACCTGCACCGGCACGCCGTGATTGCGGATCAGGTGCTGCAATTGCTGCGTCAGATAGTTGCGGAACAGATCGGGCCGGGTGATCGTCGCGGTGAACGTGCCCGGCTGCGACACATGGCCAAAGCTCAGACGGCTGTCGGCCTTCCAGTGCGAGGCGACGGAAATTCGCACCTCGGGGTAAAAGGCCCGGAACCGCGCGAAAGCCTGCCGCGCGTCCAGCGTCTGGTTGAACTTCTCCAGCAGGAAGTCGGTCCCCATCGTGTAGAGCTTCTCAAGATGCGCAACCGCCTCGGCGGCATCGGTGAACAGCTCGGGTTCCACATCATGCGGGGTAATCAGGTTGAGCGGTTCGTTCATTCAAAAAGCTCCGTCAGTTCAAATTTCGTCACATCCACAAGCCCGAGATCCGAGATCCGGATTTCCGGGATCACGACCAGCGCCAGCAGCGAATGTTGCATATAAGCGTTGTTGAGCGTGCAGCCGCACTCCGCCATCGCCGCGACCATCTGCGCGGCGCGGTCGGCGACCTCGACGGCCGGGTCATCCGACATCAGACCCGCAATCGGCAGCGGCACCGAGGCGATTTCCGCCCCGTCCTTCCAGACGGACACCCCGCCGCCCATCTCTCCCAGGCGATTGGCACAGGCGGCCATCATCTCGCGGTCGGTGCCCACGACGATCATGTGGTGGCTGTCATGCGCGACGGTCGAGCCCATCGCCATCCGCCCCTGATAGCCAAAGCCCGAGACGAAACCATTGGTCACGCCCCCGGTTCCCCGGTGCCGCTCGACCAGCGCGATCTGCGCGATATCGCGTGCGGGGTCCGGCTCGGCCAGCCCATCCGCCACGTTCAGCTCTGCGCTGAGGGCCTTGGTCGGTGCCTGGTTCTCGACCACGCCGATCACGCGGGCGGCGACGGTGTTGGCGCCTTCGGGTGCGGCGATCTCGAAATCCTCCGCCATCAATGTCTTGCCCAGATGCACCGTGTTCCGCGCGGCCTCGGGCCAGTCGTAATGCGGGCACTCCGCCAGTAGCTTGCCATCCTTGGCGACCGTCACGCCCCGTGCGATCACCTGCTCGATGGGCAGGGTCCGCAGGTCCGAGGTCAGGATCATATCCGCCCGCCGCCCCGGTGTGATGGAGCCAAGCTCACGCTCCAGTCCGAAATGGGTCGCCGTGTTCAGCGTGCACATCTGAAGCGCCACCAGCGGCTCGCAACCACAGGCCACCGCATGCCGGTAAACCCGGTTCATATGGCCGTCATGGACCAGCGTACCCGAATGGCAATCGTCGGTGCACAGGATGAAGTTCCGCGGATCGAGCCCCTTTTCGGTCACCGCCGTGATCTGCGTCTCCACGTCATACCATGCAGAGCCCAGCCGCATCATCGAGCGCATCCCCTGCCGCACCCGTGCAATTGCGTCGGCCTCGCAGGTGCCCTCGTGATCGTCGGCAGGCCCACCCGCCGCATAAGCCCGGAACGCCGCGCCCAGATCGGGCGAGGCATAATGCCCGCCCACCGTTTTATGGGCGTTCTGGGTGGCCGCGATCTCGGCCAGCATCTTGGGGTCCCCATGCACGACGCCGGGGAAATTCATCATCTCACCAAGGCCGATGATGCCGGGCCAGGTCATCGCCTCGGCCACATCCTCCGGGGTGATCTCGTAGCCCGTCGTCTCCAGCCCCGGCGCGGACGGCGCACAGGAGGGCATCTGCGTGAAGATGTTGACCGGCTGCATCAGCGCCTCGTCATGCATCATCCGCACACCCTCCAGCCCCAGCACATTCGCGATCTCATGCGGGTCGGTGAACATCGTCGTGGTGCCATGCGGGATCACGGCCGCCGCGAATTCGGCGGGCGTCAGCATGCCGCTTTCGATATGCATATGCGCGTCGCACAGGCCCGGCACCATGTAGCGCCCCTTGGCCTCGATCACTTCGGTCTGAGGTCCGATGGATGCGCTCAGATCGGGCGCGATGGCGGCAAAGCGCCCCTCGGCCACGGCCACATCGTGACCGTCCAGAACCTCGCGGGTGTGGACATTGACCCATTTACCGCCCCGGATCACCAGATCGGCAGGCTCACGGCCCGCAGCAACGGCAATCAGACGCTTCGCTGCTTCGGGCCAGCTCTTGATAATATTCTTGGTTTCCATGTCCAAATGTGCGCTCGCTTTCGACGCTGTGCAAGTGACGTTGTGATGACGTCGCGCGCGCGCTACATCTTGGGCCATGACGGACACGGAACGCCCCCGCATCACAATCACCTATTGCACGGGCTGCAACTGGCTCTTGCGTGCCGGCTGGATGGCGCAGGAACTGCTCTCGACCTTTGGCGAGGACCTTGCCGAGGTCGCGCTGATCCCCGGCCATGGCGGCATCTACGAGATCCGTCTGGGCGACATGCTCCTGTGGGAGCGCAAGCGCGACGGCGGCTTTCCCGAACCCAAAGAGATCAAGCGCCGCATCCGCGACGTGATTGAACCGGGCCGCGATCTGGGCCATATCGACAGAGGCACGACATGAAGACATTGCTTTCGGTGGGTCACGGGTTTTCCGCCCGTGCGCTGGCGCGGCTCCTGCTGCCGCAGGGCTGGCGCATCATTGCCACCACCCGTTCCGCAGCCAGGGCCGAGGCGCTGCGCGCCGAGGGCGTCGAGCCGATGATCTGGGAGGGCGGCGCGCTGCCGCTCGATCAGGCCACGCATCTGCTGACCTCGGTCGCGCCCAATGACGCAGGCGATCCTGTGCTGGCGTCGCAGGCGGGGGCCATCGCGCAGGCGCGGCACCTCGAATGGGTCGGCTATCTCTCGACCGTCGGTGTCTATGGCGACCATCAGGGCGGCTGGGTGGATGAGGACACGCCGCTCACCCCGTCCACGAAACGCGGCCGCGCCCGCGTCGAGGCCGAGGCCGCCTGGACCGAGCTTTGCGCCGCGAACGGTCTCCCGCTCCATATCTTCCGGCTCGCGGGCATCTACGGCCCCGGTCGCGGCCCCTTCGAGAAGGTCCGCCAAGGCACCGCCCGCCGGATCATCAAGCCCGGCCAGGTGTTCTCGCGCATCCATGTGGACGACATCGCGCAGGTGCTCGCGGCCTCTATCGCGCGGCCCGATCCGGGGCGCATCTACAATGTCTGCGACGACGATCCGGCCCCGCCGCAAGACGTGCTCTCCTACGCGGCAGAGCTTCTGAACCTGCCCGAACCGCCGGAAATCGACTTCGACACCGCGCAGTTGTCGCCCATGGCGCGCAGCTTCTATGCGGAATCGAAACGTGTGCGCAACGACCGGATCAAGGATGAACTGGGCGTGCGTCTGCTCTATCCCGACTATCGCGCGGGGCTAAAGGAGTTGCTGGCTGCGGGCGATTAAGCCGCCCGCGCCACCGGCATCGGGCGCTCACGCACCGGCAGGTGCACGATGGCCGAGAACGCGCCCACCGCCACGCCGACCCACCACACCATCGTGTAATCGCCGTAAAGGTCATAAAGCTTCCCGCCCAGCCATACGCCCAGAAACGCGCCCAACTGGTGGCTGAAGAACACGAACCCGTAAAGCGTGCCCATGTAGCGCAGCCCGTAGATATGCGCGACCAGCCCCGAGGTGAGCGGCACGGTTGCGAGCCACAGCGCCCCCATCACCACCGAGAAGATCAGCACCGTCGCGGGCGTCATCGGGATCAGGATGAAAGCCGCCGCCGCGAGCGTCCGGCCAAGGTAGATCCCCGCCAGCAGGTATTTCTTGGACCACCGTTTGCCCGCCCAGCCCGCATAGATCGTCCCCGCGATATTGGCGAGCCCGATCAGCGAAATCGACGCCGCGCCAAGCGCCGAAGTGGTCTCGATCCCAAGCCCCGCGAGCATCGAGCCGGGCGGCACCGCCCCGCACATCTCGGTCACCATCGCGGGGAAATGCGCGGTGATGAAAGCCAACTGGTAGCCGCAGGAAAAGAAGCCCAGGAAAATCAGCGTATAGGACGGGTCCTTGAAGGCGCGGATCAGCACTTGGCCGAGGCTTTCCTCAAGCTCCGCACGGCTTGCGGGCGGCGCCTCGCTGCGCAGCATCGGCAGCGCGAACAGACCCGCCAGCACGACGCAGGCAAAGATCAGGAACACGGTCTGCCACGGGAAGTAACCCAGCAGGATCTCGGCCATTGGCGCGCCAAAGACCTGCCCGGCGGAGCCCGCGGCGGTCGCGATCCCAAGCGCGAGCGAGCGGTTCTCGTCCGAGGCCGCGCGCCCCACCACGGCAAGGATCACCCCAAAACCCGTGCCCGCGATGCCAAAGCCCACGAGGATCTCAAGGAACTGATGCGCGAGGGGGCTTATCGAGAAAGCCGAGAGCACCAGACCCGCGGCATACATCAGCGCGCCAAGGATGATTGCGCGCCGGTCCCCGAACCGTTCCGCCAGCGCCCCGAAGATCGGCTGCCCGATGCCCCAGGCAAGATTCTGGATTGCAATGGCCAGCGAGAACTCCGCGCGCGGCCAGCCGAACTCGCTCGCAATCGGGATCTGGAACACGCCAAACGAGGCGCGCACCGAGAAACTCAGCATCAAGATGATAGCACCCCCGATCAGGACGGGGGTGAAAAGGCGCGCTTGCGGCATGGTCTGTCTCCCTTGAAGGGTCAGGATTCCTGACGTGGGGCGCGCACGTCAATTCCGAATTTGTGCCCGGCACAATCGGCGCGGGGCGCTGCCCCCGCTGGCAACGCCATCCTTCCGGAGTCGTTAGCGGCTTGATGAAAGCGTCAGACGGCCCGCGGCGGCGCGGCCTGCGTGGCGCCCGGTGGCGAAGCAAGCGGTGAGCAGGTAACCACCCGTCGGGGCCTCCCAGTCGAGCATTTCTCCGGCGGCAAAGCAGCCGGGCAGGGCGCGCAGTTCCAGATCGTCGGTCAATGAGGCGCGGATGATGCCGCCCGCGCTCGAGATCGCCTCGGCCAAGGGGCGCGGGCCGCGATGCGGAACCGGCAGGCGTTTGAGCAGGGCGGCGAGCGCGCCGGGATCGGCGGGGAGTGGGCGGCCCCATTCGTTCAGCAGCGCGAGTTTGACCGGGTCGAGTCTCAGCGCCTTGCGCAGCCAGTTGCCGAAGCTCGCCTTGCCGCGTGGTTTCGTCAGACGTTCTGCGATCTGCGCCTCTGACAGATCGGGCAGCAGGTCGAGCCAGAGCGGGCTCCCCTCGCGCACCTCTGCCGCGATGGTATAGACGCCGCCACCCTCGATGCCCCGTTTGCTCAGGACGAATTCGCCCCGGCTCTGGCCGGTCCCGGTGATCAGGGCCGCGCCTTTGACGGGCTGGCCGAGATGGGCGGCCATATGCGCCGACCAGTCCAGCACCAGCCCCATATTCGCGGGCTTGAAGGGCGCGATCTCGACGCCCTTCCCGGCCAGCCACGGCACCCATGCCGCATCCGAGCCGAGCCGGGGCCAGCTCGCGCCCCCAAGCGCGAAAACCGTCACCTCGGGGGTCAGCGTCACTTCGCCCTCGGGCGTCTCAAAGCGCAGCGCCGCGCCGTCGAACCCGCTCCAGCGCCAGCGCGTGTGCACCGTCACACCCATCCCCGTCAGCCGCGCGGTCCATGCGCGCAGCATCGGCGAGGCTTTCATCTCGACCGGGAACACCCGGCCCGTCGAGCCGGTGAACAGCGTGACACCCAGACCCCGCGCGAACTCCATGACCTCGGCGGGGCCGAACCCGGCCACGATACGCTGCACCCAAGCTGGGCTGTAGCTGGCAAGAAAGCGATCCGCAGGCTCTTCACGGGTCAGGTTCAGCCCCGATTTCCCCGCCATCAGGAACTTGCGCGCAAGCGTCGGTTTCGCCTCGATCACGGTGACCGAATGACCGGCCCGCGCGATCTCTTCAGCGGCCATCAGCCCCGCGGGGCCGCCGCCGATCACCACCGCGCGCGGATCGTTCATCGCCGCGCCATCATCGCGAGCCGCATCAACGTCCGCTCCATCAGCGCCATCTGTGGTGCGCGGCTGGCCGAGCGCAGCGTCAGGTCGGTCTCGATCAACTGGCGCAGCGCGTCCTCCAGCCGGAACATGCCCCAGGCCTGCGCCTGCCGCTGCATCCGGTCGCGGCGCGGGCCAAAGATCGGTGGGCGCATCCGGGCGATCCCGGCGCCCGGCCCTTGCGGGTCCGAGGCCGCCGCATGCAGCGCCCGGAAATGGCGCAGTGTCTGAATGGCCAGCGCCACGGGCTGCACGCCTTGCCCCTCAAGACGGCGCATCATCGGCCCCAACTCACCCGAGCGTCCCTCGGCCACGATATGCAGCACGTCATCCACCTCGGCTTCGATGGTGGAGGGCGCACAGGCGGCCACATCCTCGGGGGCGAGCGGCGTCGCATCGCCGAATTTATAAAGCGCGATCTTCTCGACCGTCTGACGGAAATCGCCGGGGTCGAGTTCCTTGGCAAGCGCCAGAAGATCGGTCATCGCCGTGCCGGAAATCTCGCGCAGACCCGCCTTGCGCAGGGTGTCCTCGATCTCCTCGCGCGAGGGCGGATCGTCATAGATCCCCACCGCATAGGCGTTGTTATGCCCCTCGAAAATCTTGCGCAGCTTCGATTTGGCGGTCAGCGATCCGGCGGTCACGACGATCTGCGCATCGCCCTCGCGCCAGTCATCCACCGCCGCCTTGATCGTATCGGCCAGCGTGTCGGTCGCATCCTCGACAAAGGCCACGCGCGGGCCGGGGAAGAACCCCACCGCCTTGACCGCGTCGATCAGCGCCGCGCCATCCTTGCGCAGGTCGGACGCTGGGATACGGCTGAGCCGCATCTCTTCCTCGCCCTGCGGCCCGATCATCGCCGCGATCACTTCCTGACGGCGCAGCGCCACGCGCATCGCATCCGCCCCGAAGATCAAAAGCCCCATCCGCCCCGGCTCGGGCCGCGCGAAGTAGCGCGTCGCGGCAACCCCCGAAAGCTTCATGCGGCCCCCCTCATTGCGGCAGAGACCCTGCCTGCGCCAGAAGCCGTGTCACGATCTGATCGGCGAGAATACGCATCAGGCGGCGATGCGCGTCCTCTTCGGCGGCTTGCGTGGCCACCGGGGTGCCGGTCGCGGAATAAGAGGTGAAGGACCGCACCTCGCCCGTCAGCAGCACGGCATTGGTCACCGTGTCATGCAGCCGGTAACGCGCGGAGCCGCGCAGCGAATAGCGCGTGGTGGCGTCGTCAGGCGTGATCGCCTGACCGAGTTCATCGGTCGCGATCTCATAGGCCAGCCGGTAACGCGGAGCCTGCGCTGGGCCAAGACGCTCCGACAGGCGCCGCACCAGCGCGAAATCGTCGTGCGTCTGCGGCGAGTCGGGCGCGACCCCGCCCAGCAGCGTGGCGCCCCCGCCTTGTGGCCCATAGGCCGGCGTGAACCCGCAGGCGCCGAGTGTCGCGGCGCCCGCCAGCATCAGGAATTTGCGTCGATCAGATGACCACATTGACGATCCGCCCCGGCACGACGATCAGCTTCTTGGGCTGACCCCCGGCCAGCGCCCTGACCACATGCTCCTCTGCCAGCACGCGTTTTTCAACCTCGTCCTTCGGCATATCCTTGGGCACGGTGATTTCCGAGCGCCGCTTGCCGTTGATCTGAATCGGCAGCGTCACCGAATCCTCGGCCAGAAGTGCCGGGTCCGCCTTGGGCCACGCGGCCTTCACGACAAAGCCTTCGCCGCCCATCAGTGCCCAGACATCCTCGGCGAGGTGCGGCACCATCGGCCCCATCAACTGCGCCATGATCTTCATCGCCTCGCGCTTGGCCGCGTTCGACGCGCCCGATTTCGCAATCGTGTTGGTCAGACCGTAAAGCGCGGCGATGGCCTTGTTGAAGGCAAAGCCGTCGATGGATTTGGTGACCTCGTCGATCGCCTTATGCGCGGCCTTCAGCAGCGCCTCATCCTGCGCGGCATCGCCCTCGGCACCCTCGGCGATCTCGTTCGCAATCCGCCAGACGCGGGCCAGATGCTTGTTGGCCGCTTCGGCCCCGGCAGCGGTCCATTCCACGTCACGTTCGGGCGGGCTGTCCGACATCACGAACCAACGCGCGGTATCGGCGCCGTATTGGCTGATGATCGAGACCGGATCGACCACGTTCTTCTTGGACTTGGACATCTTGGCCGAGGGGATCACCTCGACCGCCTCGCCCGTGGCCCTGAGCGTCGCGCCGCCCTCGGTCAGATCCACATCCTCGGGGAAATGATAGACCGCACGGCCATTCGCATCGCGCGTCTGGAAGATCGCATGCGTCACCATCCCTTGCGTGAAGAGCGCGTTGAACGGTTCGATCGCGCTCTCGGGCAGGTGACCCGTCTTCGCCATCGCCCGCGCGAAGAAGCGCGAATAGAGCAGGTGCAGGATCGCGTGCTCGATGCCGCCGATATACTGATCGACATTCATCCAATAGGCGGCCTCGGCCGGATCGGTCGGCGTCGTCGCACCCGGCGAGGTGAACCGCGCGTAATACCACGAGCTGTCCACGAAGGTGTCCATCGTGTCGGTCTCGCGCTTGGCGGGTGCGCCGCAGCTCGGGCAGGTGCACTCGCGCCAGGTCGGGTGACGATCCAGCGGGTTGCCGGGACGATCAAAGGTCACGTCATCGGGCAGCCGCACCGGCAGGTTTTCTTTCTTCTCGGGCACCACGCCGCAGGATGCGCAATGGACAACCGGGATCGGGCAGCCCCAGTAACGCTGACGGCTCAGCCCCCAGTCGCGCAGGCGGAACTTGGTCACGCCTTGGCCAAAGCCCTTGGCCTCACAGGCGGCAATCGCGGTGGCGACGCCCTCATCCCCGGTCTGCACCTCGGCACCCGCAAAGCCGCGCACATAGCGCACCTGCTCGGATTTCATCGGCACAAAGGCCTCGCCCGCCGGATATTCACCCGCGACTGGCTCGAAGACCGCATTGATCGGCAGCCCGTATTTCGTCGCGAATTCAAAGTCGCGCTGGTCATGCGCCGGGCAGCCAAAGATCGCGCCGGTGCCGTAATCCATCAGGATGAAGTTGGCGATATAGACCGGCAGCTCCCAGTTCGGGTCAAGCGGATGGGTCACGCGGATGCCGGTATCCAGACCCAGCTTCTCGGCGGTCTCGATGGCCTCCTCGGTGGTGCCGCCCTTGCGGCACTCGGCCACAAACGCCGCGACCTTGGGGTCCGCCGCTTCCAGCGCCTTCGCCAGCGGGTGATCGGGCGAAATGCCCGCAAAGCTCGCGCCCATCAGCGTATCGGGCCGGGTCGTGTAAACCTCCAGCCGGTCGAACCCTTCCGGCGCGCCCACCAGATCGAACGCGAATTGCAGACCGCGCGACTTGCCGATCCAGTTCGCCTGCATCAGCCGCACCTTCTCGGGCCAGTCCTTCAGCCCGTCAAGCGCGTCCAGCAACTCGCCCGCAAAGTCGGAAATCTTGAAGAACCACTGCGTGAGTTCCTTGCGCTCCACCGGTGCCCCCGAGCGCCAGCCCTTGCCGTCGATCACCTGCTCGTTGGCCAGAACCGTCATGTCGACAGGGTCCCAGTTCACAATGGCGTTCTTGCGATAGACCAGCCCCGCGTCGAGCATGTCGATGAACATCGCCTGCTGCATGCCGTAATACTCGGGGTCGCAGGTTGCGAATTCGCGCGTCCAGTCCAGCGAGAAGCCCAGCGGCTTCATCTGCGCCTTCATGTCCGCGATATTGCCGTAGGTCCAATCCTTCGGATGCCCGCCTTTCTCGATAGCCGCGTTTTCCGCCGGCATCCCGAACGCGTCCCAACCCATCGGATGCAGCACCGACAGCCCGCAGCTCATCTTGTAGCGCGCGACCACGTCGCCCATCGTGTAATTGCGCACATGCCCGATATGGATGCGGCCCGACGGGTAGGGGAACATCTCGAGCACGTAATATTTCTCGCGCGCGGGGTCGTGCTTGGCCTCGAAAACCCGGGCCTCGTCCCACGCGGCCTGCCATTTGGGTTCGGTCTCATTGGGTGCGTAGCGCGACATCTTGGGCCCCTCATGCGGAAATTCTGCCGGGGCTTGCTACACCGCAAGGCCCGCACTGGTCCAGAGGCCCCCGTCATTCTGCCAGAAATATCCCCGCCGGAGGCAAGCTCGGGCGGGGTTTTCCGAAAGTCGCGGCGAAGGCGCGGTGCTTAAAGGTTCGAATCGCGGATGCGCAGCTGCCGGGCGCGGGTCAGGATCGCATCTTCGACTGCGCGCTGGGTGGCTGCGGGCACCGGGCCTCCGCGGCTTTCCAGCGCCACCTTGAGCGAACGCGCATCCAGCGCCGGGTCGCTGATGTAAACGGTGGCCTTATAGGCGCGCCCGCCGCCGGGCGGGGTGCCATACCCGGTGACGATCACGCCCGAGAACGGATCGACCGACTGCACCGGCAGGAAGTTCAGCACCTCCAGCGAAGCCTGCCAGAGATATTTGTTCACCTCGATGGTGATATTGGGGTCATCCGCGTTCGAGAACAGGTCCCAGATCGTGGTCTCGCCATCGTCGGGCGTGGCCTTGGCCGCGACCTGCTGCTGCTCGTTCGCGCGCGAGAATCCCCCCCAGCTGAACAGCTTGCTGCTCGACAGACCGCCGCAACCCGACAGGGCAAGCGCCATCGTAAAGAGTGCACCGCTGCGCAGGATCGTTCGGATCGTCATATTGGCTGTCCCCGGCTCTGACCTCATGGCTCTGTCCTGTCTCTAGCCCATGGTCCCTTGGGCGACAAGGATTTTCCCTGAAAGCCCCGCCGCATAAAAGGAAAGCGCGCTCGCGCGCCCGCGCGAGAGGCCGGGCGGGTTTCCGCCGGGCCATGGCGACTGTGGCAAGACTGCACCACGATAGCGGGCAATGCCGGGGCGGCGTGCGTTTCGTTTGCAAAACGTCCGGCTTGGGGTGAAAACACACCCATACCGAATTCGGATTCCCCGGATTTGGGGCTTACCTTAGAGACAATGAGGGAAAAACCATGAAAAAGGTTCTCTTCGCGACGACCGCTCTGGTGTTCTCGGCTGGCATCGCCGCTGCAGAAGTCACCATCTCCGGCTCGGCCAACATGGGCGTCAAGTACAACGAAAACGGCGTTTCCTACGCTCCGACCAAAAAAGCCGCTGGCTGGTACGAGATCGACATGGATGTCGTCGGCACCACCGAAACCGACTCGGGCCTGACCTTCGGCGCAGACCTCGATCTGGACTCCGACTACGCAAGCAGCCTCGCAGCAGCTGGCAACGAAACCCTCGCAGCGAAAGTCTTCGTTTCGGGCTCGTTCGGCACCTTCTCGATCGGTCACCTCGACCCGATGGCTGACGACTACGGCCTGACCGACATCGGTCTCGACGGCATCGGCATCGACAACGTTGCAGAAGCTTCGGCTTACGATGGTTCGGCTGACGCTCGCTGGGACTACTCGGTTGGCGCTCTGACCGTCGGCGTGTCGCTGCACACGATTGAAGAAGACTTCGGTCTCGCAGCTGCCTACGACTTCGGCACCTTCGGCGTCGCAGTCACCTTCGACCACGACGAACTTAGCGGCAACGACTCGACCGCCATCCTGCTGACCGGCAACGTGTCGGGCATCAAAGGCGAACTGTACTACGCCAACGACGACGTCACCGGCGACTCGTACGGTATCTACGCTGCCTACACCACCGGCGCTCTGACCCTCGAAGCAGCTGTTGCTGACAACGATCTCGCAGCAAACACCGCCTACGGTGTTGGCGCGAAATACGACCTCGGCGGCGCAACCCTCGCGGGCGGCGTTGGCCGTAACGAACTTGACGAAACCGTCGCTGACCTCGGCGTGTCGTTCAAATTCTAATCCTAACGGATTGGTTTGATGGGAAGAGCGGGCCTTGGCCCGCTCTTTTCATTTTGCTCCTACCGTTCTCACGTGAATAGATAGTACCCTATGACGCTGCAGTTGCAGTGCTGCACATCATCAATGCTTGCGAACAGATCATGACCTATTTCGGGTATTGGCCGCAGTTGTCGCCGTTGCTTTGACAGTGTTTATGACCAAGGCAATTGTTCTTCGTGGAACAAACGACTCAGATATTCACCGCCATATGCGTTATTTTTGCGAGTTCTGTGCGTAAGATGAGGATGCGGCGCTGACATTTGCGAAGCTGTGAGCTGCTTGGTAAGTTCTTTTGCAGCCACAGCCTATGCTTGAGTTCGCGCTCGAGTTTGCGTGTGACGGAAAGGGCGCCTGCCTTTGCCATTATGCCAGTTCCACTGCGCGAGTAAGAAGTGCATCGTTGACCGCAATGTAACGCTGGGTGGTTTGGATGCTCTGATGACCAGCCAATGCAGCCAGCAAGTGCACAGCAACGCCTTGTTCTGCCAATCGCGTAATGAAGCTGCGCCTGCCGCTGTGACTGCTGCAGCCACGCAATCCCGCGCTGTGATAGATAATGAGGAACAGCTGGCTGATTGTGTTGGCGGAAAATGCACTGTTTTGCTGTGTCATGAACAAAGGTTCGTGTTCTTCGCGGAACAAAATGGATTGCCGATAGTCGCGCAGGACGCGGGCGAGGCGCTGATTGACGTAGAACACGCGAGCACGATGTCCCTTTGTTTGACTGGAAGTGAGTGTGACGCTGTTTTTGACCGCGCCCTGATCGTCATACACGTCGCCTACTCGTAAGCTGGCAATCTCGCAGGCACGTAATCCGGCATAATAGCTCAGTTGGAGGATTGTTTGGTCACGTACAGTGTGTCGGCGGCTGCTACATTGAGCGAGGGCACGCTTGAACTCGCGTTCGGTGATGAGTTTGGCGGCAGGCATAGCTGATCTCTCACAAAGGATGTGCACACACTGTATGGTCTGAGAGAATGGTTGGGCGACCGAAATCGCATTTCATAAAAGTACCAATAAGAACAAGAACTTAAGTATATCCCTCATACAATATGTATTCTATGAGATATTGCCACGCTGTAGTCAGAGCTTGGCCAGCCGCCACTGTGTTAATCACTTTTGAACAATTCCAAGTTGAGCGTCGCTCAACTGCTCTACGTCATCTGCTGCGTCTCGCTATCGCTCTCGCGCAACTGACTTGAGCGATCACCTATTCGTTAACTGAGATGGCTCAGTCAGATTGTGAGCCATAATGAGGCTTATGCAGCCTCATCATGCTTAGCAAGTCTCAGTCGAGTTGCTTCGCCGATCCATAAGCAAGCCTTCTGCTGTTGCAGCGGACGCGGGTTACGCTGTGCGCCCTGTGCTTGCCGACGAGTTGATCGCAACGCAACTGCGCGGTGCTATGGACACGACATCCGCGCAGCATATGGGGTACTTGATGTGTCAAGCCTCAGTCCCATTCCTGCCAATTGACTTATAGGCCGCAGGTTGGCGCTGCGACGGTTGTTGCTGAGCAGCTCGGCGTAACACTGCTTGGCATCCACCTCCAACGTCTACAGCGTTACCTGTGCTCGTCTCTGCGGAGCATCTTGCGATGCAATAGGGCCTGTCGCCGATAAATAAGCAAGCGCCACCACGCAACTCGCTTACATGTTTATTTATCAACGAGAGGAAAAAACGGTGTCAAATTCGATAGTTGAAGCTGTTCGAGATGAATTGCGACAAATTGGGGCGGTCAGGAACGAGGCCGAGTTTTGCCGGGACTGGTTAGGACGTGGCGAGAGTTATCTACGCACTTTACGGTTTACAGGTAGACAGCCAAGTGCAGCGGCCTTGTTGTTCTGCGCGGACCGATTGCAGCGATTGGCGCTGCACTTATCGAGCAATTCGGTGGCGAATGGGGCATATTGGGCAGAGCGTTTTGCACAGCTTGCACGAGACTGTCGCGCGGAAATGGAAAGAAACGCACTGGCGAGGCGCCCTGTTCCGCAAAATCGTGTGCTACAAAATCAAACAGGGAAGTACTTATCAAATCACGGTGGCACTGTTGCCACACCCCATCGGCGCGGGGCTGAAAGATGCGTGTGAGCGAAATAATCCAGCGTTCATCATGTCCGCCGTGTCCGCCTTGTAAAGCCAAGTCAAAGCCAAAGCCTGTTGTTCCGCGCAGAACTAAGCCCAAGCCGCCGGGAACACTGCCGACGGGAACAGGGCTGCGATGACGTGTTCCTCGCGGAACAAAGAGACAGCAATGCTGACGTTCGTGGTGGGCGACGAAGGCAAACAGCCGCGCAAAAGAGCGCGGCTGTTGCATTGGCACAGTTAGGATTGCGGAACTTCTTGAACCTCCGCTTGCACGACAACGGTTTCCGCAGCGTCTGCAGGAGCGTCAGCAATAGGGTCAACTCCATAGTCCCACTTGGAAGGGTTGAATTCGACCTCCCAAGCATTTTGCTTTGCGGCGTTAAAGCGATTGGCTTTCGTCCACTCGTAGGCGCGGTCGGCTTCGGCAACAAACTGAACACGAATAGGCAAGCGACTTTCCACTTCCGCTAGCGCCTTGCGGGTCATGCGCCAATCGAACACGTCCACAAAGCTCTTGGTGAACATAATCTTGGCAAAAACAAAGTGTTGACTGTCTTTGTCGCGCGGCAGCAGCTTATCAATCTGCTTTTCCTGACGAGTTGCTTCGAGCAAATCGGTCAGTTCCTTACCCTTCAGCTTGCGAAAATCGTAACCGCTTTCCACGTAATTGTCGAACTGACGGGCGGGGATTTGCGTGATGGTGTAGATTTTGCTCCATTCGTGCGGAAGGTATTCAGCGTGCTTGACGAGGCGGGGTTGCAGCTTGCCGATGGCGCAGTACTTGCGGATCACGCTGCTTTTGTCCTTGTGGCCGATGGCGGTGCAGAAATCCGCAAAGTCATGTTCGGCAAGGGACTGCTTGGCTTCGTAAACGACACGGCACATTTTCAACGTAGCACGGGCGGTGCGCTCCTCGGTCTTGCGGAACAGATCAACGTACTGATCGCGCGAACGCGGTTTGATCGTTTCCACATCGGCGTAGGCGCGTTCGGCCGACGGCTGATTGAGGGCAAACGGGTTGTACATGACCTTGCCAAGCGTTGCGCCGGCAGTGGTGCAGCGTTCGGCAACTTCCTTGGCCTCTGCAACACTGTCAAAGTTGTCATTGTTGTACACATAATCCGCGTCGACGGGTGCGGGGGTGGTGTTGGTGGTGATCTTCTTGTCCAGCATGGGTTACTCCTTTGTTAAGCTAGAGACGCAGATTGCGTCGGGTTAAGCTTTACGTGAGCTTTGATGCCGTTATTGATTGCCTCAAGAACTTACAAAATTGGCGTCAAGATGAGATGGAAAGAACAACTAACCGCGGCCTATCAAAACTTCCCCTTTGCGCCGCCAGATTATCCGGGTGCGCCTTACAGGCCACGCCTACCTGACCCTCCATATCCGGGTGCGCCGGGCTGGAAGTGTTCGGTCTATTATTATTGGTGGGAGTATTTGCGACGGCACGAGGGATATCGTGCGACATGCGAGCGTGGTGGCGAAGGAGAACATGCGCTTCTCTTCCAGCATTTTGGCGATGTGCATGCCACCGACTTTCACACATGGTGGTGGGAACATTTGTGGCTGTTCACCTTTGTCAGCGAGGCACAAGATATTGCGTTGTCGGACAAGTTCCACATCGAGTGCGAGGGCATTTTCTTGCATGTGGGATACTCGCGCTCGCGCACTGCTATGGTCAATTCTGTGCGTGAGGCGCTGGCGAAGATCAGGCCGGAACGGATGGAGCGGGAAATCCGCAAGCTTTATCGCTGTTATCCTGTTGGGCGTCCACGGCTGCGGTCCCTGCATGAACACTTACTGGTTTGGGATGCACGCCAAGCCAATCCGGATGCGGACTATGCTGACCTTGCCGATATTGCGGGACTGACTGGACTAGAGCGATACGACCAAGCGACTATCGCCCAGTTAAAGGCTGAGGAGAATTTTGTTGGCGACCTTGAACGGGCTAATCGGCGTTCCAAGCAACTTGCCGTACAGCGCCACCTTCGTATTGCAGAGCAGTACATCGAGAATGTCGTTAAGGCAGAGTTTCCGTTAAGGTCGCGGCGGTAGCGTGTTCCTCGCGGAACAAAGAGACAGCAATGCTGACCTTATATCGCTTAAGCAAATGGCCTCAACTGCGCTGTAAGCTGCGCTTACAGTGGCGGTCGCAATCGTTTTGGGGTCAACACAGCTGACGCGAGCGGCTGCGTGTTTTGGCGGAAAACTGCACAGTCTATGCGGTGTTTGTCTGCTGCAGCAGCGACAGGCTGACAGGCATAGTGAGGCTGGGATCAAATACTCAGCCACCGCTGCTACATACGATCTTGCCCACCAACTCTGCTCTACTATGCAGGCGGTCTGGGGAGAGATGGGCATAACGCTGCGTCATCTGAACGCTGCTGTGGCCCAGCAATGTCTGCACTTCGTAGATGCTCACGCCCTTGTTTACCAGAAGGCTAGCATAGGTGTGACGCAGGTCGTGAATACGCACATCGTCCAGCCCTGCAGCAGATCGGACCAGATACCATGCGGCATAGAAGCTGTCGTAAGGCTGGAGTGTGCGCGGGTTGGTAAACACGTAGGCTTTGGCTTCGATTGACAAGCCCAGTCGCTCAGCTGTTGCCCTGCAATCGTCCAAGACCTCTAGCGCAGCGCCGCTGAGCACAACACGACGTGACCGACCATTTTTGCTGACAGGTACGGTCCAAATCTTTTTATCCCTGTTGATGTCCAGCCACCGCATTGTCCGTGCCTCACCTTTCCGCGCCCCCGTCAGCAGTAAAAGACGGATGAAATTATACAGGTGTGGGTGGGAGCTGCGGTGGGCATGGATAAGCAAGCGTTCGATCTCTTCTGGACTGAGAAAGCGTTGCTTATAGTCCCCAAGGGGCAGTCGCCGCAGGTTCACTTGGTTGGCGTTATGTTGAATGTGGCCCCAATGCCGCGCCAAGTTCAGCAGCCTGTTCATGAGGAAAATGTGTTTGTTGATGGTGCTGCGCTGATAGCCAGCCACCACCTGCTCACGCACCCAAACATCGAGCACTGGGTTGGTCAATTCGTCGAGTTTGTAGTGGCCTAAGCTCGCTCGCAAGTGCGTATTGAACGTGCTCCAGTCGTGCTTGCTCTCCTTCTTCGCCACTTTGACATGGGGAAAGTAATGTTCATCGAAGAACAAACTCAGCGTTAAGCAGGGTTGAGGTCGATGATGCTTTGATCGCGTCTCATCGTAACTCTTGAACGAGAAAAACATCGCCTTCTCCGTGTGTTATCAAGCAGTGTGTATTGCCTGATTACCGTATGGGCGACGATTAAGATGGCCTAAACAGTCATCGCATAACGAAATCGCCTACGACGGGACGTAGGCTGCAAGGTGTCTCTTCGCGACGACCGCTCTGGTGTTCTCGGCTGGCATCGCCGCTGCAGAAGTCACCATCTCCGGCTCGGCTAACGCTGGCTTCAAATACAATTCGGAAGGCAATACCTTCGCCGGCAAAAAAGCCGCTGGCTGGTACGAAATCGACATGGATGTCACCGGCACCGCCGAAACCGACACCGGCCTGACCTTCGGCGCGCGCATCCAACTTGACTCGGATTACGCGACCGTCCTTGATGATGCATCTGACGATAATGACGTTGTTGGCAACGTTTTCGTTTCGGGCGCGTTCGGCACCTTCACCATCGGCTCGGGCCTCGACCCGGTGTCTGATGATGACACCCTGTCGGACATCGGTCTCGACGGCATCGGCATCGACGACGTTGCAGAAGCCTATGCTTACGATGGTTCGGCTGACGCGCGCTGGGACTACTCGGTTGGCGCTCTGACCATTGGCGCTTCGGTCAACACCGTCGAAGAAGACTACGCAGTGAAAGTCGGCTATGACTTTGGCACTGTTGCAATCGCGGTTGCTTACGACAACGACGAGGGCGGTGAAGATACCACTCAAGTGAAACTGTCGGGCGGCATGGGCGCATTCAGCGGCCAAGTCTTCTACGCAACCCAAGACGCCGGCGATTCGTTCGGTCTCTATGGTGCTTACAAGACCGGCGCTCTGACGCTTTCGGCGGCTTATGGTAAGTCGAGCCCGGACGTTGGCGTGGACCGTGACGCATTTGGTGTTGGCGCTGCCTACGACCTCGGCGGTGCAACCGTTGCAGGCGGCATTGGTCGCATCGAGAAAGCAACCGGCGACGAAACCGTTGCAGACCTCGGCGTGTCGTTCAAATTCTAATCCTAACGGATTGGTTTGATGGGAAGAGCGGGCCTTGGCCCGCTCTTTTCATTTGGGGCTGCCCTTTGGGGCGGTCTTTTCTTTTCGGCCCCGGCATGGTGTCTTGACCCCAAAGACAGGAGGGCCGCATGGGACTGCACGAGATCGAAACCCGTATCGCCGAAGCCGAGGCCAAATATGGCCGCGCCCCCGGCTCCGTCGCGCTGATTGCCGTCTCCAAGGTCCAGCCCGCCGAGCGGGTCGAGGCCGTGCTGCGTGAGGGCCACCGCCTGTTCGGCGAAAACTACGTTCAGGAAGCGCAGGGCAAATGGCCCGCCTGGCGCGCGGCTTTTCCCGATGTCGCTGTCCACATGATCGGTCCCTTGCAAACCAACAAGGCCAAAATCGCCGTGGACCTTTTCGAGGCGATTCACACGCTCGACCGCCCCTCGCTCGCGACGAAACTGGCCAACCTCGCCCAAGCGCGCGGGGCCTCGCCCGATCTCTTCATTCAGGTCAATACCGGGCGCGAGCCGCAAAAGGCGGGGGTTCTTCCCGAGGATCTCGATGCGTTCGTGGCCGAGGCGCGGGCGATGGACCTGCCTGTCCAGGGCCTCATGTGCATCCCGCCCGAGGACGAAGACCCCGCGCCCCATTTCGCCGCGCTGGCCGGTATGGCCGCGCGGAACGGGCTGGCGGGGTTGTCGATGGGCATGAGTTCCGATTTCGAGGCCGCCATCGCCGCAGGCGCAACCCATGTCCGGGTTGGATCGGCGATTTTCGGGGCGCGCGACTACGCGGCCCGCTAGGCCTTGTCGCGCGCGGACCGGGGCGCTGCCGTATTTCGCCTTTGATGAAAGCAGGCGAGATCGGGAATTTCCAGCGCCTCGCCTTGGGTAATCCGGCTGGCCAGCCAGATCAGATGATCGCGCCGGAAGGCCAGACAACCCGCCGTTGGATAGCCCTGCCGCCTGCGCTGATGCAGGAAGATCGCGGACCCCATGCCGGGCACGGCCTGCGGATAGTTCCAATCGGTGATCAGCACGATGTCATAGAGCGGATCGGCCCGGCGCAACGCCTCATGGCTGGCGCCGAAAGGGGCCTGCACGAACTGGTTATAGTCCGGGTGCTCGCACGCATCGCACCACAGATCGCGCGGCCCGATGGGTTTCGCCCAAGGCTGCGGGGCGGGCAGACGGTCGGCGCGGTAGAGCATCTCGACCACATGCAGCCGCGCAATGGGGGTAGCGCCGTCGCCTTCGCGCTTGTCGCGCCGCAGCCCGCCGCGCCCGATCTCGACCGGAAGCGTCCGGCCATAGGCGAGCAGCCCGCGCGGGGTCAGCCGCATCACAGGATATGTCCCGATTTCGCCGCCTTGGTCGCCAGATAGGCGGCGTTATGGCGGCTCAGCCCGACCTTGAGCGGCACCCGCTCGACCACATTGATCCCGTTCGCCTCAAGCATCGCCACCTTGGCGGGGTTGTTCGTCAGCAGCCGCACCGAGCTGAACCCGAGCTTGCGCAGCAGCGCCGCGCCGATGCGGAAATCGCGCTCGTCATCCTCGAAGCCGAGCCGGTGGTTCGCCTCGACCGTATCGAAGCCCTGATCTTGCAGCGAGTAGGCGCGCATCTTGTTCGCCAACCCGATCCCGCGCCCCTCCTGGTTGAGGTAAAGCAGCACGCCCGCCCCCTTATGCCCCATCTGGGTCAGCGCCGCGTCAAGCTGCGGGCCGCAATCGCATTTCAAAGACCCGAGCACATCGCCCGTGAAACAGGCCGAATGGAGCCGTGCCAGCACCGGCTTGTCACGGGGCGGCGTGCCGATCTCAATCGCGTAATGCTCCTCGCCGCCATCGTCTGGGCGGAAGATATGGAGCCGCCCGGCCTCGGCCGCGCGCATCGGCACACGGGCGGCGGCTACAGGCGCAAGGATCGCCTCTTGCTCGAGCGTGGCGAGCGTCGTTGCGGCGTCGATCCGGGTCAGACCCTCGGGCGCAGGCGCGGGGAGCGCCACCAGCAGCACCGCCGGCAAAAGCTGCGCGGATTTCGCCAGCGCGATCCCCGCGCGGGCCAGCCCCGCATCGCCGCCCCGCTCCGAACGCAGCGGCCCCTTCATCGGCACCCGCAGATCGTCCGCCGGATCGGCCAGCGCCCGGAGCCAGCCCAGATCGGTCCCCTCCGGCACCGCGATCCGCGCGAGATCCGTATCATAGACCCGCGCCTTCAGCGTCTCCGCCCGCCGCGCCGTGAGCGCAAGCGTCAACGGCCCAAGCGCCGCCATCGCCGCCAGCCGCTCGGGACTCAGCGTCTCGACGGCCGCAGCCAGAACCTGCCCCGAGACAATCACCGGCAGGCCCATGCGCAGGTCGGCGCGGGCGCGATTCAGGTGTTCGGCGGGCGTCGGCCCAAGGGGGATCGCATCTGTCATCGCCCCAACAGATAGCCGGGACTGTAACGGATTGAAACATTTCCCGCACATCCGTCACCTCCGCGTGAGAAAGATTTCACGACCCTTGCCGAAACCGTGAGCGGGTATCAGCTTTGCTTCAAACGCAAAACGACCGGAGGCAAACATGGCAGCCCTGAAGAAAATCCTGCTCGTCGATGATGACGAGGACCTGCGCGAGGCGCTGGCCGAGCAATTGCTGGCGACCGACGAATTCGACGTGTTCGAGGCCGGCTCTGGCGCCGAAGGTGTCGAGCGCGCGAAAGAGGCGCTTTATGACCTCGTGCTGCTCGATGTGGGCCTGCCCGATACCGATGGCCGCGAGCTGTGCAAGAAGCTGCGCAAACAGGGCGTGAAATGCCCCATCGTGATGCTGACCGGGCACGATACCGACGCCGACACGATCCTCGGCCTCGATTCGGGCGCGAATGACTACATCACCAAGCCGTTCAAATTCCCGGTTCTGCTTGCCCGGCTGCGCGCGCAGCTGCGCACCCATGAGCAATCCGAGGACGCCGTCTTCCAGCTTGGCCCGTATACGTTCAAGCCTGCGATGAAGATGCTGATCGACGAGAAGGACAAGAAAATCCGGCTCACCGAGAAGGAAACCAATATCCTCAAGTTCCTCTACCGCGCCACCGATGGCGTGGTGCCGCGCGATGTGCTGCTGCATGAGGTCTGGGGCTACAACGCGGGCGTCACGACGCACACGCTCGAAACCCATATCTACCGCCTGCGCCAGAAGATCGAGCCCGATCCCTCGAACGCGCGGCTTCTGGTCACCGAATCCGGCGGCTATCGCCTCGTGGCCTGACGCCGGGAAAGCGGGGGTTTCCCACCCCCGCACCCCCGGAGCGTATTTCGGGTTTGATGAACGCAAAAAGGCGGCTCTGCGGGGCCGCCTTTGTCTCTGGTTTTGAGAAAACCGCTCAAACCGACGGGTAAATATCCTCTTCCGCCTCTTCGAGCGAGAGGCCAAGCGCGCCAAGACCGTCTTCGAGGTAATCGGCCAGCATCGGGATGCCGAGAAGGTAGTCTTCGGTGGGCGCGGTCGCTTCGGCATGGGCGGTGGCGATGGCCTCTTCCAGCTCCTCCGCCTCGAAGGTTTCGCGTCCGACCCACATCACGGCGGTCAGCGCGGCTTTCTCGTCATCGTTCAGACCCGCGATGAAGGCGCGCAATTCGCGGGCCTGACCCGAGCCGGGCACGTCCGCGTCGAACTTGCGGGCGCGAATGATGACATGGGCGATTTTAGCCGGGCTGATGGTGAGCATGTTTCCCTCCGTTGCCGCACCAGTTTCGCGTCGAACGGCGCGCTTCGCAAGCGGGAAAGATCAGGATTTGATCTGAAGAACGCGCGGGGTTTCCGGCTCGGGGGCCAGCTCCTCAAAGTCGAAATTGTCGAGCCTGCGCGCCCGTTTGCCCGCCTTCTCGGCCGAGATCTTGATCTCCGCGATATCCTTGGCGGCCTGCCCGAAATGCCGGTCGAGATTCTCGACGCGACTGCCCAGCCGATCCACATCGCCATACAGCGCGGCCAACTCGCGCCGGATCGCGCCCGCCTGCTCGCGCATCCTTGCGTCTTTCAGAACCGCGCGCATCGTGTTGAGCGTCGCCATGCAGGTGGTGGGGCTCACGATCCAGACCTTGGCGGCAAAGCCCTCGCGCACCAGTTCGGGGAAATTCGCGTGCAGTTCCGCATAGACCGCCTCCGAGGGCAGGAACATCAGCGCGCCATCGGCCGTTTCGCCTTCGAGGATGTATTTCTCGGAAATCGCCCGGATATGCGCCTTGACCGAGGCCCGCATGAAGCGCTGCGCCTCCAGCAATTCGCCCGGACCCGAGGCGCGCCGCAGCGCCTCATAGGCTTCGAGCGGGAATTTGCTGTCGATGACGATGGGGCCGGGCGGGTTCGGCAGGTGGATCAGGCAATCCGCGCGCTTGCCGTTGGACAGCGTCGCTTGCATGGTAAAGGCATCCGACGGCAGCGCCTTGTTCACGATGTCATGGAGCTGGATTTCCCCGAACGCGCCCCGCGTCTGCTTGTTCGAAAGAATATCCTGCAAGCCCAGCACATTCCCCGAGAGCTTCTCGATATTGGCCTGCGCCTTGTCGATCGCCTCCAGCCGCTGATGCAGATCGCCCAGCGAGCGCGCCGTCCGCGTGGCTGTGCCGTGCAGGCTTTCATTCATCGCGCGGTTCACATCGGCGAGGCGCTGCTCCATCAGCGCCAGCATCTTGGTCTGGCTCATCGCCTGCGCCTCGGAGACGTGATGCAGCCCGCCGGTCAGTTGCTGCTGCCCGTCCGAAAGCCCCTGCACCCGCTGCCCAAGCAGGTTCAACTGTCCCACGATCGGCTCCAGCGTGCGCGCCTGCCGCCCGGTACTGCGCAGCATCATCAGCATCAGCACAAAGACCAGAAGCGCAAAGCCGATCCCGCCAAGCGCCAACAGCACCAGCGGATCGTTCAGGTCGAATTGATGGGTCCCGATCTGGATCATGTGCGCCCGAACAGCCTCTCGATATCGCTCAGTTTCAACTCCACATAGGTGGGGCGGCCGTGGTTGCACTGGCCGGAATGGGGCGTCGCCTCCATCTCGCGCAAGAGTGCGTTCATCTCATCGGCGCGCATCCGGCGGCCCGAGCGGATCGAGCCATGACAGGCCATCCGGCTCAGCACCGCCTCGACCCGCGATTGCAGGCTCTGGCTGTCGCCAAGATCCGCCAACTCGTCGAGGATATCGCGCAGCATCGCGCCCGCGTTGATCTCGCCAAGGATCGCGGGCGTCTCGCGCACCGCAATCGCGCCGCCGAAGGGCTCGATCCCAAGGCCGAACCGCGCCAGCTCCTCGGTATGTTCCAAAAGGAGCGCGGCATCCCCCGAGGACATCTCGACGATTTCCGGGATCAAGAGCGCCTGCGCGGGCACGCCGTTCTCTGCCATCTGCCGCTTCAGCCGTTCATAGACCAGCCGCTCATGGGCGGCGTGCTGATCGACGATCACAAGGCCGGTTTCAGTCTGCGCGATGATATAATTCTCATGGATCTGCGCGCGCGCCGCCCCCAACGGGTTCGCCGTCAGACCCGCATCGCCTCCCGGCTCCTCGGCGCGCGCCGAAGGCTGCGCGACCGGCTCAAACATCTGTGGCGCCTCGTCAAAACCCACCGGCGCCTGCGCGGTAAAACTTTGCCGGAGTGCGCCAAGGCTCGGGCGGTCCATCTGATAGACGCGCGGCGGCATGGTGCCCTGCGGCTCGGGCCGCATCGCACCCAGCGTCGCATCCGCCACCGTCGAGGAGGCCCGATGCCCCGCCTGCGCCAGCGCATGACGCAAGCCAGTCACGATCAGCCCGCGCGCCGTGCCGCTTTCACGAAAGCGCACCTCGGCCTTGGCGGGGTGGACGTTCACATCGACCCGCTCGGGATCGCAGGTCAGGAACAGCACCGCCGCCGGATGCCGGTCGCGGCTGAGGAAATCCATATAGGCCGCCCGCAGCGCACCCGTCAGCATCTTGTCGCGCACCGGACGCCCGTTGACGAACAGGAACTGCTCGACCGCAGCGCCCCGCGAATAGGTCGGCAGCGCCGCATAGCCGGTGAGCCGAATGCCCTCGCGCTCGGCGTCGATCCGCACCGCATTGGCCGCGAAATCGCGGCCCAGCACCCGCGCCAGCCGCGCCGAGAGCGCATCGAACAACTCGCCCTGCTCGGCATCGGCGCGAAAGATCTCGCGCCCGTCCGCCTTGCCGCGCGCCTCCGACACATCGCGCAGCACGAAACTCACATAGGGCTCGGCCATCGCCAGCCGCTTGACCACATCGGCAATCGCCTGCGCCTCGGCCCGGTCGGTCCGCATGAACTTGAGCCGCGCGGGCGTCGCATAGAACAGATCGCGCAGCTCGACCACGGTGCCCCGGTTCAGCGCGGCGGGCTTTACCCCGGCCATCGCGCCCCCCGTCACCGCGATCTGCGCCGCCTCGAACCCTTCGGCGCGCGAGGTGATCACCAGCCGCCCGACCGCGCCCAGCGAGGGCAGCGCCTCGCCACGAAACCCGAAGGTATGGATGTTAAGCAGATCCGACCCGTCGATCTTCGAGGTCGCGTGACGGCTCAGCGCCAGCGGCAGGTCCTCGCCGGTCATCCCGCAGCCGTCATCGGTGATCCGGATCAGCGTCTTGCCGCCATCGGCATAGGCGATCTCGATCCGCCCCGCACCCGCATCGAGCGCGTTTTCGACCAACTCCTTCACGGCGCTGGCCGGGCGCTCAACCACCTCGCCCGCCGCGATCCGGTTCGCGGCGGCGTCATCCAATTGCCGGATGATAGGGCGTTCTGCGCTTATTTTGGGGCCGGGTGCATTCATCCCACTAGGGATAGCATAGCTGACCCGCCCCTGCCACAGATTCGGGGACTGCGGTTACTCCAGCCCCACGGGCTTGCCGACCACCACGAAGCGCAACGCATCGGCATCGAGCAACCGCTTCGCCACCCGCGCCACATCCTCCGCCGTGACCGCCTCGACCTTCGCATTGCGGCTGTCGATATAGTCGATCGGCATGTCGGACAACTGCATCCCCGTCAGGATGCCCGCGATCTGTGCATTGCCATCAAAGCGCAGCGCATAGGCGCCCGTCAGATAGGTCTTGGCGTCGCTCAACTCGGCCGCGCTGACCGCACCCGTGGCCGCGCGCGCCCATTCCGCCTTCACGATCTCGATGGCCTCCGCGACCTTCTCGTTCGACGCCGAGAACGACCCCATCCACATCTCGGCCAAATCCTTGGGCACGAGATAAGAATAGATCCCGTAGGTCAGGCCACGCTTTTCGCGCACCTCCTCCATCAGCCGCGAGGAAAAGCCCCCCGCGCCGAGGATCTGGTTCAAAACATAGGCGGCAAAGAAATCCGGGTCGTCCATGGCCAGCCCCTGATGGCCAAAGATCACCACCGATTGCGGGCTGTCATAATCGACGACGGTGATCCCGCCCTCCGTCGCCACATCGGCGCGCGGGGGCATCTCGGCCCCGGTCGCGGGCAGGTCGCCCAAGAGCCGGTCCAGAAGCGGCCCCAACTCTTCAGCGGTGATGTCGCCCACCGCCGACACGATCATCCGGTCCCGCGCCATGACACGGGACTTGGCCTCGAACATATCCTCGCGCGTCAGCGCCTGCACGCTGTCTCGGGTGCCGCTGATCGAGCTGCCATAGGGATGCGCGCCATAGGTCAGCGCCGCGAAACGCTCGCCCGCGATATCGTTCGGGTCCTGCTCGTTCGACGCGATGATCGAGAGCACCTGCGCGCGCACCCGGTCCACTGCCGCCTGATCGAAACGCGGGGTAATCAGCGCCTCGCGCAGAAGCGCCACGGCGGCGTCACGGTTCTCGCTCAGGAACCGGGCCGAGACATCCACCGTGTCGTCGTCCGCATCGAAACCGAACTGGGCGGCCAGTGCCTCGGCGGCTTCGGCAAAGCCCTGCGCATCCATCTGGCCCGCGCCCTCTTCGAGCGTCGCGGTCATCAGGTTGATCGCCCCCCGCTTGCCGGGCGCATCAAGGCTCGCCCCGCCCTTGAAGCTGATATTGAGCGCGATAAAGGGAATGTCATGCGCCTCGACGAGCCACGCATTGATACCGCCGGGCGAGGTCACGTCCTTGATTTCGATCGCCCGTGCGGGCAGGGCAAGGACCAGCGCCGCCGCCAGCGTTGCGAACAGCATCCGGATCATTGCGAGACCTCCTCTTGCGCGGGCCGCGTGAGATAACCGGTCACGGCGCGCTTGCGGTCGAACACCTCGCGCGCCGCCGCCATCACGTCCTCTTCGGTGACCGCATCCAGCGCCTCGGGCCAGCCTTGCACATCCTCGACCGAGAACCCGCTCGCCAGCGCCTCGCCATAGCGCCGCGCAAGGCCTTGGGTGTTATCGCGCGCATAGATATCCGCCGCGCGCACCTGCGTCTTGATCCGCTCGAACTGCTCGGGATCGACCCCGTCGCGCAGGAACTCGGCCAGCGCGGTATCGAGCGCCGCCTCGACCTCGGGCAGGCTCACATCCGCCGCCGGCATCACCGCCAGCGAGAACACCGTGTCGTCAATCGACATCCCGTCATAGAAAGCGCTCGCATAGATCGCGGCACCCGTGCCGAAAACCAGTTTGCGCCCCAGAACCGAGGTTGCCGGGTTCCCGCCCAGAATTTCCGCAAGCACCGTGAGCGCCGCCGCCTTCGCCTGATCGCCCGGATCGCGCTCGGGCGCGAGATAGCCACGCGTCACATAGGGCTGTGCCACGCGCGGGTCCTCAAAGATCAAACGCCGCTCGGCCAGTTGCGGGGGCTCTTGCACGCGCGCCCGCTCGGGCAGGTTTTCCGACGGCGCAAGCGGCCCGTAATAGGTCTCGGCCAGCGCACGCACCTCGTCGGGCGTCACGTCGCCCGCGACCACCAGCACCGCGTTGTTCGGCGCATAGTTCTGCCGATACCAGTCCAGAGCATCCTCGCGGGTCAGTTCCATCATCTCATGGCGCCAGCCGATCACCGGCGTGCCATAGGGATGGTTAAGATATTGCGCCGCGTTCCGCTGCTCGCCGAACAAGGCGCCCGGATCGCTATCCGTGCGCTGCGCGCGTTCTTCGAGGATCACCTCGCGCTCGGTCTGCCAGTCATCCTCGGAAAGCTCCAGATCGCGCATCCGGTCGGCTTCCATCTTCATCACCATCTCCAGCCGATCCGCCGCGATCCGCTGGAAATAGGCGGTGTAGTCATAGCTCGTGAACGCGTTGTCAGAGCCGCCATTGGCCGCCACGGTTTTCGAGAACTCACCGGGGGCGAGATCATCCGTGCCCTTGAACATCAGGTGTTCAAGGTAATGCGCGATGCCCGACTTGCCCTTGCGCTCATCGGCGGCCCCGGCCTTGTACCAGACCATATGCACGACGACCGGGGCGCGATGATCCTCGATCACCACGGCCTCAAGCCCGTTCTCCAGCGTGAAATAGCTCACATCCTCGGCAAGCGCGGGCAGGGCACCCGCCAGGGCGATCAGCCCGGCACAGAGCGCGTGTTTCATCGGCACCTCTTTATCTTTGCGCACAACTTACCCGCGTGCGGCGGGCAAACAAGCGCCCTGACGCGAAGTTGATTACTGCGAGAGATCCTGCGCGCCAGCGCTCGGCGGGGCGGCGGGGGTGCGCAGACCCAGCTTGCGCCAGCGTTCCAGCTCGGCCTCCTGGTCGAGCGCCATCGAACGATAGGCACGGTAATAGACGTTGGTCTTGAACAGCCGCTCCAGCACCCGCCCGTCATTTTGACGGCGATGCTCCAGATCCTCGGCGGCGAGCGTTTCACGGATCGCGCCTTCGCGCCCGAACCGCCCCGTCTGCGCCACCAGCGCGCCATCACCCGCCGGAATCACCGTTGCATCGAGATAGGACGGGTTGCCGCCCAGCGCCGCAACCGCATCGGCCTCGGGCGTGGGATCGGTGAGGCTTTTGCCGCCCGTGACCGGCTCCGGCAGGGCCGCAAGGTCCGGGGGCATCTGCAACGGCTTTTTCGGGAGAATCGCGAATTCATCCGGCCCGCTGCTGGCCGAGCGCAGATGCATGAGCCGCGGTTCCTTGTCCGACGAACAGGCCGACAGCATCGCCGCGACCGCAATCGCGATCCAAAGCTTGCCCATCTTCGCCTGCATCGGCCTCTCCATATTGCTCGTCCGTCCCCGTCTTAGCGCATCAAACCGCGCCCGTCACCTGCTATTCCCGGTGCGCCCTTTGCGCGGCGCCTCCTCCTTGCCGGTCAGCAGGACAAGCCCCGCCGCACCCGCGAAGATCGCGATATCCGCGATGTTGAAGGAATAGGGATTGTTCCATGAGGGCAAGGACATATTGATGAAATCCGCAACCGCCCCGTAAAAGATCCGGTCCACGATATTCCCGATCGCCCCCCCGATCAAAAGCCCGGCCGAGGCATGAACGGGCACCGAATGCGGCTCCCGCCGGACCCAGATCCAGACCCAGCCCGAAATCGCCAGCGCGAGAACGATCAGCCCCCAGCGCACGATCTCGGATTCGTGGGAGAGCAGGCCGAAATTCACGCCCTGATTCCATGCCATACGGAAATTGAGCCACGGCGGAAACACGTCGATGGCCGCCTTCCGGTCAAGCTCCATCACATGCACGACCGCATATTTCGTCACCTGATCGAGGATCAGGATCGCGCCCGCCACTTTCGCCGTCAACTGCATGGGACCTCCGAAACTCGCAAGACTATCCTGCCCCCGGCGCCGGACCGCAAGTCACGGTTTCCGGCGCGCGCGGGGCCTGCGCCTCAGTGGCGGAAGTGGCGCATGCCGGTGAAGACCATTGCAAGGCCGCGCTCGTTCGCGGCGTCGATGACCTCCTGGTCGCGCATCGAGCCACCCGGCTGGATGATCGCGGTCGCGCCCGCTTCGGCCGCGGTAATAAGACCGTCCGCAAACGGGAAGAACGCATCCGAGGCGACGACCGAGCCTTGGGTCAGCGGCGCAGACAGGCCCAGCACCTCGGCCATGTCCTGCGCTTTGCGCGCAGCGATCCGGGTGCTGTCCACGCGGCTCATCTGGCCCGCGCCGACGCCCACGGTCGCCCCGTCCTTGACGTAGATGATCGCGTTCGACTTGACGTGCTTGGCAACCTTCCACGCAAACAGCAGGTCCTTGAGTTCCTGCTCGCTCGGCTGGCGCTCGGTCACGACCTTGAGGTCGGCAAGCGTGATCGCCCCGTTGTCCTTGCCCTGCACAAGGAACCCGCCCGCAACCTGACGATAGGTGGTGATCGCCGCCTTCGGGTCGGGCAGCGCGCCGGTGGTCAGCAGACGCAGGTTCTTTTTGGCGGCAAAGACCGCCTTGGCCTCGTCGGTCGCCTCGGGGGCGATCACGACCTCGGTGAAGATGTTGCAGATCTCTTCGGCGGTCTTGCCGTCGAGCACCTGGTTCAGCGCGATGATGCCCCCGAAGGCCGAGGTGCGGTCGCAATCGAAGGCGCGGCCATAGGCCTCGGCCAGCGTCGCGCCGGTTGCCACACCGCAGGGGTTGGCGTGCTTGATGATCGCGCAAGCCGGCGTGTCCACCGGGAATTCCGCGACCAGTTCGAACGCCGCATCGGTGTCGTTGATGTTGTTGTAGGACAGTTCCTTGCCCTGATGCTGCTGCGCGGTAGCCACCCCCGGACGGTTCGAGCCATCCAGATAGAAGGCCGCCGACTGGTGCGGGTTCTCGCCATAGCGCAGCGTTTGCGCAAGCTGGCCGGCAAAGGCGCGGCGGCGCGGGGTGTCCTCGCCAATCGCACCCGCCATCCAGGTGCTCACAGCCGCGTCATAGGCGGCGGTGCGGGCATAGGCGATCTGCGCCAGACGCTGGCGGAACGCATAGGTGGTCGCGCCGTCATTCGCGTCGAGTTCGGCCAGAACCGCATCGTAATCTTCGACATCGACCACGGTCGCCACAAAGGCGTGGTTCTTCGAGGCCGCGCGGATCATCGCCGGGCCGCCAATGTCGATATTCTCGATGCAGGTCTCGTAATCGGCGCCCTTGGCCACCGTCTCTTCGAACGGGTAGAGGTTCACCACTAACAGGTCGATCGCCTCGATCCCATGGGTCTCCATCGCGGTGACATGCTCTTTGTTGTCGCGCAGCGCCAGAAGCCCGCCATGCACTTTCGGATGCAGGGTCTTCACGCGCCCGTCCATCATTTCCGGAAAGCCCGTCAGTTCCGCCACATCGCGCACGCTCAGCCCCGCCTCGCGCAGCGTCTTGGCCGTGCCGCCGGTCGAGAGCAGTTCGATCCCGCGTGCCGCCAGCGCGCGGGCAAAGTCGATCAGCCCGGTCTTGTCGGAAACGGAAATCAGGGCGCGGGTCATGGGGACGGGTCTGGTCACGGCTGGCAGTCCTTATGCTCAGAGGTCGGAATCAGTGTCTTCGCGGTCGGTTTCGCGGATTGCCGCGGGGGTAGCCTGTGCTTTCGCCAAGGTCCAGCCAATCTGGCACGCATAATCGAGAACACGCGCAGAAAGCACGATTTGCAGGCTCGCACGCGGCCTCAGACGGCCTTTTTCAAGGTAAACCGAGGGCTCCAGCGTCAGATCGGCAGTGCCGTCATGGCGAAACACCCACAACTCGCCGGACTTGAGCGCGACCGACACGGCAGCGCCGCCCATGTCCAGCTGTGCATCGGCATCCGGGTGCAGATGGAAGCGCAATTTGAACGGCACCCCATTCAGCGGGTCCTTGAGCAGAAGCTGATCGAATTTGCGTCTATCCTCTGCGGACATCGCGCCGAGCGTGTCCTCGCCCTCCAGCACCCGGCCATCGGGCGACAGCGAGAGCGCCCGCAGATGGGTCATGCCATGCGTCGCCACATAGCCGTTATGGCCAAAGAGCGCCGAGCCCTCTCCGTCATGGTCCTCGCGCATCCAAACCTCGGAGGGGATCGCGTCGAGATAGGCCCGCGCGCCCTTGCCGAAACTGCGCTCGGGCCCAAGCCGCGAGGACGAGAACCCGTCGATCGCCAGTGTGCTATGCGAGGCGGTCGCGCGTCCCGCCCGATGCCACTCGCGCCCAAAGGCTGCGCCCGAGCCGCAATTCACGATCATCGGACGCCGCCCGCTGGTCATCTCGAAGGCCAGCGTCGAGGCATGGGCATTGGCCGAAGCCTCGCCTTTCGGCGGTGCCGCCGCATCGACGATCACCGTCGTCCGCCCGCCATGCAGCCGCGCAAACCCCATCGCCAGATCGCCGGTTTGCAGCCCGCGCACGCCCGACCCCGCCAGCGCCTGATCGAGCCGCCCTTCCAGCCCGCGCCCGCCGCCATGGAACCGCGCCAGCCCGCCATCCGCATGGCGCAGCGCGCGCAGTGTCGGCGCAATCCGCAAGATCGCCTCCAGATGCGCCGGGTCGGGCCTTCGCCCAGCCGCCTCCAGCGCTTCCTTGGTCCAGATCAGCAGCGTCAGAACTTCGAGCAACTCCTCGGGGTTGCGCGTAGGGATGCCGCCATTCGCGTTGACCGTCGCCTTGCATTCGCGCCCAAGCGCCGCGACCGCCGGACCGACATGACCCTCCATCCCCGTCAGCGCGACGCCCGCATAAATCAATCCGGTCAGCGCCTCGAAGCGCGGCAGCCCCGGCGAGGCTGATTTCCACCGCCGCGACAGGAACACCGTCTGCTGCGCCAGCGTGCGGAAGAACCCCTCCGCCGCCGCGCGGTCGCGCCCGTTCAACAGCAAGATCGCATGGTTGATCCAGCGGATCAGCCGCCGCCCCGTGAGATCCGGCGTCCAGCCCGGCCCACGCCCCGCGCTGAACCGCGTGATCCAGTCGAACACCCAGTCTTGCGCCCTGATCCGGGCCTCGCGGTTGCCGACGGCGGCCAGATCGTCGAGCCACGCGCAGCCGTGCAGCGCCTCCTCGAAACTCGGATCGGGCATCGGCAGGTCCCAGATCGACAGACCCGGCCCCTCGATCAGAAAGCCCGCAAACAGGAAGTTCCCGGCGATCAACTGGCGCCCGCGCGCAAAAGACCCGATGCTGCGCGGCTCAGGCTGGCTCACGAAGCCGGTGGCCGGACGCCCCCGCGCCGCCAGCCGTGCGGCCATGCTGTTGCGCAGGCCGCTCACCCGTGCCCGCGCGCCGCCGCGCCGCCCTGAAGCCGTGCCAGAATGCCGCTGTCCCATTCGCCCGCCGGGTTGTCCCGCCCTTGTGCTTCACGCCTCTCGTCAGGCGCGCACCATAGTCCGCGCCCCCGGCCCTGTCACCGGTGAATTGGCCCGCGCGGCGTCACGCCGCCCGCTCCAGACGCGCGATATAGAACCCGTCCATGCCGCCACGATCCGCCCAGAAATCGGGCCGCAGCCGCAACCCGCCCTCGGGGCTCTGCCAGCCCGGCTCAACCCAATCCGCCGCCGCAGGCACCACACGCAAGGCAGGGTCGCGTTCCAGCGCCGCCTTGATCTGCGCCTCGCCCTCTTCGGGCAAAAGGCTACAGGTGCAATAGACCAGCCGCCCGCCGGGCTTCAGCCAGCCCAGCGCACGCTCCAGCAACGCCTCTTGCAGCGCGAAGAGTTCCTTGATCCCCGCCGCCGATTTCACAAACGGCAAATCTGGGTGCCGCCGGATCGTTCCCGTGGCCGAACACGGCGCGTCGAGCAGAATCGCGTCGAACGGCGCTTCGGGTTGCCAATCCAGCGCATCCGCCACCACCAACTCGGCCTCCAGCCCGGTGCGCGCGAGGTTTTCTTCGATCCGCGCCATTCGTGCGGGCGAAATATCAAGCGCCGTCACGCGGGCCCCCGCCGCCGCCAGTTGCAGGCTCTTACCACCGGGCGCCGCACAAAGGTCCAGAACCGACTCGCCCGGCTGAGGCGCCAAAAGCTTCGCCGCCAAGGCCGCCGCCGCATCCTGCACCCACCAGTCGCCCGCTTCGAAGCCCGGAAGCCCCGAGACCTGCACCCGCCCGCCAATCCGCAAGGACCCGGTGGGCAGAACTTCCGCCCCCAAAGCCTCGGCCAGATCGGTATCCGCCGCTTTCAGCGAAAGATCGAGCGGCGCGCCTGCCAGATGCGCGGCCTCCATCGCCTGCACGGCCTGCTTGCCATAGGCCGACATCAAGCGCCCCCGCAGCCAGCCCGGCAGCGCGGGCGGCGGCAGTGTCTCCCAGCGCGCGCGATCCTCGGAAACCTTGCGCAGAACCGCATTGATGAGCCCCGCGAAACTGCCCGTCTTCTTGCCGCCCGAGCGTGCGAGCGTCACCGCCGCATCCACGACCCCATGCGGCGCGGCCCCATCGGCACAGAGCTCGACGGTCGCCAACCGCAGCAGCGCGATCAGATCGGCGGGCGGGCGCTTGCGCAAATAGGGTTTCAGCATCGCATCGGCCTGCGCGAGATGGCGCAGCGTGCTCAGCGCCAGACGCTGCGCGCGGGCGCGCTCATTCGGCTCCAGCCCGTCCAGCGCATCCGCCGCGATCTGATCCGCGATGGTCTCGTGATCTTCGGTCACGCCGACGATCAGGCCAAGGGCTGCGCGCCGCGCGGGGTCGGGTCTGGCCATGGCTGCGGCCCTTTATCTTGTTCCGGTTTGGCCTTGGCCCTATATCATGGCCCGGCCCGAGACAAGGAATCCCCGCATGTCCGACGAGACCCGCAAAGACCTGCCCCCCGCCGCGCAACGCGCGCTGGCCGAGGCCGAGGCGCGCCGCAAACAGGCGGCCGAGATGGAATTGCCGACCGAACTGGGGGGGCGCGATGGCCCCGAGCCCGTGCGGTTCGGCGATTGGGAGAAAAAAGGCATCGCCATCGACTTCTGAGTCGCTCAGGCGGTGAGGCCGGGGGCGCTGCCCCCGGACCCCCGGGATATTTCCGGCAGAATGAAGGGGCTCAGAGCCCGAGCACGTCGATCATGTCGTAAGCGCCGGGCTTTTGCGTTTGCCCCCAGAGCGCGGCCTTGAGCGCGCCGCGCGCGAAGATCGCCCGGTCGGTGGCGACATGGCGCAGGATGATCCGCTCGCCCATGCCCGCGAAGAGCACATCATGCTCGCCGACGATATCGCCGCCGCGGATGGCCGAGAAGCCGATGGCACCGGGTTTGCGGGCGCCGGTGATGCCGTCGCGGCCCGATTCCGTGTTCTCTTCGAGCGCGATGCCGCGACCCTCGGCGGCGGCTTGGCCAAGCATCAGCGCGGTGCCCGACGGTGCGTCAACCTTCTTGTTGTGATGGGCCTCGATCACCTCGATATCCCAATCGGCATCGAGTGCCTGGGCTACCTTTTTGGTGAGTTGCGTCAGCAGGTTCACGCCAAGCGACATGTTGCCCGCGCGGATCAGGACCGCGTGGCGCGCGGCGGGTTTGAGCGCTTCGAGCTGCGCGGGCTCGAACCCGGTCGTGCCGATCACATGGACGCAGCGCGCCTGTGCCGCGAGTTTGGCGAATTCGAGCGTGGCGGCAGGGGCGGTGAAGTCGATCACGGCCTGCGCTTTGGCAAAGGCTTCGAGCGGGTCGTCGGTGACGGTGATGCCGAGTTCGGGGCCGCCCATGCAGGCGCCCAGATCGCGCCCGACCCAGTCATGACCCGCGCGTTCCACCGCGCCCACCAGCCGCGCCTTGTCCGAGGCCCGCACGGTTTGCACCAGCATCTGGCCCATCCGGCCCGACACGCCCGTAATCACGATACCCGGCAGATCGCTCATCTCACTCTCCTGTCTTGCGGCGCCTTGCTTAGCGGCGATTTGCGCATTTGGCAAAGCCCCCGTTGCGGGGCGCGCGCGAAAGCACTATGTGCGGGCCATGGCAAAGAACCGCTTCCATTCGGGCGAAGGCCCCTCGCAGCGCCAGCTTCGCGTCGGCGAACTGATCCGGCGCACCCTTTCGGATGTGCTGATGCGCGGCGATGTGCATGACCCGGACCTGCAGCGCGTGTCCGTCACGGTGGGCGAAGTGCGCACCTCCCCCGATCTCAAGGTGGCGACGGCCTATGTTGCGCCTTTGGGCGGGCAGGGTGGCGAAGAGCTGATCAAGGCGCTGGCGCGCAACAAGGGCGAACTGCGCCATCTTGTGTCCAAGCACCTCACGCTGAAATTCGCGCCCGAACTGCGGTTCCGTCTGGATGAGACCTTCGACCGCCTCGACGAGACCCGTCGCATGTTCTCGGATGAGAAGGTGCAGCGCGACATTGCGCAGCCCGAAGACGATGAAGACGACGATCTTTAAGGCGGCGTTTTTCGTCTGTCTCGCCGCGCCCGCCGTGGCAGACCCCTGCCGCGATCTGTTTTTCGACGAAGCCTCTTTCACCGTCTGCGAGGCGCAGGCGGGCGACGATCTGCGGCTTTGGCTCCACGACCCGGAGGGCGCGCTGATCGGCACGCCCGAGCGGCTGCTTGACCAACTCGCCCCCGGTGAGAGCCTGAGTTTCGCGATGAATGCGGGGATGTATCACCCGGATCGCCTGCCTGTCGGGCTTTATATCGAAAACGGGACCGAGCATCACCCGATCGTCACCACCGAAGGGCCGGGCAATTTCGGTCTCTTGCCGAACGGGGTGTTCTGCATGGCCGATACGCTCAGCGTCATCGAAAGCCGCGCCTTCGCGGACGCCCCGCCCGCCTGTACCAACGCCACCCAATCCGGTCCGATGCTGGTGATCGACGGCGCGTTGCACCCCAAGTTTCTGCCCGACTCCGACTCACTCAATATCCGCAATGGCGTGGGCGTCAGCGCCGACGGCCAGACCGCTTGGTTTGCGATCTCGAACGAACCCGTCACCTTCCACCATTTCGCGCGCCTCTTCCGCGACGAACTCGGCACACCCGACGCGCTCTATCTCGACGGCTCGATCTCGCGCCTCGTCATCCCCGCGCAGAACCGCGCCGATCTCGGGCTGCCGATGGGTCCGATCATCGGCCTCGTCACCCGCGATTGACCCGCGCGCCGCCTTGCGCTAGGCCCGCCGCCTGTATCCAGAGAGGGCATCATGGCACGCAAAAAGGGACGCGACATTTCCGGCTGGCTGATCGTCGACAAACCGGCGGGCGTGACCTCAACCTCGGTCGTGAATAAGGTCCGCTGGGCGCTCGACGCGAAGAAGGCGGGCCATGCGGGCACGCTCGATCCGGCAGCGACGGGCGTTCTCGCCGTGGCGCTGGGCGAGGCGACCAAGACCGTGCCCTACATCACCGATGCGCTCAAATGCTACCGCTTTCAGGTGCGCCTCGGCGCGGCCACCAATACCGACGATGCCGAGGGCGAGGTGATCGAGACCTCGGATCAACGCCCCTCGGATGACGCGATCCGCGCGGCGCTGGGCCCGTTCATCGGCGATATCGAACAGGTCCCCCCGCAATTCTCCGCCGTCAAGGTCGATGGCGAGCGCGCCTATGCGCTGGCCCGCGCGGGCGAGGAGATGGAGCTGGCCGCGCGCCCGCTTTATGTTGAAAGCCTCGAGATGATCGCCCGCGTCGATGCCGATACGGTCGAGCTGGAACTCGTCTGCGGCAAGGGTGGCTACGTGCGCTCCATCGCGCGCGATCTGGGCCGGGCGCTGGGCTGCCTTGGCCATGTGCTCTGGCTGCGCCGCGAATGGTCGGGTCCGTTCGAGGCGGCTGACGGGATCAGCCTCGACGAGATCGACGCGCTGGCGAAAACCCCTGATCTCGACGCGCGGCTCCTGCCGCTTGAGCTTGGCCTAGACGACCTGCCCGAACTGCGCGCGACCGCCGAGGGCGCGCAGCGCCTGAAGAACGGCAATCCCGGCATGGTCATCGGTGCCGATGTCGAATGGGGCGATGAGGCCTGGGCCAGTTTCGAGGGCAAGCCGGTCGCGGTCGGTGTCTACCGTTCTGGCGAGCTGCACCCCTCCCGCGTCTTCAACCTTTGATCGGCGCGCACCCCGTCCGGCGCAAGCCTCGCCAACCCGGAAACAAATCTGTATGAAAACCAGCGCAAAGCTGGCTGAAAGCTGGATTTCGATTTTCGGGGGTTGGGCGGCATGATCACGCGCGAACATATCAAGGGCGACGCGCCTTCGGTCGCGGTCTACTCGGATTGCGAGGCCTATCGCTACCTGCTCACGCGGGTCTGGGATGTGAATGCACCGCGCGCCCTGTTCATCATGCTCAACCCTTCGACCGCCACCGAGGTGCAAAACGACCCCACCGTCGAGCGTTGCGAGCGCCGCGCCCGCGCGCTCGGCTTCGGCGCGTTTCGGGTGACCAATATCTTCGCCTATCGCGCGACCGACCCCAAGGTGATGCGCGCGCAGCCCGATCCCGTCGGCCCCGAAAACGACGCGGCCATTCTCGGCTCGCTCGACTGGGTGGCGGGGCCGCAGGACCGGATCGTCTGTGCCTGGGGCGCGCATGGCGCGCATCTCGATCGGGGCGCCGCCGTCGAGGCGCTGCTGCGCGGGTCGCGCCGTGATCTCTATCACCTTGGCCTCACCAAGGCGGGCGCGCCCAAGCACCCGCTCTATATCGGTTACGACCGCCAGCCAGAGCTTTGGGACTGACGCGTTAACCACTCCCCCAGAAAACCCCGGCGGGCCACGCGGATTTTTCGTATGATTTCGCGGGGATGAGCCTATGTTGGGGCGCATTTGAGCGCGAATTGATTAAGGGATCGGGTCATGTGGTTGCTGTCCGGGCTGCTTGGGTTGCTGGTCGCCGGCGTGTCTGCCGGGTTCGTCGACACCCCCAGCGAAGAGCCCGATGACGCGCCCGAACCCGGTGACACTATCACTACCCGTCCCCTGTCCGGCGATGAAATCCCCCCGCGAGAGGCCTCCGCCGCCCCCAGCGCCGAGGATGATATCCTTTGGGGCGATCTGTTCGACGATATGCTCGAAGGGCTGGAGGGCGACGATCAGATCAACGGCTTTGAGGGTGCGGACGTCCTCGATGGTGGTGACGGCGACGACCGGCTTTGGGGCGACGCGGGCGATGACACGCTTGACGGCGGCGCGGCCGATGACAGCCTCTCGGGCGGCGATGGCGACGATCTTCTCGATGGCGGGGCGGGCGCGGATCATCTTTCGGGCGGATTCGGTGCGGATACGCTCTCGGGCGGGGATGGTGCGGATAGCCTGATCGGCGGCGCGGATGCGGACCTTCTCGACGGTGGCGCGGGCGATGACACGCTTTTCGGTGCGTCGGGCGATGACAGTCTCAGCGGCGGGGCCGGGCGCGATGAAATCTTCGGCAATGCGGGCGATGATTGGCTCGATGGGCTTGCCGGAGAAGGGGAATCGGGGTCCACTGCGGCCAGTGAAGGCGATTTCCTCAATGGTGGCGAGGGGGCGGACACGCTGATGACGGGTTCCGGCGATTGGTCCAGCGGTGGCGAGGATGGCGATCTGTTTGCCTTGGGCGAATGGATCGATCCGGCAGCACCCGCGACGATTGCCGATTTCGATGCGAGAGAGGACCAGATCGCCGTGGTCTATGATCCCGACAGCACCGAAGCCCCGGACCTGTCGCTCGAACCCTCCGACACGACCGAGGGCGCGACCTGGATCGCGCTTAACGGCATCCGTCTCGCCGAGGTGCTCGACGCCCCCGATCTGAGCCTTGCCGATATCCTTCTGGTAACCCCGTCCGAGTTTGCGCAGCTCTGACAGGCGGGCAAAAACGCTTTTCTTTTCACCGATTCGCGTCTATACGCGCGCATCCGCTGGCGACAGCGGCTCATGGACCTTGCTGGACGACATCCCGGCTTGCGCCCCAACCCTCAAAACAGGAGATCCCGATGTCGATTACCGTCGAAGACAAGAACGCGCTCATCAAGGAATACGGCACCAAAGAAGGCGACACCGGTTCGCCCGAAGTGCAAGTCGCGATCCTGACCAAGCGTATCACGAACCTGACCGAGCACTTCAAAGAGCACAAGAAAGACAACCACTCGCGTCGTGGTCTGCTCATGCTCGTCGCGCAGCGCCGTAAGCTGCTCGACTACCTGAAGGGCAAGGACGAAGGCCGTTACCAGTCGCTCATCGAGCGCCTCGGCATTCGCCGCTAAGACTGCCAGACAGTTTCTCGGAAGGGGTCGCTTACGCGGCCCCTTTTGCGTTGCGATCCCACGCTGACGCGAGGTTTCGCTTGCCCGAACGGGGGGCGGGGCCGCACGATCATGCCTGCATCCGGAGGTAGGGAGGACCGCCATGATCGCGACGTTGCGTGTACTTATCCATATGGGCAGCCTGCATCGGCTGGCACCATTCTGGCTCTTGGCGCTGGGTCTGATGATCGGGTTCTGGACACCTTGGTTCCTGCTCGCAATCGCCTATGGCGTGGTGATGCAGTTCTTCGTCGAATATGTCATGCACCGTTTCCTGTTCCATCGCGCGCCGCCGACCGACCAAGGCGTGTTCAACGACTTGTATCGGAGCCATATCGGCCATCACGAATTCCCGACCGATCCAGAGCTGTTCACCGGAGACGACCATTGGTATGCGCTTCGCTTCGCGCTGATCTCTGTGGCGCTTCATAGCGCGATCCTCTGGCCTTTCCTTGGCCTTCAGGCCGCGTTCCTATGGTCCTTTGTGGCGCTGTTCCTTGGTTCAGGGAGCGCGTTTGCCTTCTACGAATACTGCCATACGCTCGCACATCTGAACGTGCCCAAGGGCCGGATCGGGCAGCACATCACACGCACGCATCTCGCCCATCATTTTCAGGACCATCACGCCACCTTCCATGTCTCGCTGGGGATGGGCTGGATCGACCGGCTGTTCGGGACCTCGCACGATCCGGCAGTCGCCAAGAGTCGCTATGACCGGGAGACAATGCTGAGCCTTGGCATGGACCCGGAGGACCTGCGGTTGGTCACAGCGCGCAAGGCTTACGGGTTGCCGCCGCGTCCGGGCATGAAGCGCGGTGAAAGCGCAGGCTGATCGCGCTCGGGATATCGGGCGTCCCCCGGTTTCGGGCATGGGCGGGTGGATCAACTCCGTCCTTCCCAAACCCCTTGTTTTCCTGTATGGCCCCCACATCTGTGACGTGACGCCCCGGACCCTCGGGCACATGCAAAGGATAGGGGGTCGGCGGCAATGGGGCCGCCATGCAAATCGGGAGACACGGGATACGCCCGTGGGTGCTCCCAGACAGGATACGCTAGATGTTCAATATCACGAAAAAATCCATCCAGTGGGGCGAGGAAACGCTCACGCTGGAAAGCGGCAAGGTTGCCCGTCAGGCTGACGGCTCGGTCATCGCCACGCTCGGCGAAACCAGCGTCATGGCCAACGTGACCTTTGCCAAGGCACCGAAGCCGGGTCAGGACTTCTTCCCGCTGACGGTCCACTACCAAGAGAAATACTATGCCGCCGGTAAAGTGCCGGGCGGCTTCTTCAAGCGCGAGGCGCGCCCGTCCGAGAAAGAAACGCTGACCGCGCGTCTGATCGACCGTCCCTGCCGCCCGCTTTTCGTCGAAGGCTTCAAGAACGAAGTCCTCGTGATGTGCACCGTGCTCTCGCACGACCTCGTCAACGAGCCCGATATCGTTGCGATGATCGCGGCTTCGGCGGCGCTGACCATCTCCGGCGTGCCTTTCATGGGCCCGATCGGCGCGGCCCGCGTGGGCTTCTCGGATGGCGAATACATCCTGAACCCCGAAGTCGACGACATGCAGAAGCTGCGTGAGAACCCGGATCAGCGTCTGGACCTCGTCGTCGCGGGCACCAAGGACGCCGTGATGATGGTCGAATCCGAAGCCTATGAGCTGTCGGAAGCGGAAATGCTCGGCGCCGTGAAATTCGGCCATGAAGCGATGCAGCCGGTCATCGACCTGATCATCGACTTCGCCGAAGCCTGCGCCAAAGAGCCCTTCGACTTCTCGCCGCCCGACTACAGCGAACTCTATGAGCGCGTGAAAGCGGCAGGCGAAGCCGATATGCGCGCGGCGTTTGCGATCAAGGACAAGCAAGAGCGCTCGAACGCGATCTCGGCGGCTGTCTCGAAGATCAAGGAAAGCCTCTCGGAAGAAGATCAGATCGACGCCAACCTCGGCTCGGCGATCAAGAAACTGGAATCGAGCATCCTGCGCGGCGACATCATCAACGGTGGCGCCCGGATCGACGGCCGCGACACCACCACGGTGCGCCCGATCGTGTCCGAAGTCGGCATCCTGCCGCGCACCCACGGCTCGGCGCTGTTCACCCGCGGTGAAACCCAAGGCCTCGTGGTGACCACGCTCGGCACCGGCGATGACGAACAGATCATCGACGCGCTGCATGGCAACTCGCGCTCGAACTTCCTGCTGCACTACAACTTCCCGCCCTACTCGGTCGGCGAAGTGGGCCGCGTGGGCTCGCCGGGTCGTCGTGAAATCGGTCACGGCAAGCTCGCATGGCGCGCGCTGCAGGCGGTTCTGCCGGCTGCGACCGACTTCCCCTACACGATCCGCGTCGTCTCCGAGATCACGGAATCGAACGGCTCCTCGTCGATGGCTTCGGTCTGCGGCGGGTCGCTGTCGATGATGGATGCGGGCGTGCCGCTCAAGGCGCCGGTGGCCGGTGTTGCGATGGGTCTGATCCTCGAAGAGGATGGCCGTTACGCTGTTCTGACCGACATCCTTGGCGACGAGGATCACCTCGGCGACATGGACTTCAAGGTTGCAGGGACCGCCGAAGGCATCACCTCGCTGCAAATGGACATCAAGGTCGCGGGCATCACCCCCGAGATCATGGAGCAGGCGCTTGCGCAGGCGAAAGATGGCCGGATGCACATCCTTGGCGAGATGAACAAGGCGCTCTCCGCGGGCCGTTCGGAATTCTCGGCACACGCTCCGCGCATCGAAACGATGCAAATCCCGACCGACAAGATCCGGGAAGTGATCGGCTCGGGCGGCAAGGTCATCCGCGAGATCGTGGAAGTCTCGGGTGCCAAGGTCGACATTAACGACGACGGCGTCATCAAGATCGCTTCGGCCAATGCTGATGCCATCCAGAAGGCCTATGACATGATCCACTCGATCGTGGCAGAGCCGGAAGAAGGCAAGATCTACACCGGGAAAGTCGTGAAGCTCGTCGATTTCGGCGCCTTCGTGAACTTCTTCGGCAAGCGTGACGGCCTCGTGCACGTCTCGCAGATCGCCAACAAGCGCCTGAACCATCCGAGCGATCTGCTCAAGGAAGGTCAGGAAGTGAAGGTCAAGCTTCTCGGCTTCGACGATCGCGGCAAGGTGCGCCTTGGCATGAAGATGGTCGATCAGGAAACGGGCGAAGAAATCGCGCCCGAGAAAAAAGAAGACTGATCCGCGCTGACGCGACAGAAAGCCCCGGTGGAAACGTCGGGGCTTTTTCTTTAGGCTCGGTCTGCATCTTATGGAGAGACCGATGATCCGTCCCCTTGCCCTCACCGCCCTGTTCTTCGCGCTGACCCTGCCGGTTCAGGCGGAGACGACCGAGCAGCTCTTGCAAGAGATCCTCGACCGCCCGATGGGCAATGAGCGGATCAACGCGACGATCCATGCCGATGGTACGGTGAGCGGAAATTTCAACGGGCAGGCGCTTGGCGGCGCGTGGGAAATCCGGGACGGCTACTATTGCCGCAGCCTGACGCTGGACGGTGCGCCGATCGGCGAGGATTGCATTGTGCTGGTGCGCGATCAGGGCGGTATCCGCTTCGATGGCGAGAAGGGGGCCAAGAAAGGCCATATCTACTACCCGGCACAGTAGGCGTCCATGTGCGTAACGAAAAACGCCGCCCCGTGACGGGCGGCGTTCTTGTTTTGGGAAAGACCAGACTCAGGCCGGGTCTTTGACAAAGCGCAGATAGGGCAGCTTCTTGTCGATGGCGCCGAACTTGGCTTCGGCAGCGGCGTCATCGAGCGACAGTGCCGCGATCACGTCCTGACCGGTGGTCCAGTTCGCCGGCGTCGCCAGCGGCACGCCAAAGGTCTTTTGCAGGCCATCGAGCGCGCGCAGCACTTCGGCGAAGTTGCGGCCGACCGACATCGGATAGGTCATGATCAACTGCACCTTCTTGTCGGGCGAGATGATGAAGACCGAACGCACCGAGGCGCTGTCGGCAGCGGTGCGGCCATCGGGCAGGTAGGCTTCTGCGGGCAGCATGTCGAAGGCCTTGGAGACCGACAGGTCCTCATCCGCGATGATCGGGAACACGGCCTTGGCTTTGGCGAAGCCCTCGATGTCCGATTTCCATTCTTTGTGCTCTTCGACGCCATCGACCGAAAGGCCGATCACCTTGGTGTTGCGCTTGGCCCATTCGTCAGCCAGCTGCGCCACGGCGCCGAATTCGGTCGTGCAGACCGGGGTAAAATCTTTCGGGTGCGAGAACAGGATCGCCCAGCTATCGCCGATCCAGTCGTGGAAAGTGATCTCACCCTGATCGGTGTTGGCGGTAAAGTTCGGCACGATATCGTTGATGCGCAGGCCCATTGGGTCCCTCCTGTTTGACGTCACTGGCTGCATATAAAGGCTTGGACGAGCGGTCAACAGACCCGGCGGCCGGATTTCGGGATCGTGGCTTGTCTCTGGCGCGACGGAGTGCCACGCTCTGCCGCAACCGATGCAGGAGGATGACATGATCGAGAAGCGCGCGTTCTATATTGACGGGGCATGGGTCGCGCCCGCCACCCCGCGGGATCATGCCGTGATCGACCCCGCCACCGAGGAGCCTTGCGCGATTATCTCGCTTGGGGATGCGGCGGATACGGACGCGGCGGTTGCCGCAGCCCGGTGCGCGCAGCCGGGCTGGGCCGCGACCCCGCCTGCGGAGCGCTTGGCCATTGTAGAGAAGCTCTTCGAGATTTATCAGGTACGCGCCGAGGAATTGGCTCAAGCGATCAGCCTTGAGATGGGTGCGCCGATTGATCTGGCGCGGCAATCGCAGGTCGAAGCGGGCACGTGGCATATTGGCAATTTCATCAAGGCCGCGCGCGAGATTGAGTGGGTGCGCCCCTTGGGCGACGGCACGCCGGGCGCGATGATTGCGCTGGAGCCCATCGGAGTCGTGGGGCTTATCACGCCATGGAACTGGCCGATGAATCAGGTCACGCTCAAGGTCATCCCGGCGCTGATCGCTGGGTGCGCGATGGTGCTCAAGCCCTCGGAAGAGGCGCCGCTATCGTCGATGCTCTTTGCCGAGATGGTGCATGATGCGGGCGTCCCGCCCGGCGTCTTCAATCTTGTGAACGGCGATGGCGCGGGCGTGGGCTCGCAGCTTTCGACCCATCCCGATGTCGAGATGATCTCGTTCACCGGCTCTACCCGAGCCGGGCGCGCGATTTCCAAGGCGGCCGCCGAGACGTTGAAGAGGGTATGCCTTGAGCTTGGTGGTAAGGGTGCAAACCTGATCTTCGCGGATGCCGACGCGAAGGCGGTTGCGCGGGGTGTGCGGCATTGCTTCCAGAATTCGGGCCAGTCCTGCAATGCGCCGACCCGGATGCTGGTCGAGCGCAGCTATTACGAAACCGCGCTGCAAATCGCCCGCGAGACGGCGGAGAAGACCCCGGTCGGGAACCCGCGCGAGCCGGGTCGACATATCGGCCCGGTCATCAATCAAAGCCAATATGACAAGATCCAAAGCCTCATCGAGGCAGGGATCGCCGAAGGCGCGCGGCTGCTGGCCGGTGGTCCGGGCCGGCCCGAGGGGATGAACCGGGGCTATTATGTGCGCCCGACGATCTTTGCCGATTGCACCCCCGAGATGACCGTGATGCGCGAGGAAATTTTCGGGCCAGTGCTCTCGATAATGCCTTTCGATACAGAGGCGGAGGCTGTCGAGATCGCCAATGGAACGCCCTATGGGTTGACCAACTATGTCCAGTCGGGCGACGGCGCGCGGCGCAACCGGCTGGCGCGGGCGCTGCGTTCGGGGATGGTCGAGATGAATGGTGAGAGCCGGGGCGCAGGCGCGCCCTTCGGGGGCGTGGGCGCGTCTGGCCGTGCGCGTGAGGGCGGCCATTGGGGGATCGAGGAATTCTGCGAGGTGAAATCCATTTCGGGCTGGGCTGAGTAAGCGAGCCGCCTGACGGAGACCGTGGGAGGGGGCTGTCCGCCCCCTCTTCGCGTTCCGCGAATTCACCCCCGAGGATATTTCGCGCGATTGGAGGGTAATCGGGTTGCCTCTGTTCGGGGGAGCGGCCAGTATCGCCGCCACTTTCATCAGGAGAGCATCATGAGCTTCACGCTGGCCACATGGAATATCAACTCGGTTCGTCTGCGCGCGGGTCTGGTCGAGAAGCTGATGCGCGAAGAGGCGCCGGATGTGCTTTGCCTGCAAGAGTGCAAGAGCCCGGTCGACAAGATCCCGGTCGAGCTGTTTCAGGCGCTGGGCTACAACTGGATGGTTGCGCGGGGGCAGAAGGGCTACAACGGCGTCGCCATCTTCTCAAAGCTGCCGATGGTTGAGGCCGGCGCCGAGGATCACGCGGGGCTGGGGCATGCACGTCACATCGCGGGGCGTCTTGAGAACGGGGTGACAATTCACAATTTCTACGTGCCAGCGGGGGGCGATATTCCCGACCGCGAGGTGAACGAGAAATTCGGGCAGAAGCTTGATTACCTGACCGATATGCGCGACGCGTTTCATGCGAACCGGCCCGAAAAGGCGATCCTTGTGGGCGATCTGAATATTGCGCCGCGCGAGGATGATGTCTGGTCGCACAAGCAGTTGCTCAAGATCGTGTCGCACACGCCGATCGAGGTGGAGCATCTGGCGCAGACGCAGGATGCCGGCGCATGGGTGGACATTACCCGGCAGGATATTCCCGAGGGGCAGCTTTATAGCTGGTGGAGTTACCGTGCCCGCGATTGGGATGCGGCGGACAAGGGCCGTCGGCTCGATCATATCTGGGCCACGCCCGACATCTCGAATGCGGCGCATGGCTCGCGTGTGCTGCGTGCGGCGCGCGGGTGGGAGCAGCCCTCTGACCACGCGCCCGTTTTCGCGACTTTTGATCTCTGAGCGCGCTGCCCCCTTGGCGCGGCCGGGCTTGGCACGCATATAGGGGGCAACCGATATCCGAAAGGACCGCAACATGTTTGGAACCGATCAACCCGCTCCCGCAGCCACCGATCTGATCAAGGACGTTTCCGAAGCGAATTTCATGGCCGAGGTTGTCGAGAAGTCGATGACCGTGCCGGTGATCGTTGACTTCTGGGCGCCGTGGTGCGGCCCGTGCCGCCAGCTTGGCCCGGCGCTGGAAGCGGCGGTGACCGCTGCCAAGGGCAAGGTCGTGATGGCCAAGGTCAATGTTGACGAGAACCAGGGGATCTCGTCGCAGCTTCGCATCCAGTCGATCCCCACCGTTTACGCTTTCTGGCAGGGGCAGCCGGTGGACGGGTTCCAGGGCGCGCTGCCCGCGTCGGAACTGCAGAAGTTCGTCGAGAAGCTTTCGGCGATGGCGGGTGATGGCGGTCTGGCGGATGCGATTGCGGCCGCTGAAGAGATGCTGGGCGAAGGCGCGGCCGAAGATGCGGCCGAGACCTTTGCCGCGATCTTTGAGGAAGACCCGAAAAGTGCAGAGGCGCTGGGCGGTTTGATCCGCGCGAAGCTTGCGCTTGGCAAGGTGGATGAGGCACAGGCCCTTGTCGATGGGGCCGATCCGGCGCTTGCGTCGAGCGGTCCGGTCGAGGCCGCCAAGGCACAGCTTCAGCTTGCGCTGCAGGCGGCAGACGCTGGTCCCTTGGGCGAGTTGGAGGCGGCAGTTTACGCCAACCCGGACGATCATCAGGCACGCTTTGACTATGCGCAGGCGCTTCATGCGGCAGGTAATGTCGAAGAGGCTGTCGAGCAGTTGCTCGATCTGTTCCGGCGCGACCGGGAGTGGAATGATGGGGCCGCCAAAGCGCAGCTTTTCACGATTTTCGACGCGCTCAAGCCAAACGATCCGATTGCGCAAAAGGGACGGCGCCGGTTGTCGTCGATGATATTTGCCTGAGCGTCCCGGCGCGCTAACTCAAGCAAATGATCAAGCTCGGCGACCTTCCCGATTCCATTCCGCTTTTCCCGCTCAGCGGCGCGCTCTTGCTGCCGCGCGGGAAGCTACCGCTGCACATTTTTGAGCCGCGCTATCTGCAAATGCTTGAAGATTGCATGAAAACGCCGCAGCGGCTGGTTGGTATGATCCAGCCCCGCCGCCATCACGACGGGCAGCCCGGTCTGTGCCAGATCGGCTGTGCGGGGCGGTTGACCGCGTTCTCTGAAACGGAGGATGGGCGCTACATGATCACGCTGTCGGGTGTGTCGCGGTTCCGTGTCCTGCGCGAGATGGGCGGCTTTACGCCCTACATCCGGGCCGAGGTCTCATGGCAGGATTTCGCGCGGGATCTGGGGGTGGCCGAACATGATCCGGGTTTTGAACGGGATCGGTTCATGGGGGTTCTCAAACGCTATTTCGGCAGCCGCGGGCTCGATACCGATTGGGAGGCGCTCAAGGATGCTGAGGATGAGCTGCTTATCAATTCGCTCTCGATGCTGTTGCCGCTTGAACCCGAGGACAAGCAGGCGCTCCTTGAGGCGCCCTGTCTTGTGACCCGGCGCGAAACCCTGACGACGCTGCTGGAATATGCGATGCATGGCGGCGGCGAGGAGAATGTTCAATGAATGATGCCAAACCGCAATTTGACCGCCGGATGCTCGAGGCTCTGGTCTGCCCGATCACGCAAAGCGTGCTGCATTACGACAAGGACCGCGAGGAGCTTGTCTCGAAGGCGGCTGGGCTCGCCTTTCCGGTCCGGGGCGGCATTCCGATCCTGCTTGAGGACGAGGCACGCCCGCTCGATTAAAGCGGACGCCCCTGCATCAGGCGCGGCACAGGACCTGAGAGACCTGCCGCCTGGCGCATGAAACCCTGCCTCAGTGCCGGGATGGCCTGCACGATCCCGATCCCAATGTCGCGCCCCGCGCGCAGGATCGGATTGTCGTTGGAAAACAGCTTGTTGACCGTATCCATGCCGAGCGCGAGCGAGGTGGAATCAAACCGGCGCCAGCCCTGATAGCGCTCCAGCACGTCAACCGCGCCGATATCCTCGCCACGGCGCATCGCCTCGACCAGAACTTCGGCGAGTGCGGCCACGTCGCGCAGACCCAGATTGAGTCCCTGTCCCGCAATCGGATGCACGCCGTGGGCAGCATCCCCCACGAGCGCCACGCGCGGCGCGGCATAGGCTTTGGCCAGCGTGAGGTTCAGCGGATAGCTGAAGCGGGGGCCTGCCAGTTTGATCTTACCCAGAAAGTCGCCAAAGCGTGGGCGCAGCACAGCGAGGAAATCCTCGTCATCAAGCGCCGCAATGGTGCGCGCGTTTTCGGCGGTTTCACTCCAGACGATTGAAGAGCGGTTCCCGGGTAATGGCAGAATGGCAAGCGGTCCCGACGGCATGAAGAACTGATGCGCGATGCCATTATGCGGACGTTCGTGGTCGATGGCGGTCACCAGCGCGATCTGCCCGTAATCCCAGCCTTCACGCGTGATCCCGGCACGTTCCGCCACGCCGGACCGCCGCCCATCGGCGCCGACCAGTAGTTTCGCCCGCAGAACACGCCCGTCCGAGAGGGTCACGGCGATGCCGCCCGGCTCGACCTCTTGCGCGGTGACTTGGGTTTCGTGGATCAGGGTGATCTTCGGTGAAGTCTCCATCGCATCCAGAAAGGCGCGGTAGAGAAAGCGGTCCTCAAGCATGTAACCCACTGGCGACTGATCCAGTTCACGCGAGTCGAAATGCAAGAAGAAGGGTGCTGCCCCTTCGCCTGCGTGACCGTCGGCAGCCTTGACCTCCATCATCGGCTGAGCATCGCTCGCGATGCCGGTCCAGACGCCGATGGCGCCCAGCAGCTTTTGCGAGGCGAGCGCGAGCGCATAGGCGCGACCGTCGAAGCTGTCTGTCGCGCGCCGACGCGCAGGGGCCGCATCGACCACCGTGACGGACAGCCCTGATTGCGCCAGAGCCAGAGCAAGGGCGGGGCCATTCAACCCACCGCCCGCGACGATCACATCGGAATCATGTTTCATGCGGCTCAATATGGCGTTTGCGCGGCTTTTGTCCATCTGCGCCATTGTCACGTGAATCCGTCGCGGCTAGCGTTTTGGAAACGGACGGAGATGGGGCATGACGCGATTTCTGGGCGCGGTAGAGCAGGGACGACGAATTGCTGCTGGCACTCTTGATCCGGTCTATCAGGTCGAAGCCTATCTCGAGGCCGCGAAGGGCGCTGAAGGCGATCAGATATACACCCGCCTGACGCCACGCCGCGCCCGTGCCGCTGCGATGGCCGCGCGGCAAAGGGCCAAGACCGGAACCCTGCGCGGGCCGCTCGACGGGGTTGGGATCAGTTGGAAAGACCTGTTCGATACGGCCGGTATCGAGACCGAGGCAGGGTCGCGCCTGCTGGCGGGGCGTGTGCCGACGGACGATGCCGAGGTTCTCAGGATGGCGACGCTGGCGGGGACGATCTGCCTTGGCAAGACGCATATGACCGAACTGGCCTTTTCCGGGCTGGGCGTGAACCCGATGACCGCGACGCCGCCGAACGTGCATGACCCGCGGCTCGCCCCCGGCGGGTCCTCCTCGGGCGCGGCGGTGTCGGTTGCGATGGGGATGGCCGCTGCGGCGATTGGCTCTGACACGGGCGGGTCCGTGCGTATCCCGTCCGCGTGGAATGATCTGGTTGGGCTCAAAACCACGCATGGTCGGGTTTCGACGCGCGGCGTGGTGCCACTCTGCAAGCGGTTCGACACGGTCGGCCCCTTGGCACGCAATGTTGAGGATTGCGCGCATCTGCTTGCGGCTCTGGAGGGGCGGCACCCGCCCGACCTGCGCGACTGCACCCTGGTCGGCAAGCGGCTACTGGTGCTGGACGGGTTGCCGTTCGAGGGCACCCGTGACGCGCCTGTTCGGGGATTCGAAGCTGCCGTCGAGCGGCTCGCCAAGGCAGGCGCGGTTATCGAGCGACGGGCGTTGCCGATGGTCACGCCTGCGATGGATCTCTCGGGGATTTTGTTCGCGCCCGAGGCCTACGGTCAGTGGAAAGAAGTGATTGAGGCGGCCCCCGAGAAGATGCATCCGCTGATCCTTGAGCGCTTCCGCACCGGGCGGGACGTGCGGGCGTCGGACTATGTGAAAGCGTGGGAGGACCTGCGCCGGCACCGGGTCGAGTATCTGGCTGAAACGGCCGCCTATGACGCGGTTCTGGTCCCCACCGCGCCCATCCTGCCCCCGGATGGTGCACGATTGCTCTCGGACCCGGCCTATTTCCAGACCGAGAACCTGCTGGCGCTCCGAAATACGCGGATCGGCAATATCTTCGGTCTGTGCGTGCTGACCTTGCCCACCGGGGTTCCGGCGACCGGGATCAGCCTGATGGCGGCGCCGATGAGCGAAGATCGGCTTTTGCGGCTTGGAATTGCGACCGAAGCCGCGCTTGGCTGAAATGCCACAATGCGCGAGGCCAAGGTCCCGAACGCGCAGGCTTTTTCTGGACGAGGGCGCGTCGCTTGGGTAACCTGATCCTCAATTGGGGCGCAACGACCCCGAATATGAGGCACCGATGGTTTATCCCGAGCGGTTTTCGAACCTGCCCGAATACGCATTCCCGCGTCTGCGGACGCTGTTGGATTCGCACGCTCCCGGCGGCGAAGCCATTGCGATGACCATTGGCGAGCCGCGCCACGCGATGCCGGGGTTCGTCGGGCCGATCCTCGCGGAAACCCTTGGTGAATTTGCGAAATATCCCGCCAATGACGGCACGCCCGAGCTGCTGGGTGCGATTTCCGGCTGGTTGAAGCGCCGCTACGCGGTCGAGGTGGGCACCGACCGGATCATGGCATTGAACGGCACGCGCGAGGGGCTTTTCAACGCTGCGATTGCGCTGTGCCCCGAAGCCAAGAATGGCCAGAAACCGATCATCCTGATCCCGAACCCGTTCTATCAGGTTTATGCGGTGGCAGCGGCCACGGTTGGCGCCGAGGCCGTCTTCGTGCCTGCCCGCGCCGAGACCGATTTTCTGCCCGATTACGCGAGCCTGCCTGCCGAGGTGCTGGACCGCACCGCGATTGTCTATCTCTGTTCGCCCTCGAACCCGCAGGGCGCGATTGCCTCGCGCGAGTATCTTGCGGAGCTGCTCGCTCTGGCCGAGAAGCACGATTTCAAGATCTTCGCGGATGAATGCTATTCCGAGCTGTGGCGCCTCGCGCCGCCGCCCGGTGCGCTTCAGGTCGCGGCCGAAGCAGGCCACGATCCCGAGCGCGTCGTGATTTTCCACTCGCTGTCGAAACGCTCGAACCTGCCGGGGCTGCGCTCCGGGTTCGTCGCGTCCGGCCCCGAGAACATCCGCCGTATCCGTCAGCTGCGCGCCTATGCCGGCGCCCCGTTGCCACAGCCGATCCAACGCGTATCAGAACGCGCGTGGTCGGATGAGGCGCATGTGGTCGATAACCGCGCGCTCTATGCCGAAAAATATAACATTGCGTCCGAGGTTTTCGCAGGCGTCCAAGGCTTCCGCCTGCCGGACGGCGGCTTCTTCCTGTGGCTACCGGTCGAAGACGGCGAGACGGCGGCGCTGAAACTCTGGCGCGAGACCGGGGTGCGGGTTCTGCCCGGTGCCTATCTGGCACGCGAAGTGAACGGGGATAACCCCGGCAAATCTTACATTCGGGTGGCCTTGGTCGCCCCAAAAGAAGAAACGCAGCGCGGGCTCATCAGGCTCCGCGACTGTATCTATGTATGAGGACGGTGAGAGATGGCATCTTATCAGGCACGACAGCGCGATCCGCTTCTTGATCAGAACACGCAGGCCGTACTCGAACGGCGCGGCAAGGAATTGCTGGGTGGCACCCTTGTGGTGATCGGTGTTCTGGCGGTTATGATGCTCGCCAGCTATGCGCCCGAAGATCCAAGCTGGATGGCGGCGTCGGAACAACCGGTGCAGAACTGGCTGGGCCGGATCGGAGCCGGGATCGCCTCGCCGCTGTTCGTCATTGTCGGGCATGGGGCGTGGCTGCTGCCCGCCGGTTTGCTGGCCTGGGGCTTGCGCTTTATTCTGCACCGCGGCGAAGAGCGGGCGATGTCGCGCGCCATCTTCCTGCCGATCTCGATCGCGCTGGCCTCGGTCTATGCCGCGCTCCTGGTGCCGAGTGCGGAATGGGGTCAGGCCTTCGGTCTCGGTGGCCATTTTGGCGATATGATCGCGGGGTCCATCCTTGGCATGTCGCCGGTTTCGGGGAGCTTTGGCCTGAACGTAATGGCGGTGATTTTCGCACTTCTGACGCTGGCCATGGGTGCCTTCGTGCTTGGCTTCGAACGTGCCGAGCTGCGCGCAATCCTGCGCTTCATGGTGCTGGGCACTGTTGCGGTTTACGCCGCGCTGATGACGGGGCTGGGCAAGGGCGCGTCTGCCTCGGTGCAGGCTGCGCGTCAGGCCGCGGATCGTCAGCGCCAACGCCGCGCCGAAGCGGCGGCGCGCGCCGAGGAATGGGCCACATGGGAGGCGCAGCAGGCCGCAGATACCTATCGGTCGCAGGCGAGCTATGACGCGGCCCCGGTGGTGACCGAGCCGCGCGGGTCGCTTTTGTCGCGGATTATCCGCCCGGCGGAGCCCGAGTATGATTTGGCCGATCCCGAGCCGGAATTGATTGAAACGCAGCCGCACTGGCAAGATTACGACCCTGAAGCGCCGAGTGAGGACCGTATCCGTGCGCGCATCGCGAGCGCGGTGAAAGCGCGCGCCCAGCTGCGCGCTGAGCCGCCGGTGATGGCTGCCGATCCCGCCGCGCCGATGGCTGCACCCTATCAACCCGAAGTCGCGCCCCCCGCCGTCGACGCGCCCCGCGCGCCGGCTTCGGTTCTGAAAGCCGTGGCCAACCGTCTTGCGCGCACGCCCAAGCAGCCGATGCAGATTCAGCCGGCCCCGATGACCCGCGCCGAGCCGCCGCTCCATGCCGCGCCGCGTTACATGCCGGGTCACGTTACGGTCCCGCAGCCGCAGCTTCAGACCATCCCGCCCGCACCCGAATGGGACGCGCCTTACGATGCGCCCTACGAGGCGGAGGTTCAGGAATTCTCGTCCGAGCCGACCTACGACTACGCGGAGCCGACCTACGCAGAAGCGGACTATGCTGAGCCCGCAATGCCTGCGTCCCAAGAGGCCGACTACGCGTTCGAAGAAGACAACATCTTTGATGATCTGCAAGATGACTACGATCCGCAGGACGACGAGATTCCCGCGCCGCGTCAGGAGCTTAACCGTCAGGTGATCCAGCAGGTCCCCGAGGCCCGCCGCGTCGTGATGCCTGTCAAGAAGGCGCCCGCGCCCTCGCGTCAGGCAATGGCCGAGGCGCAGCCGAAACTCAAGTTCGAGCCGCCGAAGCATGTCGAATACGAGGTGCCGCCGCTCTCGCTTTTGATGAACCCGGTTTCGATCCAGCGACACCAGCTCTCGGACGAGGCGCTGGAAGAAAACGCGCGGATGCTTGAAAACGTGCTCGACGATTACGGCGTGAAGGGCGAGATCGTCTCGGTCCGTCCGGGCCCGGTCGTCACCATGTATGAACTCGAACCTGCACCGGGCCTCAAGGCGAGCCGCGTGATCGGTCTCGCGGATGATATCGCGCGCTCAATGTCGGCGCTCTCCGCGCGTGTCTCGACCGTGCCGGGCCGGTCCGTGATCGGGATCGAACTGCCGAACGCACATCGAGAAAAGGTCGTGCTGCGCGAGATCCTCTCGGCGCGCGATTTCGGTGACAGCAACATGCGTCTGCCGCTCGCACTCGGTAAGGATATCGGTGGCGAGCCAATGGTCGCCAACCTCGCCAAGATGCCTCACTTGCTGATCGCGGGCACCACGGGCTCGGGGAAATCGGTGGCGATCAATACGATGATCCTGTCGCTTCTCTACAAGCTGTCTCCCGAGGAGTGCCGCCTCATCATGATCGACCCGAAGATGCTGGAACTGTCGGTCTATGACGGCATCCCGCACCTGCTCAGCCCTGTTGTGACCGACCCCAAGAAGGCGGTCGTCGCGCTGAAATGGGTCGTGGCCGAGATGGAAGAGCGCTATCGCAAGATGTCCAAGATGGGTGTGCGCAACATCGAGGGTTATAACGGGCGCGTCAAAGAGGCGATTGCCAAGGGCGAGCTGTTCAAGCGCACTGTCCAGACGGGCTTTGACGAGGAAACTGGCGAGCCGATCTTCGAAACCGAAGAGTTCCAGCCCACGCCCTTCCCCTATATCGTCGTCATCGTTGACGAGATGGCCGACCTGATGATGGTCGCGGGTAAGGAAATCGAGGCCTGCATTCAGCGTCTCGCCCAGATGGCACGGGCCTCGGGCATTCACCTGATCATGGCCACGCAGCGCCCCTCGGTCGATGTCATCACCGGCACGATCAAGGCGAACTTCCCGACCCGGATTTCGTTCCAGGTGACGTCCAAGATCGACAGCCGCACGATCCTTGGCGAAATGGGTGCAGAGCAACTGCTCGGCATGGGCGACATGCTCTACATGGCGGGTGGCGGCAAGATCACCCGCTGCCACGGTCCTTTCGTGTCGGACGAAGAGGTCGAGGAAATCGTCAACCACCTCAAGAGCTTCGGCCCGCCCGAATATATGTCCGGCGTGCTGGATGGCCCGGATGAGGAGAAGGCGGGCGATATCGACGCGGTGCTCGGGCTCAACACGGGCGGCAATACCGGGGGCGAGGACGCGCTCTACGATCAAGCGGTGGCGATCGTCATCAAGGATCGGAAATGCTCGACCTCCTACATTCAGCGCAAGCTGGGCATCGGCTACAACAAGGCCGCGCGCCTCGTCGAGCAGATGGAGGATGAGGGCGTCGTCTCGACGGCGAACCATGTCGGCAAGCGCGAAATCCTTGTGCCCGAACAATGATCGAAACATTTCCCGCGAAAGCGTGAAGCAAAGCCCCGCCACTCGTGATCCGGCGGGGCTTTTTTATTTCCGGCGACTGATTAGATTGAACGTCATGAACATACTTCGCTTTGTCCTCGCGCCGGTTCTGGCGCTGACCCTCGCCGCGCCGGCCTTCGCCGAGAAGATCCCGTTGAACGAGATCTCGCGCTATCTCAACGGTTTGAAAACCGTCGAAGCTGATTTCACGCAAGTGAACTCTGACGGGACGATTTCTACCGGGAAAGTCTTTATCAAGCGCCCCGGCCGTGTGCGGTTCGAATATGCTTCGGACAAGACGCTGGTGATGGCGGGTGGCGGGCAGGTTGCGGTGTTCGACCCGAAATCGAATCTCGGCCCCGAACAGTATCCGCTGTCAAAGACGCCGTTGAACCTGATCCTTGCCGAGAATGTCGATCTCTCGCGCGCCAAGATGGTGGTGGGCCATCGCGCCGACGGACCAAAGACGACCGTGGTCGCTCAGGACCCGGAGCATCCTGAATATGGCAGCATTCAGCTTGTCTTTACCGGTGGCCCGACCGAACTGCGGCAATGGCTGATCACGGACGAGGCGGGGTCGAAAACCACGGTGATCCTCGGCGAGATGAAGAAAGGCGTGCAACTGGGCTCTCGCATGTTCAACATCCCGGCCGAGATTGAGGCCCGCAAGTAATTCACTTCCCGCAGGCGCGCAGTTGCTGGCGATACATTTCAGAGCGCTGCGCGACCTTGTCGGACACCGCGATCAGCCAGGACTTTGAGTTATAAGTGCCGCGGGCGAACCCGGTGCGGCCTTCATGGTAGGCGAGATATTGGCTGCGGGCATCGGCCTTGGAAATGCCAAGCGCCTTGGAAGAGCCGTCCATATACCAGCCCATGAAGTCGGCGGCGTCGCGGAACCGGTTTCGCTTGGCACCGTAGCTGCGCGTTTCCTTGCGATACTCATCCCAGGTCGCGTCGAGCGCCTGACTGTAACCGTAAGCCGAGCTTTGACGACCGATCGGGATGACGCCAAGCGCGTAGCGATGCGGTGTGCGGGCCGTGCCGATGAATTTCGATTCCTGATGGATCGTGGCCATCTGCACATGCACCGGCACGCCCCACCGGCGTTCTGTCGTTTTCATCGCGCGGTAATAGGCGGGCTTCTCGCGCACCAGCGCGCAGGCATTATCGAGATTGCGAGGGGCCTTGCCCGCATTCCCGCCACAGGACGCAAGCAACAGCACAAGGGCCATTTTGAGGAATTTGTTCATCACTGCTCAGCTCTATTCGGCTATTTTCAAGCATTTTACCGGGTTTTCGCTTGAAGTGAAATCACAAAGCTGATCGGTCGCCTCTGGACTGTTTGCCTTGGTTCGACAATTTGTTTCCGGATGAATTGTGGCCGAATTGTGGACGCGTCCGCCCTGGCATGGTTATAAAACGAGTAATGGGGGCCTGAATGCATCCGACGAGAGCAAAATATCATCTCGGTCAAGTTGTCCGCCATCGGAAGCATCCGTTCCGTGGCGTGGTTTTCGACGTTGATGCGATCTTTTCCAATACGCAGGAATGGTATGATGCGATCCCGGAAGAAAGCCGGCCGAGCAAAGATCAGCCTTTTTACCATCTGCTCGCGGAGAACGATAACAGCTACTACGTGGCGTATGTCTCCGAGCAGAACCTCATCGCGGATTACTCGGGTGTCCCGGTTGAGCATCCCGATCTGAACGATCTGTTCGGAGATTTTCAGGATGGACGCTACCCTCTGCAATTCCAATTGAACTGAACCGCCCCAATCGCGGCGCGCCTATGCCTGCGGTTGTAGCGGCAGGCGAAACGCCAGTAGGTTGCGCCCGTTTTCGCGGCGATAGCCAAGATCCTCTGCGAGGTCGCGGATCAGGAACCAGCCAAATCCGCCTTCCGGAAGGCTTTCGGGATGCGGTCGGTCCGTATCGTCATCGGCACGCGTCAGACAATCGACGGGCAGCGGGACGCCATCGTCGCTGACGGAACAGCTAAGGCCCCGTCGATCCCGCACCATCGACAGGGTGATCGTGCCGTGACCGCTATCGGCATAGCTATGCTCCACGATGTTGTTGAGCACCTCTGCAAGGATCAATTCGAGGGTGCCGGCCTCATCCGGTGTCATCTGTCGTAGGAACCGGGCCAGCGCGGCGCGAAGCGCCCCTCGGACAGAGAGCGCATCAGCCGGAAAGCTGAGATGAAAGATCTGCGCCTCCGCGCGCCCGGGGGGGCGTTTCAGGCCGCTCTGTTGCATACGGTCAGCCAGCATCGCGTACCCCTTCAGAGAGCATGGCCTCGACGGAAGCGTGGATTGGAAAGACCGAATCCATCCGCGTGAGGCGGAAGACCTTTTCGACATTTGGAGTCAGGCCAGCCAGTTCAAGCCGACGATTGGGTGACAGCGCCTTCATAACGGCGACAACGGCCCCCAAGCCAGAACTGTCAAGAAACTCGATGCGGGACATATCGAGCACGATTCGCGGTGCGGGTTGCACGCAAATCTCCCGCATCCTGTCCTTGAAGCGGATCGCAATCGCGGCATCCAGCCGCTCTTCATCGACACGAACGACGAGCGCCCCGGCTCTGGCTTCGGCATATAGATTCATCGTCAGGCTCCTGCGAACTTCTGCCCAAAGGCTAGCGCGGAATGCTTACCAATCCGTATCTGTTCGCAAATTTATCCAAAAAACCAAACGGGCTGGCGCTTTCATCAAGCCTGAAATACTGCGGGGCTGCGGGGGTAGAACCCCCGTTTGCCAGGGAGGACAGAATGCGCGTCGATTACCATGCCTTGACCCAATCCATCGTGGCGCTCACCGCCGGTGAGACTGACGAGATCGCGCTGATGGCGACACTGGCTTGCGAGATACATCATAGTGATGATCGCTTTGACTGGACCGGGTTTTACCGGGTGACGGCGCCAGGCTTGCTCAAGATCGGGCCTTATCAGGGTGGGCATGGCTGTCTTGTGATCCCGTTTGACAAGGGCGTCTGCGGGGCCGCTGCGCGCAGCGAGACAACGCAGCTCGTGCCCGATGTCAACGCCTTCCCCGGCCACATCGCCTGTGCAAGTTCAACCCGTTCCGAATTGGTGATTCCGGTCTTTGCCGCGCGCGGATTGATCGGTGTGCTGGATATCGACAGCGACCGGCCCGATGCCTTCGACGCCGAAGACGCCAAGGCACTCGAAACGATCCTTGCCAGCGTTTTCAGCGACCTCTAATCCCGCGCGGCGGCCTTGCAGCTTGACCGCGATGCAATCCGGGGCCATCACCGCGCCATGACCGAGTATCGCTACGATCCACCCACCGATCCGCCGCAGATCCTGCATGCCGATCACGAAATCCTCGTGGTGGACAAGCAGGCGGGCCTCCTGTCGGTGCCGGGCAAAGGGCCGGACAAGGCAGATTGCCTGATCGAGCGTTTGCGGCGCATCTACCCCGAGGTCTTGCTGGTGCATCGGCTCGATACCGATACGTCGGGGGTGATGGTCTTTGCCCTGACCCCGAATGCGCAGCGCCATCTGGGCCTGCAATTCGAGAACCGGCAGACGAAAAAGACCTATCAGGCGCGGCTTTGGGGAGAGTTGAACCCCAAGGAAGGCCGGGTCGATCTGCCGCTTTGCGTCGATTGGCCGAACCGCCCGCGCCAGCATGTGAACCACGAGCATGGGCGGCCCGCCCAAACCGACTGGCGCGTCATGCGCCATGAGGCGGGGACGACGCGGGTGCGGCTCATGCCGGTGACGGGGCGTAGCCACCAGCTGCGCGTTCATATGATGGCGCTTGGACACCCGATCCTTGGCGATCCGCTTTATGCCGAAGGCCCTGCGCGTGATTTTCCGCGGCTCATGCTCCATGCGGAGAGCCTGCGCCTGCGCCATCCCGATGGCGGGCATCACATGAGTTTCTCGGCCCCTTGCCCATTTTAGGGCGCAGGGGCGCTGCCCCTCTGGCCTTGCGGCCATTCACCCCGGGATATTTCGGGCAGCGTGAAAGGCTATTTCGCGTAGCGCCGCTCGGTCAGCGCATAGCCCCGGTTCTGCGCGCGATGGCGCCAGCGGTCAGCGGCCTGCGCGGCTTCGCGCAGATTTGAGAACCACGTTCTGCGGGTGCCGGAGGCGCGGCCCATGCGGCCCCATTCACGCTCGACGAGATATTCGCCGAACAACGTGTCCGAAACCTCGACGCGATAGAAGCGCAACCCGCGCGCGCGGTGCATGATCAGGCTCAGCATGGCAGTGCTTTCCTTTGGTCCCCATGTCCAAAGAATCAGAAGCCACGCGCGGATGCCAGAGGAAAATTCGAGGCGTCAGTTCCAGCTGACATCGCCGAGGAAGATATAGCCTGCGCCATATATCGTCTTGATCAGTTTCGGATTCTTCGGGTCCTCGCCGAGTTTTGTGCGCAGCCGCGAAATTCGCACATCCATAGCCCGGTCAAAGCTTTCGCCCGCCGCTCCGCCCAATGTTTCTTGCATCTGCGCGCGGGTGATGAGGCGGTTCGGGCTGTCGAGAAAGAGGCGTAGCACCTCACCCTCGGCATGCGAGAAAGGGGTCTCTTCGCCGGCTTCATTGACCAGCACATAACGGTCGAAATGGGCGCGCCAGCCCGCGAAACTAGCGACCTGCATGGCCGGGGTGGCGGCCGTGCGGCCTTTGCGCAGGCGCGCGCGAATACGGGCCACGACCTCGCTCGGGTCGAAGGGTTTGATGATGTAATCATCGGCCCCGAGTTCGAGCCCGGTCACCCGATCCTGCACCTGCGCGCGGCCCGAGATGATGATGATGGCGGCCCCGGATTCGAGCGCCAGCCGATGGACGATGCCAAGCCCGTCACGATCCGGAAGGCTCAGGTCGACGAGGCAGACATCGGGGGCGGAGCGCTTCAACCCCGCTTCGAACTCTGTCGCGCGGCCGTAGCAGGTGGTGCGAAACCCGGCCTCTTCGAGCGCATCCGAGAGCATGCGGCGGATCTCTGGCTCATCGTCGAGAATGGCGACATGGGGGGCGTTCGCAGGCTTCATGGGCGGACTCCGGACAGGAAGGCGGCAAGCTCCGCCTCGGTGAAAGGTTTTTGCAGCACCGGACAGGGCGCGCTGGCGCGCAGGGGATCACCCGGTGGCAGAGAGGTCATCAGCAGAACGGGTGTCGCCGGCAGGACGAGCCGCGCGAGATCGACCCCGCTCTGATCGCCGGGCAGTTGCACATCCGAGAGCACCAGCCCGATATCGGGCAGCGAGATCAGCGCCTGCGCCTCGGCGACGCTTTCGGCTTCGATCACGGTATGACCAAGGCTGCGCAGCATCTCGCGGACATTGGTGCGGATTTCCTGATCGTCTTCGACCAGAAGCACCAGCATCGGGGCGGCCATTCGCGCCTCGCGCAGCGGCAGGCGCAGCGTCACCCGCGCGCCAGTCGCGGTGTTCTCAAGGCGCACCGTGCCGCCGGCAAGCTTGGTCTGATCATAGACCATCGACAGGCCCAGCCCCGATCCCTCACCCCCCTTGGTCGTGAAAAACGGGTCCAGCGCGCGTTCGAGCGCCTCAGCCGAGAAGCCCGGCCCGGTGTCCGAGAGCGCGATCTCCACCCATGTATCGCGCACGGCATGGGCTTCGAGATGAATGTGGCCGCCTCCCGGCCCCATCGCGTCGCGTGCATTCAGCATCAGGTTGAGCAGCCCATCCTGAAGCGGGCCAGGGTCAAGCAGGAGCGGGGTTTCAAGTCCTTCGGTGGTGATCGAAAGCGTCACGGCGTCGCCCAGTGTCGGTCGGGCCATGGCGGCGAGATCGTCGAAAAGCGGTCGGAGTTCGACCGCCTGCGGGCGTAGTTCGCGCGGGCCGGAAATGGCAGCGATCCGGTCGAGCAACGTGCCGCCCCGCCGGGCCGCTGCAAGCGTTGCGCGGGCGATGTCGGTCACCTCTGCGGGGAGGTCGTCCATCCGCTCAAGCCGCCCCTGAAGGCCGAGGATGATTGTCAGCAGATTCGCGAAATCATGTGCGAGGCCAGAGCTGAGCTGTGCCGCCAGCTCACGCTTGCTGGCCTGCGCCAATGCAGAGCGCGCCTGCGTTTCATGCGTCACATCGGTCGAGAGGATGTAGACGCCAATCACGCGATCCTCGGCATCCCGTTCGGGCGTCAGTGCGATGCGGATGCGCCGACCAGAGGGTTCATGTGTGATCTCAAGCACATTCGACTCGCCGTCGAAAGCCTTGGCGAATCCCGGCCCGATCCGGTTGAACGTGTCATCGCCCAAGGCATCGCGTGCGTGCTTGCCAATCACCTCGGACGCAGAACCCGGCATCACGGTCGACAGCCGCCGGTTCGAGAACGTATAGATGAAATTGCGGTCGATATGCGCGATATGCGCGGGCGTCATTTCGGTGACTTGCCGGGTGCGCGCCTCAATCGCGGTCAATTCCCGCTTGGCCTCTTCGAGGGCGGCATTGGTCGCGGCCAGCGCGCGGTTCGCCCCGGCGAGCGCCTCGGCATGGTCGAGAACCTGTTCGGACAGTTCGGCCGAGCGTGCGCGCAGAAGGCTCTCCTGCCGCTTGATCTCGGTGATGTCGGTGTAGACCGTGACCCAGCCGCCCTGCGGCAAGGGCGCGCCCTCGACCGCGATCGTGCGGCCATTGGCGCGGGTCCGCTCCATGTAATGCGCCTCGAACGTGCGGGCTTGCTCCACCCGGAAGCGCACGGCGTCGTCGATATCGGTGACCTCGCCATATTCGCCGCGCTCGACAAGATACCGAATCGTTTCGGCGAAGGAGGTGCCGGGCCGCGTGAGCGCCTCGGGCAAATCGAACATGATCTGATACTGCCGGTTCGAGACCGCAAGCCGCAGATCGCTGTCAAAGATCGACATCGCCTGCTGAATGAGGTTCAGCCCCGCCTGTGTCAGCCTTGCACGCGTGTCTTCGATCACTGGGTTTCCTCCGTCCTTGTCATCGCTAGCACCCCCGCCCGGCGCGGCAAAGACCTGATGTGGCGCTGTAAGAATTCGTAACAATCCGGAAAAATTCAGGAAAAGTTTGACGCCGAGTGTCTTCCCGTGACGCAATGGGCGACGGAGGAATCGCCCCTTGGCGAAGAACGCTGGTCCGAACCGGCGTAAGGGAGGACACATTGGCTGACGCAGTCGCGGCGGATATTTCCGTCCAATCCATTCCTGCGCTCTTGGCGCGGAACGTTAAGCGTTACGGCGGCTACCCGGCGTATCGGGAGAAGGAATTCGGCATCTGGCAAAGCTGGACCTGGGCCGAAGCCGCCGAAGAGATTCGGTCCATGGCGATGGGCTTCCTGAGCCTTGGCGTGGAGCGTGGCGATCACGTCGCCATCATCGGGCGCAATCGTCCGATGCATTACTGGTCGATGGTGGCCGCGCAGATGTGCGGGGCCGTGCCGGTGCCGCTCTATCAGGACGCCGCTGCCGAAGAGATGGCCTATGTGATGGAGCATTGCGGTGCGCGCTTCGTCGTGTGCGGCGATCAGGAGCAGGTCGACAAGATCGTGGAGATCGAAGACCGCATCCATGCCATCAAGCACGTGATGTATACCGACAAGCGCGGCATGCGGAAATACGATCACTCGCGCATGAACGCGCTCGAGGACGTTGTCGCAGAGGGCCGCGCAGGCCATTACCGCTATGAGGAAGAGATCAACAAGCGCATCGCCGAGCTGGATTACGACTCGACCTGCGTGATGCTCTACACCTCGGGGACCACCGGTAAGCCGAAAGGCGTGGTGCTCTCGAACCGCAACATCATCGAAACCGCCAAGAATTCCTCGGAATTTGACAAGCTGGGCCATAATGACGAAGTGCTCGCCTACCTGCCGATGGCATGGGTTGGGGACTTCATCTTCTCGGTCGGGCAAGCGATGTGGACCGGCTTCACGGTGAACTGCCCCGAGTCGGCGGAAACCATGATGACCGACTTGCGCGAGATCGGTCCGACCTACTTCTTCGCGCCGCCGCGCGTCTTCGAAGGCCAGCTGACGAACGTCATGATCCGCATGGAAGATGCGGGTAAGTTCAAGAAGAAGCTGTTCGACAAATACATGGAAGTCGCTCGCAAGGTGGGGCCGCGTATCCTTGACGGGGAGAATGTGAGCTTTGGCGAGCGTCTGTCCTATGCGCTGGGGAACATGTTCATCCTCGGCCCGCTGAAGAACACGCTCGGCTTCACCAATATCCGCGTCGGCTACACCGCCGGTGAGGCGATCGGACCGGAGATCTTCGATTTCTACCGCTCGCTGGGGATCAACCTCAAACAGCTCTACGGCCAGACCGAGGCTTCGGTGTTCATCACCCAGCAGCCCGACGGTCAGGTCCGCTCGGACACGGTGGGCGTTCCCTCGCCCGGCGTGGAAGTGAAGATCGGCGACAATGGCGAGGTCTACTACCGTAGCCCGGGCACCTTCGTCGAGTATTACAAGAACCCGGAAAGCACCGCCTCGACCAAGGACGCCGAAGGCTGGGTGGCGACCGGGGATGCAGGTTTCTTCGAGGAAGGCTCGGGCCACCTGCGCATCATCGACCGCGCCAAGGACGTCGGCAAAATGGCCGATGGGCGGCTGTTCGCGCCCAAATACGTCGAGAATAAACTCAAGTTCTACCCCAACATTCTTGAGGCCGTTGTCTTTGGCGCGGATCGTGATCGCTGCACGGCGTTCATCAACATCGACCTCAACGCGGTCGGAAACTGGGCCGAGCGCAACAACATCGCCTATGCGTCCTATCAGGAACTCGCGGGCCATCCGCGCGTCTATGACATGATCAAGTCGCATATCGATGAGGTGAACCGCTCGGTCGCCGAGGACCCGATGCTGTCGGGCTGTCAGATCCACCGCTTCCTGATCCTGCACAAGGAACTCGACGCGGATGACGGCGAGATGACCCGGACCCGCAAGGTGCGCCGCAACATCGTGGCGGAGAAATACGCCGACCTGATCGGGGCGCTCTATGACGGGCGTGAGGAAATCTACACCGAAACCGAAGTGACCTACGAAGACGGCCGCAAGGGCTCGATCAAGGCGACGCTGCGCATCGCAGATGCCATCGTCGCCCCGGAGAAAAGGATGGCCGCGGAATGAACGATATGAGCGAAGGCTACGTCACCGCAGATGGCCGCAAGATCGGCGGCACCCTGATGGAGATGAAAAATATTACCCTGAAATTCGGGGGGGTTACGGCAATCCAGGATATCAGCTTCGATATCCGGGATGGCGAAATCCGCGCGATCATCGGGCCGAACGGCGCGGGGAAATCCTCGATGCTGAACGTGATTTCGGGCTTCTACATCCCGACCGAGGGCAGCGTCTATTTCAAGGGCGTGAAACGCGGGCCGATGAAACCCTATCAGGTCGCCCAACTCGGCATCGCGCGCACGTTCCAGAACATCGCGCTCTTTGACGGGATGTCGGTGCTCGACAACATCATGACCGGCCGTCTGACCCTGATGAAATCGGGTCTGCTGAGCCAAGCGATGTGGTGGGGCGGCGCGTCCAAGGAAGAGGACGAACACCGCGAAAAAGTCGAGAAAATCATCGACTTCCTCGAAATTCAGTCGATCCGCAAGACGCCCGTCGGGCGCCTGCCTTACGGTCTCAAGAAACGTGTGGAGCTTGCCCGCGCGCTGGCGGCGGAACCCAAGATCCTGCTGCTCGACGAACCGATGGCAGGGATGAACGTCGAAGAGAAAGAGGACATGTGCCGCTTCATCCTCGACGTGAACGACGAGTTCGGCACGACCATCGCGCTCATCGAGCACGACATGGGCGTGGTCATGGACCTCTCGGACCGGGTCGTCGTGATGGATTACGGCAAGAAGATCGGTGACGGCACGCCCGATGAGGTGCGCAACAATCAGGACGTGATCGACGCCTATCTGGGGGTGTCCCATGACTGAGACGACCCGTTTTCGCAAATCCAGCTTTGCGCCAGCTTTGCGCCAGCTTTCCGCCAGCATGATGCTGACCGCCCCGAAGGAGACCGTCCATGCCTGATCAACTCTTGTTCGCACTGGAAGTGACCCTCAACGGGCTGATGGCCGGGGTCATGTATGCGCTCGTCGCGCTGGGCTTCGTGCTCATCTACAAAGCGTCGGGCATCTTCAACTACGCGCAGGGCGTGCTTGCGCTCTTCGCGGCGCTGACGCTGGTCGGCATTCAGCAAGGCCAGGTGCCCTTCGCCCACCTGATCAACGCCGTGACCGGCATGCACGTGACCGAGTTCGGTTGGAAAATTCCGGCGATCCTTGCGATCCTGTTGACGGCGGGTGTGATGGTCGGGCTTGCGATCATCATCGAGAAGCTGGTGCTCAAGCACCTCGTCAACCAGGCGCCGATCATCCTCTTCATGGCGACGATCGGGATGGCCTATTTCCTCGAAGGCTTCGGGGACGTGATGTGGGGTGCCGACATCAAGACGCTCGACGTGGGCCTGCCGCAGGGGATCAACGAGACGCTGGAATCGGTGACCGACAAGGCGCTGGGCTACGGCTTCTTCATCGACAATCTCGACATCGTCGCAACGCTCGTCGCGATTGCCCTTGTGACCGCGCTGACGCTGTTCTCGCAATACTCCAAGCAGGGCCGCGCGCTGCGCGCCGTGGCGGACGATCACCAGGCCGCTCTGTCGGTCGGTATCTCGCTGCGCTTCATCTGGATCCTCGTCTGGTCGATCGCGGGCTTCGTGGCTCTGGTCGCAGGGATCATGTGGGGGTCGAAATCGGGGGTGCAGTTCTCGCTCTCGCTGATCGCGCTCAAGGCACTTCCGGTGCTGATGCTGGGCGGCTTCACCTCGATCCCGGGCGCCATCGTCGGCGGTCTGATCATCGGTGTGGGCGAGAAGCTCTTTGAGTTCTTCGCAGGCCCGCTGATCGGCGGCGCGACCGAGAACTGGTTCGCCTACGTGCTCGCGCTTGTCTTCCTCGTGTTCCGTCCGCAGGGGCTGTTCGGCGAGAAGATCATCGAGAGGGTATGACGCGTGACTGTCCTGCCCATTCACACTCAGGAAAAAAAGGCCAAAATGACCTTGTCCTCCGCTAACATTTCTCTTGATCGGCTGACTGCGCTGCGACATCCTGTCGCGGATCTGGCGCCGCAAGGGTTGGGAGGCCCGCGCCGGAGAGAAGGGACGCAATCGCGGCCCGACGAGGCCGCGCAAGGGATGGGGAGGTCCTTTGGCCATGAAAACCTGTGCAACCGTGTTCACGATCGGATGGGGCGCTGCTCTGGCCTTTGGCTGGATCGCGCTCGCCGCCCCGGCCTCCGAGTCGGCGGGAATGCAAACGCTCAACATGATGCTGGCAGCCTTGGGCGCCGGGGCCGGGATGTGGTCCTGGCTGCGAATCCGGCGCGGCTGCTGAAAGGGGAGAAGCAGACCTTCCCCCGCACTGAACAAGGGGGAGGGATCTGATGTTCTACCGCGAGGCTGGTGATTTCAAGACGTCCTACCGTGAGGACAGCCAGACGTTCCCGATCAAGTTCGATCGTCTGCGCTTTTACGCGGTGCTGGCGATTGCCTTCGGGGTGATCCCGCTCTTCATCAACGACTACTGGGCGAATGCCGTGGCCGTGCCGTTCCTGATCTATGCGATCGCGGCGATCGGCCTGAATATTCTGGTCGGCTATGCCGGGCAGGTGAGCCTCGGCACCGGTGGTTTCATGGCTGTGGGCGCCTATGCGGTCTACAAGCTGATGACCGCTTTCCCCGAAGTGTCGGTGTTCATCCACGTGCTGCTGGCAGGCGGTATCACGGCGCTGGTCGGCGTGCTGTTCGGTCTGCCGAGCCTTCGGATCAAGGGGTTCTACCTCGCCGTGGCGACACTGGCGGCGCAGTTCTTCCTTGTCTGGCTCTTCAACAAGGTGCCGTGGTTCTACAACTACTCGGCCTCGGGTCAGATCAACGCCCCCGACCGCACCATCTTCGGTGTGTTCGTGACCGGCGCGCAGACCTCGGCCACGGCGAAATACATGTTCTGTCTGGTGATGCTGACGATCGTCGCAGTGCTGGCACGGAACCTGACGCGCGGCACGATCGGGCGCAAATGGATGGCGATCCGCGACATGGATATCGCTGCCGAGATCATCGGGGTGAACCCCCTGACGACCAAGATGACGGCCTTTGCGGTGAGCTCGTTCTTCATCGGTATCGCAGGCGCGCTGTTCTTCGCGGTCTATCTGGGCGCGGCGGAAGTGGGCGAGTCCTTCGGCATCCAGAAGTCGTTCCTGATCCTGTTCATGGTCATCATCGGCGGTCTGGGCTCGATCTTCGGGTCCTTCGCAGGGGCGGCGTTCCTCGTGCTGCTGCCGGTGTTCCTCAAGAACGTTCTGGTCGGCATGCTCGGCTGGCCGACCGACCTTGCGGCGCATATCGAACTGATGATCGTGGGTGCGCTGATCGTGATCTTCCTGATCGCGGAACCCCATGGCCTCGCGCAGCTCTGGCGCGTTGCCAAAGAGAAGCTTCGGCTCTGGCCCTTCCCGCACTGAGGCGGGGCCAGACCAAGACCGATGAGCCGGCAGAACCGGCCGCAATATCCAACAGTTTTCTGGGAGGAGAACCACATGAAGAAGACCTTTACTGCCCTGGCCGCCGCCGCGATTGCCGCGACTGTTGCCGCTCCGGCCATGGCCGATCTGACCGTGCCGAACCTGAGCTACCGCACCGGCCCCTATGCCGCGAACGGCATTCCCTACGCGGATGGCTTCAACGACTATTTCACCCTGCTCAACGAGCGTGACGGCGGCATCGGCGGCGAGAAAGTCGTCGTTCCGGAATGCGAGACCGCCTACAACACCGAGAAAGGTGTGGAGTGCTACGAAGCCACCAAGGGCGATGGCGCACTGGCCTACAACCCGCTCTCGACCGGGATCACCTATCAGTTGATCCCGAAGGTCACCGCTGACCAGCACGTTCTCTACACCCCGGGCTATGGCCGCACCTCGGCTGCGAACGGCAAAGTGTTCGAATGGGTCTTCAACTACCCGGCGAACTACTGGGATGGTGCGTCGATCATCGTGAAATACCTGACCGAGAAAGCCGGCGGCTCGCTCTCGGGCAAGAAAGTCGCGCTGGTCTACCACAACTCGGCCTATGGCAAGGAGCCGATCCGCACGCTCGAGGAACTCGCCAAGAAAGACGGCTTCGAGCTGGAACTGCTGCCGGTCGATCACCCCGGTCAGGAACAGAAGTCGCAATGGCTTCAGATCCGCCGCAACAAGCCGGACTACGTCATCATGTATGGCTGGGGCGTCATGAACCAGGTCGCCATTCAGGAAGCCGTGAACATCAAATATCCGATGGAAAACTTCGTCGGTATCTGGTGGTCGGGCTCGGAGAACGACGTGAAACCGGCGGGCGACGGCGCGAATGGCTACACCACCATTTCGTTCCACTCGACCGGCATGGACTTCCCGGTCTACGCGGACCTCAAGCAATACGTGCATGACGCCGGCAAAGGCGCAGGCGCGGGCGATCAGGTCGGCACCATGCTCTACTCGCGCGGTGTCTACGCGGCGATGATCATCTCGGAAGCGATCCGCAAGGCGCAGGAAGTTCACGGCACCTCGGCTGTGACCCCGGCGCAGGTGCGTGACGGGTTCGAGCAGCTCGATCTGACCGAAGCACGTCTGACCGAACTCGGCCTGCCGGGCTTCGCGCAGCCGATCACCGCAACCTGTGCGGACCACGGCGGTCCGGGCTCGGCCAAGATGTTCCAGTGGAACGCGGCCTCGGGTCAGTGGGATGCGGCTTCGGACTGGATCCAGTCGGATGCTGAACTGATCGACATGCTGGTGGCCGAAGACTCCGCCGCCTTCGCAGCTGAAAACAACATCGCAGAGCGCTGCAACTAAGACCGATCTCCGGCCCGGGCATCCGTCCGGGCCGGGACACCCCAACCAAGAGGTGCCCCATGCTTGACGCCACCACCGCCGCCGAGGCCAAGACCGAAACCCTGCTTGAGGTCAACAATATCGAGGTGATCTACAACCACGTGATCCTCGTGCTCAAAGGCGTGAGCCTCACCGTTCCGAAAGGCGGGATCACCGCGCTTCTGGGCGGCAACGGCGCCGGCAAGACGACCACGCTCAAGGCCATTTCGAACCTGCTCAAATCCGAGCGCGGCGAAGTCACCAAGGGCTCGATCATCTATCGCGGCGAGCGCGTGCAGGACATGTCGCCGGCCGATCTGGTGCGCAAGGGCGTCATTCAGGTGATGGAAGGGCGGCATTGTTTCGAACACCTCACCGTCGAGGAAAACCTGCTGACGGGCGCCTATACCCGCACGGATGGCCGCGCCGAAATCGCGCGTGACCTCGAGATGGTTTACAACTACTTCCCGCGCCTCAAGGAACGCCGCAAATCGCAGGCGGGCTATACCTCGGGCGGCGAACAGCAGATGGTCGCGATGGGCCGTGCGCTGATGTCGCGCCCCGAGACGATCCTGCTCGACGAACCGTCGATGGGTCTCGCGCCGCAGCTTGTGGAGCAGATCTTCGAAATCGTGAAAGCGGTGAACGAGGGCGAGGGCGTGACCTTCCTTCTGGCCGAGCAGAACACCAACGTGGCGCTGCGCTACGCGCATTACGGCTACATTCTGGAATCGGGTCGCGTCGTGATGGACGGCCCCGCCAAGGCGCTGCGCGAGAACCCGGACGTGAAGGAATTCTATCTGGGCATGTCGGACGAAGGCCGCAAGAGCTTCCGCGATGTGCGCAGCTACCGCCGCCGCAAGCGTTGGCTGGCATAAGGTAACGTATTGTTTTTAAAAGATTGCTGCGCAGCGTGCTGCGGCGCAGCGCGGGGCCGCTGTGCCGCAGGAGTGAGAGGGCTGAACCATGGGCCAGTATTTCGACGAACTCGAGACCCGTTCCGCGGATGAACGCGCGGCCGCTTTGGCGCGTGATCTGCCGCAGGTGATCGAGCGGGCGCTTGGGGCGCCGGGACTGGCGGCGCATCTCGGCGCGGTCGAGGCCGGGTCTGTGACCTCGCGCGAGGCGCTGGCGACACTGCCGGTGCTGCGCAAATCCGATCTGGGGGCCGCGCAGAAGGGGGCTTCGCCTTTTGGCGGGCTGACCACGAAACCCGCCCATGCGTTTGCCCATATCTTCCAGTCGCCCGGCCCGATCTACGAGCCCGGCGATGTGAGCCATGACTGGTGGCGGATGGGGCGGTTCCTGCATGCCTGTGGCGTGGGTGCGGGCGATATCGTGCAGAACTGCTTTGGCTATCACCTGACGCCCGCCGGGATGATCTTCGAGAGCGGCGCGCGTGCGGTGGGTGCCGCCGTGCTGCCCGCCGGGACCGGTCAGACCGAGCTTCAGGTGCGGGCCGCAGTGGATATCGGCACGACCGCCTATTCGGGCACGCCGGATTACCTGAAGGTGATTCTCGACAAGGCCGAGGAGATGGGCGAGCGGCTGCGCATCACCCGCGCGGCAGTGGGGGGCGGCGCGCTCTTCCCGAGCCTGCGCGCGGAATATGCCGATCGCGGCATCCAATGCCTGCAATGCTACGCCACCGCCGATCTGGGCAATATCGCCTATGAGAGCCCGGCGATGGAGGGGATGATCCTCGACGAGGGTGTGATCGTGGAAATCGTGCGTCCCGGCACCGGCGATCCGGTGGCCGTGGGCGAGGTGGGTGAGGTTGTCGTGACCTCGCTCAACCCCGACTACCCGCTGGTGCGCTTCGCGACCGGGGATCTGTCCGCGATGATGCCGGGCGTGTCGCCCTGTGGCCGCACCAATGCGCGGATCAAGGGCTGGATGGGGCGCGCCGATCAGACCACCAAGATCAAGGGCATGTTCGTGCGCCCCGAGCAGGTTGCGGCTTTTGTCGCGGCTCATCCGGAGGTCGCCAAGGCGCGCGTCATCGCCACGCGCGAGGGTGAGATGGATGCGATGACGATTCAGGTCGAGACCGAGGCGACCGAGGCGGACCGTTTCGCCTCTGGTGTCGTCGAGGCGCTGAAGCTCAAGGGCAAGATCGAACTGGTCGCGCCGGGGGCTTTGCCGAATGACGGTCTGGTGATCGAGGATCGGCGTAAATACGACTGAGCGGGAGGGGCGCTGCCCCTCTTGGCCTTTGGCCCATTCACCCCGGGATATTTCCGGCAGCGTGAAAGGGCCTGCATCAAACTTCACATACTCCGGGGGCCGCCCGGACCGGGCGGGGGGCAGAGCCCCCGTTTTCGTTTCAGGCCTGCATCACATAGGTGCCGGGGGCTGGGCCGAGCACGGGGAGCGTGTCCGAGCCGGTTTTGGGCGGGGCAGTCGGCGCGCCGGAGTGGCGGGAGAGCCAGTCGCCCCATTCGGGCCACCAGGAGCCCTCTTTCTTGGGGTGCTCGGCGAGCCAGTGGTCGGGGTCCATATAGAGCGCGCCCGCCGGGCGGTGGCCGATCCGGTAGTGGCGGTGGCCGTGGCCGGGCTCCGAGACGATGCCGCCGTTATGGCCGCCCTTGGTCAGCACGAAATGCAGGTCGCCATCAGTGAAGAGCTTGGTCTTGTAGACCGATTTCCACGGCGCGATATGGTCGCTCTCGGTGCTGACGATAAAGAGCGGCACTTTGATATCCTTGAGGGCGATCACCCGTCCGTCGATGGCGAAGCGCCCGGCGGTGAGGCGGTTCTCAAGGAACAGGCCGCGCAGGTATTCGGTGTGCATCTGGGCGGGCATGCGCGTCGCATCGGCGTTCCAGACGCCCATGTCGGTCGGCATATCCTCAAGGCCCATCAGGTAGCGGCGCACGGCGCGGGTCCAGACCAGATCCTCGGAGCGGATCGCGCGGAAGGCGCCCACCATCTGTTTCTGATCGAGATAGCCCTGCTCCCACATCAGGTCGGTGAGGAAGGCGATCTGGCTTTCATCGACGAAGAGCAGCAACTCGCCGGCCTCGGTGAAGTCGGTCTGCGCCGCCAGGAGCGTGATCGAGGCCAGCCGGTCGTCGCGGTCGCGCGCCATGGCGGCGGCGGTGATCGAGAGGATGGTGCCGCCGAGGCAGTAGCCGACCGCGTGGATTTTCTGATCGGGGATGATGGTCTCGACCGCGTCCAGCGCAGCCATGACCCCGCGCGTGCGGTAGTCCTCAAGCCCGAGATTGGCCTGCGCGGCGGTCGGATTGCACCACGAGATCGTAAAGACCGTGTGCCCCTCGCCGACGAGCCAGTTGATGAGCGAGTTCTGGGGCGAGAGGTCGAGAATGTAGTATTTCATGATCCAGGCGGGCACGATCAGCACCGGCTCGGGATGCACGGTCTCGGTCTGCGGGCTGTATTGGATCAGCTCGAAGATGTCGTTGCGATAGACGACCTTGCCGGGGGTGCAGGCGATGTCCTTGCCGACCTGATAGCCCTCGGGTGCGGGTTTGGGCGCGTGTTCGGCCAGCTCGAGGATATCGGCCAGAAGATTGGCCTGACCCGCGCGGAGATTCTCGCCGCCGCTGGATTTGATCCGGTCGATGATCTCGGGGTTGGTCGCCGGAAAGTTCGAGGGCGAGACCATGTCGAGCATCTGGCGGACCATGAAATTCACCCGCTCGCCGTTCTTCTCTTGCATGCCGGGCAGGTCATGGGTCGCGGCGTCCCACCAGTCGAGCGTGGCCAGAAAACCCTGCTGCCAGAGGTTGAAGGGCGGCTTGGCCCATCCGGGATGGGTGAAACGGTGATCGTAGGGGCGCGGCGTGAAGGGCGCGGCGGAGGCCGCATCCGGGGTCATCATCGTGTGCATCCCATAGGCCCAGAGCTTGGCCATATTGGTGCCTGCACGCTCGGCCAGCTCCATCTGGCGGCCCGGCGCGCGGGCGAGGTGCTGCCCCCAATCCGAGAGCGCCGCCGCCGTGGCATGCGGGGACAGCCCGCCCGTCAGGCGCGCAAGCCCGGCCCGCAACGCGCGATCGATATTGCGGTGCGGATGCGGATTGGCGACCAGATCGGTTTGGGCGGGCGGGGCCGCGCGACCTGGCATCCGGGGTTTGCTGGGCATGGGAATCGGCTGAGCGGACATCGCGGCACCTGTGAAAAGATTTCGTTCCCAAGAGTTTAGGCTCAAAATTGTGACCGGGCTTTGACCGAGGTCAGAATTTTCGCCGCACTGCGGCAATTTGCCGTGATCTGCCGCAGCGGAAGGCAGCGCGCCCGCGATCTGCGCAAAGAAAAAGGCCGCCGGGAAACCCAGGCGGCCTTTTATTCACTGGCTCGAGCGTCGAAGCCCCAAGGGATTAGCCTTGGCGGGCCTTGAAGCGCTTCTGCGTCTTGTTGATCACGTAGACGCGGCCTTTACGGCGCACGATCTGGCAATCGCGGTGACGCTGCTTGAGCGAGCGGAGCGAGTTACGGACCTTCATCGGTCTTCTCCTATTCGCGGCGCGCGTGCGCCTTGAAAAACAATGCCCCCGCGAAATCGGGGGCGGTGAATGAATGGTGGGCGGTACTGGGATCGAACCAGTGGCCACTACGATGTCAACGTAGTGCTCTACCGCTGAGCTAACCGCCCACGCCCGTTCGGTTCCATCCGATTCTATCCCTTGCCTGCTGCAACTGATAGGCCCGAAAGCGCGGAACCGCGTCGGTCTGGGGGTCTATAAAAGGAGTCGGGGCGGCTTTCAAGAGGCTTTTGGCGGGAAAAATTCGGTGTAAGCTTGTGCGACATTTCGGACGAGACGAATGACGGCCAAGCAGTTGCATCCATTGCCCTATCGGCTGAGCGTGCCGGTGCCATTGCGCACCGCCGTGATCTTTGCCTCGCCGCATTCGGGCGATGACTACCCGGCTGACCTGCGGGCGCGCTCGGTGCTGGATATGCGGCGGCTGCGGTCCTCGGAGGATGCGTTTGTCGATCGGCTTCTGGCCGGGGCACTCGAGGTCGGGGCGGCTTGTCTCGTGGCGCGCTATCCGCGGGCCTATATCGACCTCAATCGCGGCGCGGATGAGCTGGATGCAGGCGTGATCGAGGATCTGGGTCCGGCGGCGCATCGGGGCGCGCGGGTCGTGGCCGGGCTTGGCGTGATCCCGCGGGTGGTGTCGGGAAGCCGGGCGATCTATCGCGGCAAGCTCACCCGCGCCGAGGCCGAGGCGCGGATCGCGCGGGTCTGGACGCCGTATCACGACGCGCTTGAAGGGCTGATGGTGCAGGCGCAGGCGGAATTCGGGCGGGCGATTCTGATCGACGTGCATTCGATGCCGGGCGAGGCGCTGGACTGTTTCGGCGCGCGCCGTCCGCAGGTGGTTCTGGGGGATCGCTATGGCGCCTCGGCCGAGGCGGGGCTGGTCAATCAGGTGGCTGCCGCCTTCGAGAGTGAAGGGCTGCGCGTCGGGCGCAACAGCCCCTTTGCGGGCGCCTATATCGCGCAGCGCTACGGCGCGCCCACGCAGGGGCGGCATGTGATTCAGGTCGAGATCGACCGCGCGCTTTATATGGATGAGGACCGAATCGCACCGCGCCCCGATTTCGAGGCGTTTCAGGCGCGGATCGGACGGGTCATCGCGCGAATCGCACAGATCGGACAAGAGCGGCTGCCCCTCGCGGCGGAGTAGGGTCTAATCCTCGCGCGGCTTGCGGGGGGCCGTGAAACCGCGCCCGGTCGCAATCGCGCCCGCGCCGAATTTCGTCCGGATCGCATCGGCTGCGCGCTCGGCCTTGGCCCGGTTGCCAGCCTGTGGGTCCAGGAGGTCCCCCACCGGGTCACGACCATCGGCTGGCATGAGGTCCGAATAGCCGATCCCGATCAGTCGGAACGGCCCCGTTTCGGGGAGGGCTTCCAGCAACGCGCGGCCCTCGCGGAAGAGGGTGTCGGCAAGCTGGCTTGGTTCTTCGAGGCGGGTCTGGCGCGAGAGGGCGGAGAAATCCCTGCGCCGGAGTTTCAGCGTGACGGTCCGCCCCGTCAGACCCTTCGCCTTCATCCGGCCCGCGACCTTCTCGGCCATGAACCACAGGCGCGTCAGCAACTCTTCGTGGTCGGAGATGTCGGTCTCGAAGGTGGTCTCGTTCGAGACGGATTTCATCGGCTCATTGGGCGAGACGCGGCGGTGGTCCTCGCCATGGGCGAGATGCCAGAGCCGTGCACCATGGGTGCCGAAGCGCTTCATCATCGTGTCGCGGTCGAGGCGGCGAATATCGGCCAGCGTGCGGATGCCCGCGCGGCCAAGGCTCGCCCGCGTGGCGGCGCCCACGCCCCAGAGAATCGAGACCGGCTTGTCGCGCAGGAAGGCCTCGGTATCGCCCTTGCCAATCACCGAGAACCCGCGCGGCTTGTCGAGATCGGAGGCGATCTTGGCGAGGAACTTGTTATGCGAGAGGCCGACAGAGGCGGTCACCCCGATCTCGGTCTCGATCTGCCGGGCGAGCCGCGCCATCAGAATGGCGGGCGGCGCGTGGTGCAACCGCTCGGTGCCGCTAAGATCGACGAACGCCTCGTCGAGAGAGAGCGGTTCGACCAAAGGGGTCAGCGTATTCATCAGCGCCCGGATCTGTGCCGAGACCTCGGCGTAATAGCCGATGCGGGGCGGGATCACGACGGCGTCGGGGCAGAGCTTGCGGGCCTGAAACATCGGCATGGCGGAGCGCACGCCCGAGATCCGGGCGATATAGCAACAGGTGGTCACCACGCCGCGCTGCCCGCCTCCCACGATCAGGGGTTTTGACGAGAGCGAAGGATCGTCGCGCTTCTCCACCGAGGCATAGAAACTGTCGCAGTCGATATGCGCGATGGGCAGGTCAAACAGCTCGGGATGCGCAAGAATACGCCCGCGCCCGCAACGGGGGCAGCGGCGCGGGTTCTCGTCGAACTGGCTCAGGCAATCGCGGCAAAGGGCGGGCATATCGGGGCTCCTGCGCGCAGTCTAATCCGCGCGCGCAGGCTGTGCGAGGGCAAAGCCCGCCGGCGCGGGTCAAACGCAAAGAGGGGCGGGTTTTACCCCGCCCCCTTCAAAGTCCATTCAACGGCTCAGTGCAGCGCCGCGCCCGTCGGCTTCTCGCCCGAGGGCGGCACGACATGGCCGCCCACCGAGAGCCCGTCCGGCCCTGCGGTGACCGAAACCATCGACCCGTCGAGCACTTCGCCCGAGAGGATCAGCTCGGCCAGAGGGTCTTGCAGGCTGCGCTGGATCACTCGCTTGAGCGGGCGCGCGCCATAGACCGGATCATAGCCGTGATCCGCGAGCCAGGTCCGCGCGGCATCATCGAGCGACAGCTCGATCTTGCGCGCCGCCAGACGTTTCTCCAGCCGCGAGAGCTGAATCGAGACGATCCCGTCCATGTTGTCCCGGCTCAGCCGGTGGAAGATGATGGTCTCATCAAGCCGGTTGAGGAATTCCGGGCGGAAATGGTGGCGCACGGCCTCCATCACCTCGGCGCGCGCCTGCGCGCTGTCGGCCCCGTCCGGCAACTGGCTGAGCGCCTGCGAGCCGAGATTCGAGGTCAGGATGATCAGCGTCTGCTTGAAGTCCACGGTGCGGCCCTGACCGTCGGTCAGAACGCCGTCATCGAGCACCTGCAAGAGCACGTTGAACACATCCGGGTGCGCCTTTTCGACCTCGTCGAAGAGCACAACCTGATAGGGCCGGCGCCGCACGGCTTCGGTCAGCACCCCGCCCTCGTCATAGCCGACATAGCCCGGAGGCGCGCCGATCAGACGCGAGACCGCGTGTTTCTCCATGAACTCGGACATGTCGATGCGGACCATCGCCTGATCGTCGTCGAAGAGATATTCCGCGACGGCCTTGGTCAGTTCGGTCTTGCCGACGCCGGTCGGGCCGAGGAACAGGAACGAGCCGAGCGGCCGGTTCTCGTCGTTGAGCCCGGCACGCGCCCGGCGCACGGCATTGGCGACCGCGCGCAGCGCCTCGTCCTGCCCGATCACGCGGCGGCGCAGTTCCTCCTCCATCTTGAGGAGTTTCTCGCGCTCGCCTTCGAGCATTTTCGAGGTCGGGATGCCGGTCCAGCGTTCGACCACCTCGGCGATCTGCTCGGGGCGGACAGCCTCTTCGACCATCACCTCGGTGTCAGAGCCTTCGATCTCGGACAACTGTTTCTCCAGCTCCGGGATGCGGCCGTATTGCAGCTCACCCGCGCGGGCGAAATTGCCCTCGCGTTTGGCTTGGTCAAGCTCTGCGCGGGCGCGGTCCAACTGCTCCTTGAGGGTGCGGTCGGATTCGAGCTTGTCACGCTCGGCCTGCCATTTGGCGGTCATCTCGGCGGCGCGGTCCTGAAGATCGGCCAGCTCTTTTTCGAGCTTTTCGAGACGGTCCTTGGAGGCCGCATCGTCCTCTTTCTTCAGCGCCTCGGACTCGATTTGCATTTGCAGGATCTGCCGGTCGAGCGCGTCGAGTTCCTCGGGCTTGCTGTCCACTTCCATGCGCAGGCGCGAGGCGGCCTCGTCCACGAGGTCGATCGCCTTGTCGGGCAGGAAGCGGTCGGTGATGTAGCGATGCGACAGCATCGCCGCCGCCACCAGCGCCGAGTCGGAGATGCGGACCCCGTGGTGGAGTTCGTATTTCTCCTTGATGCCGCGCAGGATCGAGATCGTGTCCTCGACGGTCGGCTCCTCGACCATGACCGGCTGGAAGCGCCGCGCGAGGGCTGCGTCCTTCTCGACATATTTGCGGTATTCGTCGAGCGTGGTCGCGCCGACGCAGTGCAACTCACCCCGGGCAAGCGCGGGCTTGATGAGGTTCGCGGCATCCATCGCGCCGTCCGATTTGCCCGCGCCGACCAGCGTGTGCATCTCGTCGATGAAGAGGATCACCTCACCGGCGGCGGCCTCGATCTCCTTGAGGATCGCTTTAAGGCGTTCCTCGAATTCGCCGCGATATTTCGCACCGGCAATGAGCGCGCCCATGTCGAGCGCGAGGAGTTTCTTGTTCTTGAGGCTTTCGGGCACGTCGCCGTCGATGATGCGCAGCGCGAGACCTTCGGCGATGGCGGTTTTACCGACGCCGGGTTCCCCGATCAGGACCGGGTTGTTCTTGGTCCGGCGCGAAAGCACCTGCATCGTGCGGCGAATCTCGTCGTCGCGGCCGATGATCGGGTCGATCTTGCCTTGCTCGGCGGCCTCGGTGAGGTCGCGGGCATATTTCTTGAGCGCGTCATAGCCTTCTTCGGCGGACGCGGTATCGGCCGTGCGGCCCTTGCGCAGGTCGTTGATCGCGGCGTTGAGCTTTTGCGCGGTGACGGCGCCTGCGTCGAGCGCGTCCTTGGCCCGCGTGTTGACCAGCGCAAGCGCCATCAGCACACGTTCGACCGGGACAAAGCTGTCGCCCGCCTTCTTCGCGATTTTCTCGGCCTCATCGAGCACCCGCACGAGCGAGGTGTCGACATAGACCTGATCGCCCGCACCCGAGACTTTGGGCAGCTTGGCGACGGCGGCATCCACCGCCTCGGTCACGCGTTCGGGTGCACCGCCCGCGCGTCTGATCAGGTTGGCCGAGAGCCCCTGATCGTCATCCATGAGAGCCTTCAGCAGATGCTCGGGCACCACACGTTGATGGCCCTCGCGCATTGCGATAGTCTGCGCCGCCTGAAGGAAACCGCGCGACCGCTCCGTGAACTTCTCCATGTTCATCGGTATTCTCCTTTTCTGAAGCCCCCGGATATGTGCCGCACCCTGTTCAGGCATGTGGCTGGGCCGGGTCTTGGACTAGAGATGGGGCGCTGAGGGGGGACGTTCAAGGGGGTGCGGGCTGCGATGATGGAAACCAAATCTCAACCAAATGCGTTGAGAATGGAGCCGTCACGAAAGGTCGTTCCATGCATCAAGCCTTTGCGCAACGTATCGCCCGTCTGTTCTACAATGCCGCCCGTCGCCGGTTCGAGGGGGTGGTGGAATTCTTCGCCCCCGGCCTGCCCGAACCGATGCGCGTGCCCGTCACCTTGGAGGCGCCAGAGGGGATTTCCCATGGCGCGCTGACGCGTAGCCTCTTGCGAGAGGCGCAGCGCAGGGGGATCGGCGGGATCTGAGGCGCCCCGAGGGGTCGGTTTTTGCGCCCCAATGCGGCACGGCGCTTGACCTGCGCGCGCGGGGCGCGCATCTGGTGGCAAACCGAATGGAGCCGCCCGATGACCGAAGCAAACCTGCCCGCCGATGACCGCCTGATCGTGGCGATGGATGTCCCCAACGCGCTTGAGGGGCTGAAACTGGCCGAGGCGCTGGGTGACAGTGTGTCCTTCTACAAGATCGGGCTGGGGATGCTGACGGGCGGCGGTCTGGCGCTGGCCAATGAGCTGAAGGCCGAGCAGGGCAAGCGCATCTTCCTCGACATGAAGTTCTTCGATATCGGCGCGACGGTCGAAAAGGCCGTGCGCGGGATTGCGCAATACGATCTGGATTTCCTGACCGTGCATGGCGACCCCTATGTGGTGAAAGCCGCCAAAGAGGGCGCGGCGGGCAAGGACCTGAAAATCCTCGCGGTGACGATCCTGACCTCGCTCGACCGGGCGGACCTCGATGGCGCGCTGATCCGCGAGGGCGAGATCGCCGATCTGGTGACGGAGCGTGCGGGGCGTGCCTTTGACGCGGGCGCCGATGGCGTCATCGCCAGCCCGCGTGAGGCGGCGATGATCCGGGCGCTGCCCGAAGCCGAGGGCAAGCTGATCGTGACGCCGGGCGTGCGCCCCGCTGGTGCGGCGCTGGGCGATCAGAAGCGGGTCGAGACGCCCGCTTCGGCATTGCAGGCAGGGGCGGATCACCTCGTGGTCGGGCGCCCGATCTGGCAGGCCGACGACCCGCGCGCTGCGGCGCAGGCGATCCTGCGCGAGATCCAGAACATCTGATACGAAACGGCGGCCCGGGGGCCGCCGTTCTTCTTTATGCCAGAGCGCTTACTGGTTGGTCGCGGGCGCGGTCTCGCCACCCGTTTCGCCAGCCGCGTCACCGCTGGTCTCACCACCTGCGTCAGGCGCGGGGGCGACATCGACCACGGCGGGGGCCTCGTTGGTGATGGTCACATCGGGGGCGGCAGCGGGGGTTTCCTCGACCAACACAGTATCATCCGAGATCAGCCAGAATACGACGCCAAGGGCGACGACGATCGCGCCGAGGATGAAGAAGATCGTGTTCGAGTTGCGCGGTTGCGGGTCTTGATAGGACATGGTGCTCTCCGTTGAAGGTGGATTGCCCCCTCAACCGCCACGCCGCGCGCCCGGTTCCAATGCCCGCGCGGGCATGGGCGGAAACCTGCTGCCCGCGCCTCAGTTCTCGTTGATGTCGCGGTCCCAGATCTTGGTCTGCCCCTCGCGCACGCCGGCGATCTTGCGCATCGCAAACCAGACCACGAGCGCGGCCACGGCGAGCGTCAGGATCATCCACGGCAGCGACGCGCCCAGCACGCCCAGCCAGATCAGAAGACCCACGAGGATCGCGCCCGCCGCGAAGCCGAGCAGCACGAAACCGGGCGCCAGCATTTCCAGCGCGCCGAGGATCACGCCCGCGGTCACCCAAACCCACGCTTCCTGCCAGAGCATCATTTGCCCATCCCCCGCAGCATGTAGAACGCATCCGAGAACGCTTCGAGCGCGGCCGCCGGAAGAAGCACGGTCTGCTTGCCTTCACCCTTGGCGACATCCGAGAGCGCCTCGACCTGTTTCACCGCGATCTGATATTGCGCGGCTTCAAGCCCGTTCTTGGCGATGGCCTCGGCGATGACCTGGGTCGAATAGGCCTCGGCTTCGGCGAGGACGCGCTTGGCCTTGGCCTCTTGCTCAGCGGCGTAGAGATCGGCGTCGGCCTGCAATTCGACGGCGCGTTTCTTGCCCTCGGCCTCGGTCACCTGGGCGCGGCGTGCCCGTTCGGCGTTGAGCTGCTGGAGCATGGCGGCGCGGGTGGCCTCGTCGAGATTGACGTCGAGAATTTCGGCGCGGGTGACCTCGATCCCCCAGTCATCGACCATGGCGGCGACCTGCTCGCGGACCTTGGAGATGAGCTGCGCGCGGTTCGATTGCACCTCGTCGAGTTCCATCATGCCGATTTCGGAGCGCACGATCCCGGCCACGGTGGTGGCGATGGCGGCGTCCACGTCGCGGATGCGGTAGACCGTCTTTTCCGGCTCGGTGATGCGGTAAAAGACCGAGGTTTCGACTTTGACCAGCACGTTATCGGCGGTGATCGCATCCTGCATAGCGTTGGGCAACTGGCGTTCGAGGATTGAGATTTTATGCGGCACCCGATCGAGGAAGGGCACGATGAAGTTGATCCCCGGCCCCAGCACCGCACGCAGCCGCCCGAAGCGCTCGACCACGTGTTTCTCGGATTGCGGGACGATCCGCACGCCGAGGAAGATCGACAGGATGATGAAGCCGGCGATGGCGAGCAGGATGGCATTGCCGCCCAGAAGGTCTGTGATCATTGCGGAGCGCTCCGTTCTGTGAGGTCGTCTTTAAATGGGGATTGCGGCGGGGCCGCGCAAATTTCAGGGCGAAGTCTGGGGTATCAGCTTGACGCCGACAAGGGCGAGAACGGCCAGAACGGCCCAGCCGCCCGGGCGGGTCAGAAGCCAGAGGCCAATCGAAAAGGCGAAGAGTGCAAGGCGGGTGGTGGCGAGGCCAGCGAAGCCGAAAATCGTACCGAACATGGGAGGGACCTATCGTTTGGGGCCGTATTGGCGCCAGAGCCAGATGAGAAGCATCGCGCCGAGCACCGCGCCGACGAGCCCGGCGAGCCAGCCCGTCACGGTGATGAGGGCGCGAAGTGTGAGCCCGCCGATGATCGCGCCCAGCGTGCCGATGGCGATGGTGGTGGGGATGTCGGTTTCGACGCGCATGATCCGCGTCGCGAGGAAACCCGCGGCGATGCCGATAAGGAGGAGGGGGATCACTGACATGGGTTTGCTCCGGTTTGGGCAACTATGCCTGCGGTTACACGCCTTGGAAAGGGCGGAGGGGGCGCTGCCCCTTTTCGCGGGGCGCGAATTCACCCCCGGAGTATTTTGGATTTGATGAAGTTCAGGAGAGATGGGGCGGCAGGGTCAGGCCCTTGAGGATATCCTCGGCCTGCATCGGGCGTTTGCCCTCGCGCTGGGCGGTGAGGACATCGAGCGCGCCGGTGCCGCAGGCGATGGTGAAACCGCCGAGCGTTTCGCCGGGCTGGCCAGCGCCTTGGGCGGGGGCGGCACGCAGGAGTTTGAGCCGTTCGTCGCCCGCCATGCACCATGCGCCCGGGAAGGGCGAGAGGCCGTTGATCTGGCGGATGAGGTCGGCGGCGGGGCGGGTCCAGTCGATCCGCGCCTCGGCCTTGTCGATCTTTTGGGCGTAGGTGGTGCCGTCCTCGGGCTGGGGCTCGGGGGTGAGCTTGTCGAGGTCTTTCAGCGCATCGAGGATCAGTCGCGCGCCCATTTCCGACAGGCGGTCATGGAGGTCGCCGGTCGTTTCGGTGGCGCCGATCGGGGTGGCCTCGCGCAGCAGCACGGGGCCTGTGTCGAGCCCGGCCTCCATCTGCATGATGCAGATGCCGGTTTCCGCGTCGCCCGCCATGATAGCGCGGTGGATCGGCGCGGCGCCACGCCAGCGCGGCAAGAGCGAAGCGTGGATATTGAGGCAGCCGCGTTCAGGCGCGTCAAGCACCTCTTGCGGCAGGATCAGCCCGTAGGCGACGACCACGGCGACATCCGCGCCATGGGCCTTGAAGGCGTCGCGCTCGCGCTGATCCTTGAAGTTGAGGGGCGTGTGGATCGGCAGGCCAAGCTCCATCGCGCGCGCATGCACGGGCGTCGGGCGGTCTTTCTTGCCGCGACCGGCGGGGCGGGGCGGCTGCGAGTAGACGGCGGCGACCTCATGCTCGCGGGTGAGCGCGTCGAGAACCGGGACCGAGAAATCCGGGGTGCCCATAAAGATCACGCGCATCAGCGTTTCTCCAGCTTCTTGGATTTCTGGATCAGCATCTTGCGGCGCAGCGGCGAGAGGTGATCGACATAGGTCTTGCCGTTCAGATGGTCGATCTGGTGCTGGACGCTGGTCGCCCAGAGGCCGACGAAATCACGGTCCTCGATTTCGTTTTGCTCGTTAAGGAAACGCACGGTGACCGCCCGGGGGCGCGAGATCGGCGCCCAGACGCCGGGAAGGTTGGGCGAGGCCTCATCGTGCTGGCGCATCTGGACCGAGGCGTGCAGCACCTCGGGATTGGCCATGCGCACCGCCTGCCCGCGCTTCTCGGAGGCATCGACCACGGCAAGGCGCATCTCGATCCCGATCTGCGGCGCGGCGAGGCCGACGCCCGGCATCGCCTCCATCGTGTCGATCATGTCGTCCCAGATCATCCGCACGGTCTCATTGACCTCCGGCACCGGATCGGCGGGGCGATGCAGGCGGCGATCGTCGAAGGGGATGAAGGGGCGCACGGTCATCAGACGAGACCTTCGCGCGCACGCTCGCGTTTGAGCTTTTCCATCTTGCGGGTGATCATTTTGCGCTTCATCGGGCCGAGATAGTCGATGAAAAGCTTGCCGTTGAGGTGGTCGAGTTCGTGCTGTGCGCAGGTTGCCCAGAGCGCGTCGAACTGCTCTTCGTGGCGCTGGCCGTCGAGGCCGAGCCACGCCATGCGGACCTCTTTCGGGCGGGTCACCTCGGCATATTGCTCGGGGATCGAGAGGCACCCCTCTTCGTAGACATTGGTCTCTTCGGAGGTCCAGGTGATCTCGGGATTGATGAGAACCATCGGGTCGGGCTGCGCGCCCTCTTCCTTGACGCAATCCATCACGAAAACACGCTTGAGCACGCCGACCTGCGGCGCAGCAAGGCCCACGCCCGGCGCGTCATACATCGTCGCGAGCATGTCGTCGGCCAGCTTGCGGATTTCATCCGTGATTTCGGGCACGGGGTCGCAGAGCTTTTTCAGACGCGGGTCGGGATGGATCAGGATTGGTCGAATGGTCATGGCGCTGATGTAGGGGATCGGGCGAGTTCGCGCAATGGGCGCGGGCGCGCGCGCCTGATTGTTCGGCGCACAATTGCGCGGTTGAAAGCGCGGGGCGCGGGTGCTCAGATGACCGCAGCCATAACTGACAGGATGCCCGATGACGCACGCGCCCGATTTCGACGAGATGATTGACCGCCACCGCACCCATTCGGTGAAATGGGACTGCATGGAAGAGATTTACGGGGTCTCTCCGGATGAGGGGATCGCAATGTGGGTGGCGGATATGGATTTCCGGCCGCCCGCCTGCGTGCAACAGGCTCTCGAGGGGATGACCCGGCACGGCGTCTATGGCTATTGGGGCGACGAGGGCCCCTATCGTGCGGCGATTGCCTGGTGGATGCGCGAGCGGCACGGCTGGGAGGTCGCGCCCGAGTGGATTTTCACGACACATGGGTTGGTGAACGGGACGGCGCTGTGCGTGGACGCCTTCACCGCGCCGGGGGATGGGGTGGTGCTGATGACCCCGGTCTATCACGCCTTTGCACGGGTGATCCGCGCGGCGGGGCGGCAGGTCGTGGAATGCCCGCTGGCGCTTGTGGACGGGCGCTACGAGATGGATTTCGAGGCGTGGGATGCGCAGATGGACGGGACGGCGAAGATGCTGATCCTGTGCTCGCCGCATAATCCGGGCGGGCGGGTCTGGAGCGAGGACGAGTTGCGCGCGGTCGCGGCGTTCTGCCAACGGCACGGGCTGGTGCTGATCTCGGATGAGATCCACCACGATCTGGTGATGCCGGGGCAGCGCCACCACGCTTTCCCGACGGTCTGCCCGGAGCAGCCCGTGGCGATGCTGACCGCCACGACCAAGAGCTTCAACATCGCGGGCACGCATTCGGGAAATGTCATTATTGCGGACCCGGACCTGCGGGCGAAATTTGCCGCCCGGATGGCCGCGCTGGGAATCTCGCCCAATTCCTTCGGGATTGCGATGGCGACGGCCGCTTACAGTCCCGAGGGCGCGGCCTGGATCGACGCGCTCAACGCCTATCTGGACGGGAACCGGCAGATTTTCGACGCGGGCGTGAACGCGATACCGGGGCTGCGCTCGATGCCGCTGGAAGCGACCTATCTGGCATGGGTCGATTTCGCGGGCACCGGGATGACGCGGGAGGAGTTCACCGAGCGGGTCGAGCAGGGGGCGAAAATCGCGGCCAATCACGGGCCGAGCTTTGGTCTGGGCGGCGAGAGCTTCCTGCGGTTCAACATTGCGACGCCGCGCGCGCGGGTCGAAGAGGCCGTCGCGCGGCTGCAAGCCGCGTTTGGCGATCTGCAATAGACGATGCGCAAGCGGCGGCTTTTCGGGCTGATGCTGATCGCGCTGGCGGGCGCGATCTGGGTCATGCAGCGCGCGCCCGAGATAGGGCGGCTGCCAGATCTGGAGGTGCCGCCCGCGCAGACCGAACCGCTTGTCGGGCCGGTCAGTCGCATTCTTGTTGAGAAAACTGCGCGCCGGATGAGCGTCTATGTGGGTGATGAGGTGAAGCGCGTCTATCGCATCCGCCTTGGCTTTGCGCCCGAGGGCGACAAGGTGCAGCAAGGCGATGGCAAGACGCCCGAGGGCAGGTTCCGGATCGACCGGCGCAATGCGCAATCGGCCTATCACCTCTCGCTCGGGATCGACTATCCGCAGGCCGAGGATCGCTCACGCGCGGCGCAGCTTGGGGTCAGTCCGGGCGGGGATATCTTCTTCCACGGCCAGCCAAATGAGATGCCCGGCGCGATCACCTTGCCCCATGACTGGACGGCGGGCTGCATCGCGCTGGCCAATGCCGAGATCGAGGAACTTTTCGCGGCCACGCCTATCGGGGCCGAAGTCGAGATTCGGCCCTGATCGTCAGTCTGCTGCAAATATCCCCGCCGGAGGCATCGGCCCCGCAGGGGCCTCAGGCGCTGGGCAGATAGCCGACCGGTGCGGTGTCCGAGCGCACGAAATCCAGAGGCGCGCGGTCGCTCACGCGGGTTTCGCGCTTGAGCGTGCAGATCAGCTCGCCCCCCTCGATCTCGGAGGCGACGATCAGCGCCGAAGCGATGTGCCGCCCGCCTTCATAAAGGTCGACGAGCCCGCGCAGATGGGTCACCTGCGCCGCGTCGAGCGCAAAGCCATCGCGCCAGCGCCGCAGCACAGGCCAGTTCGCGTCACGGTATTGCACGCGCAGACGGGTCCGGCGCGCGGCCTTCTCCCCTTCTGCATCACGCAGAGCATCCAGAATGTCTTTGGGCAGAAACTCCATGATTCCCCCTTGGGTCTGCCGATTTCCTTGAAGGTCATCCTGCGCCAAAGAAGGTAAAAATCAAGCTAACTATTTGTAAAACTTATGCTGCATTTGCAAAGTCGGCAGTTTGAGCGCGTGTGGACAGTTGCCGCACGGCGCGGCGCGGGCTACCGTCGGGACAGTTTTTCATGAGGTTTGCCATGCGCCATTTTCTCTACGCCCTGACCCTGACCGCCACCCTGCCGGGCCTTGCAGCCGCGCAGCAATGCGGGGGCGATTTCGGTGGCTTCGTGCGCGGCCTCAAGACCGAGGTCCAGCGCAGTGCGGGCCTCTCGGCGGCGCAGGCCGACGCATTCTTCAAGGGCGTGCGGCAGGACGGCAAGGTGCTCAAGGCTGACCGGGCGCAGGGCGTGTTCCAAAAGCCCTTCGACGAATTCGCGGGTCGCGTCATAAGCCAGAATCGGCTCAGCACGGGCGCGGCGAAGGGCAAGGCGATGCGCGATACGCTCGCCCGTGCCGAGCGCGATTACGGGGTGTCGCGGGGGGTGCTGCTGGCCTTTTGGGGGCTGGAGACCGATTTCGGCGCGTTTCAGGGCGATTTCAACACGCGCGACGCGCTTGTGACGCTCGCGCATGATTGCCGCAGGCCCGAGCTGTTCCGCCCGCAGGTGATCGCGGCGGCCAAGCTTTACAAGCGGGGCGATTTCGACCCGCCGCGCAATCGTGGTGCCTGGGCGGGCGAGATCGGGCAGGTGCAGATGCTGCCCGAGGATATCCTGCGCAACGGGGTGGACGGCGACGGCGACGGCCATGTCGATCTGCGCGGCTCCTCGGCGGATGCGCTGATGTCGGGGGCAAAGATGCTTCGCGGCTTGGGCTGGCGGCCCGGTGAGCCGTGGATGCAGGAAATCATCGTGCCCGAGGGGCTGGACTGGTCGAAGACCGGGCTGAACACCAGCCTGTCGACCAGCCAATGGGCCAAGATGGGGGTGCGTGCGCGCAATGGGCAACTGGCGGGCGGGCAAGGCTCGGTGCTGCTGCCGATGGGGCGCAAGGGACCGGCTTTCATGGTCTACCCGAATTTCCGCGTGCTTTTTGAGTGGAACAAGAGCTTCGTCTACGTCACCAGCGCAGCCTATTTCGCGACCCGGCTGGAGGGGGCGCCGCGCTTCGACCGGGGCAATCCGGACCCGGCCTTCAGCGGCACGCAGATGCAGGCGCTTCAGAAGAAGCTCGCGCGGCGGGGACACGATGTCGGCAAGATCGACGGCATTCTGGGCGAGAAAACCCGCGCCGCGGTGCAGGCCGAGCAGAAGCGGCTGGGCCTGCCTGCGGATGCGTGGCCGACGCGGGCGCTCTTGGATCGGCTGTGATCAGCTCTCCCGGAAGGCACGGTTGAAGTAGTCGGTGAAGGGCTTGAGGAGATACGCCATCGGGCTGCGGTCGGCGGTGCGCAGATAGACCTCTGCGGGCATGCCGGGGACCAGAACGAGCCCGCCGAGTTTGTCGGTTTCACCCGGATCGAGGACGACTTCGACGCGGTAATAGGGCGCGCGGGTGGCCTCATCCACGAGGGCGTCGGCGGAGATGCGGCTGACCTGCCCGAACAGCTCGGGGGTGGTGCGCGCGGAGAAGGCCGCGAAGCGGAGCGTGACCGGCTGGCCGATCGCCACCTCGTCGATATTGATGGTGGCGACGCGGGCCGAGATCACCAGCGGGCGGTCCTGCGGGATCAGGTAAAGCACCGGCTCGGCGGCGCGCAGAACGGCGCGGGGTGTGGTCACGGCCATGGCGTGGACGATACCCGACACGGGTGCGCGAAGGTCAAGGCGCTCGATCTGGCCCGAGAGGGCGCGCCGCCGCTCGGCCAGCTCCAACTCTCGGTAGCCAATATTGCGCAGCTCGCTTTCGGCCTCTTCGCGGCGCTGTGAGGCGAGGCGAAGCTCTTCGATGCCGATCTCGGTCAAGCGGCCCTCTTGCTGGGCGCGCTGGGCTGTCAACTCGCCGAGCTGGCCCGCGAGCGAGGCGGCCTCGCGTTCAAGGGCGAGGACGCGGCTGGCTTGGGCAAGGCCACGCTCGAACAGGCTGCGCTGGTCGGTGAGTTCCTGTGCGATCAGCGTTTGCTGGGTCGAAAGGGCCGCCAGTTGCGCGTCGATGCCGGAGATCTGGCTGATGGTCTGATCGCGGCGCTGGGCGAGTTGTTCGAGCGTTTTCTCGACGGTGGCGCGGCGCGCGTCGAAGAGGTCGCGCTGGCCCGCCATGAGGGGCGCGACGGTCGGGTCAGTCTCGGCGGCGGCGGTGAGTTCGGTGGGGAAGGTGATATCGGACGCATCGGCGCGCTCGGCTTCGAGGCGGCCACGGCGGGCGAGCAGTTCGAAAAACTGGCTTTCGACGATGGCGCGTTCGGAGCGCAGCAATTCGCCGTCGAGCCGGATCAGCAGGTCACCGGCGGCGACGGGATCGCCATCCTTGACGGCGATTTCGGCAATGACCCCGCCATCGGGATGCTGCACGATCTGGCGGTTCTGATCGACCTCGACCTGACCCGAGGCGACGACGGCCCCGGCGATGGTGCTGAACCCGGCCCAGAGGCCGAAGCCGCCGATCAGGAGTGCGAGCGCCATAAAGCCGACGATGAGGGCGCGGCGGGCGGAGGGTGCGGCGTTATCGTTCTGAGGGGTCATGACACGCCTCCGGGATGGGCGGAGCGGCGGATGTCGCCCGCGTTGGAGACGGTGGCCTTGAGCACCTCGTCGCGCGGGCCATAGGCGCGGCGCATGCCGTTATCGAGCACCATGAGCGTATCGCATTCGGCAATCGCGGCGGGGCGGTGGGCCATGATCATCACGGCGCCGCCCGCGGCTTTCATGGCGCGGATGGCGGTGTTGAGCGCGACCGAGCCCTCATTGTCGAGATTGGCGTTCGGCTCGTCGAGGACGAGGATCACCGGGGCGCCATAGAGCGCGCGGGCCAGCCCGATGCGCTGGACCTGTCCGCCCGACAGGCGCGCGCCGGTTTGGCTCACACGGGTGTCGTAGCCTTCGGGCAGATCGAGAATCATCTGATGCGCGGCTGCCCGTTTCGCGGCCTCGACGATCTGGGCGTCGTCGGGCGTGGCGCTGAGGCGGGCGATATTCTCGGCGATGGTGCCATCGAAGAGCGTCACGTTCTGCGGCAGGTAGCCGATGAGTTGGCCGCGCAGGTCGGGGTCGTACTGATCCAGCGTCGCGCCATCCAGGCGGATTGAGCCCGCCGCCGCGGGCCATGTGCCGCAAATCGCGCGGGCGAGCGTCGATTTACCAGCACCCGAAGGACCGATCACGCCCATGGCCTGACCGGGGTTGAGTGCAAAGCTGACCATGCGCAGCGTGGCGTTTTTCTGGCCGGGCGGGATGACGGAAAGCTGGTTCGCCTCAAGGATGGCCTTGGGGCGGGGGAGCGCGGTGCGGGCGGGTTCGGGCAGCGTCGTGCCGAGGAGGGCGGCGAGCCTGCGCCACCCCTCGCGGGCGCGCGCGATCAGCGGCCAGCCGGAGACGATCTGCTCGACGGGGGCAAGGGCACGGCCCATCAGGATCGAAGCGGCGATCATCGCGCCGGGCGTCAGTTCCCCGCGCAGCACCAGCCACGCGCCAAGCGCGAGCATGGCCGATTGCAGGAACAGCCGGAAGGTGCGCGAAAAGGCGGTGAAGCCGCCGCCGAGATCGGCTGCGCTGAGCGCCGCGCCAAGGGCTTGGCCCCGCGCCTTGCGCCAGCGCGCGAAGCTCGCCCCGCGCATGCCGAGGGCCGAAATCAGTTCGGCCTCATCGCGGAGCTGATCGCCCATCCGGTCTGCGGAAAGCTGTGCGCCCGTGGCGCGTTTAAGGGGTGTCGCGGTGAGGCGCTGGTTGAGGAAGGTCACCCCGATCAGCACCGCCCCGCCCAGCAGGGCCAGAAGCCCGAGCCACGGGTGAAAGACGAAAACGGCAGCGAGGAACAGCGGCGCGAAGGGCAGATCGAATATCGACAGGAAGGTCGGCGAGGCCAGCAGCTTTTGCACCGAGTCGAGGTCGCGCAGACCCGCCTGTGCCAGCGGATCGTTGGGGGCGAGCGCGTTGCGCCGCAGCACCGCGTCGAACACGCGCCCCTCCATCCGCGCCTGAAAGCCCGCGCCGATTCGCGCCACGACCCGCGCGCGCACCGCATCGAGCACGCCCATCATCAGGAACAGGAACACCACGAGGCCGAACAGCGCGGTCAGCGTTTCGACCGCACGGGCCGACAGCACCCGGTCATAGACCTGAAGCATGAACAGCGGCCCGGTCAGCATCAGCAGGTTCACGAAGGCCGAGAACAGCCCCACGGCGAGGAACAGCCCGCGCCGTTCCTTGCTTGCGGCGCCGAGTTCCGCCGCGCCTCTTTGCAGTTCCGGTTGCCGCATTGGCCCCCACTCCTTCCGGCCTTCTGGCCGTTACTCTTAATGGCCGCCGGTTAAGATCGCCCTTCCGGCCTTGCGACCCTCCGCGACGATCTGGCGACCTTGTCACCCCGGAAGGGGTGGCATATCTGTAAAACAAAGGCGTTGTGCCGGAAATCTGTGGCGATGTCACGGCAGAGCTGGGCGCAATTCGGGTCTGAAGGGGGAAATATGTCGACGTTTCGCAATACAGCCGGGCCGCTTGCCGCCTGCGTCATGGCCGTTTCCGTTCTGGCCGCCTGCGAAGCGCCGCGCCCTGCGCCGGGGTCTGTCTATGACCCCTACGAGGCGGAGAACCGCGAGACCCATGAGATCAACAAGGCCGTCGATGCCGCCGCCTTTCGGGGTGAGGCGAAACAGCCCGGCCCGATCGGGCAGGGGGTGGCCAATGTCGGGCATAACCTCGGGCTGCCGCGGATGGTCGTGAACTCTGTCCTGCAAGGGCGTCCGGAGCCGGCGGTGAAGAACACGCTGCGTTTTGCGATCAACACGACGCTCGGCGTGGGCGGCCTCTTCGACCCGGCGGGGTATTGGTTCAACCTGCCCGAAGAGACCACCGATTTCGGCGAGACGCTGCATGTCTGGGGCGTGCGCGAGGGCGCCTATATGGAGCTGCCGCTCATCGGCCCCTCGACGGAGCGCGACACGGTCGGCAAGATCGTCGATGTGCTGATCGACCCGGTCGGCCATGTCTTGAGTGGCAATGACCTGTGGGTGGCGCGGGCCTTCCGGCTGGGCGCGCGCTCGGTCGATCGCAAGCGCTATGGCGCGACGGTCGATTCGGTGCTGCATGACAGTGCCGACAGCTATGCGCAAAGCCGTCTGCTTTACCTGCAAAACCGCCGCCACAAGCTTTCGGGCGCGGCGGCGAGCGATGAAACCGTTTTTGACCCCTATGAGGACCCGTATGGCGAATGATGCGAAGATCGACCGGCGCCGGATGATTGCGCTGGGCGCTGCCGCGACGGCCGGGGCGTTTGTTCCCGCGCCAGTGCTGGCACTGAACGACACGCAGGCGCGGGCACTGATCACGCGCACGGTCGATGACGTGAACAAGGCGATTGCCTCGGGCAAGAGCGGCTCGGCGCTTTATGCCGATTTCGAGCGGATTTTCGTGAAATATGGCGATGTGCCGATCATCGCGCGCTCGGCGCTGGGTGTGGCGGCGCGCTCGGCCAGTTCGGCGCAGATGTCGGCCTTTACCAAGGCGTTTCAGGGCTATCTGGCGCGCAAATACGGCAAGCGCTTCCGCGAGTTCATCGGGGCGCGGTTTGAAGTGGTGGGCGCGCGTCCGGTCAAGACCTTCTACGAAGTCAAATCGACTGCGATCTTCCGGGGGCAGGCCCCGTTCGAGGTGCTGTGGCATGTGTCGGACAAGTCCGGGCAGGACCGGTTCTTCAATCTGGTGATCGAAGGCGTCAACATGCTTGCGTCCGAGCGGACCGAGATCGGCGCGATGCTGGACCGGCGCCGGGGTGATCTCAATGCGATGATCGAGGATCTGAAGAAGGCGGGCTGAAAAGGTCGCAGGCTGGATTGAAAAGGGCAGGCGCCTGGCCTGCCCTTTGTCAGTTACCGATGATCGTGCCCAGCACTTCGAGCAGGATACGCTCCGCAAGATCGGGCTCTTGCGCGGGCGGCGGCGCAGGTTCGCGCTCGACCCGGCGGGGTTGCTGATCGGCAGGTTGGGACCAGTCGGTTTTCGTATTGCCCGGACCAAGCGGCTGCGCCTCGGAGGACCAGGTTTCGCCCTGCCATTGCGGCGCGGATTTGGGGCGCCATTCCGAAGGCTCCGCCATCGGCAGCGGCGTCGCGGGCAGGCCCTTTTCGACGCGCAGCATCGTTTCACGCCAGATGTCGGCGGGCAGGCCGCCGCCGGTCACGCCGGAGAGCGGGCGGTTATCGTCATAGCCCATCCAGATGCCGGTGACGTAATCAGCGGTAAACCCGATGAACCATGCGTCGCGCGCCTCCTGGGTGGTGCCGGTCTTGCCCGCGACTTGCCGGTCGGGAAGCTTCGCGCGCCGACCCGACCCGTTCTCGACCACGGAATGCATCATATAGACCAGCTCGCGCGCGGCTTTCTCCGAGATCACCCGCTCGCCCAGACCGCCCGGCGTGCCAAAGAGTGGCTCGCTATCGCCCTTGAGCCGCAATTCGGTCAGGCCATAGGGGCGCACCGAGGAGCCGCCGTTCAGGATGCCCGCATAGGCGCCGGTCATCTCGATCAGGGTTGATTCAGAGACCCCGAGCGCGACTGCGGGGCCATCGGCGAGGTCGGACGCAAAGCCGAAATCCTCGGCCACTTTCTTCACGGCGGCCCGCCCGACCGATTCCGAGATGCGCACGGTTGCAGTGTTGACGGAATGGGTCAGGGCCTCGGTCAGGGTGATCGGGCCGCGATATTCGCGGGTGTAGTTCTTGGGTGACCAGTTGCCCGAGCCGGGCACCTTGATCGTGAGGGGCGCATCCTCGACGATGGAATCGGGGGTGAAGCCCATGTCGAGTGCCGCGGCATAGACGAAGGGTTTGAAGGTGGAGCCCGTCTGACGGCGCGCCATCGTGGCATGGTTGAATGCGCCCGTGACCTTGGTCGCACGCCCGCCCACCATCGCGCGCACCGCGCCATCGGCGGACATCACGACAATCGCGGCCTCAGCCTCGGAGCCAGCCTTCACCTTGGTTTCAAAGACCGTCTGCATCGCCTCTTCCGCGGCGGCCTGAATGCGCTGATCGAGGGTGGTGTGAATGATGACATCCTCGGTGGTCTCGGTCGTCAGGAAGTCGGGCGCGGCACCCATCACCCAGTCGGCGAAATAACCGCCCGCACGTTTCTGCGCGGCCTCGGAGAGAACGGCGGGGTTGGCCCACGCGGTCTCGCGTTCGGCGTCGGTCAGGAAGCCTTGCTCGTTCATCAGCTTGATGACGGTGTCGGCGCGATCCTGACTGCGCTGGAGGTTGTTGGTCGGCGCGTAATAGGACGGCGCGGGCAGGAGCCCGGCCAGCATCGCCGCCTGCGCCGGGTTCACATTGGCGGCGGAGATGCCGAAATAGCGCTGGGCGGCGGCCTCGAAGCCGCGCGCGCCCGCCCCGAGATAGGCGCGGTTGAGGTAGATCGTCAGGATGTCGTCCTTGGAATATTTGAACTCCATCGCCAGCGCATAGGGCACTTCCTTGATCTTGCGCTTCACCCCGCCGGAGCGGCAGTCGTTCTCGTAATCGGCCTCGGTCTTCCAGCGTTGGGGATCGTATTCGACGCCAAGGCAGAGGAGCTTGGCCACCTGCTGCGTGAGGGTAGAGCCGCCATTGCCCGAGAACGGACCGCGCCCGGCGGCGAGATTGATGCGCACCGCCGAGGCGATGCCGCGCGGGCTTACGCCGAAATGGCGGTAGAAACGCTTGTCCTCGGCGGCGATGACGGCGTTTTTCAGGTGGGGTGAGACATTCTTTGCGGTGATCTGCCCGCCGAAGGTTTCCCCGCGCCAGGCGAAGACCTTGTTCTCCCGGTCCAGCAGCGTCACCGAGCCCCGGAAGCGGCCATCAAGCAGCGCCGTCACCTCGGGCAGGGTCGAGTAGAAATAGAAGGTCGCAATCCCGACGATCAGACCGATGATCGCGGCAAAGCGCCAGCCGACACCCCAGACGATCCGCCACACAAACCCCAGAAGCGCTATGATCGGGCCGAGAATGGGGCCGAAGCGCCGGGGCGGTCGGGGCTTGCGCGCCTTGGAGGTGGTGCGTTTGGCGGCGGGCTTGGCCTTGGGTTTCGCCGGGGCCTTGGAATACCGCTTATCTGCCACCAGCGGCCCACGCCGCCCGCCTGATCCCGCCATGACTCTGTCCGATGCCTCGTGTTCGTTTTGACCGCCAACTTACACCGGGGGGCGCGCCTTGTGGAGCCGGTTCGGATCACGATTCGGTTTTCCTTCTGGCTAATTTTTAATCACATCGCCCATTTTGTATAATTTTTGTGCAGTTTGTCCGGCGCAGAGCCTCGTCACCCCCTGCCGTTTCCTTGTGCTGCATCTGCGAAAGAGCGTTGCTGACGGCGTGCGGTGCGTTCCCCCGGGACCACCGGGGTGCAAACTCAAGGAAGGGATGACAGGTGAAACTCATCATTGCAGCAATCAAGCCGTTCAAGCTCGAGGAGGTGCGCGAAGCACTCACCTCCATGGGCGTTCGCGGCATGATGGTGACCGAGATCAAGGGCTTCGGCGCGCAATCCGGCCACACCGAAATCTATCGCGGTGCGGAATATGCCGTGAACTTCGTGCCGAAAGTGAAACTCGAGATCGTCGTGGCCGACGCTCTCGCCGATGAGGTCGTCGATACGATCCTCAAGACCGCCAAGACCGACAAGATCGGCGACGGCAAAATCTTTGTTCTGGACGTGAACCAAGCCGTGCGCGTGCGCACTGGCGAGACGAACGACGACGCGCTCTGAGACGCGAACAGGGAAGAGTGGATATGAAAAACCTTGCAAAAATTTCGGGTCTTGCCGTGGCGCTCGCCGTTGCTGCCCTGCCGGTTCTGGCGCAGGACGCCCCGGCTGAAGCGGCCGCACCGGCCATGGTCCCGACCGATACGGTCTGGATCCTCAACACGCTGCTGTTTCTGATCGGCGGCTTCCTGGTGTTCTGGATGGCGGCTGGATTCGCCATGCTCGAGGCGGGTCTCGTGCGCTCCAAGAACGTCACCATGCAGCTTTTGAAGAACGTCATGCTGTTCTCGATCGCCTGCACCATGTATTACCTGATCGGCTACAACCTGATGTATCCGCTGGGCAGCTGGTCGATCGGCTCGGATGAGACCGGCGGCTATCTCGGCGCCTTCGCGGTGGCCGTGCTGGAAGCGGTGGGTGTTGGCGCTGATGCGGTGGATGACTATTCCTACGCCTCGACCGGCTCGGACTTCTTCTTCCAGGTGATGTTCTGCGCCACCACCGCGTCGATCGTTTCGGGCACGCTGGCCGAGCGCATCAAGCTCTGGCCGTTCCTGATCTTCACCATCGTCCTGACCGCGATCATCTACCCGATCGTCGGCTCGTGGAAATGGGGCGGTGGCTTCCTCGACAGCCAGTTCGGCTTCCTCGACTTCGCAGGCTCGACGGTCGTGCACTCGACCGGTGGCTGGGCGGCTCTGGCCGGTGTGCTGGTCCTCGGCCCGCGTCTGGGCAAATACAAGGATGGCCGTGTCCACCCGATGCCGGGTTCGAACCTGACGCTCGCGACGCTGGGGACCTTTATCCTGTGGCTCGGCTGGTTCGGCTTCAACGGTGCCTCGCAGCTTGCGATGGGCTCGATCGGTGACGCGGCGGATATCTCGCGCATCTTCGTCAACACCAATGCGGCTGCGGCTGGGGGTGCGATTGCAGCGATGCTGATGACGCAAGTGCTCTACAAGAAGCCCGACCTGACGATGGTGCTCAACGGTGCGCTGGCGGGCCTCGTGTCGATCACCGCAGAGCCACTGACCCCCTCGATCGGCGCCGCGACCCTGATCGGTGCGCTGGGCGGTGTGATCGTGGTCTTTGCGATCCCGATGCTCGACAAGATGAAGATCGACGACGTTGTCGGTGCGATCCCGGTCCACCTGATCTGCGGTATCTGGGGCACGCTTGCGGTTCCGCTGACCAACTCGGATGCGACCTTCGGCGGCCAGATCATCTCGATCGTCATCGTCGGGGCCTTCACCTTCACGGTCTCGCTGATCGTCTGGTTCATCCTGAAGGCCGTGATGGGTATCCGCGCGCCGGAAGAAGACGAGATGATGGGTCTCGACAAGGCCGAGCTGGGCATGGAAGCCTACCCGGAGTTCAAGGTCTGATCCTGATCTGAGTGACAAACGAAAGGCCCGGTTTCGACCGGGCCTTTTGCTTTGTGCTGGGTCATTCGATCCGGTCCAAAGAAAAGGCGGCCCGCAGGCCGCCGTTTCATTATTTCTGCGCGGCGATCAGACGCCCGCGTCGATGATTGCCTGCGCCAGAAGCGGGATCGTCTTGTCGTTCAGGCCCGCGATGTTCATGCGCGAGTCCCCGACCATGTAGATCGCGTTGTTCTGTTTCATCGCTTCGACCTGCTCGGGGGTTGCGCCGATGCGCGAGAACATGCCGCGGTGCTCGGCGACGAAATCGAAGCGATCCGAGTTCGACAGCTTGCGCAGCTCGTCCGCCAGCATCTTACGCAGCCGCAGCATGCCGTTGCGCACGTCTTCGAGTTCGGCTTCCCAGTCGGCGCGCAGCGCCTTGTCGGTGAGCACGCGGGTGACGAGCGCCTGCCCGTGATAGGGCGGGAAGGAGTAGGTCTGGCGGTTGAGATAGGCCAGCGTGCCCTGCGTCACCGATTGGGTGGCCGCATCGCCCAGCACCATGAGGCAGCCCGTGCGCTCACGGTAGATGCCGAAGTTCTTGGAGCAGGACGCCGCGATCAGAACCTCGGGAAGGCGCGAGGCGATCAGGCGGGTGCCCGCCGCGTCTTCCTCGAGCCCGTCGCCAAAGCCCTGATAGGCGAGGTCGATCATCGGGATCGCGCCCTTGGCTTCGAGCAGGTCCGCCACCGCGCCCCATTGCTCGATCGTCAGGTTCGCGCCGGTCGGGTTGTGGCAGCAGCCATGCAGCAGCACCACGTCGCCCGCTTTCACGGAGTCGAGGTCGGACATCATCGCGTCGAAATCGACCGAGCGGGTCGCGTTATCGAAGTAGCGATAGAGTTTGTAGGCCTGACCCATGAAGTTCAGGATCGAGAGGTGGTTCGGCCAGGTCGGGTCCGACACCCAGATCGTGACATCCTCATTGGCCATACGGGCCAGCTCAAAGCCCATGCGGCACGCGCCGGTGCCGCCCACGGTCGAGAGGCAGGACAGGCGGTCGGCGGGATAGCCCGCGCCCAGCACCATCTCGGCCATCGCCGCGTGGAATTCCGGCTGACCGGCGAGACCCGCATAGGTCTTGGTCGTTTCCTGATCCCACATCTGCTTTTCGGCGTCATGGATGGCGCGCATGATCGGGGTGCGGCCTTCGGCATCCTTATAGACACCCACGCCCAGATCGACCTTGTTCGCGCGCTCGTCGGCGCGGAACTCGCCCATCAGGGCAAGGATCTTGTCCGGTGCCTGCGGTTTCAGATTGTTCAGCATCATGCTTCTCCGGTTGCGACCCGAAGGTCGTTGAACATGCCCCATTCGGCCCATGCGCCGTCATAGACGGAGTGGCTGTTATGGCCGATCCGTTCGAGCGCGAGGGCGATCATCGCAGCCGAAACGCCCGACCCGCAGGTGCAGATCGCGGCTTTCGAGAGATCGACCTTGGCCGCTTCGAAGAGTGCGCGCAGGTCCTCGGGGGGTTTCATCGTGGCGTCTGCGTTGAGCAGCGTGTCCCACGGGATATTCTTGGAGCCCGGAATATGGCCTTTGCGCAGGCCGGGGCGGGGCTCGTCATCCTGACCGATGAAGCGGCCACGCGGGCGGGCGTCGAGGATTTCCTGATCGCCCAGCTTGGAGGCATGGGCGACCTGCGTCACGTCCTTGACCAGATGGGCCTGACGCTGGACGGTCATGTGACGGTCGCGCGGCATCGGCGGCATGTCCTCGACCGCGCGGCCCTCGGCCATCCATTTCGGCAGACCACCGTCGAGCACGGCGATGTCGGTTTTGCCCATCAGGCGGAAGGTCCACCAGACGCGCGGCGCCGAGAAAATGCCCGCCTGATCGTAGACCACGACCTGGTGGCCGTCGCCCACACCCATCGCGCGCATCCGCGACATGAATTTCTCGACCGGGGGCGCCATATGCGGCAGCTCCGAGCGGTTGTCCGAGATTTCGTCGATATCGAAAAAGCGCGCGCCGGGGATATGCGCTTTGGCGTAATCGCCCTTCGGGTCCCGCTCCATCGCGGGTAGGAACCACGACCCGTCGAGGATCCGCAGGTCCGGGTCTTTCAGATGCGCTTCGAGCCAGTCCGTCGAAACGAGGGTTTTCGGATCATCCATGGTCATCGCACCCCTTATCCTGATCGGTCTGTCCTTAGACTCAAGGGCGCGCAGGACGCAAGGGTGGATGGGGGGAATCCCTTGTCAGACAGGCTAAAAACTCTGTTTCAGCAGTCGTTGCTTCTGACGATCCCAGTCGCGCTTGGCTTCGGTCGCGCGCTTGTCGGCGAGCTTCTTGCCCTTGGCGAGCCCGATCAGGAGTTTCACCCGGCCCTTGTCGTTGAAATACATCTTCAACGGCACGATGGTCATGCCCTCGCGCCCGACCGCGTTCCAGAGCCGCGACAACTCGCGTTTGGAGACCAGAAGCTTGCGGTGGCGGCGCTCTTCATGGCCGAAATGACCGGCCTGCATATAGGGCGCGATATAGGCGTTGATCAGCCACAGCTCGCCATTCTCGATCGAGGCGTAGCTCTCGGCGATGTTCGACTGGCCGGTGCGCAGCGATTTCACCTCGGAGCCCATGAGCATGACCCCCGCTTCGAGGGTGTCCTCGATGGCGTAGTGATAGCGTGCCTGCCGGTTCTCGGCGATCAGCTTGGAATTGGGGTCGTGTTGCTTGGCCATGATTGCATGGAGATAGGGCAGGGCGGGCGCGCTGTCTAGGGGCGGGGGTGGCGCGGCATCGCGGCGCTTGACCGGAGGCCCGCGCGCGGGCTAGCGCTGATGGCAAGGGAGGCGCGCATGATCCTGCAAATCGCGATCGGGTCCATCATGATGGTGGCGACGGTGATCTTCGCCGGGCTCAGCGCCTGGTCGATGGAGTCGTTGTTCTCGCGCAGCCATAACTGGCTCATGCGCGAGCCGCACCGCCCCAAGCTAATGCTGGTCGTGCTGCTGACCGCGCTTTGGGCGCTGTTGATGGTGACGGCGGGGGTCTGGCTCTGGGCGATCTGTTTTCGCGTTCTGGGGATCTTCATCACCATGGAAGCGGCGGTCTATTTCGCGCTCGTCTCTTATACGACGCTTGGCTACGGGGATATCCTGCTCACCCATGAGTGGCGTATCCTTGGGGGGATGGCTGCGGCGAACGGGCTGTTGAATATCGGGCTCCTGACCGCGCTTCTGGTCGAGGCGTTGCGCCATGTGCGGCTCAGCCAGTTGGAGGCGCGCCGGGCACAGGCGTTGTCCGGGGAAACCGACTAAGCGGATATGCAAAGGCCGCCCCGGGGGCGGCCTGCGTCTGTCTTATATATAGCGTGTCGAAACTCACTCGATCCCGAGGGCCTCGGTGACGATGCCCGAGAGCATGTCCTCGACCATATCCATCTCGCCCGCCGGATAGTCGCGGAAGCCAACGGTGATCTGGCCGGGGGTTTCGGGGCGCTCATAGACGAAGACGGTATAAGGGCAGTATTGGACATTGGCGGGGTTCGCCTCCATCACCGCGCGCGAGACCTTGGCCGAGCAGAACGAGAAGATGTCCGCTGCGGTGAAGATCGTCATCGTGCCGCCGACATCGGCCTTGGTGCGCTCCAGCATCTCGCCGGTATGGCTGGTGTGATCGACCACGAGGCCCGCATCCATGATCGCGCTTTCGACGGCGAAGGTGACGTTGTCGAATTCGTCCTCGACGGTCCAGGTATGGGCGTCTTGTGCCAGTGCAGCGCCCGAAAGCCCCAGTATTCCGGCGACGAGACCGGCGGTGAACGTGATCTTCATGGCTCTCCCTTTCGATTCCCCGGCGTCGAAACGCCGCTCCGCGCTCACCATGACGCCAAAACATTCAGAAGTTAAGATGTAACAGCGGAGCGGTCATAAACGTAATGTGAGGGGACAGGGGCCGTGCTGGCCCTACACTAACCCCGACGCAAGAGATCAGGAGAACAAGATGGCGCGCAGACCCGGAACCGATCTGAACTGGTCCGATGTCACCCCGAAGGCAGAGTTTCTGAACCGCCGGCAGGTCATTGCCGGGGCGGCGGCGGCTTTGGGGATCGGGGCAGGACCGGCCATGGCGAAGATCGCCGCCAAACCTTCAGCCTATTCGACCGATGCCGCGCCGAATACGCTCAAGGACATTACCTCTTATAACAACTTCTATGAGTTCGGCTGGGATAAGGGTGATCCGGTCAAGCACGCGCATCAGCTGACCACCGATCCATGGTCCGTCGAGATTGGCGGTATGGTCGAGCGTCCCGGAAGCTATGGACTCGAGGACATTCTGGCGAATGTGACCTTGGAGGAGCGCATCTACCGCTTCCGCTGTGTCGAGGCGTGGTCGATGGTAATCCCGTGGGTCGGGTTTGAGTTGGCGAGCCTGCTCAATCGGGCGGGCGTCCAGCCGGGCGCGAAGTTCGTGGCCTTCGAGACACTCTATCGTCCGAATGAAATGCCGGGGCAGCGCGCGGGCGGGATCGACTGGCCCTATCGTGAGGGGCTGCGGCTCGATGAGGCGATGCACCCGCTGACGATCATGGCGACCGGTCTGTATGGCGAAGAGCTGCCCAATCAGAACGGCGCGCCAATCCGGCTGGTGGTGCCGTGGAAATATGGGTTCAAGTCAATCAAGAGCATCGTCAAGATCACGCTCACCGACCGCGAACCGGTGACCACCTGGAAGGCGCTGCAACCGCGCGAATACGGGTTCTATGCGAATGTGAACCCGGAGGTGGATCACCCGCGCTGGTCGCAGGCGACGGAGCGCCGCGTCGGGGCGGGGATCTTCGCGGGGCGTGAGCCAACGCTGAAGTTCAACGGTTATGAGGATCAGGTCGCCGCGCTTTATAGCGGGATGGACCTGCGCAAGAACTACTGATGCAGGCGGTGGCGAGCATGAATGGCGCGCTGAGGCGTCTGCCGCCGGGCGCGGTCTACCTGCTCGGCCTGTTGCCGCTGGCATGGGTCGTCTGGCTGGTCGTCTCCGGCGGCATCGGCGTCGACCCGGTCAAGGCGATCGAGCACCGCCTCGGCAAGATCGGTCTGTGGTTTCTGGTGGGCGGGCTGACGATCACACCGCTGCGCCGTTTCGCGGGGATCAACCTGATCCGCTATCGCCGGGCGATCGGCCTTTTGGCGTTCCTCTATATAGTGCTGCACCTGACCGCGTGGATCTGGCTCGATATGGGGCTCTTGTGGGGGCAGGCGCTCGCGGATCTCTATAAGCGGCCGTATCTGCTCTTTGGGATCACGGCGCTGGCGATGCTGCTGCCTTTGGCGCTGACCTCGAACAACGCCTCGGTGCGGCGACTCGGGCGCAACTGGCGGCGGCTGCATTGGCTGGTCTATCCGGCGGTTCTGCTGGGTGTGGTGCACTATCTGATGCAGATGAAGGTGATCTCGACCGAAGGCTGGCTCTGGCTGGCGGCGGTTCTGGCGCTTCTCGGGGTGCGATTCAGGCTGTTCGGGCCACGCTCCTGAGGGTGACGCAAGGGCGTGGCGCGAAGATCGTTTCGTTGAATCGGGTGATTTGCGAAAGATTCTTTCTGCACCTGCAAAAAGCGCTGGCTGACGCAGAAAAGTTCGACGCAAACATTCAATGAAATAAGGGGTTTTGAGGTGCCCCGGCAAAAAACCGAAAGTTTTTTCAAAAAGGCTCTTGCGGACCCCGGCGCCGATCCGTAAATACCCCCTCACCGAAGCGGAACACGCCGCGACGGGACGCGGAAAGCGCCGCAAGGCACTGGAAGCAAACAAAAAACTGGAACGGGATTGGCTGGTATCGCCCCTAGGTAATGTGGCGACGCTGGTTGGTTTTGTCTCCAACGCTCTTTGACATTGATAATTTACTGAAGAGATATGTGGGCGGTTTGGTCGTTTCGATGATCGAGCAAGCGCATATC